>NZ_JBMDJR010000007.1:0-329804 GCF_057809295.1 Pseudomonas sp. FG35 | reverse complement strand
AATTCCGAAACCCCAATTGCGAAAGCAGTTGGGGTTTTGTTTTGCCCGCAGGAAATTGGATTGTTTGAATTCTATGCAGCGGCCCGGTGCATGGCTATTATTCGGGCCTCATTCTGAGGCGAGACCTGCATGCTGACGTTGTTGAACCTTCTGAAGGATGGTCGATTCCATTCCGGTCAGGCTCTGGGGGCTGCCCTGGGAATTAGTCGAAGTGCGGTGTGGAAGCAGCTTCAGCACCTGGAGGCTGAGCTTGGGTTATCCATACATAAAGTTCGGGGGCGGGGCTATCAATTAGCCTCGCCATTGACTTTGCTTGACTCGCTCGAGATAGCGGAAAGTCTTCCTGGCTGGTCTGTCAGTATCTTTGATTCCGTCGACTCTACTAATGCTGAATCGTTGCGCGCGGTGGATCGGGGGCGGGCGGCTCCCTTTCTTGTACTGGCCGAGCTCCAAAGATCAGGGCGTGGGCGCAGGGGGCGTAAATGGGTTAGTCCGTTTGCTGAAAACCTCTATTACAGCCTCGTGTTGCGCATCGATGGTGGGATGCGTCAGCTTGAGGGGTTAAGTCTTGTTGTTGGTCTCGCGGTCATGCAGGCCTTGCATGCGCTTGGGGTGCCAGGTGCAGGGCTGAAATGGCCCAATGATGTATTGGTCGGGCGAAAAAAAATCGCCGGGATCCTGTTGGAGCTGGTTGGCGATCCGGCAGACGTGTGTCATGTAGTGTTGGGCATAGGCATTAATGTGAACATGCAAGCTACAGATGAAGTCGATCAGCAATGGACTTCAATGCGTCTGGAGTCGGGTAAATCTTGTGATCGCAATATTCTGGCGGTTGAGCTGAGTAAGCAGCTGCAACTCTATTTGCAGCGTCACCAATCGGGCGGCTTCTCTGTGCTTCGGGCGGAGTGGGAGGCGAGCCATTTGTGGCAGGGGCAGCCGGTTTCTCTCACTGCGGGGGTCAATCAAGTAGATGGTGTGGTGCTGGGAATCGATAATCAAGGCGCACTGCGGCTAAAGGTAGACGGTGTGGAAAAAGTCTTTAGTGGTGGTGAGCTCAGCTTGAGGTTGCGTGATGATTCTTGAGCTTGATTGTGGAAACAGCTTTATCAAGTGGCGTGTGCTGCGGGCTGAGGCGGGAGCCTTGATCGCGGAAGGAGTGGTCGACTCTGATGGCGCCTTGGTCGACAATCTAAGGTCGCTTGAGAAGGTATCTCTCGTCAAATGTCGCCTTGTTAGCGTAAGAACTGAAGATGAGACCAATTTGCTTATTGGCTTGCTTAAGCAGGAGTTCGGCATTTCCGTTGTCTGTGCGGCGCCCGCTCGCGAGATGTCCGGCGTAAAGAATGGTTACGACGATTATGAGCGCCTTGGCCTCGATCGTTGGCTTGCGATGCTTGGTGGTTTTCACCTGGCTAAAGGGGCTTGTCTGGTTCTAGATTTCGGGACGGCGGTGACCGCCGATTTTATCTCCGCGGACGGTGAGCATTTGGGAGGCTTCATTTGTCCCGGCATGCCGCTGATGCGTAATCAACTGCGTACCCATACTCGAAAAATTCGCTATGGAGATCTCGCGGCGGAGCGGGCATTGACGAGCCAGGCTCCGGGGCGCAATACAGTTGAGGCTGTAGAGCGTGGCTGTTCGTTGATGCTCAGAGGATTCGTGTTGACGCAGTTGGAGATGGCGCGTTCCTACTGGGGTGATGACTACCGAGTCTTCATCACCGGTGGTGATGCGGAGCTGGTCTCGGATGTCGCGCCTGAGGCTCGGGTTGTTTCCGATTTGGTGTTCGTGGGTTTGGCTATGGCGTGTCCTTTGTCCTGAGGTTTGTATGCGTTGGTTGTTCCTCCTGCTTCTGGTACTCAATGTGTTTTATTACGTCTGGCATCAGCAGGAGGCCCCTCTGCGCGCAAAGGATGTCACGCCGCTCAGTCTTTATCGTGGCTCGCAACAGGATATTCGCCTGTTGAGTGAGGCTGGAGGTGATGCTTCCCGTGAAAAAAGGACTGGGGGAAAGCCTGATGGGCAGTGCCTATATATAGGCGGCTTGGGTCTACCTGAGTCTGCTCAGGTGTTGGAACAGCGTTTGACGGAGCTTGGAGCAAAAGCTCTTCCTTCGTCAAAAGAGTCTTCCGGCGGCTCATATTGGTTCCAGATTACGCCCGAAACCCAGCGTTTGCTGGGTGATGCTCAGCTACAAAACCTTTCCAAGGAATTCAATGAGTTAAAACATAAAATAATGCTGTGCGAGGGGGTTGCACCTGCGGAATAGTTTGCATAGAATGGCGCCCGCTCCACAGCGAAGACCTGAAAAGGTTGATGCAGTGGGGTGGTGTCAATGCAGCTAACCTCAGGTTTTTAAATGAGAAAATGCTTGACAGAGGTTTGGCATGGTATAGAATGCCGGCCTGATTAGGAGGGGTTCCCGAGCGGCCAAAGGGATCAGACTGTAAATCTGACGTCTACGACTTCGAAGGTTCGAATCCTTCTCCCTCCACCAGATTTTAGCGTGAGCTGCAAGCTCCGCGGGTATAGTTTAGTGGTAGAACCTCAGCCTTCCAAGCTGATGATGCGGGTTCGATTCCCGCTACCCGCTCCAAGTTTGCAGGTTGTGCAAAGTGTTACGCTCTTGTAGCTCAGTTGGTAGAGCACACCCTTGGTAAGGGTGAGGTCAGCGGTTCAAATCCGCTCAAGAGCTCCATATAACAAGGCAGATATGAAAATATCTGCCTTTGTTTTAATGGCTCGTGTCGTTTGCTCAATTTCTTCTGTTAGGGGTGATATCGATGGCTAAGGAAAAATTTGATCGTTCCCTGCCGCACGTCAACGTTGGCACCATCGGTCACGTAGACCACGGTAAGACCACGCTGACCGCTGCTCTGACTCGCGTCTGCTCCGAAGTTTTCGGTTCGGCCGTAGTTGAATTCGACAAGATCGACAGCGCTCCAGAAGAAAAAGCTCGCGGTATCACCATCAACACCGCGCACGTTGAGTACAACTCGAACATTCGTCACTACGCTCACGTTGACTGCCCAGGTCACGCTGACTACGTGAAGAACATGATCACTGGTGCTGCGCAGATGGACGGCGCGATCCTGGTTTGCTCGGCCGCTGATGGTCCGATGCCACAAACTCGTGAGCACATCCTGCTGTCCCGTCAGGTAGGCGTTCCGTACATCGTGGTTTTCCTGAACAAGGCTGACCTGGTAGACGACGCTGAGCTGCTGGAACTGGTTGAGATGGAAGTTCGCGACCTGCTGTCCACCTACGACTTCCCAGGCGACGACACTCCTATCATCATCGGTTCGGCTCGTATGGCGCTGGAAGGCAAAGACGACAACGAAATGGGCACCACCGCTGTTAAGAAGCTGGTGGAAACTCTGGACAGCTACATCCCAGAGCCAGAGCGTGCTATCGACAAGCCATTCCTGATGCCAATCGAAGACGTATTCTCGATCTCGGGTCGCGGTACTGTTGTAACCGGTCGTATCGAGCGCGGTATCGTTCGCGTTCAAGACGCCCTGGAAATCGTTGGTCTGCGTGACACCACCACCACCACCTGCACCGGTGTTGAGATGTTCCGCAAGCTGCTGGACGAAGGTCGTGCTGGCGAGA
This sequence comes from Pseudomonas sp. FG35, assembly GCF_057809295.1. NCBI lineage: Bacteria > Pseudomonadati > Pseudomonadota > Gammaproteobacteria > Pseudomonadales > Pseudomonadaceae > Pseudomonas > Pseudomonas sp. FG35. Next base: position 326,191 of record NZ_JBMDJR010000007.1, on the reverse strand, counting down.
ACTGCGGCGTTCTGCTGCGTGGTACCAAGCGTGACGACGTTGAGCGTGGTCAGGTTCTGGTTAAGCCGGGTTCGGTTAAGCCGCACACCAAGTTCACCGCAGAAGTTTACGTTCTGAGCAAGGAAGAAGGCGGTCGTCACACTCCGTTCTTCAAAGGCTATCGTCCACAGTTCTACTTCCGTACTACTGACGTGACCGGTAACTGCGAGCTGCCAGAAGGCGTTGAAATGGTAATGCCAGGTGACAACATTCAGATGACTGTTACCCTGATCAAAACCATCGCTATGGAAGACGGTCTGCGTTTCGCAATCCGTGAAGGCGGCCGTACCGTTGGTGCTGGCGTCGTAGCCAAGATCATCGAGTAAACAGTTGTAATGTCTTTTTCAGGCCGGCATAATGGTCGGCCTGATTTTGTTTTAGGTCAGTAGCTCAATTGGCAGAGCGACGGTCTCCAAAACCGTAGGTTGGGGGTTCGATTCCCTCCTGACCTGCCAGATTCACTCGGTGTGTCTGGCTTTCTTTTCACAGGATCTTCATAGATGACTCCTAAAGCTGAAGCTCAAGGCTCTCGCTTCGATTTGCTCAAGTGGCTCGTCGTAGTCGCTTTGGTAATTGTTGGCGTTGTCGGCAATCAGTATTACGCTGCTTCGCCGATCCTGTACCGCGTACTCGCATTGCTTGTCATTGCTGCTGTAGCTGCCTTTGTAGGCCTGCAGACTGCCAAGGGCAAGTCTTTCTTTGTACTGGTTAAGGAAGCTCGCGCCGAGATTCGTAAAGTCGTATGGCCAACTCGCCAAGAAACGACGCAGACCACGCTTATTGTTGTGGCTGTTGTTCTGGTTATGGCGTTGCTGTTGTGGGGGCTTGATTCCCTGCTCGGCTGGCTTGTTTCCTTGATTGTCGGCTAAGGGTGTCCCGTGGCTAAGCGTTGGTACGTTGTGCATGCTTACTCGGGTTACGAGAAGCATGTCATGCGTTCGTTGATCGAGCGCGTAAAGCTGGCTGGCATGGAAGATGGCTTCGGCGAAATTCTGGTTCCCACTGAAGAAGTGGTTGAAATGCGTAATGGCCAGAAACGCAAAAGCGAGCGCAAATTCTTCCCAGGTTATGTGCTGGTTCAGATGGATATGAACGAGGGTACTTGGCACTTGGTCAAGGATACTCCTCGGGTGATGGGTTTTATCGGCGGTACTGCTGATAAGCCAGCGCCAATCACTGATAAAGAAGCTGAGGCGATTCTGCGTCGCGTTGCTGACGGTAGCGACAAGCCGAAGCCGAAGACGTTGTTTGAACCAGGCGAAACCGTTCGAGTCAACGACGGTCCGTTTGCTGACTTTAACGGTGTTGTTGAAGAAGTTAATTACGAAAAGAGCCGGATCCAAGTGGCAGTGCTCATTTTCGGACGCTCTACTCCGGTAGAGTTGGAGTTCAGTCAGGTCGAAAAGGTCTAACTGAGCAAGCATCCCAACCCCGCAGCCCTAGGCTGTGGGGTTTTGTCGTCACTGGGATAAACGCGCAAGTAACCGGGGAGCCTTTCGAGGCGTTCGAACCCGTAATTGGAGTGCCTCATGGCCAAGAAGATTACCGCTTACATCAAGCTGCAAGTGAAGGCCGCTCAGGCTAACCCAAGCCCACCTGTTGGTCCTGCTCTGGGTCAGCACGGCGTGAACATCATGGAATTCTGCAAAGCTTTCAACGCCCGTACCCAGGGTCTGGAAGCTGGTCTGCCGACTCCGGTGATCATCACTGTCTACAGCGACCGTAGCTTCACTTTCGAAACCAAATCCACCCCTGCTTCGGTACTGCTGAAGAAGGCGGCCGGTCTGACCAGCGGTTCCGCTCGTCCGAACACCGTTAAGGTTGGCACTGTTACCCGTGCTCAGCTGGAAGAAATCGCGAAAACCAAAAACGCGGATCTGACTGCAGCTGATATGGATGCAGCCGTGCGTACTATCGCCGGTTCTGCTCGTAGCATGGGCCTTAACGTGGAGGGTGTGTAATGGCTAAGCTGACCAAGCGTCAAAAGGCTATCGCCGGCAAAATCGAAGCAGGCAAGGCCTACAACATTGTAGACGCCGCTGCACTGCTGGCCGAGCTGTCGACTGTCAAGTTCAGCGAGTCGTTCGACGTAGCTGTAAACCTGGGCGTAGACCCGCGTAAATCCGACCAGGTCGTTCGTAGCGCTACCGTGCTGCCACACGGCACTGGCAAGACTGTTCGCGTTGCTGTGTTCACCCAGGGTCCAGCTGCTGAGGCCGCTCTGGCTGCCGGCGCTGACCGTGTAGGTATGGACGACCTGGCTGCCGAAATGAAAGGCGGCGACCTGAACTATGACGTAGTGATCGCATCCCCGGATGCCATGCGCGTTGTAGGTCAACTGGGTCAGATCCTCGGTCCACGTGGTCTGATGCCTAACCCGAAAGTCGGCACTGTTACCCCAGACGTCGCTACCGCGGTTAAAAATGCCAAGGCTGGTCAGGTTCGTTATCGCACCGACAAAAACGGCATCATCCACACTTCCGTTGGCAAGATCGGCTTCGATGCCGTCAAGCTGAAGGAAAACGTTGAAGCCCTGATCGCTGATCTGAAGCGTATCAAGCCAGCTTCTTCGAAAGGTATCTATGTCAAGCGCGTTACCCTGAGCACCACTATGGGCCCAGGTCTGGTCATCGACCAGAGCTCGCTGGACGCGTAAGACAAAAATTGGCGCAGTTGACTGCGCCAATTGAAAGATTGGGGTCCCTGCCTGGCGGGGGCTATCCAAGACCGTAGGCGACGCAAGTCTTAAACCTCAAGCCTACGCAGATGGTGCTCCCGGTTCCTTACCGAATCAGACACCAAAACGACATTCGGTTTCGATCGGATGAAACGGTAACAAGCAGGAGTTAAACCCGTGGCAATTAATCTCGAAGACAAGAAGGCCATCGTCGCTGAAGTCAACGAGGCTGCCAAAGTCGCTCTGTCCGCTGTCGTGGTTGATGCCCGTGGCGTAACAGTAGGCGCAATGACCGGACTCCGTAAAGAGGCTCGTGAAGCTGGCGTTTACGTACGTGTTGTACGTAACACCCTGCTCAAGCGCGCTGTTGCTGACACTCCTTACAGTGTCCTCAACGACGTGTTCACCGGCCCGACCCTGATTGCATTCTCCAACGAACACCCGGGCGCTGCTGCTCGTCTGTTCAAGGAATTTGCCAAGGGTCAGGATAAGTTCGAGATCAAGGCAGCTTCGTTCGAGGGCAAGTTCCTCGCAGCGAATGAGATCGACGTGCTGGCAAGCCTGCCAACTCGCGACGAAGCTATTGCGAAACTGATGAGCGTGATTCAAGGCGCTACCAGCAAGCTGGCTCGTACTCTGGCGGCAATTCGCGATCAGAAAGAAGCAGCTGCAGCCTGAGGCTGAGCGTTTCCACTCTCGCGTATTTTTGTTTATTTCGACGGCCGTACAGGCTGTCCACCAAATCAGGAATTGAGTCATGTCTCTGACTAACGAACAAATCATCGAAGCAATCGGCCAGAAAACCGTTCTGGAGGTTGTTGAGCTGATCAAGGCAATGGAAGAAACCTTCGGCGTGACCGCTGCTGTTGCTGCTGCTGGTCCAGCTGCTGCTGCCGCTGTTGTTGAAGAGCAAACCGAGTTCAACGTTGTTCTGGTTGAAGCCGGCGAGAAGAAAGTAAACGTGATCAAGGCAGTTCGTGAACTGACCGGTCTGGGCCTGAAAGAAGCCAAAGAGAAAGTCGACGGCGCTCCTCAGGTTGTAGCTGAGGGCGTTTCGAAAGAAGCTGCTGAAGACGCTAAGAAGAAGCTGGAAGAAGCAGGCGCTAAAGTCGAGCTGAAGTAAGCATCGACTTTGCTCCTCCAGCCCGAGCGTCAAGCGACAGGCTGATGGCTGGTGGCTCTTGCCACCGGCCTTTTTCCGTTATTGGCAGCCGACTGGGTCGGTGTCGATAACGAGCTGTAACCACCCGATGCGGTGGCGCAAACCATGGGGTTTGCACGATTTTCTGGCTGCTCCCGTCGGGAGGGGCCAAACAAGCAGGTGACCAAGCTGGGGAACGCTGATGGCTTACTCATATACTGAGAAAAAACGTATCCGCAAGGACTTTAGCAAGTTGCCGGACGTCATGGATGTGCCTTACCTCCTGGCCATCCAGCTGGATTCGTATCGTGAATTCTTGCAAGCGGGAGCGACTAAAGATCAGTTCCGCGACGTGGGCCTGCATGCGGCCTTCAAATCCGTTTTCCCGATCATCAGCTACTCCGGCAATGCTGCGCTGGAGTACGTCGGTTATCGCCTGGGCGATCCGGCATTTGATGTCAAAGAATGCGTATTGCGCGGTGTAACTTTCGCCGTACCTTTGCGGGTAAAAGTGCGCCTGATCATTTTCGACAAAGAATCGTCGAACAAAGCGATCAAGGACATCAAAGAGCAAGAAGTCTACATGGGTGAAATCCCATTGATGACTGAGAACGGTACCTTCGTAATCAACGGTACCGAGCGTGTTATCGTTTCCCAGCTGCACCGTTCCCCGGGCGTGTTCTTCGACCACGACCGTGGCAAGACGCACAGCTCCGGCAAGCTGCTGTACTCCGCGCGCATCATTCCTTACCGCGGTTCGTGGCTGGACTTCGAGTTCGACCCGAAAGACTGTGTATTCGTGCGTATCGACCGTCGTCGCAAGCTGCCGGCCTCGGTACTGCTGCGCGCGCTCGGTTATACCACCGAGGAAGTGCTGGACGCGTTCTACACTACCAACGTATTCCACGTGAAAGGCGAAGGCCTGAGCCTGGAGCTGGTACCTCAGCGTCTGCGTGGTGAAGTTGCGGTTCTCGATATCCAGGACGACAAAGGCAAGGTGATCGTTGAGCAGGGCCGTCGTATTACTGCCCGCCACATCAACCAGCTGGAAAAAGCCGGGATCAAAGAGCTGGACGTGCCTCTGGACTACGTTCTGGGTCGTACCACCGCCAAGGCCATCGTGCACCCGGCTACCGGTGAGATCCTGGCAGAGTGCAACACCGAGCTTTCGACCGAGATCCTGGCGAAAATCGCCAAGGCCGGCGTCGTACGCATCGAAACTCTGTACACCAACGACATCGACTGCGGTCCGTTCGTCTCCGACACGCTGAAGATCGACTCCACCAGCAACCAATTGGAAGCGCTGGTCGAGATCTATCGCATGATGCGTCCAGGCGAGCCGCCAACCAAAGACGCTGCCGAGACCCTGTTCAACAACCTGTTCTTCAGCCCTGAGCGCTATGACCTGTCTGCGGTCGGCCGGATGAAGTTCAACCGTCGTATCGGTCGTACCGAGATTGAAGGTTCGGGCGTGCTGTGCAAGGAAGACATCGTCGCGGTACTGAAGACTCTGGTCGACATCCGTAACGGTAAAGGCATCGTCGACGACATCGACCACCTGGGTAACCGTCGTGTTCGCTGCGTAGGCGAAATGGCCGAGAACCAGTTCCGCGTTGGCCTGGTACGTGTTGAGCGTGCGGTCAAAGAGCGTCTGTCGATGGCTGAAAGCGAAGGCCTGATGCCGCAAGATCTGATCAACGCCAAGCCAGTGGCTGCGGCGGTGAAAGAGTTCTTCGGTTCCAGCCAGCTGTCGCAGTTCATGGACCAGAACAACCCGCTGTCCGAGATCACCCACAAGCGTCGTGTCTCTGCACTCGGCCCTGGCGGTCTGACTCGTGAGCGCGCGGGCTTCGAAGTCCGTGACGTACACCCGACTCACTATGGTCGTGTCTGTCCGATTGAAACGCCGGAAGGTCCGAACATCGGTCTGATCAACTCCCTGGCTGCTTACGCTCGCACCAACCAGTACGGCTTCCTCGAGAGCCCGTACCGCGTGGTGAAAGAGGGTGTGGTCACCGACGACATCGTGTTCCTGTCCGCCATTGAAGAAGCCGATCACGTGATCGCGCAGGCTTCGGCGACCATGAACGAGCAGAAAGTCCTGATCGACGAACTGGTGGCCGTGCGTCACCTGAACGAATTCACCGTCAAGGCGCCGGAAGACGTCACCTTGATGGACGTTTCGCCGAAGCAGGTAGTTTCGGTTGCAGCGTCGCTGATTCCGTTCCTCGAGCATGACGACGCCAACCGTGCGTTGATGGGTTCGAACATGCAGCGTCAGGCTGTACCAACCCTGCGTGCTGACAAGCCGCTGGTCGGTACCGGCATGGAGCGTAACGTGGCTCGCGACTCCGGCGTTTGCGTCGTGGCTCGTCGCGGCGGCGTGATCGACTCCGTTGATGCCAGCCGTATCGTGGTTCGCGTTGCTGATGACGAAGTTGAAACCGGCGAAGCTGGTGTCGACATCTACAACCTGACCAAATACACCCGCTCGAACCAGAACACCTGCATCAACCAGCGTCCGCTGGTGAGCAAGGGGGATCGTGTTCAGCGTGGCGACATCATGGCCGACGGCCCGTCCACCGACATGGGTGAATTGGCTCTGGGTCAGAACATGCGCATCGCGTTCATGGCATGGAACGGATTCAACTTCGAAGACTCCATCTGCCTGTCCGAGCGTGTAGTTCAGGAAGACCGTTTCACCACGATCCACATTCAGGAACTGACCTGTGTGGCACGTGACACCAAGCTTGGCCCAGAGGAAATCACTGCGGACATCCCTAATGTGGGTGAAGCTGCGCTGAACAAGCTGGACGAAGCCGGTATCGTTTACGTAGGTGCTGAAGTTGGCGCAGGCGACATCCTGGTAGGCAAGGTCACTCCGAAAGGCGAGACCCAACTGACTCCGGAAGAAAAACTGCTGCGCGCAATCTTCGGTGAAAAAGCCAGCGACGTTAAAGACACTTCCCTGCGCGTGCCAACGGGCACCAAAGGTACTGTCATCGACGTACAGGTCTTCACGCGTGACGGCGTTGAGCGTGATGCTCGTGCGCTGTCGATCGAGAAGTCCCAGCTGGACGAGATCCGCAAGGATCTGAACGAAGAGTTCCGCATCGTTGAAGGCGCGACCTTCGAGCGTCTGCGTTCCGCTCTGGTAGGCCACAAGGCTGAAGGCGGCGCCGGCCTGAAGAAAGGTCAGGACATCACCGACGAAGTACTCGACGGTCTTGAGCATGGTCAGTGGTTCAAACTGCGCATGGCTGAAGATGCTCTGAACGAGCAGCTCGAGAAGGCTCAGGCCTACATCGTTGATCGTCGCCGTCTGCTGGACGACAAGTTCGAAGACAAGAAGCGCAAACTGCAGCAGGGCGATGACCTGGCTCCAGGCGTGCTGAAGATCGTCAAGGTTTACCTGGCAATCCGTCGTCGCATCCAGCCGGGCGACAAGATGGCCGGTCGTCACGGTAACAAAGGTGTGGTCTCCGTGATCATGCCGGTTGAAGACATGCCGCACGATGCCAATGGCACCCCGGTCGACGTGGTCCTCAACCCGCTGGGCGTACCTTCGCGTATGAACGTTGGTCAGATCCTTGAAACCCACCTGGGCCTCGCGGCCAAAGGTCTGGGCGAGAAGATCAACCGGATGGTCGAAGAGCAGCGCAAAGTCGCTGAACTGCGTACCTTCCTGGACGAGATCTACAACCAGATCGGCGGTCGTAACGAAGATCTGGACAGCTTCTCCGATCAGGAAATCCTGGATCTGGCGAAGAACCTGCGTGGCGGTGTTCCAATGGCCACTCCAGTGTTCGACGGTGCCAAGGAAAGCGAAATCAAGGCCATGCTGAAACTGGCAGACCTGCCAGAAAGCGGCCAGATGCAGCTGACCGACGGCCGTACCGGCAACAAGTTCGAGCGTCCAGTTACCGTTGGCTACATGTACATGCTGAAGCTGAACCACTTGGTAGACGACAAGATGCACGCGCGTTCTACCGGTTCGTACAGCCTGGTTACCCAGCAGCCGCTGGGTGGTAAGGCGCAGTTCGGTGGTCAGCGTTTCGGGGAGATGGAGGTCTGGGCACTGGAAGCATACGGTGCTGCTTACACTCTGCAAGAAATGCTCACAGTGAAGTCGGACGATGTGAACGGCCGGACCAAGATGTACAAAAACATCGTGGACGGCGATCACCGTATGGAGCCGGGCATGCCCGAGTCCTTCAACGTGTTGATCAAGGAAATTCGTTCCCTCGGCATCGATATCGATCTGGAAACCGAATAACACGTGACGCGATCGAGAGCGGGGCAGGATTGCCCGCTCTCTGCTCCGCCAGGAGGAAAGGCCTTGAAAGACCTACTGAATTTGCTGAAAAACCAGGGTCAAGTCGAAGAGTTCGACGCCATCCGTATCGGATTGGCCTCGCCTGAGATGATCCGCTCGTGGTCGTTCGGTGAAGTTAAAAAGCCGGAAACCATCAACTACCGTACGTTCAAACCTGAGCGTGACGGTCTGTTCTGCGCCAAGATCTTTGGCCCGGTAAAGGATTACGAGTGCCTGTGCGGTAAGTACAAGCGCTTGAAGCACCGTGGTGTGATCTGCGAGAAGTGCGGTGTTGAAGTTGCACTGGCCAAGGTTCGTCGTGAGCGCATGGCGCACATCGAACTGGCTTCGCCGGTTGCCCACATCTGGTTCCTGAAATCGCTGCCGTCCCGCATCGGCCTGCTGATGGACATGACCCTGCGTGATATCGAACGCGTTCTCTACTTCGAGAGCTATGTCGTTATCGACCCGGGCATGACCACTCTTGAAAAAGGTCAGCTGCTGAACGACGAGCAGTACTTCGAAGCGCTGGAAGAATTCGGTGACGATTTCGACGCCCGTATGGGTGCTGAGGCTGTCCGTGAACTGCTGCACGCTATCGACCTGGAACACGAGATTGGCCGTCTGCGTGAAGAAATTCCGCAAACCAACTCCGAAACCAAGATCAAGAAGCTGTCCAAGCGTCTGAAGTTGATGGAAGCCTTCCAAGGTTCCGGCAACCTGCCAGAGTGGATGGTGCTGACCGTTCTGCCGGTTCTGCCGCCAGATCTGCGTCCACTGGTCCCGCTGGATGGCGGTCGTTTCGCGACTTCCGACCTCAACGATCTGTATCGTCGAGTGATCAACCGTAACAACCGTTTGAAGCGCCTGCTGGATCTGTCCGCTCCTGACATCATCGTGCGCAACGAAAAGCGTATGTTGCAGGAAGCTGTCGATGCACTGCTCGACAACGGTCGTCGTGGCCGCGCTATCACCGGTTCGAACAAGCGTCCTCTGAAATCCCTGGCTGACATGATCAAGGGTAAGCAAGGTCGTTTCCGTCAGAACTTGCTCGGTAAGCGTGTTGACTACTCGGGTCGTTCGGTAATTACCGTAGGTCCGACCCTGCGTCTGCATCAGTGCGGTCTGCCGAAGAAGATGGCTCTCGAGCTGTTCAAACCGTTCATTTTCGGCAAGCTGGAAATGCGTGGTCTGGCGACCACCATCAAAGCGGCCAAGAAAATGGTCGAGCGCGAACTGCCAGAGGTTTGGGATGTTCTCGCTGAAGTGATTCGCGAACACCCGGTTCTTCTCAACCGTGCACCGACCCTTCACCGTCTGGGTATCCAGGCGTTTGAACCGGTACTGATCGAAGGTAAGGCTATCCAGCTGCACCCTCTGGTCTGCGCCGCGTACAACGCTGACTTCGACGGCGACCAAATGGCCGTGCACGTACCGCTGACGCTGGAAGCCCAGCTCGAAGCGCGTGCGTTGATGATGTCGACCAACAACATTCTGTCGCCAGCCAACGGTGAGCCAATCATCGTTCCGTCGCAGGACGTTGTATTGGGTCTGTACTACATGACTCGTGAAGCCATCAACGCCAAGGGCGAAGGTCGTGTGTTCGCGGATCTGCAGGAAGTTGACCGTGTGTTCCGTGCCGGCGAAGCCGCACTGCACGCCAAGATCAAGGTTCGTATCAACGAAACCGTGAACGATCGTGACGGCAACAGCGTGAACAACACTCGTATCGTCGACACCACTGTCGGCCGTGCGCTGCTGTTCCAGGTTGTGCCAAAAGGTCTGTCGTTCGACGTCGTCAACCTGCCGATGAAGAAAAAGGCGATCTCCAAGCTGATCAACCAGTGCTACCGCGTGGTTGGTCTGAAAGAGACCGTGATCTTCGCTGACCAGTTGATGTACACCGGTTTTGCCTATTCGACCATTTCCGGCGTTTCCATCGGTGTTAACGATTTCGTTATCCCGGATGAAAAAGCCCGCATCATCGGTGCTGCCACCGACGAAGTGAAAGAAATCGAGAGCCAGTACGCCTCCGGCCTGGTAACCCAGGGCGAGAAGTACAACAAAGTGATCGACCTTTGGTCGAAAGCGAACGACGAAGTCTCCAAGGCGATGATGGCCAACCTCTCGAAAGAGAAAGTCATCGACCGTCACGGCGACGAAGTCGAGCAAGAATCGTTCAACTCGATGTACATGATGGCCGACTCGGGTGCGCGGGGTTCCGCAGCACAGATTCGTCAGCTGGCCGGTATGCGTGGTCTGATGGCCAAGCCGGACGGTTCCATCATTGAAACGCCGATTACTGCGAACTTCCGTGAAGGTCTGAGCGTACTCCAGTACTTCATCTCGACTCACGGTGCTCGTAAAGGTCTGGCGGATACCGCGTTGAAAACTGCGAACTCCGGTTACCTGACTCGTCGTCTGGTAGACGTGGCGCAGGATCTGGTCGTGACCGAGATCGATTGCGGCACCGAACACGGTCTGCTGATGACTCCGCACATTGAAGGCGGTGACGTTGTAGAGCCGTTGGGTGAGCGCGTATTGGGTCGTGTCATTGCCCGTGACGTATTCAAGCCGGGTACCGAGGACGTCATCGTTCCTGCTGGCACTCTGGTAGACGAGAAGTGGGTCGAGTTCATCGAGCTGAACAGCATCGACGAAGTGATCGTGCGTTCGCCGATCAGCTGCGAAACCCGCTATGGCATTTGCGCCAAGTGCTACGGCCGTGATCTCGCTCGTGGTCACCAGGTGAACATCGGTGAAGCGGTCGGCGTTATCGCTGCCCAGTCCATCGGTGAGCCGGGTACCCAGCTGACGATGCGTACGTTCCACATCGGTGGTGCGGCAAGCCGTACTTCCGCAGCCGACAGCGTTCAGGTGAAGAATGGCGGTACCGTCCGTCTGCACAACCTGAAACACGTTGAGCGTGTGGATGGCAACCTGGTTGCTGTGTCCCGTTCCGGTGAGCTGGCAATCGCTGACGACTTCGGTCGTGAGCGCGAGCGTTACAAGCTGCCGTACGGTGCCGTGATTTCGGTTAAAGAAGGTGACAAGGTCGACGCTGGCGCAATCGTGGCCAAGTGGGATCCGCACACTCACCCGATCGTTACCGAAATGAAAGGTACCGTGACCTACGTGGGCATGGAAGAAGGCATCACGATCAAGCGTCAGACTGACGAATTGACCGGTATGACCAACATTGAAGTACTCGATGCCAAAGACCGTCCGGCTGCCGGCAAGGACATTCGTCCTGCGGTGAAGATGGTTGATGACAACGGCAAGGATCTGTTGCTGCCAGGCACTGACGTTATCGCTCAGTACTTCCTGCCAGCCAACGCCCTGGTCGGTGTTGCGGACGGTGCGAAGATTGCGATCGGTGATGTTATCGCTCGTATCCCGCAAGAAACTTCGAAAACCCGTGACATCACCGGTGGTCTGCCGCGTGTTGCCGACCTGTTCGAAGCCCGTCGTCCGAAAGAAGCGTCGATTCTGGCTGAAGTCAGCGGCACCATCGCGTTCGGTAAAGAGACCAAAGGCAAGCGCCGTCTGGTCATTACCCCGAACGACGGTAGTGATCCGTATGAAGAGCTGATTCCGAAGTGGCGTCACCTGAACGTGTTCGAAGGCGAACAGGTAAACCGCGGCGAAGTTATCTCCGACGGTCCGAGCGATCCGCACGACATCCTGCGTCTGCTGGGTGTGAGCGCGCTGGCCAAGTACATCGTCAACGAGATCCAGGACGTTTACCGTCTGCAAGGCGTGAAGATCAACGACAAGCACATCGAGACCATCCTGCGTCAGATGCTGCGTAAGGTTGAGATCTCCGAGTCTGGCGATTCCAGCTTCATCAAGGGCGACCAGATGGAACTGACTCACGTTCTGGTAGAGAACGAGCGTCTGAACGCGGAAGACAAGTTTGTCTCCAAGTTCACCCGCGTTCTGCTGGGTATCACCAAGGCGTCGTTGTCGACCGAATCGTTCATCTCGGCGGCTTCCTTCCAGGAAACCACCCGCGTGCTGACCGAGGCGGCCGTAACCGGCAAGCGCGATTACCTGCGCGGCCTGAAAGAAAACGTGGTCGTGGGTCGTCTGATCCCGGCTGGTACCGGTCTGGCTTATCACAGTGAGCGCAAGCGTCGTCGTGATGCAGACAAGCCGTTGCGCGTAAGCGCCAGTGAAGTGGAAGCTGCACTGACCGAAGCGCTGAACTCGAGCGGTAACTGAGTTCTGCGAAAAATGAGCTGAGGCCCTGATCAAGCCGTTCATCGAGTCGAGACAATTTGTCGAGGTTCGACGAGCGGGGAGGTCGGGGCCTTGCCTTGACTGGGGACAAGATCCTCTTTAGACTCTTGATCCCCTAAATTTGGCGGGAATTCGTTCCTGCCATTTTGCTTTTCTTGCAAGACAATAGCGTCGCAAGACAACAGTGGAGCTAGTAGATGGCAACTATCAACCAGCTGGTACGTCAGCCGCGTAAGCGTATCGTCGAGAAATCCGACGTGCCTGCGCTGCAGAACTGCCCGCAACGTCGTGGTGTGTGCACCCGTGTGTACACCACTACGCCGAAAAAACCTAACTCGGCACTGCGTAAAGTATGCCGTGTGCGTCTGACCAACGGTTTCGAGGTTTCCTCGTACATCGGTGGTGAAGGCCACAACCTGCAAGAGCACAGCGTGGTACTGATCCGCGGCGGTCGTGTAAAAGACTTGCCAGGTGTTCGTTACCACACCGTTCGCGGCTCCTTGGATACTTCCGGCGTTAAAGGCCGTAACCAGGGTCGTTCGAAGTACGGTACCAAGCGTCCGAAGTAATCGGCCGTTTTGCAGATTTTCATTTTATTGAGTCGATAAGAGTAAGGTCGGGCGCGCATCCACTGGATCTGTCCCGAGCTAACCTGAAGACCGTTTGAGGGCTTATCAATGCCAAGACGTCGCGTAGCAGCAAAGCGTGAGATTCTGGACGATCCGAAATACGGAAGCCAAATCCTCGCCAAATTCATGAACCACGTTATGGAAAGCGGCAAGAAAGCCGTTGCCGAGCGTATCGTTTATGGTGCCCTGGAAACCGTTGCGGCTCGCAAGACCGGCACCGATCCCCTGGAACTCTTCGAAAAAGCACTCGACGCCATCGCTCCGCTGGTCGAAGTGAAGTCGCGCCGCGTTGGTGGTGCTACTTACCAGGTTCCGGTCGAGGTTCGTCCGTCCCGTCGTAACGCTCTGGCAATGCGCTGGTTGGTAGACTTCGCCCGCAAGCGCGGCGAGAAGTCCATGGCTCTGCGCTTGGCTGGCGAACTGCTGGATGCTGCTGAAGGTAAAGGTGCTGCTGTTAAGAAGCGTGAAGACGTGCACCGTATGGCCGAAGCTAACAAAGCTTTCTCGCACTACCGCTTCTAATTTTAGCTTCACTAATTTTGCGAGGGCTTTATGGCTCGTACTACTCCGATTAGTCGCTACCGTAACATCGGTATCGTCGCTCACGTGGATGCTGGTAAAACCACCACCACCGAGCGCGTCCTTTTTTACACTGGCAAAAGTCACAAAATGGGCGAGGTGCATGACGGCGCCGCGACCACAGACTGGATGGTTCAGGAGCAGGAGCGTGGTATTACCATTACTTCTGCTGCCATTACCGCCTTCTGGAAAGGTTCCGAGAAGCAGTACCCACACGAACATCGCTTCAACGTAATCGATACCCCGGGCCACGTAGACTTCACCATTGAAGTAGAGCGTTCCCTGCGCGTACTCGACGGCGCGGTCGTTGTGTTCTGCGGTACTTCGGGTGTTGAGCCTCAGTCGGAAACCGTATGGCGTCAGGCCAACAAATACGGCGTTCCACGTCTTGTTTACGTAAACAAGATGGACCGTGCTGGTGCCAACTTCCTGCGCGTGATCGGTCAGATCAAACAGCGTCTGGGTCACACTCCGGTGCCGATCCAGCTGGCTATCGGTTCGGAAGATAACTTCCAGGGCCAGATCGACCTGATCAACATGCAAGCTGTCTACTGGAACGACTCTGACAAGGGTATGGTTCCGGTTCGCAAGGAAATCCCTGCGGACATGCTTGAACTGGCTGAAGAATGGCGCAACAACATGGTTGAAGCCGCCGCCGAAGCCAGCGAAGAGCTGATGAACAAGTACCTGGAAGGTGAAGAGCTGTCGATCGCCGAGATCAAGGCTGCTCTGCGTCAACGTACTATCGCCGGCGAAATCGTTCTGGCTGTTTGCGGTTCTTCGTTCAAGAACAAGGGCGTTCCCCTGGTTCTCGACGCCGTTATCGACTTCCTGCCTGCTCCGACCGACATTCCTGCTATCAAGGGTTCCAACCCTGATAACGAGGAAGAAGAGATGGAGCGTCATGCAAGCGACGACGAGCCGTTCGCGGCCCTGGCGTTCAAGATCGCTACCGACCCATTCGTGGGTACCTTGACCTTCGTCCGTGTTTACTCGGGCGTGTTGAACTCCGGCGACGGCGTGATCAACTCGGTTAAGGGCAAGAAAGAGCGCGTTGGTCGTATGGTGCAAATGCACGCAAACGCCCGTGAAGAGATCAAGGAAGTGCGCGCTGGCGACATCGCGGCCCTGATCGGCATGAAGGACGTCACCACTGGTGAAACCCTCTGCAACGCTGACAAGCCAATCATCCTGGTTCGCATGGACTTCCCGGAGCCGGTTATTTCGGTTGCCGTAGAGCCTAAGACCAAGGATGACCAGGAAAAAATGGGTATCGCTCTGGGCAAGCTTGCTCAGGAAGACCCGTCTTTCCGCGTTAAGACTGATGAAGAGACTGGTCAGACGATCATCTCCGGCATGGGCGAGCTGCACCTGGACATCCTGGTTGACCGGATGCGCCGTGAGTTCAACGTCGAAGCCAACATCGGCAAGCCACAGGTTTCGTACCGTGAGCGCATCACGAAGAACTGCGAAATCGAAGGCAAGTTCGTTCGTCAGTCCGGCGGTCGTGGCCAGTTCGGTCACTGCTGGATTCGCTTTGCTCCTGCTGACGAAGGTCAGGAAGGTCTGCAATTCCTGAACGAAGTAGTGGGTGGTGTGGTTCCTAAGGAATACATCCCGGCTATCCAGAAGGGTATCGAAGAGCAGATGAAGAACGGCGTTGTTGCCGGCTATCCGCTGATCGGCCTGAAGGCTACCGTGTTCGATGGTTCTTACCACGACGTCGACTCCAACGAGATGGCGTTTAAAGTGGCTGCTTCCATGGCGACCAAGCAACTGGCCCAGAAGGGCGGTGGTGAGTTGCTCGAGCCGATCATGGCGGTAGAGGTTGTTACGCCTGAAGACTATATGGGTGATGTGATGGGCGACCTTAACCGTCGTCGCGGCATGATCCAGGGTATGGAAGACACAGTGTCCGGCAAGGTTATCCGTGCCGAAGTTCCACTGGGTGAGATGTTCGGTTATGCGACCGACGTTCGCTCCATGTCCCAGGGTCGCGCAAGCTACTCTATGGAATTCAAAAAATACGATACGGCTCCGTCGCACATCGTCGAATCCGTTACCAAAAAACAAGGCTGATTCAGCCCCTTTAGGCTAGGAGTTAATTGTCGTGGCTAAAGAAAAATTTGATCGTTCCCTACCGCACGTAAACGTTGGCACCATCGGCCACGTTGACCACGGTAAAACCACTCTGACCGCTGCTCTGACTCGCGTCTGCTCCGAAGTTTTCGGTTCGGCCGTAGTTGAATTCGACAAGATCGACAGCGCTCCAGAAGAAAAAGCTCGCGGTATCACCATCAACACCGCGCACGTTGAGTACAACTCGAACATTCGTCACTACGCTCACGTTGACTGCCCAGGTCACGCTGACTACGTGAAGAACATGATCACTGGTGCTGCGCAGATGGACGGCGCGATCCTGGTTTGCTCGGCCGCTGATGGTCCGATGCCGCAAACCCGTGAGCACATCCTGCTGTCCCGTCAGGTAGGCGTTCCGTACATCGTGGTTTTCCTGAACAAGGCTGACCTGGTAGACGACGCTGAGCTGCTGGAACTGGTTGAGATGGAAGTTCGCGACCTGCTGTCCACCTACGACTTCCCAGGCGACGACACTCCGATCATCATCGGTTCGGCTCGTATGGCGCTGGAAGGCAAAGACGACAACGAAATGGGCACCACCGCTGTTAAGAAGCTGGTGGAAACTCTGGATAGCTACATCCCAGAGCCAGAGCGTGCTATCGACAAGCCATTCCTGATGCCAATCGAAGACGTGTTCTCGATCTCGGGTCGCGGTACTGTTGTGACCGGTCGTATCGAGCGCGGTATCGTTCGCGTTCAAGACGCCCTGGAAATCGTTGGTCTGCGTGACACCACCACCACCACCTGCACCGGTGTTGAGATGTTCCGCAAGCTGCTGGACGAAGGTCGTGCTGGCGAGAACTGCGGCGTTCTGCTGCGTGGCACCAAGCGCGACGACGTTGAGCGTGGTCAGGTTCTGGTTAAGCCGGGTTCGGTTAAGCCGCACACCAAGTTCACCGCAGAAGTTTACGTTCTGAGCAAGGAAGAAGGCGGTCGTCACACTCCGTTCTTCAAAGGCTACCGTCCACAGTTCTACTTCCGTACTACTGACGTGACCGGTAACTGCGAGCTGCCAGAAGGCGTTGAAATGGTAATGCCAGGTGACAACATTCAGATGACTGTTACCCTGATCAAAACCATCGCTATGGAAGACGGTCTGCGTTTCGCAATCCGTGAAGGCGGCCGTACCGTTGGTGCTGGCGTCGTAGCTAAAATCATCGAGTGATCTCTTTATTGAGTCAGCTTTGATGAGTTGAAAAAGCCCCCGCTTAGCGGGGGCTTTTTTATTGGGTTGACACCTATCTGGGGCGTCTATAGAATTGCGCCTCCTTTTAACGGGCGTATTGCGCCCGGTGGGAATAGCAGCCGGAGTCTGAAATCCAATGCAAAATCAGCAAATCCGTATCAGGTTGAAGGCTTTTGACCATCGCCTGATCGACCAATCAACCCAGGAAATCGTGGAAACCGCGAAACGTACTGGTGCTCAAGTGCGTGGTCCAATTCCACTGCCTACCCGTAAAGAGCGGTTCACCGTTCTGGTTTCCCCGCACGTCAACAAAGACGCGCGTGACCAGTACGAGATCCGCACTCATAAGCGTGTTCTGGACATCGTCCAGCCAACGGATAAAACCGTTGATGCACTTATGAAGCTTGATCTTGCGGCCGGTGTGGAAGTGCAGATCAGCCTCGGCTAAGACTCGGTCTTGGTCGTGTAACGCTCTGAAATGGGCGGCCATAGCGGGTGAAAGCCCCGTACACTCATGAGGTTTACAACATGACTATTGGTGTAGTCGGTCGTAAAGCGGGTATGACCCGTATTTTCACCGAAGAAGGTGTCTCCATTCCGGTCACGGTCATTGAGATCGAGCCGAATCGCGTCACCCAGTTCAAAACTGAAGAAACCGATGGCTATCGTGCAGTGCAAGTCACTGTCGGCGAGCGTCGTGCTTCCCGTGTAACAGCTGCTCAGGCTGGCCACTTCGCCAAGGCGAACGTTGCCGCTGGTCGTACCGTAATGGAATTCCGCCTTGAAGAAGGCGAGTACCAGGCCGGCGATCTGATCAACGCTGAAATCTTCGCTGCTGGTCAACTGGTTGATGTAACCGGTCAGTCCAAAGGTAAAGGCTTCCAGGGTACGATCAAGCGTTGGAATTTCCGCGGGCAAGATAATACCCACGGTAACTCCGTATCCCACCGCGTCCCAGGCTCTATCGGCCAGTGCCAGACTCCTGGTCGTGTATTCAAGGGCAAAAAAATGTCCGGTCATATGGGCGCTGAGCGCGTGACCGTGCAGTCCCTGGAAGTAGTGCGCGTGGACGCTGAACGCAATCTGTTGCTGGTCAAGGGTGCTGTTCCTGGCGCTACTGGCGGCAACCTGGTTGTACGTCCAGCAGCCAAGGCTCGCGGTTAAGGGGAAGCTGACATGCAATTAAATGTAAATGACGCTCAAGCGATCGAAGTTTCCGAACTGACATTTGGCGGCGAATTCAACGAGACGCTGGTTCACCAAGCAGTCGTGGCCTACATGGCCGGCGGCCGTCAAGGTAGCAAGCAGCAAAAGACCCGTTCCGACGTTCGTGGTGGCGGTAAGCGCCCATGGCGTCAGAAAGGTACTGGCCGTGCTCGTGCCGGTACTATCCGTAGCCCAATCTGGCGCGGCGGCGGCACCACTTTCGCAGCTCGTCCACAGGATCACTCCCAGAAGCTGAACAAGAAGATGTACCGCGCAGCAATGCGTTCCATCCTTGCTGAGCTGGTGCGTACTGATCGTCTGGTCGTGGTTCAGGATTTCGCAGTTGAAACTCCGAAGACCAAAGACCTGCTGGGCAAACTGAACAACATGAGCCTGACCGACGTTCTGATCGTGTCGGACGCTGTTGATCAGAACCTGTACCTGGCTGCTCGCAACCTGCCGCACGTAGATGTACGTGACGTGCAAGGTTCCGATCCAGTTAGTCTGATCGCATACGACAAGGTGTTGATCACCGTGTCGGCCGTGAAGAAATTCGAGGAGCTGCTGGGATGAACCAGGAACGCGTATTTAAAGTTCTGCTTGGCCCGCACGTTTCCGAGAAGGCTACGGTTCTGGCAGACAAGAAAGGCCAGTTCGTTTTCAAGGTTGCTACTGACGCAACCAAGCTGGAAATCAAGAAGGCCGTCGAAAGCCTGTTCAGCGTGAAAGTTGAGCGTGTTACTACCCTGAACGTTCTGGGTAAGAGCAAGCGCACCGCTCGCGGTCTGGGCAAGCGTAATGACTGGAAGAAGGCAGTTATCTCCCTTCAGCCAGGCCAAGATCTCGATTTCAGCAGCAGTGCTGAGTAAGGAAGGGGTGCATCATGGCAATCGTTAAATGCAAACCGACTTCCCCTGGCCGCCGTTTTGTGGTCAAGGTGGTCAACCAGGAGCTGCATAAAGGCGCTCCTCACGCACCGCTGCTCGAGAAAAAGTCGAAGTCTGGTGGTCGTAACAACAATGGCCGTATTACCACTCGTCACATCGGTGGTGGTCATAAGCAGCATTATCGTCTGGTCGACTTCCGTCGCAACGACAAAGATGGCATCGCTGCCACTGTCGAGCGTATCGAATACGATCCAAACCGTACTGCTCACATCGCTCTGCTGCTGTACGCAGATGGCGAGCGTCGCTACATCATCGCCCCTAAAGGCGTGAGCGCTGGCGACCAGCTGATCGCAGGTGCTCTGGCACCGATCAAGCCGGGCAACGCTCTGCAACTGCGCAACATTCCAGTTGGTAGCACCGTACACGGCATCGAACTGAAGCCAGGTAAGGGCGCACAAATCGCTCGTTCCGCTGGTGCTTCGGCTCAGCTGATCGCTCGTGAAGGCGTTTACGTGACCCTGCGTCTGCGTTCCGGTGAAATGCGTAAAGTACTGGCTGAGTGCCGTGCGACCCTGGGCGAAGTCTCGAACTCCGAGCACAGCCTGCGTTCGCTGGGTAAAGCTGGTGCCAAACGCTGGCGTGGCGTTCGCCCAACCGTTCGTGGTGTTGCCATGAACCCGGTTGACCACCCGCATGGTGGTGGTGAAGGTCGTACCTCTGGTGGTCGTCATCCGGTATCGCCATGGGGCTTCCCGACTAAGGGCGCGAAGACTCGTGGTAATAAGCGTACCGACAAAATGATCGTCCGTCGTCGCAAGTAAATAGAGGGATACGACAGTGCCACGTTCTCTGAAAAAAGGTCCTTTTATTGATCTTCACCTACTGAAGAAGATCGAACTGGCGGCGGAAAAGAACGATCGCAAACCAATTAAGACTTGGTCGCGTCGTTCGATGATCCTGCCACAAATGGTCGGTCTGACCATCGCAGTACACAACGGTCGTCAGCACGTCCCAGTTCTCGTAAACGAAGACATGGTCGGCCACAAACTGGGCGAGTTCGCCGGTACCCGCAACTATCGCGGGCACGTGGCAGACAAGAAAGCCAAGCGTTAAGGGGTAAGGAAATGGAAGTAGCCGCTAAGTTGTCGGGCGCTCGAATCTCCGCCCAGAAAGCCCGCTTGGTCGCCGACCAGATCCGCGGGAAGAAGGTGGGCGAAGCGCTCAACCTGTTGGCTTTCAGCAGTAAGAAAGCCGCCGAGATCATGAAAAAAGTGCTGGAGTCGGCCGTAGCCAACGCCGAGCATAACGAAGGCGCAGACGTTGATGACCTGAAGGTCAGCACCGTTTTCGTCAACGAAGGGCGTTCGCTGAAGCGCATCATGCCACGTGCCAAAGGCCGTGCTGATCGCATCGTCAAGCGGTCTTGCCATATCACTGTCAAGGTTGCTGACAAGTAACGGAGTCGAAGAGATGGGTCAGAAAGTACATCCCATTGGCATTCGCCTGGGAATCGTCAAGGAGCACACCTCCGTCTGGTACGCAGACGGTCGGACTTATGCGGACTACTTGTTCGCTGATCTGAAGGTGCGTGAATACCTCCAAGACAAACTAAAAAGCGCGTCCGTAAGCCGTATCGATATCCATCGTCCGGCCCAAACTGCACGCATCACCATCCACACCGCTCGTCCAGGTATCGTTATCGGGAAGAAAGGTGAAGATGTTGAGAAACTGCGTCAGGACCTGACCAAGCAAATGGGTGTGCCTGTGCACATCAATATCGAAGAGATCCGCAAGCCGGAACTCGACGGTATGCTGGTTGCGCAGAGCGTAGCTCAGCAGCTGGAGCGTCGTGTAATGTTCCGTCGCGCCATGAAGCGCGCTGTACAGAACGCCATGCGCATTGGTGCCAAAGGCATCAAAATCCAAGTGAGCGGTCGTCTCGGCGGTGCTGAAATCGCACGTACTGAATGGTATCGCGAAGGTCGTGTGCCACTGCACACCCTGCGTGCCGACATCGACTATGCCAACTACGAAGCTCACACCACTTACGGTGTGATCGGTGTAAAGGTTTGGATCTTCAAAGGCGAAGTAATTGGTGGTCGCCAAGAAGAGCTGAAGCCACAAGCACCAGCGCCTCGTAAAAAAGCTGCTAAGTAAGGGGTACGCCAAATGTTGCAACCTAAGCGTACGAAGTTCCGCAAGCAGATGACCGGCCACAACCGTGGTCTGGCACTGCGCGGTAGCAAAGTCAGCTTCGGCGAGTTCGCGCTGAAGTCTGTAGCTCGTGGTCGTCTCACCGCTCGTCAGATCGAGTCAGCGCGTCGTGCTCTGACCCGTCACGTAAAACGTGGCGGCAAGATCTGGATCCGTGTATTCCCGGACAAGCCGATCTCCAAAAAGCCTCTCGAGGTTCGTATGGGTAAAGGTAAGGGTAACGTGGAGTACTGGGTTGCCCAGATTCAGCCAGGCAAAGTCCTGTATGAAATCGAGGGTGTTTCTGAAGAGCTGGCGCGTGAGGCTTTCGCCCTGGCTGCTGCAAAGCTGCCGCTCGCCACCTCCTTTGTTAAACGGACGGTGATGTGATGAAAGCGAATGAACTTCGTGAAAAATCCGCACAGCAGCTGAACGAGCAACTGCTCGGCTTGCTGCGCGACCAGTTCAATCTGCGCATGCAGAAAGCAACTGGCCAGTTGGGGCAGTCTCATCTGCTCTCGCAAGTTAAGCGTGACATCGCTCGCGTGAAGACTGTGCTCAACCAGCAGGCAGGTAAGTGATCATGGCTGAAGCCGAAAAAACTGTCCGTACGCTGACTGGCCGTGTTGTCAGCGACAAGATGGACAAAACCATCACCGTTCTGATCGAGCGTCGCGTTAAGCACCCGATCTACGGTAAATACGTTAAGCGTTCGACTAAGCTGCACGCGCACGACGAAACCAACCAGTGCCACATCGGCGACAAAGTCACTATTCGTGAAACTCGTCCGATGGCCAAGACCAAGTCTTGGGCGCTGGTTGATGTTCTCGAACGCGCTGTGGAAGTCTAAGGGCTAGGGGTCGGAGAAATTATATGATTCAGACTCAATCCATGCTCGATGTGGCCGATAACAGCGGCGCTCGCCGCGTTATGTGCATCAAGGTGCTGGGTGGCTCCCATCGTCGTTACGCTGGTATCGGTGACATCATCAAAGTTACCGTGAAGGAAGCAATTCCTCGCGGTAAGGTGAAAAAAGGCCAAGTGATGACTGCTGTTGTAGTCCGCACTCGTCACGGCGTACGTCGTGCTGATGGCTCCATTATCCGCTTTGATGGCAACGCTGCTGTTCTTCTGAACAACAAGCAAGAGCCGATCGGCACCCGTATCTTTGGGCCAGTGACCCGTGAGCTTCGTACTGAGAAGTTCATGAAGATCGTCTCGCTCGCCCCAGAAGTGCTGTAAGGAGATCCGACATGCAAAAGATTCGTCGTGACGACGAGATCATCGTGATCGCCGGCAAAGACAAAGGTAAGCGCGGTAAGGTGCTGAAGGTTCTTGCTGACAACCGTCTGGTTGTTGGTGGTCTGAACCTGGTCAAGCGTCATACCAAGCCTAACCCGATGTCGGGCGTACAGGGCGGTATCGTCGAGAAAGAAGCGCCACTGCACGCTTCCAACGTCGCCATCTTCAACGGCGAAACCAACAAGGCTGACCGCGTTGGTTTCAAAGTAGAAGACGGTAAGAAAATTCGTGTCTTCAAGTCGACCCAAAAAGCGGTTGATGCTTGAACACTGCTAGGTAGAAGACCATGGCACGACTAAAAGAGATTTACCGGAAGGAAATCGCTCCGAAACTTAAGGAAGAACTTAAGCTTTCGAACGTGATGGAAGTTCCGCGCGTTACCAAAATCACCCTGAACATGGGTCTGGGCGAAGCGATCGGCGACAAAAAAGTCATCGAGCACGCTGTTGCTGACCTGGAAAAGATCACCGGCCAGAAAGTCGTTGTGACCTACGCTCGCAAATCCATCGCTGGCTTTAAAGTCCGTGAAGGTTGGCCGATCGGCGTCAAAGTGACCCTGCGCCGTGAGCGTATGTACGAGTTCCTGGATCGTCTGCTGTCGATCTCCCTGCCTCGGGTTCGCGACTTCCGCGGCCTGAATGCCAAGTCCTTCGATGGTCGTGGCAACTACAGCATGGGCGTGAAAGAGCAGATCATTTTCCCGGAAATCGACTACGACAAGATCGATGCTCTCCGCGGTCTGGACATTACCCTGACCACCACTGCCAAGAACGATGATGAAGGCCGCGCTCTGCTGCGTGCTTTCAAATTCCCGTTCCGCAACTGATTGGAGTAGGAAAATGGCCAAGAAGAGCATGAAAAACCGTGAGCTGAAGCGTCAGCTCACCGTTGCCAAGTACGCCGTCAAGCGTGCAGCGCTGAAAGCTATCATCGTCGATCTGAACGCAAGTCCAGAAGCGCGTTGGGAAGCTACCGTAGCTCTGCAGAAGCAACCACGTGACGCAAGCGCTTCGCGCATGCGTAACCGTTGCCGTCTGACCGGTCGTCCGCACGGCGTTTACCGCAAGTTCGGCCTCGGCCGTAACAAACTGCGTGAAGCGGCAATGCGTGGTGACGTTCCAGGTCTGGTTAAAGCCAGCTGGTAATTGCTGTCAAAGCCTTGGTGGTCAGCGTCGCAAGAACCTGACCACCGGTGGCCTTGAACTTGAATCAAGCCCCTTTTGGGGCTTGATTCATTTCTGGGGTATGTCTAGAATGACCGGCTCGCCTGAGCCCGTGTTTTTTATGCCCGGAATTTCTCGGCGACAAGTAGTAGCCGCAAGGCTAATTTTTCTGTATTAGGAGCGTCTAGCCCATGAGTATGCAGGACCCGTTAGCGGACATGCTAACTCGAATCCGTAATGCCCAGATGGCTGAAAAGTCCGTCGTAAGCATGCCGTCTTCCACGTTGAAGGTGGCTGTAGCAAAAGTCCTGAAGGACGAAGGTTACATCGCGGGTTATCAGATCAGCAGCGAAACCAAACCACTGCTGTCCATCGAGCTGAAATACTTCGAAGGCCGTCCGGTCATCGAAGAAGTGAAGCGCGTTAGCCGTCCAGGCCTGCGTCAGTACAAGTCCGTCGAAGAACTGCCAAAAGTACGTGGCGGTCTCGGTGTGTCTATCGTCTCCACCAACAAGGGTGTGATGACTGATCGTGCTGCGCGCGCTGCCGGTGTCGGCGGCGAAGTTCTTTGCACTGTGTTCTAAGGGGGGATAAGCATGTCTCGCGTCGCTAAGAACCCCGTTAAGCTGCCAGCCGGTGTCGAAGTAAAATTCGCAGGCCAACAGCTTTCGGTGAAGGGTGCCAAGGGTACTCTTGAACTGAACGTCCATTCGTCCGTTGAAGTCGTTGAAGAGGCCGGTGAGCTGCGTTTTGCTGCTCGCAATGGCGATCAACAGACTCGCGCAATGGCCGGTACCACTCGTGCGTTGGTAAACAACATGGTCCAGGGCGTAAGCCAAGGCTTCGAGCGTAAGCTCCAGCTGGTCGGTGTTGGTTACAAAGCGCAAGCAAAAGGTCAGGTGCTGAACCTGGCTCTTGGCTTCTCGCACCCAGTGGATTACGAACTGCCGGAAGGCATCACCGCTGAGACTCCTAGCCAGACCGATATCCTGATCAAGGGCATCGACAAGCAGCTGGTAGGTCAAGTGGCCGCCGAGATCCGCGACTTCCGTCCACCAGAGCCGTACAAAGGCAAAGGTGTGCGCTACGCGGACGAAGTCGTCCGTCGTAAAGAAGCCAAGAAGAAGTAGGGCATAGCAAATGACCGACAAAAAAGTTACTCGACTGCGTCGCGCTCGCAAAGCACGCCTGAAAATGCACGAACTCGAAGTCGTGCGTCTCTGCGTGTTCCGCTCTTCGCAGCACATCTACGCCCAGGTCATTTCGGCCGACGGCAACAAAGTCCTGGCAAGCGCCTCGACTTTGGATAAAGAACTGCGTGATGGCGCCACTGGCAACATCGACGCGGCCACTAAGGTTGGCCAGCTGGTCGCTACGCGTGCTAAGGCCGCTGGCGTCTCGCAGGTGGCTTTCGACCGCTCTGGCTTCAAGTACCATGGCCGCGTTAAAGCGCTGGCTGATGCTGCTCGTGAAGCTGGGCTGGAGTTCTAAGTTATGTCAAATAACGACCAAAAGCGCGACGAAGGCTACATCGAGAAGCTGGTTCAAGTTAACCGCGTAGCCAAAACCGTAAAAGGCGGCCGTATCTTCACTTTCACCGCGTTGACCGTGGTTGGTGATGGTAAAGGGCGTGTTGGCTTCGGCCGTGGCAAGTCGCGTGAAGTGCCTGCTGCGATCCAGAAGGCAATGGAAGCTGCTCGCCGCAACATGATCCAGGTTGATCTGAACGGCACCACTCTGCAGTACGCAATGAAGTCTGCTCATGGCGCTTCGAAGGTGTACATGCAGCCTGCTTCTGAAGGTACCGGTATCATCGCTGGCGGCGCTATGCGTGCTGTCCTCGAAGTTGCTGGCGTTCAGAACGTTCTGGCCAAGTGCTACGGCTCGACTAACCCTGTAAACGTGGTTCACGCCACTTTCAAGGGTCTGAAGGCTATGCAGTCTCCTGAATCCATTGCAGCCAAACGTGGCCTGCGTGTTGAGGAGATCAAGTAATCATGGCTACCGTTAAAGTTACGCTGATCAAAAGCATGACCGGCCGCATCCCTAACCACAAACTGTGCGTTAAGGGTCTGGGTCTGCGTCGCATCGGTCACACTGTAGAAGTCCAGGATACTCCCGAGAATCGCGGGATGATCAACAAGGCTTACTACATGCTGCGTGTCGAGGGTTAATCGATGAAACTCAATGATCTGAGTCCAGCGCCGGGTTCCCGTCGCGAAAAGCATCGTCCGGGCCGTGGTATCGGTAGTGGTTTGGGTAAGACTGGTGGCCGTGGTCACAAAGGTCAGACTTCCCGCTCCGGTGGCACCATTGCTCCAGGCTTTGAAGGCGGTCAACAGCCGCTGCATCGTCGCCTGCCGAAGTTCGGTTTCGTTTCCCTGAAGGCCATGGATCGCGCAGAAGTGCGTCTGTCCGAGCTGGCTAAAGTGGAAGGCGACATCGTCACCGTGCAGTCCCTGAAAGATGCCAACGTGATCAACGTCAACGTACAGCGTGTGAAAATCATGCTGTCCGGTGAAGTGGCTCGCGCTGTCACTATCGGCAAGGGAATCGGCGCCACCAAAGGTGCGCGTGCGGCTATCGAAGCAGCTGGCGGCAAGTTCGAGGAATAAATGGCTAAGCAAGGTGCTCTCTCTGCGCTCGGCAAAGGCGGTATGTCTGAACTTTGGGCTCGTCTGCGTTTTCTGTTCCTGGCGATTATCGTCTACCGAATAGGCGCACACATCCCGGTTCCAGGTATCAACCCGGATCGACTCGCAGACCTGTTTCGACAGAATGAGGGGACCATTCTTAGCTTGTTCAACATGTTTTCCGGCGGCGCGCTGGAGCGGATGAGCATCTTTGCGTTGGGGATCATGCCGTACATTTCGGCATCGATCATCATGCAGTTGATGACCGCCGTCAGCCCGCAGCTGGAGCAGTTGAAGAAGGAAGGTGAAGCTGGCCGTCGCAAGATCAGCCAGTACACCCGCTACGGCACCGTCGTCCTCGCTCTCGTTCAGGCCATTGGCATGTCCATTGGTCTGGCGGGGCAGGGCGTTGCGTTCACTGGTGACTTTGGCTTCCATTTCGTCGCGGTTTCCACGTTTGTGGCTGGCGCGATGTTCATGATGTGGCTGGGTGAGCAGATTACTGAGCGTGGTGTAGGCAACGGTATCTCGATGTTGATTTTTTCGGGTATCGTCGCCGGTCTTCCGAGAGCAATCGGGCAGTCTTTCGAGTCTGCGCGTCAGGGCGATATCAACATCTTCGCCTTGGTTGCCATCGGTTTGCTGGCAGTAGCGATTATCGGTTTCGTGGTCTTCATTGAGCGTGGTCAGCGTCGTATCGCTGTTCACTACGCCAAGCGTCAGCAGGGCCGCAAGGTTTTTGCTGCACAGACAAGCCACTTGCCGCTGAAGGTGAACATGGCCGGTGTTATTCCGGCTATTTTCGCGAGCAGCATTTTGCTGTTCCCGGCTTCGTTGGGTGCCTGGTTTGGTCAGTCTGAAGGTATGGGCTGGTTGCAGGACATCTCGCAGTCGATCGCTCCTGGTCAGCCGTTGAATATTCTGCTGTTTAGTGCAGGGATTATTTTCTTCTGCTTCTTCTATACGGCGTTGATGTTCAATCCGAAAGACGTAGCGGAAAACCTGAAGAAGTCCGGTGCCTTTATTCCGGGCATCCGTCCAGGTGAGCAGTCCGCACGCTATATTGATGGCGTTCTGACTCGCTTGACCATGTTCGGTGCTCTTTACATGACGGCCGTGTGCTTGTTGCCCCAGTTCTTGGTGGTTGCAGCAAACGTTCCGTTCTACCTTGGCGGGACCTCGTTGCTGATCGTGGTCGTGGTTGTGATGGACTTCATGTCCCAAGTACAATCGCACCTCGTTTCGCACCAGTACGAATCCCTGATGAAGAAAGCCAACCTGAAGGGTTACGGCAGCGGCATGTTGCGCTGAGTACCCATAAGGTTCGAGGAGTTGGTGATGAAAGTTCGTGCATCGGTGAAAAAGCTGTGCCGTAACTGCAAGATTATTCGCCGCGAAGGTGTTGTTCGAGTAATTTGCAGCGCGGAACCGCGTCACAAACAGCGCCAAGGCTGAGTGTGATTGTGCTTCAAGCCCGGTAGCTAGTGCGCTACCGGGTTGATTATTTGTTATTACAGCGATATTATCTCGCGCCCTATTTCTTGGCTTCCGGGGCGTAGGTAGCTGTCAATTGGAGTCCCACTGAATGGCCCGTATTGCAGGCGTTAACATTCCAGATAACAAGCATACTGTTATCTCGCTGACCTACATCTATGGTGTTGGTCGCACTACTGCACAGAAGATCTGTGCAGAGACTGGGGTAAACCCAGCCGCAAAGATCAAGGATCTGAGCGACGAGCAGATTGAACAGCTGCGTGGCGAAGTGGCGAAGTTCACCACTGAAGGTGACCTGCGTCGCGAAATCAACATGAAAATCAAGCGCTTGATGGACCTCGGTTGCTATCGCGGTCTGCGTCATCGTCGTGGTCTGCCAGTACGCGGTCAGCGTACCAAGACCAACGCGCGTACCCGTAAAGGTCCGCGTAAGCCGATCCGCAAGTAATCGCCCCAGCGAATCGACAGGAATTTAATCATGGCAAAACCTGCTGCTCGTCCTCGTAAAAAAGTTAAAAAGACAGTGGTTGATGGCATCGCCCACATCCATGCCTCTTTTAACAACACCATCGTGACCATCACCGACCGTCAAGGTAACGCTCTTTCCTGGGCTACCTCCGGTGGTTCGGGTTTCCGCGGTTCCCGCAAGTCCACCCCGTTCGCTGCTCAGGTAGCCGCTGAACGTGCTGGTCAAGCTGCGCTGGAATACGGCCTGAAAAACCTCGACGTGAACGTCAAGGGCCCAGGTCCAGGTCGTGAATCCGCAGTCCGCGCTTTGAACGGCTGTGGCTACAAGATCGCCAGCATCACCGACGTGACGCCAATCCCGCACAACGGGTGCCGTCCGCCGAAGAAGCGCCGCGTGTAATCCAGGAGATTGTAAAGAATGGCTCGTTACATTGGTCCAAAATGCAAACTCGCTCGTCGCGAAGGCACCGATCTCTTCCTGAAGAGCGGCGTGCGCGCGATCGAATCGAAGTGCAACATTGAAGCAGCACCTGGTATCCACGGCCAACGCCGCGGTCGCCAGTCCGATTACGGCACCCAACTGCGCGAAAAGCAGAAGGTCCGTCGTATCTACGGCGTTCTCGAGCGTCAGTTCAGCGGCTACTACAAGGCTGCTGCCAGCAAGAAAGGTGCAACCGGTGAAAACCTGCTGCAACTGCTCGAATGCCGTCTGGACAACGTTGTATACCGTATGGGCTTCGGTTCGACTCGTGCCGAATCCCGTCAGCTGGTATCGCACAAGTCGATCAGCGTTAACGGTCAGACCGTAAACGTTCCGTCCTACCAGGTTCGTGCTGGTGACGTGGTTGCTGTTCGCGAGAAGGCAAAGAACCAACTTCGCATTGTCCAAGCTCTCGAGCTGTGCGCCCAACGTGGTCGCGTAGAATGGGTAGAGGTAGATGCTGAGAAGAAGTCGGGCGTTTTCAAGAACGTTCCTGCTCGCAGTGATCTGTCCGCCGACATCAACGAAAGCCTGATTGTCGAGCTCTACTCCAAGTAAGTAAGGGCTAGAAAATAGGTGCATCCATGCAGATTTCGGTAAATGAGTTCCTGACACCCCGCCACATTGATGTGCAGGTTGTCAGTCCAACCCGCGCCAAGATCACTCTCGAGCCTCTCGAGCGTGGTTTTGGCCACACCCTGGGCAACGCGCTGCGCCGCATCCTGTTGTCCTCAATGCCCGGCTGCGCAGTAGTCGAGGCCGAGATTGACGGTGTGCTCCACGAGTACAGCGCCATCGAAGGTGTACAGGAAGACGTAATTGAAATCCTGTTGAACCTTAAAGGTCTGGCCATCAAGCTGCACGGTCGTGACGAAGTTACGCTGACCTTGTCGAAGAAGGGTTCGGGGGTGGTTACCGCTGCCGATATTCAGCTGGATCATGATGTCGAGATCGTTAATCCCGATCACGTAATCGCTAACCTGGCGTCTAACGGCGCCCTGAACATGAAGCTCACCGTAGCTCGTGGTCGTGGTTATGAACCAGCCGACTCGCGTCAGAGCGATGAAGACGAAAGCCGCAGCATCGGTCGCTTGCAGCTCGACTCTTCGTTCAGCCCGGTTCGCCGTATCGCATATGTGGTGGAAAACGCCCGTGTCGAGCAGCGTACCAACCTGGACAAGCTGGTTATTGATCTGGAAACCAACGGTACTCTGGATCCTGAAGAGGCTATCCGCCGTGCTGCAACCATTCTGCAACAGCAGTTGGCTGCGTTCGTCGACCTCAAAGGTGACAGTGAGCCAGTGGTTGTCGAGCAGGAAGACGAGATCGATCCGATCCTGCTTCGCCCGGTTGACGATCTGGAACTGACTGTACGTTCGGCTAACTGCCTTAAGGCGGAAAACATCTACTACATCGGCGACCTGATTCAGCGTACCGAAGTAGAGCTGTTGAAGACTCCGAACCTGGGCAAGAAATCCTTGACTGAAATCAAGGACGTTCTGGCCTCCCGCGGTCTGTCCCTCGGCATGCGCCTCGACAACTGGCCGCCTGCAAGTCTTAAGAAGGACGACAAGGCGACTGCCTGATCGTCGTAATCACCGAACGTAGTGTTTGGTAAGGAATGAACCATGCGTCATCGTAAAAGTGGGCGTCACCTGAGCCGCACCAGCTCGCACCGCAAGGCCATGTTCCAGAACATGGCGGTGTCGCTGTTCGAGCACGAGCTGATCAAAACTACTCTGCCAAAAGCCAAAGAACTGCGCCGCGTTGCCGAGCCGCTGATCACTCTGGCCAAGACAGACAGCGTTGCTAACCGTCGTCTGGCTTTCGACCGTACTCGTTCGAAAGCTATCGTTGGTAAGCTCTTCAACGACCTGGGCAAGCGTTACGCTACCCGTGAGGGTGGCTACCTGCGCATCCTCAAGTGCGGTTTCCGCGCTGGCGACAACGCGCCTATGGCGTACGTCGAACTGGTTGATCGTGCTGTCGGCGGTGAAGCTGTATCCGCTGAGTAAGACATCAGTCTGAAACAAGGAACCGGGCCTAGTGCCCGGTTTTTTGTGCCTGTAAGAAATGCGCTGTTCGTACAAGCTTCTACGCTGTTTGGGTCTGCACTATGTGCGGGGATTTATCGTTAGTTTTTATCTATTGGTGACCATAAGTTAATGAATTTGTGGCTGTCATATTGATGATCGATACTCCCCAACAAGCCGATTAGCCGGCAGTTCAAGACCGATAGAGGATGAAGATTGCATGAGCCAGAACAAGACGCTTACGACCGCCAGTGGCGCACCTGTCGCCGACAACCAGAACTCTCGCTCCGCAGGCCCTCGTGGCCCGTTGTTGCTCGATGACTTCCACTTGATCGAGAAGCTTGCTCACTTCAACCGGGAAAACATTCCTGAGCGTCGTGTACACGCCAAGGGTTCGGGCGCATACGGCACTTTCACGGTCACTCGCGACATTACGCAGTACACCAGCGCCAAGCTGTTCTCTGCTGTCGGCAAGCAGACGCCGACCTTCCTGCGTTTCTCCACGGTCGGTGGTGAGCGTGGCTCGGCCGACACTGAGCGCGATCCGCGTGGCTTCGCCCTCAAGTTCTACACCGAAGAAGGCAACTGGGACATCGTCGGCAACAACACGCCGGTGTTCTTCATTCGCGATCCGCTGAAATTTCCTGACTTTATCCACACCCAGAAACGCCTGCCGCAAAGCAACCTGAAAAGCGCGCAGATGATGTGGGACTTCTGGTCGCATTCGCCTGAAGCGCTGCACCAGGTCACGATCCTGTTCTCCGATCGCGGTATTCCGGACGGCTATCGCCACATGCACGGCTTCGGCAGTCACACCTACAGCCTCATCAGCGCTCAAGGCGAGCGCCACTGGGTGAAGTGGCACTACAAGACCAAGCAAGGGATCAAGAACCTCGCGCCGGCAGACGCGGCACGTCTGGCGGGCACAGACCCGGATTACGCCCAGCGCGATCTATTCGAAGCTATCGAGCGTGGTGACTTCCCGAAATGGAGCGTGTGTATCCAGATCATGACCGAAGCCCAAGCCGCTGCGCACTATGAGAACCCGTTCGACGTGACCAAGACCTGGTCGCAAAAGGAGTTTCCACTGATCGAGGTGGGTGAGTTGGAGCTGAACCGTAATCCGCTCAACTACTTTGCCGAAGTTGAGCAAGCTGCGTTCGGCCCGAGCAACATGGTGCCTGGCGTAGGTCTGTCGCCAGATCGCATGCTGCAAGGTCGCGTATTCGCGTACGCCGATGCCCACCGCTACCGCGTAGGCACCAACCACCAGCAGCTGCCAGTTAACGCCCCGCGCAGCCCGGTGAATACTTACCAGCGCGACGGTTCTATGGCTTTTGGCAGCAATGGTGGCGCAGCGCCTAACTACGAGCCAAACAGCTACGTAGAGTCGCCGAAACAAGCGCCACATTATGCCGAGCCTGCGCTGGCCCTGAGTGGTGCGGCTGATCGCTACGATCACCGCGAAGACAGCGACTACTACAGCCACGCCGGTGCGCTGTTCCGTTTGATGAGCGACGAACAGAAAGCGTTGCTGGTCAGCAACATCGCCGGTGCGATGGGGGGTGTTTCGAGTGATGTGATCGACCGTCAGCTGCAGCATTTCTACAAGGCCGATCCGGCGTACGGAGAAGCAATCGCAAAGCTGCTCAACGTACAGCTTAACGAAGTCTAAACGAGAAGCAGAACCGCCCTCATTCGGGCGGTTTTTGCGTTATTTAGGCTGCTTTTCTCAGAATATCTTCGCTTTTATTGCGCGAAGTGAGTGACCTTCCAGTCAGGTTGGTTCAAACTACAGACTTTCAAGCAGGGAGATGTAGGGCGATGCAAGGCCACCCAGACGTTATCGATTACCTCAACACGTTGCTGACCGGCGAACTGGCCGCGCGTGACCAATATTTTG
Organism: Pseudomonas sp. FG35; assembly: GCF_057809295.1. Taxonomy (NCBI): domain Bacteria; kingdom Pseudomonadati; phylum Pseudomonadota; class Gammaproteobacteria; order Pseudomonadales; family Pseudomonadaceae; genus Pseudomonas; species Pseudomonas sp. FG35. The sequence goes on along the minus strand of NZ_JBMDJR010000007.1, from coordinate 293,481 downwards.
TTCACTCGCGGATGTATGAGGACTGGGGATTCACCAAGCTCTACGAACGAATCAACCACGAGATGGAAGAAGAGGCCGGTCACGCCGATGCGCTGATGCGCCGGATTCTGATGCTCGAAGGCACTCCGCGCATGCGCCCGGATGACCTGGATGTTGGGACCACGGTAGAGACCATGCTCGAAGCGGATTTGCGTCTTGAGTACAAGGTGCGTGCTGCTCTGTGCAAAGGCATCGAACTGTGCGAACGACACAACGACTATGTCAGCCGTGAAATCCTGCGGGTTCAGCTCAATGACACCGAAGAAGATCACACTTACTGGCTCGAAAAGCAGTTGGGCCTGATCAAGCTGATCGGTATCCAGAACTACCTGCAGTCCCACGCGTCCTGATTGCAATTGATACAAAAAAGCCCCTGTCACTGATGAAGTGACAGGGGCTTTTTCATGTCCGGCAATCAGGCCCGATCGCGAATCAACAGCGGCTTGAGATAGTGACCGGTGTGAGATTGTTTCATCTCGGCCACTTCCTCAGGCGTACCGGTGGCAATGATCTGTCCACCCTTCGAACCACCCTCGGGGCCAAGATCCACCAGCCAGTCGGCGGTTTTGATCACGTCGAGGTTGTGCTCGATCACCACCACGGTGTTGCCGTGGTCGCGCAGGCGATGCAGTACGTCGAGCAGTTGCTGGATATCCGCGAAGTGCAGGCCGGTGGTCGGCTCGTCGAGGATGTACAGGGTCTTGCCGGTATCGCGCTTGGACAGCTCGCGGGACAACTTGACCCGCTGCGCTTCACCACCGGAAAGCGTCGTGGCCGATTGTCCAAGCTTGATGTACGAAAGCCCCACATCCATCAGCGTTTGCAGTTTGCGCGCCAGCGCCGGCACCGCGTCGAAGAACTCCCGCGCTTCCTCGATGGTCATCTCGAGGGTTTCGTGGATGTTCTTGCCCTTATATTTGATCTCCAGGGTTTCGCGGTTGTAGCGCTTGCTCTTGCACACATCACACGGGACGTAGATGTCCGGCAGGAAGTGCATTTCCACCTTGATCAGACCGTCGCCCTGGCAAGCTTCGCAACGACCGCCCTTGACGTTGAACGAGAAGCGCCCCGGGCCGTAACCACGAGATCGGGATTCGGGCACACCGGCGAACAGTTCGCGAATCGGCGTGAACAGCCCGGTATAGGTCGCCGGGTTGGAACGTGGCGTACGACCGATCGGGCTCTGGTCGATGTCGACGACCTTGTCCAGATGCTCCAGGCCCTTGATGCTGTCATGAGCTGCCGCTTCCAGGGTGGTCGCGCCATTGAGTGCCGTGGCGCTCAAAGGGAACAGCGTGTTGTTGATCAACGTCGATTTGCCCGAGCCGGAGACACCGGTCACGCAGGTCAGCAAGCCGATCGGGATTTCCAGGTCGACGTTGCGCAGATTGTTGCCGCGCGCCCCCTTGAGCGACAGCACCTGCTTCTTGTTACGCGGCGTGCGCTTGGCCGGTACTTCGATCTTGACCCGGCCCGACAGGTATTTGCCGGTCAGCGAGTCCGGGTGCGCCATGACTTCGTCCGGCGTGCCTTCGGCGACGATCTGCCCGCCATGAACGCCGGCACCCGGGCCGATATCCACTACGTAGTCGGCCAAGCGGATCGCGTCTTCGTCATGCTCTACCACGATGACCGTGTTGCCTATGTCGCGCAGGTGTTTGAGGGTGCCGAGCAGGCGATCGTTGTCGCGCTGGTGCAGGCCAATGGACGGCTCGTCGAGGATGTACAGAACACCCACAAGGCCCGCGCCGATCTGGCTGGCCAGACGAATCCGCTGCGCTTCACCGCCAGACAACGTATCGGCACTGCGATCCAGCGACAGATAGTCCAGGCCGACGTTGACCAGAAACTGCAGGCGCTCGCGAATTTCCTTGAGAATCTTGTCGGCGATCTCGCCGCGGCGGCCGGTCATCTTCAGCGCGCCGAAGTAATCGCAGGCGTCGCCGATCGGCAGGTTGGTCACCGCCGGCAGGGTTTTCTCGCCGACCCACACGTGCCGCGCTTCGCGACGCAGGCGGGTGCCACGGCAATCCGGGCACGACTGGGTGCTGAGGAACTTCGCCAGTTCTTCGCGCACGCTCGCCGATTCGGTTTCGCGGTAGCGGCGCTCGAGATTCGGCACGATGCCTTCGAACGGGTGCGAGCGTTTGACGATGTCGCCCCGGTCGTTGAGGTATTTGAAATCGACGTTCTGCGAGCCACTGCCGTGCAGGATGTATTTCTGTTGATCGGCCGGCAGCTCGTTGAACGGCTGCTCCAGGCTGAAACCGTAGTGCGCGGCCAGTGAGCCGAGCATCTGGAAGTAATAGACGTTGCGCCTGTCCCAGCCACGGATCGCGCCTTCGGCCAGGGTCAAATCACCGTTGACCAGTCGCTTGATGTCGAAGAACTGCTTCACTCCCAGACCGTCGCAGGTCGGGCAGGCGCCGGCCGGGTTGTTGAAGGAAAACAGCTTGGGTTCCAGCTCGCTGATTGCGTGGCCGCAGATCGGGCAGGCGAAGCGCGCGGAGAAGATCATTTCTTCGCCCGGCTCGTCGTCCATCGGCGCCACCAGGGCGATGCCGTCTGCCAGCTTCAGCGCGGTCTCGAAGGACTCCGCCAGACGCTGCTGCAGGTCGGCGCGAACCTTGAAGCGGTCGACCACCACTTCGATCGTATGCTTCTTCTGTTTATCCAGTTTCGGCAGTTCGTCCAGCTCGCAGAGCCGGCCATTGACCCGGGCCCGGACGAAGCCCTGGGCGCGCAGTTCTTCGAACACCGACAGGTGCTCGCCCTTGCGCTCGCGGATCACCGGCGCCAGCAGCATCAGCTTGCTGCCTTCCGGCTGGGCCAGTACCAGGTCGACCATCTGGCTGACAGTCTGTGCTTCCAGCGGAATGTCGTGATCCGGGCAGCGCGGCGTACCTACGCGGGCATAAAGCAGGCGCAGGTAGTCGTAGATTTCGGTGATGGTGCCGACCGTGGAACGCGGGTTGTGCGAGGTCGACTTCTGTTCGATGGAGATCGCCGGCGACAGGCCTTCGATGGTGTCGACGTCGGGTTTTTCCATCATCGACAGGAACTGCCGGGCATAGGCCGACAGGGATTCGACATAGCGGCGCTGACCTTCGGCGTACAGCGTGTCGAAGGCCAGGGACGACTTGCCGGATCCGGACAGGCCGGTGATGACGATCAGTTTGTCCCGTGGCAGGGTCAGGTCGATGTTCTTCAGGTTGTGGGTGCGGGCCCCACGAATCAGGATCTTGTCCAAAATGGCCTCGCTCGGCGGGCGTCGAAAACACAGGAGTATACGGCCAAATACTGGATGGATGCACACTATCAAGTGAAGGGTTTTTTGCCTTACATGAAGAGAGTTTCATCTGTACGCGTCAAAGCGTCGCGATATACCCCGTCTCTCGATGGGACTGGTAGAATCGCCGCCGGTTCACACGAGGTTTTTCCATGCACGATCCCCACAGCGAACGCATGAGTGGCAGCGAGACCCGCGCGGCGAGCGGTCTGGCCCTGGTGTTCGCCTTCCGTATGCTTGGCATGTTCATGGTGTTGCCGGTACTGGCGACCTACGGCATGGATCTGGCGGGAGCGACCCCGGCCCTGATCGGGCTGGCGATCGGCGCTTACGGCCTGACCCAGGCGATTTTTCAGATTCCGTTCGGGATCATTTCCGACCGCATCGGCCGGCGTCCGGTGATTTACCTGGGGCTGATCGTCTTCGCCCTTGGCAGCGTGCTGGCGGCTCAGGCCGATTCGATCTGGGGCGTGATTGCCGGGCGGATCCTGCAGGGCGCCGGCGCTATTTCTGCGGCAGTCATGGCGTTGCTTTCCGACCTGACCCGCGAACAGCACCGCACCAAGGCCATGGCCATGATTGGCATGACCATCGGCCTGTCGTTCGCCGTAGCGATGGTGGTCGGCCCGCTGCTGACCCGTGCGTTCGGCTTGTCCGGTCTGTTTCTGGCTACGGGCGGCATGGCGCTGGTAGGGATCGTGATCGTGATGTTCATGGTGCCGAAATCCACCGGGCCGCTGAGCCACCGCGAGTCTGGCGTTGCACGTCAGGCGTTGATGCCGACGCTCAAGCACCCGGACCTGCTGCGGCTGGACCTGGGCATTTTTGTGTTACATGCGATGTTGATGTCGAGCTTCGTCGCACTGCCCCTGGCGCTGGTCGAAAAGGCCGGTCTGCCCAAGGAACAGCACTGGTGGGTCTACCTCACCGCGCTGCTGATTTCTTTCTTCGCCATGATCCCGTTCATTATCTACGGCGAGAAGAAACGCAAAATGAAACGAGTTTTGCTCGGCGCCGTGATGACGCTGATGCTCACTGAGCTATTCTTCTGGCAGTTCGGCGACAGCCTGCGGGCTCTGGTGATCGGGACAGTGGTGTTCTTCACCGCGTTCAATCTGCTGGAAGCATCGCTGCCGTCGCTGATCAGCAAGGTTTCACCGGCAGGTGGCAAGGGCACGGCCATGGGCGTGTACTCCACCAGTCAGTTCCTCGGTTCGGCACTCGGCGGGATTCTCGGCGGCTGGATGTTCCAGCATGGCGGTCTGTCGGTTGTGTTCCTCGGATGTGCCGGGCTGGCTGCACTTTGGCTGGCCTTTGCTGTTACCATGCGCGAACCTCCCTACGTGACGAGCCTGCGCCTGCCGCTGTCGCCCGAAGCGATCCGCGAAGCGGGTCTGGTCGAGCGTCTCAAGGCCCTCGTAGGGGTAACTGATGCAGTGATAGTCGCTGATGAAGCGGCGATCTACATCAAACTGGACACCGAATTAATGGATCGCACCACTCTCGAACGCCTGGTGAACAACCCGGCGCAGACTGCGTGCGAAGCCTAGGAGAACGTTATGGCCCGTGGGGTTAACAAAGTCATTCTGGTCGGTACTTGCGGCCAGGATCCCGAAGTACGCTACCTGCCCAACGGTAACGCCGTGACCAACCTGAGTCTGGCGACCAGCGAGCAGTGGACCGACAAGCAGACCGGTCAGAAGGTCGAGAAGACCGAGTGGCACCGTGTATCGATGTTCGGCAAGGTTGCCGAGATCGCGGGCGAATACCTGCGCAAGGGTTCGCAGGTTTACATCGAAGGCAAGCTGCAGACCCGTGAGTGGGAAAAAGACGGTATCAAGCGTTACACCACCGAAATCGTGGTCGACATGCAAGGCACCATGCAACTGCTTGGCGGCCGTCCACAACAGGGCGACCAACAAGGCGGTGGCAACAACTATCAGCAGCAGGCGCCACGCCAACAGGCTCCGCGTCCGCAGCAGTCGGCACCTCAGCAGCGTTCGGCCCCGGCTCCACAGCAGGCCGCACCGCAACCGGCTCCGGATTTCGACAGCTTCGATGACGACATTCCGTTCTGATTCGCTGCTGTATCCGCGCTAAATAAAAAAGGCCCGTCGCTGAACACGACGGGCCTTTTTCATGTGCGCGGGTTTTCAGTCAAGAATCAGGTGCGGCAGGAACCGACTCGAATCCTTGGTGATCAGGCTGTTGTCTTCGCGCACGCCAATCCCCGCCGCCTGATCGCCGATCACCCATGAGCCGATCAGCGTGTAGCTGTCGTCGAACTTCGGCAACGGGGCAAGTTCCTGAAGGATGAAGGGCGCATCGGTGTAGGGCCCACCCTCCTTGACGATCAGGCCCTCGGCGGTCTGCAGTTCGATGTTGGCACCTTCCCGGGAGAAGTACGGCTTGCGTACCCAGCCCTTGGGCACCGCGCTGCCCGGATTCGGATCGAGATGTGCGGCGAGCAGGTTCGGATGACCCTTGTGCAGTTCCCAAAGCAACGGCAAGGCGCCCTTGTTGGAGAGAATGGATTTCCACGCCGGTTCGAAAAACTGGGTGTCGCATTCGGCGATCGCCGCGCCGAACGGTTCGTGGAAGATGAACTCCCAGGCGTGCAGTTTGAACAGGTGCGGGATCCAGCGATCCTCGAGATCCACGAAACGACCGTCAGCGCTCAGGCCAATGTCTTCGATATCGATGTGCCGCGATTCGATGCCGACCTTTTCTGCGATCAGCCGCAGGTAATCCGTGGTGCCCTTGTCTTCGACCGAGTCTTTCATCGAGGCGAAGTAAAACGGCCGCGTGAGTTTCAGGTGGGCAAAGGCTTCGTGCAGCCGGGTGTCGATGCTGTTGAACTGGTCGGCATGGCGCGGCAGCATCCCGCGCTCGATGCATTGCTCCAGCCAGCCCCACTGGAACGCCGACGCTTCGTAAAGACTCGTGGGCGTGTCGTAGTTGAGCTCGAGCAGCTTCGCCGGGCCATTGCCGCTGTAGGAGAAGTCCATGCGCCCGTACAGATGCGGATGACCTTCCAGCCAGGACGTTCGGATCATGTCGTAGTACGACGCCGGAATGCTCAGGCGACCCAGCAGTTCTTCGCTGTGCACGACGCGGTCGACCAGGTCCATGCACATCTCGTGCAGCTCGGTGGTTGGATCCTCCAGATCGTTTTCGATCTGTGCGAGCGTGAACTGGTAATAGGCGCGCTCGTCCCAGTACGGCTCGTCGTCGATGGTATGAAACAGAAAGCCGAGGCTTTCGGCGGTCTGCTTCCAGTCGTGGCGCTCGGCGCAGTGGATCTTCTTCATGGTCAGCTGCTCGAACGGCCCCAGCCGCCCCAACCACTGCGTGCGCTGGACTGGCTGCCGAAGCCGCCACGGGAGGTGGACGCAGCGACGTTGACCGGTTTGCGGTAATCGCTGTCGTAGTCCCGCTGGCTGCGGCTCGGCGCCGATTCGATGCGACGGTTCAGCGTCGAGGTGTCGTAGGTCTGGCGGGTATTGCGCTCACGATAAACCGGCCGCGAGTCGATCGCGCGGTTGTTGCTCATGGCATTGCCGATCAGCCATCCGGTGAGCCAGCCGTTGCCTGCACCGCTGGACGAGTGCGAAGTGCTGGTCTGATTGCTCTGCACGGCGGCGGCGTCGCCGGCGGGCATCTGGGCATTGGCGATCGCATCGAGGTTCTGCGCCGGCTCACCGTCCTGCGGCACCTTGAAGCCGCCGAGTTTCGGCACGAAACGGCCGGCGGAATTTTTCTGACACCAGTCGGCGGCAAAGTCCGCGTCGCAGGCAGCCTTGTCGTCGTAGGCCGGGGAGATCCGCCGGTGTTCGGCCAGGGCGGCGACGTAGGCATTCGAGCAAACATCCGGCGCCACTTCGGCGTCGACGCATTGTTCGACGCTCTGGAAGTTGCGTTGCTGCTCCTGGGCGGCCACTTCAGCGGAAATCGCCAGGGCCACCGAAGCGGCCAGCGACAGTTGAACGTACTTGCTTCGTTTCATCTCAGGCTTCCTGCCGATCAGTAGGACGGGGTCATGCAAGCGGCGTTGAGCATGCCGACGCTGATCGCAACTGCCGCCACATAGATGCCTGCGGCGATTTCACCGTTGGCGATGCGCTGTGACGTGCCTTTGAGCACCAGGCCGGTCGCCAGGAAGGCCAACAATTGCACCACGGCCGCGATCACCGCCCAGAGGACGAAGTCGAGGACGTTGATCGAATGAGCGATCACGTTGCTGGCCGGAATCGCGAAACCGATGATCGCGCCGGACAGGGCAATGGCGGCGGCGACGTTGCCGAAACGGATCAGCTCGAATTCCTTGTGCGGCGTGACGCGGGTGTAGACGAACTGAAACAGCATGAACAGCAGCACGGCGCCGATCAGGTAGGCGACGAAACCGACCAGTGCGGCTTTGTTCAGGGAAATGGACAACGCTTCCAGCATGGAAAAATTCCTTTTAGATGGTGCTCAAATCGGTGGTGTACAGCGAGATGCCCAGCGAGGTGCTCAGGCTGACGGTGCCTTCTTCGTCCTGTTCGACGGAGAACAGCAGGAGCTCGCGGCGATCGGTCAGGCCGGTGTCCCGGGCGTAGAGCATCGAGTGATGGTTGATGGTGTACGACTCGTCGGGGTTGATCACCTGTTCGGTCAGCGGCACCAGTTCGGTCTGACCGCGTTCGGTGCCCCACTCACGGGTGTATTCGACGCCTTCGTGGCGATAGGTCGGTAGGCCGATCAGGCTGTTCGGGCCGGCCAGACGCTGCAATTCGGCGTCACTGTTGACCGTCACGTAGCTAACGTAGTTGAACAGCGTCACCGACTCGATCTGGTCATCACCGGTGACATGGATCTGTACCCAGAATTCTTCATCGTTCAGATAGTAGCGATGCAGTTTGTTCGACTGGCCGAGGTCGATCCAGCCGGCGCTCCAGATGGCCTGGGCGTCGGGAACCCGCACTGATGTGCTGCCGTCGAGCAACAGGCCGAGGGTCGTGTCGAAGCGGATCGCCTTGCCCTGCGCCAGTCCGAGCGGGCCGCCGGCAGACTCGGACGCCGGCGCGGCCGACTGCCAGTTGCTGGTGCCGAGCAAATCTTTGAACCATCCCATGGGTACATTCCTTGAAGCGGGTATCGATATTCGTTGGCAAAACGCCGCTAGTGTACCGGGCCGCGCGGCGAACGAGCAGGCAAAAAAGAAGGGCACCCGGTGCCCTTCTGTTTTTCTCGCCGCCGTTACTGGGCGGACTTCTGCTTCAGACGCTCGAGGATGGCGTTGGCGCTGCCTTCGTTCGGCGTGATGCCGGCTTCGCGCAGCTTGCGATCCAGGTCGTTGCCGGTCGAAGCATCGGCCAGTTCGTCGGCAGCGCTCAGCTCGGCAGCGCGTTGCTGCTGCTTGGCTTGCAGACGGTTCAGAGTACCGACAGCGGTTTCCAGCTTGCCGTTGGCGCCGCCGCTGGCGATCGAGGCGCTGACCTGCGCTTTCTGCACGCTCTCACGGGCCTTGGCCATGTCCACTTGCTGGCGCAGGCTCTTGATCCGCGCTTCGGCCTTGTTGATGTCCTTGCGCATGTTGTCGGCGTAGGTGCCGAACTCGTCGGTCTGCTTTTTCTCGACGCCCAGGTCGTTGGTCAGGGTCGAAATCGCTTCGGCCACTTCCAGCGCCAGGTCTTCACGGCCGGCGTTCAGGGCGGAAACGGCCTTGGCTTCCAGGTCCCCGATCTTGGCTTCGTACTCGCTCACGCGGTCGGCGGAGAGTTTGTGCTTGGCCATGATGGTGACCAGTTCGCGACGGGCATTGGACAGCGCGCTGTCGGCGTCACGGATTTCCTGATCGAGGATGCGCAGGGCCTGTTGGTCGGCGATCGCTTCGCCGACTTCGTTGGCGCCGCCGCGCAGCGCGGTGAACAACTTGCTCCAGATGGACTGAGTCATTGGATATTCCCTGTTGATTACTTGAAGAAGTGTTCGAAGGCTTCGCTGGCGCGCTGCACGTTGTCGACCAGGGTTTTCACCTCGGTGACCACGTTGGTCAGGCTCGAATCGGCACTCAGTGCGCCGAACATGTTGTAGACAGTCTGGCCGTTGGGCATGGTCTCGATGCCGATCGACGACAGCGGGAACATTTCCCGGCTGCGCAGTACGGCGTCGTTGAAGGCGCGCACATCGGTGATCGAATCGATGTCCACCAGCACGGTGTCGACGATGATCTGCTGACCGGCGAGGGCGATGTGAATCGGCAGACCGCCGAATTCGTTCATTTCCAGCTTGAGGCTGGGTTCGGAGCTCTGGATCAGAGACAGCGTGATCTCTTGCGAAGCCACCTCGTCCAGCGCCTTGAAAGCGTTGTAGAGGCTATCGATGTTCCAGTTGTTGCCTGCGCTCATGTAATTCTCCGACATGAAAGAGCCAGCCAGAATCGGTTGGCGTAGCTGTTGCTCCATTTGCTTGAGCAAGCTTCGGTTTTCCGGAAGCACCCAAGTTTCGTGTTTCACATAACCGGCGGCAGCCAGGCCCGCGCGCATCTGCTTCATGTAGAAGCTCGACGGTTTTTTCGCGGACGGTGTCGAGCGCACTCCCTTCGGGCTCTCCGATTTTGTTGCTGGGGAGTTGCTTTTCATGGCGATGACTCCGTTATGAACATCTCACGCGTGAGCCACACTACAACCAAATCAAAATGCCATCAATGGCTCACGCGTGAGATTTTCATGACACGCGAAAAAACGCCCGCAACGAGGCGGGCGCAGATTTTTCTGGTTGTATCAGAGCAGGGCTTAGCGGCTGGCAGCGAGGAACTCGTCGGTGGATACCACGCTGGCATAGGCAAACCCCAGCGCCGACATGAACGCCGCATGCACGTGGGCGGCGGGCACGGTCAGACCGTTGAATTCCAGGTCACGGCTGGCGCAAGCATCGTGGATCACCGTAACGGTGTAACCCAGATCGGCCGCCGCGCGAGTAACGCCATCGACGCACATGTGGCTCATGCTGCCGACCACCACCAGCTCCTTGATGCCCTGTTCGTCGAGGATCGATTGCAGCTCGGTTTCGCGGAACGAGTTGACGAAGTGCTTGAGCACCACCGGCTCATCGGCGCGGTTGAGCACTTTCGGATGCAGTTTCGCGCCTTCGGAGCCCGGGGTGAAAAACGGTGCCTCGGGCGAAGTGAATTCGTGGCGGATGTGCACCACCGAATCGCCGGCCTCGCGGAAGGCCGCGATCAACCGGGCAGCGTTATCCGCGGCGGCGTCGGCACCGGCCAGCGGCCACTTGCCTTGGGGGAAGTAGTCGTTCTGGATATCGACTACGATGAGCGCTTGCTTGGCCATGGGTGTGTCCTCGAAGTGAACGTTGGGTGTGGGTTCAGTATTGGCGCTGGCCACGGTTTCGAGGATTGGCCGCACCGACAATACACAGGGGAAAACTGACAATGGGTGCAGAAAGGACCGTCGCGGAACTGGGCGTGCTGATGTATCCCGGCGCGCAAATGGCGGCGGTGCATGGCCTGACCGACCTGTTCGGGGTCGCCAACCGGATCGCCGCCGAACACCAGGCCACGCAATTGCCGCTGCTACGGATCAGCCACTGGCAGGTCGATGACGACCACCCGCCCGTGCGGGTTTACGACAGTCATCCCGGAGCCGACAACGGTTTGCTGGCGGTGTTGATCCCGCCGTCCATTGCCGGTTTTTCCGCGGCACAGATGCCGGCCGGGCTGCTGCCCTGGCTGCGTGAACAACATGCGCGTGGCGCGACGCTTGGCGGGGTGTGTGTCGGCTCGTGGCTGCTGGCGGAGAGCGGGTTGCTCGACGGTCGCAGCGCTACCACGCACTGGACCTCGGCCAAGGCTTTCGCCGAGTGTTACCCGAAGATCAGGCTCAAGGCCGACACGCCGATTGTCGACGACGGTGACCTGATTACCACGGCGGGGCTGATGGCCTGGTCAGAGCTTGGTTTGCGACTGGTGGACCGATTGCTCGGACCGAGCATCGCCAGCAGCACCGCGCGGTTTCTGGTGGTGGAACACAGCGACAGCGCGAGTGCCTGCGGCAGCAATTTCGCCCCGATCCTCAATCACGGCGACGCGGCGATTCTCAAGGTTCAGCACTGGCTGCAAGGCAACGGCGCGACCGATGTCTCGCTGACGGCGATGGCCGAACGTGCGGGCCTCGAAGAACGCACATTCCTGCGCCGTTTCCGCGCGGCGACCGGCCTCAAACCCACCGAATACTGCCAGCACCTGCGGGTCGGCAAGGCTCGGGAAATGCTCGAGTTCACCAATGGCACCATCGACCACATCGCGTGGATGGTGGGTTATCAGGATCCGGGAGCCTTTCGCGCAACGTTCAAGAAAATCACCGGGCTGGCGCCGAGTGAATACCGCACGCGATTCGGCGTGAGTCCGCCGGCGGCCGTGGCGAAGTAAAACCCATCCGTCGTGCAGAATACCGGAGTCATCGAGCCGGTCGTGCAGATTGAAACAGGCGCGGTGCCAGCACGGTTTTTTCAAGTGGCTGATTTTCAGCGTGTTTCACGCCAGCGCCGGTTGGCCTGATCTCTGCACCCTCTGACCTACATTCACCCAGCCATTGGAAGGGGGACGCATGACCCCGACATCCCGCAGGAAAGTGGTCGTCGCCCATTCGGTTCGGCCCGGCGCACCACGACATGAAGTGCAGACCAACAAGGCCCTCGCGCGATGGCTGGCGCAGATCCTCGGCCTCAAGTTCGGCGGCAGTTACGACGCCGAAAAGCATCGCGGCCGGGATATTTATCTGCTGCCGACCCAGACCCTCGTCGGCGCGGCGGCCCGCGAACTGGGGGTGAGCGGCCCGGACGATTTGTGGGGCGGTTTCGTCGAGCACGATTTCATCTGCACCAAAGCCATCAGCCACGGTTTGCGCAGCCATCAGGCCCATGCGCCGCAAGGCTGGTCGCCATTGTTCTCCGAGCGGGTGCGCACCGTGGTGCTGGACGGGCTGAGTGTTTTTGCGCTGGAGGATGCACGGCCCGCCGCCGAACATCTGTTGTACAGCGGGCCGATCCGGATCAAGCCGATTCACGCCTGCGCCGGGCGTGGTCAGGAAGTGATCAAGAGCCTGGATGCGTTCGACGAAATCCTCGCCCGACCCGAGGCTAGAGAATTGTTCAGCGATGGCGTGGTGCTGGAGCAGGATTTGAGTCAGGTAGTTACCCACAGCGTCGGCCAGTCGTTCATCGGCGGCAGGGTGCTGAGTTACTGCGGTGATCAATACTTGACCAAGGACGCCCACGGCGAAGAGGTGTACGGCGGCTCGAACCTGCTGGTGGTGCAGGGCGGTTACGAGGATCTGTTGGCGCTGGATCTGCCCGACGACGTGCGTCTGGCGATCCGGCAGGCGCAGGTGTTCGACCGGGCGGCGGACGAGGCCTATCCGCGTTTCTACGCCTCGCGGCGCAATTACGACATCGCCCAGGGCCTGGACAGCGAAGGCCGGCCGCGCAGTGGCGTGCTCGAGCAGTCCTGGCGCATGGGCGGCGCCAGCAGCGCGGAAGTGGCGGCGCTGCAAAGTTTCGTCAACGATCCTTCGATGCGCGCGATCCGCGTGTCGTCGGTGGAAACCTATACCGATCAGGCCCTGCCGGCGGATGCCATCGAGGTGTATCGCGGGCCGGCCGAGAACAGCGACTTTCTCCTCAAATACGTAACGGTCAAATCCTATGACGGCTAGAAGCGAAAGCATTCAAATCGACATTGACGATGAACAGATGAGCGGGACGTTCCTCAGTCCCAAATCGAAAGTCCCCGGCGTGTTGTTCGTGCACGGCTGGGGCGGCAGTCAGGAGCGCGATCTGGAGCGGGCCAAAGGCATCGCCGGCCTGGGTTGCGTGTGCCTGACGTTCGACCTGCGCGGGCACACTGGCGGCACCGGCATTCCGCTGAGCCGGGTCACTCGCGAAGACAACCTGCGTGACTTGCTGGCGGCCTACGACCGGTTGCTCGCCCATCCGGCGCTGGACACTTCGGCCATTGCGGTGGTGGGCACCAGCTATGGCGGTTACCTCGCTTCAATTCTGACCTCGCTGCGCCCGGTGCGCTGGCTGGCGCTGCGGGTGCCGGCGCTGTACCGCGACGAGCAATGGCACACGCCCAAGCGCGATCTGGACAAGGCCGACCTGCGCGATTATCGCGGCACCCTGGTGCGCGCCGACAGCAACCGCGCCTTGCACGCCTGCTCGCAATTCACTGGCGACGTGCTGCTGGTGCAGTCGGAAACCGACGACTACGTGCCCCACGCGACGATCATGAGTTACCGCGCCGCGTGTCAGCAGACTCACTCGCTGACCCACCGCATCATCGATGGCGCCGACCATGCCCTGAGCGATCCGACCTCGCAGCAGGCCTACACCTCGATCCTGGTTGACTGGATCACCGAGATGGTGGTGGGCGAGCGGTTGAGCATCATTCAGTCCCGCTGATCAGATTTGGGTTTCTTCTCGATCCGCAACGCCTTGGCCTTGGCTTCCACCACCAGGTACATCAGCACGGTGATCAGCAGCGGCAGCAGGAAATAGATTGCCCGATAGGCCAGCAATCCTGCCACCAGACTGCCGCGCGAAGCCTCGTGTTGCAGCAGCGCCACGAACACCGCTTCCAGCACGCCGAGCCCGGCGGGAATGTGGGTGATGACCCCGGCAATCGCGCTGATCAACAGCACTCCGAGCACCAGCGGATAGTCGAGTTTGCTCGGCAGCAAGGTGAAAATCACGGCTGCCATGAGCGACCAGTTCAATGCCCCGAGCAGCAATTGCAGGACCGCCATGCGCAGCGACGGCAGGTTGATTTCCACCCCGCGAATCGACCACTCGCGCCGCCGGGAAAACTGGCAGGCGACCAGATAGCCGACACTGACCAACAGCAGCAACACGCCAATGCCCTGCAACGCACCGCTGCTGATTTTCCAGCCCGGTGGCATCCGCACCAGCCCGCTGGCGAACACCACGCCGGCGATGGTCATGTAGCCGAACCAGTTGGTCGCCAGGCTCAGGCCGAGGATCTTGGCGATGTTGCTTTTGCTCACCCCGAGCCTCGAATACAGGCGATAACGCATGGCGATCCCGCCGACCCATGCGCTGAGGTTAAGATTGAACGCATAGCTGATGACGCCCACTGGCAGGATCTGTTTCCAGGTCAGGTCCTGACGAATATAGGTGCGGCCGATCAGGTCGAAACTGGCGTACACCAGAAAGCTCAGCAAGGTCAGGCTGGAAGCGATGATCAGCGTGCGCACCTTGAAGTCGGCAAGGGTCTGCAGCACTTCGGCCCATTCGATGCGGCTGGCGAACATCGTCAGCAATACGATCAGCGCAAGAAAAAACAGCAGGGTCAGCGGACGTTTCCAGCGGCTCCAGCGGGACTTGCCCGCCGGTGTCGGATGCACCGCCGCGTGGGCTTCGGAATGGCTCATGACGGATCGCTCCCGGCGGCATGGGTAAAGGGTTTGAGCCGTGGCTTGTGCGCCGGCAGCCAGCCGGCCATCGCCGGGAAATGCCGCAGGAAGTGAAACACCAGAAAGCCCACGGTCATGTGCCAGATCCGCCCGCGCGGCGACTTCGCGGCGTCCATCGCCTTGCAGTGGTTGTGGCTGAGGTCTTCGAGGCGTTCGAACAGGTGGCGATTGAAGGCGCGGTCGCGGATCAGCACGTTGGCTTCCAGGTTCAGCGACAGGCTCAGCGGATCAAGATTGCTTGAGCCGACGGTGCTCCATTCCTCGTCCACCAGCGCCACTTTACCGTGCAACGGCCGCTCGCAATATTCGTGAATCTGCACCCCGGCCTTGAGCAGGTAGTCGTAGGTCATGCGCGCGGCGAGCTTGGCCACCAGCATGTCCGGCTGCCCCTGCAGAATCAGCCGCACCTCGACCCCGCGCCGGGCAGCGTTACGGATTTCGCGCAGCAGGCGATAGCCGGGAAAGAAGTAGGCGTTGGCGATCACCACCCGCCGTTGGGCGCGGCGCAGTACCTGCAAATAGACATCTTCGATATCGGTGGGGTGGCGATCGTTGTCGCGGAACACCAGACGTACCTGACCGTCGTGATCGTCAAACGCCATCTCGGCGCGACGCTGCCGGCGCCGTTGCCACCAGAACCTTGCGCGTCCCGGACGGCCGCTTTGCAGCAGGGCGAAATGATGAATGTCGGTCACCGCCGGGCCCTGAATCTCCACCGAGTAATCCTGCTTCGCTTCAGGACCGAAATCGGCCAGGTGATCGCCGGAAAAATTGATCCCGCCGATGAACGCAACCAGCCCGTCGACCACCACAATCTTGCGATGCAAACGGCGGAACCAGTTGGTGCGAATCCCCAGATGCTTGGGGGCCGGATCGAAGATTTGTAAATGCACGCCGGCTTCACTCAGCGCGGCGAGATAGCCGGTGCTCAACTCGCCGCAACCGAAGCCGTCGAGGCTGACGGTGGTGCGCACGCCACGCCGGGCGGCATCAATCAGAATCTCCTGCAATTCCTTGCCGACCTTGTCTTCGAACACGATGAAGGTCTCCAGCAGGATTTCGCTTTTCGCCGCGCGCATCGCTTCGAACACCCGGGGGAAATACTCTTCGCCGTTTTCCAGCAGCTCGATCCGGTTGTTGCCCTGCCATCGATACTCGACATCGACGGTGCCGGGCTCGCGCACGGGTGGGGTGATGCTGACCGGTTCTACGGCGGACTTCTCCAGCGGTGCACTGCTCATAGTTCAATCTCCACCGATAGCGGTGCATGGTCGGAAAGGTGTGACCAGGGACGGTTCGCCAGCACTTTGGGCTGACTGGCCTTGAGGTTGCGTACGTAGATCCGGTCCAGGCGCAGCAATGGCAGACGTGCGGGAAAACTGCGTGCCGACCGGCCGTGATGCGCCGCAAACACTTCACGCAGGCCACAGGGTTCAAGCAAGGCATCGGCGCGCTGGCGCCAGTCGTTGAAATCGCCGGCGACGATCACCGGCGCATCCTCGGGCAGTTCGGCCAGGCGCTTTTTCAGCAGAGCCAACTGAGCGTTGCGATGGCTTTCGCGCAGGCCCAGGTGGACGCAGATCGCATGCACTTCACGGTCGTCTCCCGGCAGGCGCAGCACACAGTGCAGCAGCCCCCGGTTTTCATGGCCGCTGATCGAAACGTCGAGGTTGTCATGGCGCACGATCTGGAATTTCGACAGCACTGCATTGCCATGATCGCCCTCCGGGTACACGGCGTTGCGCCCGTAGGCGAACTGCGGCCAGAGACTGTCGGCGAGAAATTCGTACTGCGGCATCGTCGGCCAATTGTTGTAGCGCTTGGGATGATGTTCGTGAGTGCCGTGAACCTCCTGAAGAAACACCACGTCGGCGGACACGCTGCGCACCGCTTCGCGCAATTCCGGCAGGATGAAACGCCGGTTCAGTGCGGTGAAACCCTTGTGGGTGTTGACCGTCAGCACGGTGAAACGGCGCACCGTGGTGATGACCGTGGTCTGCTCGTCGGTGAAGCCGAGCGGCTCGGGAATGCTCATGCGAGTACCCCTTCGGCGGCCGGTTCGCCGGGTGCGGTTTCGAGCGTTTTATCCAGGTTGAAACGATGCAACAGGCTGCGGGCATCGAACGGCGCGCGGACCTTGATGTCGTTGTCGAAGTAGCAGAAAACCTCGCGGGATTTACGGGCCCGCGGCTTCAGGCGCGGCGCGATCAAATGGGCGTCGCGCGGTTGCCTGCCGTGGTGCCAGGCGTCGATCCGTTCGGCCCAGCGTTGCAGCGCTGCACGGGTGTAACCGCTGGCGTAGAGCTCTTCGGCACCGTGCAGGCGCAGGTAGACGAAATCGCTGGTCAGGTCTTCGCGGTACGGCCATTTCCCGGCGGTGTCGGCGATCACCAGCGCAGTGTTGTAGCGCTTGAGCAGGCGCACGAAGTCGGGGTCGATGAAACTGTCGTTGCGGATTTCCACGGCATGGCGCAGCGGTTTTTTGCCGTAGGCCTTCAGGCTCGCGTGGCCGTGCAGGTGTGAGTCGTGTCGGCGGGCGAGGTCAGCGGCGGCCTGGGTGTCGTGGGGCAACTGGTCGAGAAAGGCTTCGAAACGTTCGGGGTCGAATGTGAAGTTGGGCGGGAACTGCCAGAGGATCGGGCCGAATTTTTCCTTCAATTCCAGCACCCCGGAGG
Source organism: Pseudomonas sp. FG35 (assembly GCF_057809295.1). Classification (NCBI taxonomy): domain Bacteria; kingdom Pseudomonadati; phylum Pseudomonadota; class Gammaproteobacteria; order Pseudomonadales; family Pseudomonadaceae; genus Pseudomonas; species Pseudomonas sp. FG35. The sequence continues at coordinate 275,986 of NZ_JBMDJR010000007.1, read as the reverse complement.
CAAAGAAATTGGCCAGGGGTTTCTCGATATCGCGCAGGCGGCGGATGTGGGTGATGAAGCGGGGCGCCTTGATGCTGAACACGAAGTCATCCGGCGTTTCGGCGTACCACTGGGCGTAGCGTTCGGGCCGTTGCAGGGCGTAGAACGATCCGTTGATTTCGATGCTGTTGACCGCCCGTGAGGCGAACTGCAATTCGCGTTTCTGCGCCAGCCCCTTGGGGTAAAAGTCCCCGCGCCACGGGGCGTAACGCCAGCCTGAAATACCGATGTGAATCGTAGCCATGCCGCCTCCCGTCGAAAGTCCCCATACGGCCTCTGTCAGTGGATGACTGCGGGCGGTCGGGGAAAGTTTCGACGGGATTACGGACGGTCGGGCTGGCTTGATCAGTGCCCGGTGACGATCCGAGCCGAGCCTTCGGCGGGTTCGGCGTACACCGGGCCCAGGCGATCGAGGCGACCGCTCCAGGCGGTCAGGGCCAATGCCACCAGCACCACCAGACCGCCGATCCATGCGGTATGGATCAGGCCGATGTGCTCGACGATCAAACCGCCACCCCACGCGCCACCGGCAATACCGAGGTTGAACGCGGCAATGTTCAGCCCCGATGCGACGTCCACGGCGTGCGGTGTGTGGTGTTCAGCCTGACGCACCACATACACCTGCAAGCCCGGCACGTTGCCGAAGGCGACAGCGCCCCAGACCAGCACGGTGGCCAGTGCCAGCCACGGGTTGCCGGCGGTGAAAGTGAGTACGAACAGCACGGCGGCGAGCAGGGCGAAGATGATTTTCAGCGCACTGATCGGCCCGCGCTTGTCCGCCAGTTTGCCGCCCCAGAGGTTGCCGACTGCGACCGACACGCCGTACACCAGCAACACCAGGCTGACGGTGCCGGCGCTGAAACCGGAGATGTCCTGAAGGATCGGTGCCAGAAACGTGAAGGCGATGAACGAGCCGCCGTAACCGATGGCCGTCATGGCATAGACCAGCAACAGACGCGGTTGCTTGAGCACCTGCAATTGCTGCAACAGCGACGCCGGTTTGCTGTGGGCAATGTTGTTCGGCACATACAGCAGGCTGCCGATAAACGCGATCACGCCCAGTGCTGAAACGGCAAGGAAGGTTTCACGCCAGCCGAAATGCTGACCGATGAACGTGCCCAGCGGTACGCCGGTGACCAGCGCCACGGTCAGACCGGTGAACATGATCGCAATCGCACTGGCGGCTTTTTCCTTGGGCACCAGGCTGGTGGCGATGGTCGAGCCGATGGAGAAGAACACGCCATGGGCCAGACCCGTGACGATCCGCGCCACTACCAGCGATTCATAACTTGGCGCCAGCCAGGCCAGCATGTTACCGAGGGTGAATAGCACCATCAGCGACAGCAGCAACAGTTTGCGCGGGACTTTACCGGTGAGGGCGGTCAGCACCGGCGCACCGATGGCTACGCCGAGGGCGTACAAACTGACCAGAAGACCGGCGGACGGCAGGCTGACGCCGAGATCGGCGCCGATGGTGGGAAGCAGGCCAACGATGACGAACTCGGTCGTCCCGATGGCGAAGGCGCTGAGGGTCAGCGCGAGCAGGGCAATGGGCATGACGGCACTCCGGTGGGGGATTGAATGGAGCGCAGTGTCGGGGTTTGGTGGGGGTGGAAAAATACTGGGGTGGGCATTTGATATTTGATCTGGGCGCAAAGATCAAAGAGCGGCTCTCAAGGCGTTCTTGAACTTTGCCAAGCCAAAACCGATCAGTTCCTTACAGGTTCAACCAAGGGAGCTCTGCGTTTTGACCAGGTTCAGGATCGCGATTCTATTGGGGGCATTGCTGTTGTTCGGTGGCAATGCAGTGCAAGCCGCCAGCCTGCCGGGTGTTCCGGCGGCCAGTGAAGAGCCGGCCAAACCGGAACCGATCGTGCAGGGCGGACTGCTCGGCGCCATCAGTTCCGGCATCGACGACGTGCAGGACAAACTCGATCTCAACGAGCATCTGGTCGACGCCTGGCGCCTGCGCGCCGACCGGGCGGCGGATGAGGTCGACAGGCTGGTCAATCAACCTTCGAACCGCTCGGGCTGGAGCGTGGCGGGGGATTTCCTGATGCTTTCAGGCGTGTGGCTGGGCACGTTTGCCGTGTTGACGGTGCTCGGCAGTGTGCTGGGCAAGCGTCTGCGGGAAGGGCGCTGGTTGCGCACACGTCAGCGCAGCCAGGATTTGCTCGGTTACCTGTTGCCCTACACGCTGCCCGCACTCATCTGTCTGCCGCTGACCCTGTACGTCAGCCATTTTCTGTCGGCCTCGGTCGGTCGGGCGCTGGCGCTGTGTTTTGCCTACGCCACCAGCAGCGGGATATTTTCCACGTCGATGCTGTTGTGCGTGGTGGTGATGTTCAACGTCGGCCACAAGCGCCGCGCCGTGCAGATCATCTGCGACTACTGCCCGAAACCGCTGTTCCTGATCGGCTTTCTCGCCGCGTTGAGTGACGCCCTGACCAGCCCGCAGATCGCCCGGCAACTGGGCGGCAACATCACCAGCAGCATTGCGGTGTTCACCGGTCTGCTGGCGTCGATCATCTTCGGCCTGCTGGTGATTCGCCTGCGTCGTCCGGTGGCGCACCTCATCCGTAATCGCCCGCTGGCCCAGCGCCTGAAGCAACCGTCGCTGCAGGAATCGCTGCGGATTTTTTCCGGGCTCTGGTATTGGCCGATCGTGCTGATGGTGCTGGTCTCGGCGGTGAATCTGATAGGCATCGGCGAGGACAACCAGAAAGCCCTGCGCTGCGCGTTGCTCACCACGGTGCTATTGATCGGCGCGGTTTTTCTCAGCACCGTGCTGCAGCACCTGTTCAAGTCGCGCAGGGCCGAGGCGATTCAGCGCAGCAGTGCCTACAAGGAACGTTTCCTCAGCCTGTTGCACGCCTTGCTGCGGATCGTCATTGCAATTGCATTCATCGATATTCTCGGGCGGATCTGGGGCGTGTCGCTGCTCGACTTTGCCCAGAGCAGCACGGTCGGGCGGGCGATCAGCAATGCGCTGAGTAGCATCGGCCTGATCCTTCTCGTGACGTGGCTGCTGTGGGTGGTGCTCGACACGGCGATTCAGGAGGCGCTGAAACCGCCAGTCAGCAAACGCTCGGCGCGCCAGCCCAGCACCCGGGTGAAAACCATCCTGCCGCTGTTGCGCAACGCGATCAAAATCATCCTGGTGGTGATCTGCGCGATCACCACCATGGCCAATCTCGGGATCAACGTCGCACCGCTGCTGGCCGGTGCCGGGGTGGTCGGCCTGGCCATCGGTTTCGGCTCGCAGCAACTGGTGCAGGACGTGATCACCGGGCTGTTCATCATCATCGAAGACACCCTGTCGATCGGCGACTGGGTGGTGCTCGATTCCGGGCATGCCGGCACGGTCGAAGGCCTGACCATTCGCACCCTGCGCCTGCGTGACGGGAAGGGCTTCGTGCATTCGGTGCCGTTCGGCCAGATCAAGGCCGTGACCAATCAATCGCGGCAGTTTGCGTTCGCGTTTTTCTCGGTGCAGTTCACCTACGACACCGATGTCGACAAGGCCATCGAACTGATCCGCGAGGCGGGGGATTCGATTCGCGAAGACCCGTTCCTCAAGTACAACCTGCAAGGGCCGCTGGATGTGTTCGGTGTGGACAAGATGGACCTGAACGGTGTGGTGCTGACCGCGCAGTTCCGCACGGTCTCGGGCGGGCAATACGCGGTGAGCCGCGCGTTCAACCAGCGTTTGAAAAAGCTTGTGGATAACAGCCCGTGGGTGCATTTCGCCCAGACTTATCCACAGCAGGTTTTGTTGCCCAAGCGCCAGGAAGAAGAGGCGCCGCCGGCGCATTCGTCGGTGGTGTTGCCGGAGCAGGTGCGCACTCAGTGACGGGTCAGCCTGTTGCGGATTTCGATCATGGCGGCGGAGTCCAGCTCCACCCAGAATTGCGGCTTGCCCGCGACCTCGGCAGCGACCGGCAACCCGTCGCGATACACCAGCCGATTGCTCGCCAGCGCCGGCACTTTCGCCCCCGGCAACAAGGTCCCGGCGAGGTTCAGCGGATCGACGCCGCACACCGCGATCAGGCTGCCGTCGTGAGGTCGACGGCGCACTTCGCGCAGCAGCGGAATTGCCTCGGGCAGGGCGAATTGCTCGCCGGCCAGACCGCTGACAAACCGCCCGCCACGAATCTCGCCGCGCGCCTCCAGTCGATGGAACGTGCGCAGGAGTTCGCGCCAGCTCGGCAGCCAGTCGGCCTCACGTTCCAGCAGGCGCCAGAACACCACGCCATAGCGGCGCAACAAGGTCATGGCGATGTGTTCGAGGGTTTCGGGCGACGCCGTTTGACGGTTTTCCACCACCGGCCCACGACGCAAAAGCGCCCAGCGCCCGGCGTCGTCCATCCCACCGACAAACGCCCCGCGCCCGCGTCGACTGCTGCGCTGCTGGCGCTTGCTCGCCGGGGTGATCAGCGCCCGCAATCCGGCAAAGCTGTCGGCATTCACCAGCCCGGCGCCGACCAGTTCCTGCAAGGCGATTTCCAGCTCGGTGCGCAGCAGGTGCGCTTCATGTATCAGCTCATCGAAAAACAGCGCGCCGTGCTGGTTCAGCGCGTCGAAAACCTTGCGGGTCTTGGGCGACAGTTCGCTGACCGGCGTCTGTTCGGCCAGTGCACTCCACAAGCCGACCTGACTGCGTGGCAGCAACACGATCGGTGTACTGCGCAACGCCGTGCCGCTGATGTTTTGCCGGGCGCTGAGGCGCGTCCACACCAGTTTGCCGCTGCGGCACAGATCGTCCAGCCAGCTCGGTGAATAGTCCTTGAGCCGCGCGGGAAGGAGGTCGCTGTCCCAGGCTGAAGCAGCGGCCGGGTAGCCCTCGAACTGAGCGACAATCGCCGGCAATACGGCGTTGCCCTGACCACGGGTGGACGGGGACACGTGCTGCCAGTCGAACAGAAACCGCATGAAATCCTGCAACGCTACCGGCTCGATTTCCCGGCGCAGACGCTTGACCGTGTAGCGGTGAATGCGCGCCAGCAGATGGCGTTCGCACCACTCTGCAACGGTCGATCCCGGCGTGAACTGGCCGCGCAGCACATAACCTTCGCGCTCCAGATGAGCGAGGGCTTGATGAACAGCAGCCGGCGTCAAGGCCAGCGGCTCGGCAATCGCCGCCAGCGGTAGCGGTCCGAATGCGCCGAGCCGCGCGCGGATCACTTCGATCAGTGCATCATCGGCCGTCCATGCTTGGTCGAAACCAGGTAACGCGGGGAGTGCCGACTGCGCCTGTGGATAAAGCGCTTGCAGACAGGTCAGGCGTTCTCTCGCCAGCCAGACCGAATGCTCGGGATCTATTGGCAATCGACAGGCTCGCCCGGTTTCGGCCAGGGCACTCAGCCAGTCGCGCCACTGCGGATTGGCCGCGACTTCGCGGTCGCTGATGCACGCCAGGCTCATCAGCGCTTCGTGCATTTCGTCGGCGCTGTTCGGCGTCGGCCAGGCTTCTTCGCGCACGGCGTTGATCGCGTCGGCGTCCAGCGCGCCGAGGTCATCGGCGGATTGCGGATCACTCCAGCGGCGGTTGAGCACTGCCTGGGTGCGACGCTCTTCCAGCGGCGCATCGTCGAGAAAGGTGTAAGGGCGGGCACTGAGGATTTCCGCCGCCAACGGCGAGGGCGCCGGCAGGTCACGGGCGATCAGGCGCACTTCGCCGCGCTCCATGCGCCGCAGCAGTTCGAGCCAGCCTTCGCTGTCCATCGCTTCGTGCAGGCAATCGTCGAGGGTCTGTTCCACCAGCGGATGCTGGGGAATTTCCCGTTCACCGGCGAGGTTTTCCAGGCAGGCGATCTGATCGGGAAACACGCTGGCGATCAGGTCTTCGCTTTTCATCCGCTGCAATTGCGGCGCGACCTTGCGCCCGCCGGTAAACCGCGGCAGGGCCAGCGCCACCCCGGCATTCCAGCGCCAGCGCACGCCGAACAGCGGCGCATCCAGCACCGCTTGAATCAGAATGTGCTCGGCGCTGTTGCTGTGCAGGTAACGCCAGACTTCATCGAGTTCGAAACTGTGGCTGGTGGACAGCGACAGCACGATCGCGTCTTCGCTGGCGGCGGCCTGCAATTCGAAGTTGAAAGTGCGGCAGAAACGCTTGCGCAGGGCCAGGCCCCAGGCGCGGTTGATACGGCTGCCGAACGGCGAATGGATGATCAGTTGGGTGCCGCCGGACTCGTCGAAAAAACGCTCCATCAGCAGCGTGTCCCTCGACGGCAGGGCGCCGAAGGCGAGGCGGGCGCGGGCCAGGTAATCCACCAGTTGTTCGGCGCTGGCCAGGTTCAGGCCGAGGGTGTCGGTCAGCCAGTCGAGGGCCGGTTGCAGGTTGCCGGGGCTGGCGCTGAGCAATTGATCGAGCTGCGCGTGCAGGCGCGCCACGGCCGCCGACAATTCGTCGCTGCGCCCCGGCGCCTCGCCGAGCCAGAACGGAATGGTCGGTGGCTGGCCTTGAGCGTCCTCGACCCGCACCTTGCCGGCCTCCACCCGCAGGATCCGATAAGAAGCGTTGCCGAGCTGGAACACATCGCCTGCGATGCTTTCCACGGTGAAGTCTTCGTTGACGCTGCCGATGTTCAGGCCCTGAGGTTCGAGCAAAACGCTGTAGTCGGCGTTGTCGGGGATAGTGCCGCCGCTGGTGACTGCCGTCAGCCTTGCACCGCGTCGTCCGCGCAGGGTTCGGCTGACGGCGTCGCGGTGCAGGTAGGCGCTGCGGATGCCCTGACGGCCGTTGTAGCCCTCGGCGAGCATGCCCAGCAGTGCCTGAAAGTGTTTTTCGTCGAGGCGGGCGTAGGGCTCGGCCCGGCGCAGCAGCGCGAGCAAATCGTCCTCGGCCCACTCCTGGCAACTGACCTCGGCGATGATCTGCTGCGCCAGCACATCCAGCGGCGCTTCGGGGATGTGCAGCGTATCGAGTTCACCCCGGCGCACGCAGTCGAGCAGCGCGGCGCATTCGATCAGGTCGTCGCGGGTGGTGGCGAACAGGCGCCCCTTGGGTGTGCCGCCGACCTGGTGCCCGGAGCGGCCGACCCGTTGCAGAAAACCGGCAATCGAGCGCGGTGAAGCGATCTGGCAGACGAGGTCGACTTCGCCGATGTCGATCCCCAGTTCCAGCGACGCGGTGGCGATCAGCACTTGCAACTCGCCGCGCTTGAGCCGCTGTTCCGCATCGAGTCGAAACTCTTTGGCCAGACTGCCGTGGTGCGCCGCCACCGCCTGTTTGCCGAGGCGTTCGCTCAGGTGTCGGCTCAAGCGTTCGGCCAGACGTCGGGTGTTGACGAAAATCAGCGTGGTGCGGTGTTCACGAGCCAGTGTGGCGAGGCGGTCATAAACCAGTTCCCAGACGTCATTGGCCATCACGGCCGACAATGGCACCGGCGGCACTTCGATGCCCAGATCCCGTGGGCGCGCGTGGCCGATATCGATGATTTCGCACGGGCGGTCATGGCCGACCAGAAACCGCGCGACCGCATCGATCGGTTTTTGCGTGGCCGACAGACCGACGCGGGTCAGTGGTTCGGCGCACAGCGCCTGCAAGCGTTCGAGACTCAAGGCCAGGTGACTGCCGCGTTTGCCGGCGGCGATGGCGTGGATTTCATCGACGATCACCGTGCGCGTGGTACCGAGCATTTTGCGGCCGGACTCGGAGCCGAGCAGCACGTAGAGCGATTCCGGGGTGGTCACCAATATGTGCGGCGCGCTCTTGCGCATGGCGGCGCGGTCTTTCTGCGGGGTGTCGCCGGTGCGCACGGCGGTGGTGATTTCCAGCGCCGGCAGGTCCATTTGGCGTAACTGGTCGGTAATCCCGGCCAGAGGGTTCTGCAGATTGATGCGGATGTCGTTGGACAGCGCCTTGAGCGGCGAAATGTAGACCACCAGGGTTTCGTCCGGCAGACCGTCCGGGGTTTCCAGGCCACGGTGGACCAGATCGTCGAGCACCGCGAGGAACGCGGTGAGGGTCTTGCCGGAACCAGTGGGCGCGGCGATCAGCGTCGAGCGGCGCTGGCGGATCAATGGCCATGCGCGGGCCTGGGCGGCCGTCACCGTCGGGAAGGTGCTGCTGAACCAGGCGCTGACGGCGGGGTGGAAGCCTGCCAGGGCCGCGTCCTTGGGGAGGGGCAGATTCATGGCTTCAGTTATGCGGGCGGGCGGACGAAGTTGCAAGTACCGCTCGGGATCTACACTTTACGGGTGACGGTTGCGCACTAAACCCGCAAAATGCAACGATTCCGGCAATTATCGACGACGCTGCCACGAGCATCGTCGCCAAAGCCATCGTTCCAATCAGACTGGGCCTGCTGACTCTATGCGAATGCGCCTTATGTTACTGGGCGGCGGAAATGCCCTTGGGCAGGCGCTGATTCGCCTCGGTGCAGAGGAAGACATCGGTTTCCTCGCCCCCCGCCCGCCCGAAGACGGCTGGGATGCCGCGAGCCTGACCCAATTGCTCGACGACACCCGTCCCGATGCATTGATCAACCTTGCCTACTATTTCGACTGGTTCCAGGCCGAGGCCGTCAGCGAAAGCCGTCTGGCCGGACAGGAACGCGCGATCGAGCGTCTGGCCGAACTGTGCCAGCACCACAACATCGTGCTGGTGCAGCCGTCCAGTTATCGGGTGTTCGACGGTTCCCGCGCCACTGCCTACAGCGAAAAGGACGAGCCAGTGCCGCTGGGCCTGCGCGGCCAGGCGCTGTGGCGGATCGAGCAGAGCGTACGCGCCACCTGTCCGCAACATGTGCTGCTGCGTTTCGGCTGGCTGCTCGACGACAGCCCGGAAGGAATACTCGGACGCTTCCTGGCCCGTGCCGAACAACCGGAAGAATTGCTGCTGGCCGATGACCGCCGTGGCAATCCAACCCCGGTCGACGATGCGGCGCGGGTGATCATTTCGGTGCTCAAGCAACTCGATTGCGCCGCGCCGCTGTGGGGCACTTACCACTACGCCGGCCACGAGGCGACCACGCCGCTGGCGCTGGGCCAGGCGATTCTCTCCGAAGCGCGCAGCCTGCACCCGCTGGCCATCGAAGCCCCGACCGCCCAGGCCCACGCCGCGCGGCCGGATGCCGCCGAAGAACCGCAACACGCGGTGCTCGCCTGCAAGAAAATTCTGCACACCTTCGGGATCAAGCCGCGCGCCTGGCGTGCCGCGCTCCCGGGCTTACTGGATAGGTTTTATCGTCATGGCTGAAGGCCCTGTTCTCATCACCGGCGGCGCCGGTTTCATCGGCTCGCACCTGACTGACGCGCTGCTTGCAAAGGGCCATTCGGTGCGGATTCTCGATGATCTGTCGACCGGCAAGCGCAGCAACCTGCCGCTGGATAATCCCAAGGTCGAACTGATCGTCGGCGATGTGGCCGATGCTGCTCTGGTCGCACAAGCGATGCAGGGTTGCAGCGCGGTCGCCCATCTGGCCGCCGTCGCTTCGGTGCAGGCGTCGGTGGACGATCCTGTGAAAACCCACCAGAGCAATTTCATCGGCACGCTGAACGTCTGCGAAGCCATGCGCGAGGCCGGCGTCAAACGTGTGTTGTACGCCTCCAGTGCGGCGGTCTACGGCAACAATGGCGAAGGCGAGTCGATTGACGAAGACACGCCCAAGGCGCCGTTGACGCCTTACGCGTCGGACAAACTGGCCGGCGAGCAGTACTTCGATTTCTACCGCCGCCAGCACGGTCTGGAACCGGCGATCTTCCGTTTCTTCAACATCTTCGGACCGCGCCAGGATCCGTCCTCGCCGTACTCCGGGGTGATCAGCATTTTCAGCGAACGCGCGCAGAAAGGCCTGCCGATCACCGTGTTCGGCGATGGCGAGCAGACCCGGGATTTCATGTACGTCGAAGACCTGGTCGATGTCCTGGTGCAGGCGCTCGAAAAGCCGCAAGTGGATGTCGGTGCGGTGAACGTCGGCTGGAATCAGGCGACCAACCTCAAGCAGATGCTGGCCGCGCTCGAAGCGGTGGTCGGCGAGTTGCCGCCCGTCAGCTACGGCCCGGCGCGCTCCGGTGACATCCGTCATTCGCGGGCGAACAACCGCCGGTTGCTTGAGCGATTCAAGTGCCCCACGCCAACGCCGATGAACGTCGGCCTGGCCCGTCTGCTCGGCCGCTGAGCTTCTTGCGGACATGAAAAAGGCGCCTTTTGACAGGCGCCTTTTTCACGGCCGGAATTCGGCTTTCAAACCGGTTTCCTGTAGCGAGGGAGCTTGCTCCCCGGTCGATGGCGTAACATCGCCGCCAGTTCTGAGCCTGCTCGTCACCAAGCCTCATTCACCACCACGTGAACGTTCTTTAGAACTTGTAGCCTAGACCAACCATGTAGATGAAGGGATCAACGTCCACATTCACCCGTGCACGGGTGCCCGGGGCTACGGCGTTGTTCTCGACGGTGGCGCGGGTGTCGATATCGATGTAGCGCACCTGGGCGTTGAGCATGATGTTGTCGGTCAGCATGTAGTCGGCGCCAACCTGCCAGGCCAGGCCCCAGGAGTTTTTCGCCTTGAAGTTGCTGAAGCCGTTGGACTGGGCTTCGCTGCCGACGTGCTCGTCGTAGATCCAGGTGTAGTTGATGCCGCCGCCGATGTACGGCTGGAACGCCGACTTCGCGTCCAGCGGGTAGTAGACGACGCTCAGGGTCGGCGGCAGGTGTTTGAGGGTGCCGAGTTTGCCGTTGGCGGCTGGCAGGGCGGTGCCCTTGATCTTCACGTCATGCTCGAAGGGCGAGGCGGCCAACAGCTCGATACCGATGTTGTTGGTCAGCATGTAGGCGAAGTTCAGACCCAGTTGGGTGTCGCTGCTCATGGTCGCCTTGCCGCCCAGGTTGGTGCCGCTCAACGGACCCTGATCGACCTTGACGCTGGAGCTGTCGGCCTTCGGGTTGACGGTGATCGCACCGGCACGAACGATGATGTCGCCGGCTTCGTGGGCGTGGGCGAGCGGGGCTGCGAGCGCGAGGGCAAACAGCGAGGCGCTGAGCAAGGACTTGTTCATGGAAGCTCCCAAAGGACGTTAAAAATGTTTGATGTCCTATGGTACGAATCCGTCTGATACGGTCTTTTGACTCAGCTCAATGAAACAGTGATGCCCCGGTTTTTTGTGGAACTTTCATGGCCTCATCGCTGGCAAGCAATAAAGAACCCGCAGGTTTACTCCGGTAGCTCGTACACATAAATCTTGTCCGCTTCCATCTGATACCCGGCATCGGCCAGTTCGCTGGTGGACTGCTTGACCTGCAACGGCCCCTCGACCCAGTACGGCTGATACAGCTCGTCGAGCTTCACGCCGAGTTCGCTTTTCACGTGCACGATCTGGTTCGAGGGCGGCGGCGGCACGTGGATGCAGGCGCCGAAATACGGCACCAGCAGGAAGTCCGTGGTGCGACCTTCTTCGCTGACTTCCAGCGGTACGATGTAGCCCGGCAGGCGGATGTTCTGGCCGTCGAGGCTTTGCACCACGGGGGCGTTGGGCATGTCCTGCTTGGCCGCTGGCGCAGACTCGGCGGACAGCGCATCGCTCATCTTCGACAGGTCATGCAGCGGCGTCATGTTCGGCACTTCGGGCGCTGCGTCCGGCGGGATCATCTCCGACCAGGTCAGGTCTTTCGGCGCCGCCGCCCACACGGGCAGGGCGACCAGCAACAGCAGCGCAAGGGCAGCGCGGGGCATGGTGAACATCCTCATAAACGGATCGACAGGCCATCGGCCAGGGATTGGCGATACGCGCGCCAGGCCGGCACGCTGCCCATCAGCAGCGCGGCAGCCAGAATGCCACCGAGCAGCGTCCATTCATACTCGCTTGGCCACGCCAGCGGCAGATACAGCCCGTAATTGGCCTGCACATAACCTTGTGCCGCAGCGATGCCGAGGTACAGCAACGCCAGCCCGGCGATCACCCCGGTCAGTGCCAGAGCAAACGCCTCCAGCACCAGCAGGCTTGCGATGTGCCACGGTCGCGCGCCCACCGAACGCAGGATCGCCATTTCGCGGCGACGCTCGTTGAGGCTGGTGAGAATCGCGGTGAGCATGCCGATCAGCCCGGTCAGCACCACGAACAGCGAGACCACGAACAGTGCTTTTTCGGCGGTACTCATCAGGCTCCACAACTCCTGCAAGGCCACGCCCGGCAGGATCGCCAGCATCGGCTCGCCACGGAATTCGTTGATTTCCCGTTGCAGGGCAAAGGTCGAGATCTTGCTGTTGAGGCCGAGCATGAACGCGGTGATCGCTTGCGGCGTCAGGTCCATGTTGCGTGCCTGATCGGCACTGATCCGCCCGTTGCCACGGGCCGGTACGCCGTTGTGCCAGTCGATGTGGATCGCCTCCATGCCGCCGAGGCTGATGTGCAACGTACGATCCACCGGGGTGCCGGTGCGCTTGAGAATCCCGACCACGGTGAACGGCTTGTCATCGTGCTTGACCAGACTGATCGCCGCCACGCCGTGGGCCAGTACCAGTTTGTCGCCGAGCTTGTAATGCAGCGCCTCGGCCACTTCGGCACCGAGCACCACTTCGAACGGATCGGTGGCGAAGGCGCGGCCGTCCGCCAGTTGCAGATGCTGCTGGCGACCGTACTGGTAATGCTCGAAATACGCTTCGGTGGTACCCATCACCCGGTAACCGCGATGGGAATCGCCGAGGGACATCGGGATCGCCCACTTCACCTTCGGGTTGCTGGCGAAGTGTTCGAAGCTGTCCCAGCGAATGTTGTTGGTGGCGTTGCCGATGCGGAATACCGAGTACAGCAACAGGTTCACCGAACCGGAACGGGCGCCGACGATCAGGTCAGTGCCGCTGATGGTGCTGGCGAAACTGGCCTTGGCTTCGGTGCGCACCCGCTCCACCGCCAGCAGCAGGCAGACGGAGAGGGCGATGGCGAATGCGGTAAGCAGGGCAGTGAAACGCCGGTTGGCGAGGCTGGCCATGGCCAGACGGAACAGATACATCTCAGACCTCGGCAGACGTGGCGGCGCGATTGAGTTCGGCCAGGGACAGGTGACGGTCGAACAGCGGCGCCAGGCTCTGGTCGTGGCTGACGAACAACAGGCTCGAGCCGGCCTCACGGCACTCGGCGAACAACAGGCGAATGAAGTTTTCCCGGGCGTCGTAATCCAGTGCCGAGGTCGGTTCGTCGGCGATCACCAGTTCCGGTTGACCGATCAACGCACGGGCAGCGGCGACCCGCTGTTGCTGACCGATCGACAGCGAATCGGCGCGGCGACTCAGGATGCTTTCGTCCTTCAAACCCAGGTGGGCGAGCAGGGTGGCAGCAGCCTGATCGACGCTGCCGTGGCGCTGTTTCGCACGCTCGGCCCGCAGCTTCGAAAAGTGGCACGGCAGCTCGACGTTCTCGCGCACCGAGAGAAACGGCAGCAGGTTGAACTGCTGGAAAATGTAACCGGTGTGATCGACCCGAAAGCGATCACGGGCGCCTGCACCCAGGTCGGTCAGTTCCTGGCCGAGCAGGCGAATGCTGCCGCGGCCGGGTTTCTGCACCCCGCCCAGCAGGCCGAGCAGGGTGGTCTTGCCGCTGCCGCTGGGGCCCTTGAGGAACAGGGTTTCGCCGGCTTCCAGAAGAAACGCCGGGATGTCCAGCAACGGCGGGTGACCGGGCCAGTTGAAGCCCAGGTCGGACAGTTCGATGAGTGCTTGGGTCATGGCGCCGTTTCGTGTCAGAACTTCAGGGCGGCGGCCTTGGCCGTCACTTCCGTGCCTTGCTGGCCGCTCGGGCCGATCAGTTGTACCTGAATTTTCTGGGTGGCCGGGAAGGTATTGAACAGGTTCGCCAGATCCAGGGTTTTCAACGCACCCGGTGCCGCGCAGCTGAACTGGTAGTGGGCGTGGATTTCGCTGTGGTCGTGATGATGCTCGTGACCGTCCTTGCCGGCTTCTTCTTCGTCGTGATCGTCGGCATCCGGCTTGTCGCCGAACAGCGGGCTTTCCAGCTCCTGATGGGTGACTTTGCAACCGGCGGCGGCCGGCAGACTGAACAGCGCCTGCGGTTTTTCCAGTTGCGCGCGGGCGGCTGCGACCTTGGCCTTGTCGGCATCGCTGGTGGCGACGTGCTCAAAACCGACTAGGTTCATTGCCGGGCTTTCCAGCTCCAGTTCCAGGGTCTGGCCGTCCAGCGCGGCGTTCAGGCGACCGACGCCATGTTCGTGGGCACCGAGGCTGCCGTGCTCATGGTCGTGATCATGCTCATCGGCGGCATGGGCGATGGCCAGCGGCAACAGGGCAAACGGCAAAGCGAGGAGCAGACGACGCATGGCGGTCTCCGGAAAGTAAAGTGAAGAGTTTGTTATGTAATCTTATAACGAAAGTGCGCAGAGTTTGCCCGCCCGCTTGGCGTTACACAAGTCCCATGGGAGCATGCAGGTCAGAAAAGTGCGGGAGCAAAGTTATGTTGCGGATACGCGGAACCGTCGGCGAGTTGCCGGTGGATTTGACCCTGGAACTGGATGAAAGCGACTGGGCGCGGCTCGGTGCGCAGTTTGGCGTGCAGGTGCAGACGGCCCAGCCGCAGACAGCAGCGGCGGCGCCGGTGGCGAAACCGGTGAATCAGGATGACGCGTTGTGGCAGGTCGCCAGGGATCTGTTGCGCAAGGCCGGACAACTCAGCGGGCCGGAGTTGCTGGATCAGCTCGAAGGACTGACCGGCAGCGCGGCGGCGGGCAAGCGATTGCTGGTGCGCCTGCGCCATTCATCCGATGTGAAAGTGGCGAGCGGCGGGGATACGCCGCTCTACAGCTGGATCGAGTAAGCAATTAGTACAGCGCCGCAAACACCTTGCGCCGGTAAGCGGTCACCAGCGGGTGATCGTTGCCCAGCAGTTCGAACACTTGCAGCAAGGTCTTGTGCGGCAGACCTTCGCCGTAGCTGCGGTTGCGGATGAACAGCTTGAGCAAGGCGTCCAGCGCCGCTTCGTATTGCTGACGGGCCAGTTGCTGGATCGCCAGTTGATACACCGCTTCGTCGTCCTGCGGGTTTTGCGCCAGACGGCTTTTCAAGTCGGCGGCGTCCGGCAGGTCACGGGCCAGGCCGAGGAACTTGATCTGCGCCTTGGCACCAGCCAGCGCGGCTTTGTGTTCGTCGCTCTTGACCGCGTCGAGCACGGTTTGCGCTTCGCCCAGTTCACCGCGTTCGGTCAGGCAGCGAGCGTAGAGAATCAACGCCTTGGCGTTGGTATTGTCTTCGCCCAGCAGCGTGACCAATGTCGCTTCCGCGTCGGCGTAGCGGCCCTCGTCAAACAATGCCTGAGCCTGTTCGAACGGATCGGCAGCCGACGGCGCCGGCATCTGCACATGGGGTTCGAGCAGGGCGCGCACGGCGGATTCCGGTTGTGCACCGGCAAAGCCGTCCACCGGTTGACCGTCCTTGAACAGCACCACGGTCGGCAGGCTACGGATGCCGAAGCGGGCGACGATGTCCTGCTCGATATCGCAATTGACCTTGGCCAGCAGCAACTCACCCTGATAGCTTTCGGCGATGCCTTGAAGCATCGGCATCAGCGCCTTGCACGGCGCACACCATTCGGCCCAGAAATCCACCAGCACCGGTTTTTGAAAGGAAGCCTCGATCACCGACTGGTCGAAGTCGGCCGTCGTGGCGTCGAAAATGTACGGCGTTTGCTGACTCATGGGGTCTCTCGTAAAAGCGTGAATGGGGCAACTATACGGTCAGGCGCGGGCCGCGTGGTAGAGGCTGACATGGCGAAACTCTTCGGGCTCGGCCAGATCCGGCAGGGTCATGGCCTCGAGCATTTCGATGCGCCGGTACAGCGGATGACGGAAGTCCCGAACCCGCGAATCCGCCACCAGCGCCTCGCGGCCACGGCTCAGGAAGGCGTCGAGCAGCGGCAGGTTTTCCCGGTCGTAGAGAACGTCGGCTACCAGGATCAGATCGAAGCGATCGGCCTCGGCGAAGAAGTCCGTGGAATAGCTCATTTGCACATCATTGAGTTCGGCATTCGCCCGACAGGCGGCAATCGCCAGCGGGTCAAGGTCGCAGGCCACCACCTCCAGCGCTCCGGCCTTCACCGCCGCGATGCCGGCGATCCCGGAACCGGCGCCGAAATCCAGCACCCGCTTGCCCCGGACCCACTCGGGGAATTGCGCGAGATAGCGCGCCACCGCCAGACCGCTGGCCCAGCAGAAACTCCAGTACGGCGGTTCATGCAGGATGCGTTGGGTTTCTTCCTGGCTGAATTCGCGGGCCATGTTGTCGCCATCGATCAGCCATAGCTGCAAATCGGTGTTCGGCAACGCACAGGCTTTCAGTCGCGCGTCGCCGAGTAATTCGCCCAGCGACTGTTGCAGGTCTGACGGTGCATTCATGGGGCTTTGACAAATTGCAGCTGGCCCAGCGCCTGGGTGGTCGGCTGAGTGATGGTCTGCGACGGCAGGTGCAGGATCAACTGGCCGGACTGGCTGGCGCGGCCGCGCAATTCAACCCGCGCGCCCACCGGAAAGGCTTCGGGGTTGAAACGCAGGTGAAACGGCAGAATCTGGTTGTTGCCGATCAGGCTGGAACTGGCGAGCAATTGTTGCGGGCGATCCTTTTCGTCGATCACCAGCAGCGCCAGTTCGACTTCGGCGCCGGCCGGCACGCCTTGCAGGGTGCCGCTCAGTTCGCGCTGATACGCGGGCAGCGGGCCGAGATCGGCGGCTTCCCGGGCTTTTTTCTGCGCCTGTTGCGGCGCCGGGCCCGGCGTGGGCGGCTGAGGCTTGGGCGCATCGCTGCCACAGGCCACCAGCAGGCTGAAAACACTGAGCAAAACGAGCGGTCGTAGGGACATTGGCGGCTCCAGCAAAATGAAATCCATGGATCAAACGATCATGGCAGTCTGTATACCGCAAAGCCTATGGCTTGTCTTGCCACCGGGATGCGCTACCATGGCCCTCCCTTTTTTTGTTGCCAGCCACCATGCACTGTCCCTTCTGCGGTGCCAACGACACCAAGGTCATCGACTCGCGTCTGGTCGCCGAGGGCGAACAGGTGCGCCGCCGGCGTGAATGCCTGGCCTGCGGCGAACGTTTCACGACGTTCGAGACGGCCGAACTGGTGTTGCCGCGCCTGATCAAAACCGACGGCAGCCGCCAACCATTCGACGAAGAAAAACTCCGCGCCGGCATGCAACGCGCCCTGGAGAAACGTCCGGTGAGCGTCGAGCGCCTCGAATCCTCGCTGGTTCATATCAAGCACAAGCTGCGCGCCACCGGCGAGCGTGAGGTCAAGTCCCTCGTGGTCGGCGAACTGGTGATGGCCGAGCTGCAAAAGCTCGATGAAGTCGCCTACATCCGTTTCGCTTCCGTGTACCGCCGCTTCCAGGACCTCAACGAATTCCGCGAAGAGATCGACCGCCTCGCACGCGAACCGGTGAAAGAATGACCGCCGCCGCCGAGCAGGCCATCCTCGACGCCCACTTCATGGCCCGGGCTCTGGAGCTGGCGCGCAACGGGCACTACACGACTCATCCCAATCCACGGGTCGGCTGCGTGATCGTGCGCGACGGGCAGATTGTCGGCGAAGGCTGGCATGAACGCGCCGGCGAACCCCACGCCGAAGTCCACGCCCTGCGCGCCGCCGGTGAGCTGGCCCGGGGCGCCACGGCTTATGTGACCCTCGAACCTTGCAGCCACCACGGCCGCACGCCGCCGTGTGCCGATGCACTGGTGAATGCCGGTGTTGGCCGAGTGGTTGCGGCGATGCGTGATCCGAATCCACAAGTCGCCGGACGCGGTCTGCAGCGCTTGAGCGATGCCGGCATCGCCACCGAAAGCGGGGTGCTGGAAGGCGAAGCCCGCAAGCTCAATCAAGGTTTTCTGAAGCGCATGGAACACGGCTTGCCGTTCGTGCGGGTCAAGTTGGCCATGAGCCTCGACGGCCGCACGGCAATGGAAAGCGGCGAGAGCCAATGGATCACCGGCCCTGCCGCGCGTTCGGCGGTGCAGCGTCTGCGCGCCCAGGCCAGCGTGGTGCTGACCGGCGCCGATACAGTGCTGGCCGATGGCGCACGCCTGACCGTTCGCGCCGAAGAGCTGGGGCTGGATGCCGAACAGACCGCGCTGGCCCTGAGCCGTCCGCCGCTGCGGGTACTGATCGACGGACGTCTGCGGGTGCCGCTGGATGCGCCGTTCTTCAAGGCCGGCCCGGCGCTGGTCGCCACCTGCGTGGCCATCGAAGAACAGTACGCCCACGGCCCGGAATGCCTGATCGTGCCGGGCGATGACGGTCAGGTCGATCTGCACCAATTGCTGATCGAACTGGCCAACCGTGGCGTCAACGAAGTGCTGGTCGAGGCTGGCCCACGACTGGCCGGCGCCTTTGCCCAGCTCGGTCTGGTCGACGAGTTCGTGATCTTCATTGCCGGCAAGTTCCTCGGCTCCACGGCGCGTCCGCTTCTGGACTGGCCGCTGGCCTATATGAAGGATGCGCCGGAGCTGAAAATCACTGAAATTCGCGCGGTTGGCGATGACTGGCGAGTCACTGCCATCCCTGTCCCATCGGCGAGCGTATAATTCCCGGCCATCGCGTTAGCGCTGGCTTCGTTCTCAAGGAGAACCCCATGTTTACCGGCATCATCGAATCCATCGGCAGTATCCGCGCACTGACCCCAAAGGGCGGTGATGTGCGGGTGCATGTCGAAACCGGCAAGCTCGACCTGAGCGACGTCAAACTCGGCGACAGCATCGCGGTCAACGGCGTGTGCCTGACCGCGGTTGAACTGCCGGGCAACGGCTTCGCCGCCGACGTCAGTCGTGAAACCCTCGACTGTACCGCCATGAATGACCTGAAAAGCGGCAGCCCGGTCAACCTGGAAAAAGCCCTGACCCCGACCACCCGTCTCGGCGGCCATCTGGTCAGCGGTCACGTCGACGGTGTCGGCGAAGTGGTTTCGCGCAGCGACAATGCCCGTGCCGTGGAATTTCGCATCCGCGCGCCGAAGGAGCTGGCCAAGTACATCGCCCACAAAGGCTCGATCACCGTCGATGGCACCAGCCTGACCGTGAACGCGGTCGATGGCGCCGAATTCCTGCTGACGATCATCCCGCACACCCTGAGCGAAACCATCATGGCGTCCTACAAGCCAGGTCGCCGGGTGAACCTGGAAGTCGATCTGCTGGCGCGTTATCTGGAGCGTCTGCTGTTGGGCGACAAGGCTGCAGAGCCGGCGTCCGGTGGCATCACTGAAAGCTTTCTGGCCGCCAACGGCTACCTCAAATCCTGACTGAAGGGGGTGCCTTGTGGCGCTCAATAGCATCGAAGAACTGGTTGAAGACATCCGCCAAGGCAAGATGGTCATCCTTATGGATGACGAAGACCGCGAGAACGAAGGCGACCTGATCATGGCCGCCGAATGCTGCAAGGCCGAGCACATCAACTTCATGGCCAAGTACGCCCGTGGCCTGATCTGCATGCCGATGAGCCGCGAGCGTTGCGAAACCCTGAAGCTGCCGCTGATGGCGCCACGCAACGGTTCCGGTTTCGGCACCAAGTTCACCGTCTCGATCGAAGCGGCCGAAGGCGTGACCACCGGCATTTCCGCCGCTGACCGTGCGCGCACCGTGCAAGCGGCCGCCGCGAAAGACGCCAAGGCCGAAGACATCGTCAGCCCGGGCCACATTTTTCCGCTGATGGCCCAGGCCGGTGGTACCCTGGCCCGCGCCGGTCACACCGAAGCCGCCTGCGACCTGGCGCGCATGGCCGGTTTCGAGCCAAGCGGCGTGATCTGCGAAGTGATGAACGACGACGGCACCATGTCCCGTCGCGCCGAACTGGAAGCGTTCGCCGCCGAACACGACATCAAGATCGGCACCATCGCCGACCTGATTCACTACCGGATGATCCACGAACGTACCGTTCAGCGGATTGCCGAGCAGCCGCTGGACAGCGAACTGGGCCAATTCAACCTGGTGACCTATCGTGATTCCGTGGAAGGCGACGTGCACATGGCACTGACCCTGGGCACCGTTTGCGCCGAAGAGCCGACCCTGGTTCGGGTGCACAACATGGATCCGCTGCGCGACCTGCTGATGGTCAAGCAGCCGGGCCGCTGGAGCCTGCGCGCCGCCATGGCTGCGGTCGCCGAGGCCGGCAGCGGCGTGGTGCTGCTGCTCGGTCACCCGCTCGATGGCGACGTGTTGCTGGCGCACATCCGCGAAACCGGCGATCAGGCGGCGGTGAAAAAACCGACCACCTACAGCATCGTCGGTGCCGGTTCGCAGATCCTGCGTGACCTCGGCGTGCGCAAAATGCGTTTGATGAGCGCGCCGATGAAGTTCAATGCGATATCCGGTTTCGATCTGGAAGTTGTAGAATACGTGCCCTCCGAATAATGACCGGTTGTTTCCGGCTCCGAATTCGCGGCAAATAAATCACTGAGGGACGCGAAACAGACGCGTCCCGGCTCTTTAAGAGATCTGACGAATGACCCTGAAGACCATCGAAGGTACCTTCATCGCCCCTAAAGGCCGCTACGCTTTGGTAGTGGGCCGCTTCAACAGCTTCGTGGTTGAAAGCCTGGTCAGCGGTGCAGTTGATGCCCTGGTTCGCCACGGCGTGAGCGAAAGCGACATCACCATCATCCGCGCACCTGGCGCCTTCGAAATCCCGCTGGTTGCTCAGAAAGTCGCCCAGAAAGGCGAGTTCGCAGCAATCATCGCCCTGGGCGCGGTCATTCGTGGCGGCACTCCGCACTTCGAATACGTGGCTGGCGAGTGCACCAAGGGCCTGGCCCAGGTGTCCATGGAGTTCGGCGTACCGGTCGCTTTCGGCGTCCTGACCGTTGATTCCATCGAGCAAGCCATCGAACGTTCCGGCACCAAGGCCGGCAACAAAGGTGCTGAAGCTGCCCTGTCCGCTCTGGAAATGGTCAGCCTGCTGGCGCAGTTGGAGGCCAAGTGATTAGCGACGAAAGCGATCGTTTCAACCCGCGCGATCCGAAACCTGCGGATGCCGGCAAGCCATCTAAAAGCGCCAAGCGCCGCGAAGCCCGTCAGCTCGCGACTCAGGCCCTGTATCAATGGCACATGGCCAAGGCTTCGCTGAACGAGATCGAAGCGCAGTTCCGGGTCGATAACGATTTCACCGATGTCGATGGCGCGTACTTCCGCGAAATCCTCCACGGGGTTCCGCAGTTCAAGACCGAAATCGACACCGCGCTCACGCCTTGCCTGGATCTGGCGATCGAAGAGCTGGATCCGGTCGAACTGGCGGTTCTGCGCCTGTCCACCTGGGAACTGCTCAAGCGCGTCGACGTGCCGTACCGCGTTGTGATCAACGAAGGTATCGAACTGGCCAAGGTGTTCGGTTCGACCGACGGCCACAAGTTCGTCAACGGCGTGCTCGACAAGCTGGCTCCGCGCCTGCGTGAAGCTGAAGTGAAGGCGTTCAAGCGCTGATCCGCGCTTGAATACTTTTTCTCGGCATGGGCGAGTTTGAGCTGATCCGCAATTTCTTTGCCGCCGCGCCTTGTGCGCAGGGCGGCGAAGGCGTTGCACTGGGGATCGGCGATGACTGCGCCTTGCTGGCGGTTCCTTCCGGGGAACAGCTGGCGGTTTCCACCGATACGCTGGTGGCCGGCGTACATTTCGCCGATCCCTGCGATCCGTTTCTGCTCGGTCAGCGCTCGCTGGCCGTGGCGGTCAGCGACCTCGCTGCCATGGGCGCCACGCCCGTCGCCTTTACCCTTGCCCTGACTCTGCCGACGGTGACTGCCGATTGGCTGCAAGCCTATGCCCGCGGTTTGAACCGCATGGCGCAGGGCTGCGGCGTGGCACTGGTCGGCGGCGACACGACTCGCGGGCCGTTGAGCCTGACCGTCACCGTTTTCGGTCGCGTCCCGGCCGGCAAAGCGCTGACCCGCAGCGGCGCGCAGCCGGGCGATCTGCTGTGTGTCGGCGGCGAACTGGGCAATGCAGCCGGGGCCTTGCCGCTGGTGCTGGGTCAGCGACACGCCGAACCACACATTGCCCAGCCGCTGCTTGATCATTACTGGTCGCCGCAACCGCAACTCGCCCTCGGTCAGGCCCTGCGTGGCAAGGCCACCTCGGCGCTGGACATCTCCGATGGGCTGCTCGCCGATTGCGGTCATATCGCACTGGCCTCGAAGGTCCGCCTCGAAGTCGAGCGCGAGCGTGTTCCGTTGTCGGAGGCGCTGGTGGCGTTTCTCGGTCAGCGCGGCGCCGAGCGTGCGGCGTTGAGCGGTGGCGATGATTACGTGCTGGCCTTCACCTTGCCATCCGTCGAGTTGCCGGCGCTGCTCGCCGATGGCTGGACGATCCATGTGATCGGCCGCGTGACGCAAGGGCAGGGCGTAGTGCTGCTGGATCGCGACGGGCAGGACATCACCCCGCAAATCCGGGGTTATCAACATTTTCAGGAGTCACCGTGACAGATCACCCGAAACAGGTTCCGGCCGAATTCGTTCCGCCGTCGGTCTGGCGCAATCCCTGGCATTTCCTCGCGTTCGGTTTCGGCTCGGGCACCTTGCCCAAGGCGCCGGGCACTTGGGGCTCGTTAGTTGCACTACCCTTTATTCCGTTGTGGCAGATGCTGCCGGACTGGGGGTACTGGCTGATGCTCGGGATCACCATGCTGTTCGGCTTCTGGCTGTGCGGCAAAGTGGCCGACGATCTGCGGGTGCACGACCACGAAGGCATCGTCTGGGACGAAATGGTCGGGATGTGGATCACCCTGTGGCTGGTGCCGGAAGGCTGGTACTGGTTGCTGGCCGGGTTCCTCGTGTTCCGCTTCTTCGACATTCTCAAGCCGTGGCCGATCCGCTGGATCGACCGGCATGTTCACGGCGGCGTCGGCATCATGCTCGACGACGTGCTGGCCGGCGTGTTCGCCTGGCTGGCGATGCAGGGACTGGTGTGGGTTTTCGCCTGATTTCCAGGCGTGGATGAGGGGCACAGGGATGACTCGACGCTTGTTGGCGATAGTGGTTTTGACCTTGCTTGGCGCCGTGGCCCAGGCACAGGACGCACCGCCGTCGGTCATTCACCTGGCCAGTGAAGATTGGGAAGACTACACCGCCGCCGATGGCCATGGCCTGGGCTGGGACGTGTTGCGCAAAGTGTTCGAGCCGGCCGGCGTGACCCTGGATATTCGCACCGTGCCCTACACCCGCTCGGTGGGTCTGGTGCAACTGAAGGAAGCTGACGCACTGGTCGGCTCCTATCGCGGTGAAGCCGAGCAGGTGCTGTACCCGAAATGGAATTTCGATTCCGACCACATCTACGCGCTGGGTCTTGCCAGCAACCCATCGCCGACCCAGGCGACGCTGGGCAAGTATCGATTGGCCTGGGTGCGCGGCTATCGCTACGAAACCTACCTGCCGAACGTCAAACGCTTCAACCAGATCGAGCGCCGCACCGGCATCCTGTCGATGCTCAAGCAGGGGCGGGCGGATTACTACATCGATGCGCTGACGGAAATCGAAGCAGTGGTGAGAAACGCCGCCGATCCGTCGCAATATCGTTATTCGCATCTGGCGGAATTGCCGCTGTACCTCGGCTTCGCCGACACCCCGCAAGGCCGGGCGCTGATGTCGATCTACGACCAGCGCATGGAGCAACTGGTGAAAAGCGGCGAGTTGAAGCC
Organism: Pseudomonas sp. FG35; assembly: GCF_057809295.1. Taxonomy (NCBI): domain Bacteria; kingdom Pseudomonadati; phylum Pseudomonadota; class Gammaproteobacteria; order Pseudomonadales; family Pseudomonadaceae; genus Pseudomonas; species Pseudomonas sp. FG35. Next base: position 252,332 of record NZ_JBMDJR010000007.1, on the reverse strand, counting down.
GATCTTCGAGCGCTGGAAGCAGCCGTATCCGTTCGAGTAAAGGCGATAGCGACGAGCCTGTCATCAAACTTTTTGATAGTTATCCCCGATAATTCAGCCTAAGCGCCTCTGGGAACCTGCTGTTACAATGCCGCCCAGCGAATCTCGGACTTTTCAGATCAGGAGCACACCGGTGCCTGTCGTTTTTGTCGCCGCTTCCAAGCTGCCAACGCCTTTTGCGCAATTCACCATGCACGGTTTTCTCGACGAAGCCACCGGCCGCGAGCACGTCGTGCTGAGCCTGGGCGAGATTGCCGACGGTGCCCCGGTACTCGGCCGTCTGCACTCCGAATGCCTGACCGGCGATGCCTTGTTCAGCCAGCGTTGCGACTGCGGTTCGCAACTCGAAGGCGCCCTCAAGGCCATCGCTCGCGAAGGCCGTGGCGTGTTGCTGTACCTGCGTCAGGAAGGGCGCGGCATCGGTCTTTTGAACAAGATCCGTGCCTACGAATTGCAGGACGGCGGCGCCGACACCGTTGAAGCCAACGAGCGTCTGGGCTTTGCCGCCGACCAGCGTGACTACGCCATGTGCCTGCCGATGCTCGAGCATCTGGGCGTCAAATCCCTGCGTCTGATGACCAACAACCCGCGCAAGGTCAAAGCCTTGACCGACATGGGCATCGTCGTCGCCGAGCGCGTGCCGCTGCACACCGGCCACAATCCGCACAACAAACTCTATCTGGCGACCAAGGCCAGCAAGCTCGACCACATGATGGGCAACGAGCATCAGGGCGAGGTAGACCGGGCGTGACCCGCGGGCAAGTGCGGCGCCGTCTGTCGATCGCCTGGTGGAAATACCTGGCGCTGGCGCTGTTGCCGCTGTTCGTGATCAACGGAGTGTTCGGCCAGGGCGAGGCGATTCTGCCGGTCTTGGCGATGCCTTTGTTTATCGCTGGCGTGGCGTCGATGTTTGTCAGCCTGAAGTTTTTCGGGCGCTACAAACATGCGCTGATCGCCACGCAAAAAGCCCTCGATACCCCTGAAGAACCCGCTGCCTGGATCGCCCTGGCGGCCTGCCTTCGCAGTGCATTCGTGGTCGCGGCGCTGCCGGCATGGATCGGCGCGCTGGCGGTGTTCGTCGGCCTTGAAGCGGTGCCGCTGATGTTGCTGGCGCTGTCCACGGCGGTGCTGTTCTACCTCTACCGTATCCCGCGTCAACTCGCCTGATGCGGCGTCTCTGGCTGGCGGTTCTGCTGCTGGCCGTCAGCGGTGAAACGCTGGCCGCCCTGCGGGTGGTCAGCCTCGCGCCATCCCTGTCTGAAATCGTTGTCGAACTGGATTCGGCCGACCTGTTGGTCGGGGTGCTGGATGGCGGTGAGCGGCCATCCGCGATCAAGGACGTGCCTTCGGTAGGCCGTTATGGCCAGCTTGACATGGAGCGGCTGCTCAGCCTCAAACCTGACTTGTTGCTGTTGTGGCCCGGCAGTGTCGGCCCGGCTCAACGTGATCAGCTCAAGCGCCTGAACATCCCGACGTTCGTTGCCGAGCCTCACAGTCTCGAACAGCTGACTGCGCAGATTGAAGCCATCGCGATACAGCTCGGTCGTCCTGAGCGTGGGATCGAACGAGCTAGTGAGTTGCGACAAAACCTCGATGAGCTGCGCCAGCGCTACCGACGGGAAACGCCGCTGCGGGTGTTCTATCAGGTCTGGGACGCGCCGCTGTACACCGTCGGCGGCGGGCAGATCATCAGCGATGCGCTTGAAGTGTGCGGCGCGCGCAATGTGTTTGCCGATTTGAGCCTGCCCGCGCCGCAGGTGAGCATCGAGGCGGTTTTACAGCGTGATCCCGAAGTGATTCTCGCCGGCGATCAGCCGCAACTCGATGCGTGGAACGCCTGGCCGCAGGTCACAGCGGTGAAGCATCGGCAATTACTGCTGGTCACCGACAAAGGTCTGGAGCGCCCGAGCGGGCAGATGATCGAGGCGACCGCCAAACTCTGCCACCTGATCGCGCCAGATCGTTAGAGCTGCGGTGTCCAGGTCACGCCGAACATGAACGCCCGACCTTCCTCGCGATAGTCATACTGACTGCCGTCATGGCTGTACAGCGCCCGGCTGTAACCCTTGTCCAGCAGGTTGTCGATCTTGAAATCCAGCTTGATCTCGCGGTTCAACGCCCAGCTGCTGCGCAGTCCGAGCAGTGCATAACCGCCAAGCGGCTGCTGATTGTTCAGGTCGTCATAGCTGCTGCTCACGGCCTGCCAACTGGCGCCGAGGCCAAGGCGATCGAACTGTCGATCCAGATCCCAGCTCAATGTCCGCCGTGCACGCCGTGCCAACGTGTGGCCGGTGTCGCGGTCACGGGGATCGATGATCGCCACGCCGAGGTTGCTCTGCCAGCCGAACAGCTCCTGTTTCAGCGCTGCTTCGAAGCCGTTGATCCGCGCCGAGGCGACGTTTTCCGGGCGTGAGTTGCTGCCGAAGATGATCGCGTCTTCCAGATCGGTCCGGTACAGCGAGGCTTCGAGGCGAGTGCTGTCGCTCAACTGGCTGCGCCATTGCAGCTCGTAGCTTTTCGAGGTTTCCGGTTTCAGGTCGGGGTTGCTGAAGTCCGGGTAATACAGATCGTTGAAGGTCGGCGCGCGGAAGCCTTCGCTGTAGCTGAGCAGCAGATCGTTGTCCGGGTTGACCGGCAAGGTCAGCGTGCCGCTCCAGCTGTTCTGGCCGCCGAACTGCTGGTTGTCATCACGACGCAGGCCCAGTTCGGTGGAGAAACTGTCGGCCTGGAAGCGATGCTGGATGAACGCGGCGCGGTTCCAGCGGCTGTCTTCGTCGAACGCGGTGCTGCTGTTGATGCGGTCTTCGTACCAGTCGCCGCCAAGGATCAGGCTGTTGCGCGCATCGAGGGTCAGATCGTTCTGCCAGGTCACCGAATCACGGTAGGTGTTGAACACCGAGCGTTCGTCGCTGAGCTTGTCGAAGGACTTCTCGCGGTTTTCGCTATGGCCGAGTTCCAGGCGCGACTTCCAGCGCTCGTTGATTCGCGCGTCGATGTAGCTGCTGAAACTGCTGACGGTGAAATCGCTGTAGGGCTGCTGCTGGAGGGAGTCGAAAGTCACCGGGTCGAAGCGGCCGAACGGGTTGTCGAACTCGCTTTTGCCACGGTTATCGAGCAGGTTGGCGCCGACTTCGATGTCATCGGTCAGCGCGTGGCTGAGACTCAGGCTGATGGACTTATTGCGATAGGCGTCGTGGTCACTGTCGCTGGGATAGGATTCGTGGGTGCGGTCGAGGCCGGCGGTTTCATCGAGGCTGGCGCCGAGGTTGAAACGTGTTTCCTCATCACCTCCGGACAGGCCGACACTGCGCTCCCAGGTCTGATTGCTGCCGAATCCGACATGCACCCGGGGCTGCAAGCCTTGTTCGCCGCCGCGCCGGGTGAAGATCTGAATCACCCCGCCAATCGCATCGCTGCCGTAGATCACCGAACGCGAACCGCGCAAAACTTCGACCCGCTCGATCTGCTCGATGTTGAGGTGTTGCAGATTGCTGTCGCCGGAAGTGGAGTTGCCGATGCGCTGGCCATCGACCAGCACCAGGCTTTGCGCCGATTGCGTGCCGCGGATGTAAATACCCGGAAGACTCCCGCGTCCGCCGGTTTGCGTCACTTGCACGCCCGGTACCCGTTGCAGCAGATCGGTGACGCTGCGCGGTTGCAGACGCTCGATGTCTTCGCGGGTGAACACGGTGTTGGCGGCGCTGCTGTCGTTGCGCGCTTCGACCTGACGGTTGGCGCTGATCAGCACGTCCGGCAGCTTCAGGGCCTGGTCGCGTTCGAAATTGTCAGCGAGGGCGTTGGCGGAGGGCAGCAGCAGGAGGGGCAGGGCGAGGCGCGAGAGGTTCATCGGTATTCCGTTGGTATTTCTGGTGGCACTAGATTTCCAGCGGCACAAAACACTGTGGGAGCGGGCTTGCCCGCGATGGCGTCGGTACATCCAACATCAATGTTGACTGTGCCGACCTCATCGCGGGCAAGCCCGCTCCCACAGGGATGGTGATTACTTGTTGAGCAGTTCCAGGCGCTCCCGCACCGCCGCTTCGATCCCCACTTCATCCAGTCCGCACTCGGCCAGCATCTGCGCCGGTTTGGCGTGCTCGACGTAAACGTCCGGCAAGCCCAGGTGCAGCACCGACTTGAGGATGTTCTCGCGGGCGAGGAATTCGCTGACCGCGCCACCGGCGCCGCCCATGATCGCGTTCTCTTCGATGGTCACCAGCAGGTCGTGGCTGTTGGCGATCTCGCGTACCAGCGCTTCGTCCATCGGTTTGACGAAACGCATGTCGACCACGGTCGCGTCCAGCGTCTCGGCGACTTTCAGGGCTTCGGCCATTTGCACGCCGAACACCAGCAGGGCGACCTTGCTGCCCTGACGACGCACCACGCCCTTACCGATCTCGATCGGTTCGAGGTCTTTCTCGATGGTCGCGTTCGGGCCGGTGCCGCGCGGGTAACGCACCGCCGCCGGGCCGTTGTACAGGTGGCCGGTGGTGAGCATCTTGCGGAGTTCATTTTCATCGCTCGGGGTCATGATCACCATGCCCGGGATGCAGCGCAGGAACGACAGGTCGAAACTGCCGGCGTGGGTCGGGCCGTCTTCGCCCACCAGACCGGCGCGGTCGATGGCGAACAGCACGTCGAGGTTCTGCACCGCGACGTCATGCACCAACTGGTCATAACCGCGTTGCAGGAATGTCGAGTAGATCGCCACCACCGGTTTCGCGCCTTCGCAGGCCATGCCGGCGGCGAGGGTCACGGCGTGTTGCTCGGCAATCGCCACGTCGAAGTAGCGCAGCGGGAAGCGTTCGCTGAACGCCACCAGATCCGAGCCTTCCTTCATCGCCGGGGTGATGCCCACCAGACGCGGGTCGGCAGCGGCCATGTCGCACAGCCACTCACCGAACACGCCGGAATACTTCGGCCCGCCGGCCTTTTTCGGCGCAGCGGCAGGGGCGTCCAGCGGTTCGAGTTTGGTGATGGCGTGGTAACCGATCGGGTCGACTTCCGCCGGTGCGAAGCCTTTGCCTTTCTTGGTGACGATATGCAGGAACTGCGGGCCTTTCAGATCGCGCATGTTGCGCAGGGTGGCGATCAGGGTCGGCAGGTCGTGGCCGTCGATCGGGCCGATGTAGTTCCAGCCCAATTCTTCGAACAGGGTGCCGGGGACCAGCATGCCTTTTGCGTACTCTTCGGTACGACGGGCGATTTCCCAGGCACCGGGCAGGCGCGACAGCACTTTCTTGCTGCCCTCACGCATGCTCGCGTAAGTGCGGCTGGAAAGGATCTTCGCCAGATAGTTCGACAGACCGCCGACGTTGCGCGAGATCGACATGTCGTTGTCGTTGAGGATCACCAGCATGTTGGCGTCGACTTCCGGCGCGTGGTTCAGCGCCTCGAAGGCCATGCCGGCGGTCAGGGCGCCGTCGCCGATCACCGCAATCGCCTTGCGATCGCTGTTCTGCAGGCGGGCGGCGATGGCCATGCCCAGCGCGGCACTGATCGAGGTGCTGGAGTGGCCGACGCCGAAGGTGTCGTACTCGCTCTCGGAACGGCGCGGGAAGGCGGCGATGCCGTCCTTCTGGCGCAGCGTTTCCATGCGCTCGCGACGACCGGTGAGGATCTTGTGCGGATAGGCCTGATGACCGACGTCCCACACCAACCGGTCGTCCGGGGTGTCGAAGACGTAATGCAACGCGATGGTCAGCTCGATGACGCCCAGGCCGGCACCGAAGTGCCCACCGGTCTGGCCGACCGTGTAGAGCAATTCCAGGCGCAACTCATCAGCCAGGGTTTCCAGCTCGGCTTCGCCTAACCGGCGCAGGCCGTCCGGCGTGTTAGCGCGGTCGAGCAGGGGCGTGGTCGGGCGCTTGCGGGGAATCTCATGAAACGTCGTGGGCATCAGGCGAATCGTTATAGGTATAAAAGATGCGGCAGTTTACCTGATGCATCGCCCCCTGCCCACGCGTTGGTCTTTTTTGGCAGATAAGCCTTCAGTTGCGCCGGTCGACGATATACCGGGCCAGATCGCGCAACGGCTCGGCAGCCGCGTCAAACGGTCGCAGCGCGTGCAGGGCCTGATCGCGCAGTTCCAGCGCATAGGCCTTGGCGGCGTCCAGACCGAGCAGTGCCGGGTAGGTCGGCTTGTCGCGGGCGATGTCGGCGCCCTGGCGTTTGCCGAGGGTTTCGGTATCGCTTTCGACGTCGAGAATGTCGTCCTGGACCTGGAATGCCAGGCCGATGGCCTGTGCATAAGTCTGCAGGGACTTGAGTTCATCCTTCTCGGCAGAGCCGCTGGCCAGGGCGCCGAGCCTGACGCTGACTTCGATCAGCGCGCCGGTCTTGTGTCGGTGCATCTGTTCCAGCGCTTTCTGATCAAGCTTGAGGCCGACCGAACCGAGGTCGATGGCCTGACCGCCGACCATGCCAGCCGGGCCCGCCGCGTGCGCCAGTGCTGTGACCTGCTGCAGGCGGATGTCCGCGCTCAGGTCGCTCAGGCGCGGGTCGAGCAGGGCACTGAACGCCAGGCTCTGCAAGCCGTCGCCGGCGAGGATTGCGCAGGCTTCGTCGAATTTCTTGTGAGTCGTCGGCTGGCCGCGACGCAGATCGTCGTCGTCCATCGCCGGCAAATCGTCGTGCACCAGCGAATACGCGTGGATCAGCTCAACCGCACACGCTGCGCCGTTGGCCTGTTCGGCCTTGCCGCCAAGGGCTTCGCATGCGGCGTAGGCCAGCAGCGGGCGCACGCGTTTGCCGCCGTTCATCACGCTGTAGCGCATGGCTTCGTAAAGCCGCGCCAGTTCTGGCAGCGGAGCGTTGAACAGGGTTTCCAGTGCCGCATTGACCCGTGCCTGGCTGGTGGCCGAATACGCTGCAATCATTCTGGCTGATCCGCGTCGAAGGGTTCCTCGGCGAGTTCGCCATCGCGCTCCAGCAACACCTGGACCTTCTGCTCGGCCTGGGCCAGCGCCGCCTGGCAGTCACGGGTCAGGCCGATGCCCTGCTCGAAAGCGGTCAACGAGTCTTCCAGCGACAATTCACCGTTCTCCAGACGCTCCACCAGCGTTTGCAGGTCGGCGAGGGACTGTTCGAAATCCAGTGCAGCTTTTTTGCGGGCCATGGCGGCTAATTCCGGTTGACGTTAAACCGGCGCGACACTAGCAGATAGGGGGGGTATGGGCAAATGAGCGGGGCGGGTCAAAGCCTTGAAATGGCGAAGGCGCTAGCTGATTAACCTGAGCAAAATATGACGGAAAGGGGCTTGTTTCAGAAAGTCTCTCGCCAATTGCGGGTGTTCTTTGAGCAAGCTGACGAACGCTTTTATCCACTTTTCCCGTTCTCGAATGAGTGCTGCACTATGGAGCCCAAGCATATCTCGCGTTTGACGAACCAAATGCCTATTTCTCCTGTTGAGATCGGGCATGGGTTCCAGTGAACCATCTGACGATAAAGAGAACTGCTCATTGCAACCGGGAGCAGGCTCAATCGGGAGAAGCCGATCTCCTTTTCGCTGGCCACATCCGTCTGACCGGATACACCCGTGTGCATAGTTGGTGTAAGAGAAGGTCAAGTGAGGGTGGCCATCACTACCGCGCTTGGGCTTGATGTGGTCAATTTGACCTGTGTCGGGTTGCAGCGGCATTTCACAGTAAACGCAAAGTCCACCTTGATCATTATGGAGGCTCGCCTTCACGATTTTTTTCACCGGGCGGAAAGCCTCTCCATCAAAATCATCTGGTCCCGCGCCGGGATAAGTTTCGTTGAAATCCAGCAGTGCTTTTGGGGGAGCGGGGTTGTGAGTCAACTCAATCATTACGCGTCTTCCTGACCTGCGCCGCGAGGAACGTCCAGAGCGTCATGTCAGCCTCGGAGATTTCGTAACCAGCGTTATCCAGTTCCTGTTTCAACTGGGTAGCTTTTGGGCTGTTACCGGCACCATCCCGGAACAATTGTTCGTACGCGTGGGCAGTTTCAACGATCGCCATCGGAGGGCGGGTGTTGACATTCATGACGCCCGCCAACGCATCTCCGGATTCCTGTGCCAAGGGACTCATAGCCGGTTGTTCTGAAACCCAGCCTTGCTCGTCCTTGTGAATGACACGGATCTGCTCACGATTCGCCGTCGTCAAGACCTGAGGACTATGTGTGCTAACGATGAACTGAATTTTCGGGAACGCTTTGCGAAGTGCTGCCAGGACCTGTTGTTGCCAGGCAGGATGTAGATGCAAATCGACCTCGTCGATCAGAACAATACCTTCTGTGAGCAATGGGGCTTGATCCTCAAACTGACCATTCAGGCGCGCGCAGCGAAATGCCATGTCGGCAGTCAATGAAATCATCGCTCGAACGCCATCACTCAGCAGGCTGATTGGCAGAAGCCCATGATCAGGATGAGACATTGCGAGATCTTCATAGCCAAGGCTGTAGTGAAAGTTACTCCAGCCTTCATTCTCCAGAACCAGATTTACTGCATTTTGAATGCCGGTGATTCTTGGCTTCAGATCCGATTGCTCGTAACCCGGCAACTCTTGTTGTTGAAGCAAGGCCATTGTCGCCTTCCGCATCCATTGCTGCATTTGCACAAAATTTGATGCAGAAGACAGGCAGTCTTCATACCCCATGGTTCTACTGGCACTAACCACCGCTTTTCGTGAGCTGTTGTTGTGTGTGATCCAAAGGCGTCCAGCTGGGTAATAGCTGATTAGCGGCAAAGCAGTTGCAGCCTTGGTTCGTGCTAACTCTTGAAGGTTTTTGCCCCAGTTGGCCAGTGAGGTGGCTTCTTTTGTAGTCGTACGGCTTTTGGGGCCATGCAGTGCTCGTTGCCATTGGATGGCGGGATCATCGAGGACAGCATCAATGATGACTGGAAATCTCTGTTCGTTTTCGAAGCTGTTGCCGAGACGAACGTAACGAGCATCGGTTCGCTCAATGTGCTTGGATTTGCCCATATCGAATGCGCCGACAAATGGCCCCAGCGCGGTGGCAATGGCTTCAAGTATTGTGGTTTTACCCTGCCCGTTACGTGCGGCAATGACCGTCAGCTCAGGATGGAAGTCGATTTCAATGTCTTCAAATCGACGGAAATCCTTTAGTTTCAGTTTGCGCAGCTTCACAGGAGTACCTCTATTTTTCCCGTCCTTGCCGACGGATTTTCTGGCCGTAGTTGACCATGAGATGACATTGAGCTCCAGTCGAAATCTTGAATTGAAACTGGATAATGCTTGGCAGCGCACTCAGTCTGGAGAGTTGATTTGGTAGCGACTGCTCCGCCCTCCTGCGGCTGTCCGTTTCAAACATTTTTTCTTGACCAATTCAGCCAAATGCCTGGTTGCTGTGGCCTTGGACAGTTTTGTTTCCGACTGATACTGCGCTGCGCTGATACCGTGCTCGAAACCGCGCTCACCACCGTCGAGCAAACGATTGAGCACTTTGATCTGCTCCGCCGACAGCCCGGATTCCCGGTGCGCCTGCCAGAAGCGTGATTTTCCCAACACACTTTCAATCCGCGCGATGGCCTGTTGCAGACTGCGCAGCAGGGTTTGCAGGAACCATGCGAGCCAGTCTGTGATGTCCAGCGTGGCTTTCTGGCTCGATTCGAGAATCCGGTAATAGCCCGCGCGGTCGTCGAGAATGCTGGCGGACATCGCATAAAAACGAATGGCCTGCGCTTCGCCTTGAGCCAATGCCAGATCGGTGAGGGTGCGAGTCAGGCGCCCATTGCCGTCGTCGAATGGGTGCAAGGTGACGAACCAGAAGTGTGCGATACCGGCTCGCAGTAAAGGATCGAGGCCTGCCTGATGCTGACTGGCGTCGAACCATTTGAGAAAACTGTCGAGTTGTCGCTCAAGCCCTTGTCGCGGTGGCGCCTCGAAGTGCACGGTCGGGCGGTCGATTCGCCCGGAAACCACCTGCATCGGCTCATCGCCGCGTAATGCGCCTACATTGATTGCTCGCGAAAGGAAACCACTCTCCTGTTCTGGAAACAGCCATGAGTGCCATTCCAGCAATCGTTCCAGCGTCAGCGGTTCGGCAAAACGTTGAGTGGCATCGAGCATCAGTTGCGCCAGCCCCTCGCTGCGCTTGCTGACGTTGTCGCCATCCGGTGATTCCAGCCCCAGACGTCGTGCCAATGAAGAACGCACGGATTCAATATTCAACTGCTCCCCCTCGATGGCCGAGGAGGTCACGATGTTCTGCAGCAACGCGTCCAGCTCAGTTTGAGCGCTCAGTGAATTGCCCACTGATCCCGCCATGCCCATCAATTGTCCCTGCGCCTGAACGCATTCGCGCAACAGCGCAGTGAGATGCTCTGCCTGCCAGTTGAAGTCGGGCCAATCGGGTTGCTGCCAGATCCAGTGAGTTGCCATGAAATGCCGTTCCTGAGTGCGTGAGCCGAATAGAAGTGCTATTCGGCTCATTTCGTGAGCCGAATATGACGCCTATTCGGCTCATCGTCCACTAGTCGCCGTGATTACTACCGCATTTCAAGATGTATCCGATTGTTAAAAAACTGCCGAATCGCTAACCTTCGCGCCTTCTACGACCCGACAGTCACGGGTCTTTCAGACGAAACGCAGTATCGCCCACTGTGAAGCGCCGAGGATCGGGTGCAAGGTTTCGTTCAGGCATGGCAGGAGGCATCACATGCGTTCACTTCTTTTGCTGCTGATCGGCCTGGCCTGCGTGCCGGCGCTGTCGGCTGCACCGAGTGCCGAGATGTCGGAACCGGTGGGCGGCTGGCGCTATCACGGTCTGCTCGACCGCACGGAAAACCCGCAAGTCGCCTATCCCACGCCGCCCATCGATCGCGGCATCCAGCGCAATCGCTCGATGATCGAGGGTCAGCTCAAGGCCATCGGGCATCTGCGCCCGCCTCATAGCCTGGCGGTGAATGGCAATCCACTGAATCTGTACACCGACGACGATGGGCGTTTCGCCCGGCCGTATGCGTTCGGCGCCGGCTCCAACAGCGTCGAAGTGATCAGCGCCGACGGCCAGTCGCTCAAGCGCGTTCAATTCTACGAAGCCAACAATTTGCGCACGCCGGCGCGGATCCGCGTGGTGCTCGGTTGGGACGACCCTAAAGCCGAACTCGACCTGCACGTCATTACGCCTGACGGCCAGCACGCCTTCTGGGCGCGGCCGGCGATGAGCAACGGCGGCGGCCTCGATCCGGACGGTGTCGACGGCCCCGGCCCGGAAATGTTCACCATGACCGCGCCGCTGCACGGCACCTATCTGGTTTACGTCAACTATTGGGGCAACTTCGGTAACGGCGGCTATAACTTCGAGGAGACCAGCAACCAGAACGAGGTCATCACCTCGCAGATCACGCTGGTGCTCAACGAAAACACCGTCGACGAAAAACGCGAAACGTTCATCGTGCCCCTGCGGGCCATCGGTGATCTGCTGCTGGTCAAGACTTTCAACTATTAAGCATCCCGCACCACGGATGAACTGCCGAGCTTTGGGAACATGAGCGAGAAGATGAGCGATAACACTGCGAACCCGGCTACCGACGCGCCCGTCGCCAAACCTTCCCGGCGCTGGCCGTTGCTGGCGGTCGGGCTGTGCCTGGTGGCCGGCGTGGCGGGCGGGCTCGGCTGGCTGATGCACAAACCCAAGGCACCACCAGCGGAGTTGGCCAGTGACAAGCTCGGCCTGAGCCGCCCGGACGCGCTGCTGGAAACCCGCTCCCTGAGCCAGTTGCCCAAGGACCTGCTGACGGTGCCGTTCCTCAAGGCCACGCTGACCGAGGATTTCGTCTTCTATTACGAAACCCACGCCGACCGCCTCGGGCTGATCGGCAGTCTGCGGCGGATCATCTACGAGCATGACCTGAAGCTGCAGGACAGCCTGATCGAGCAGCTCTTCGATCAACCGGCAGACGTAGCGTTGTGGCGCGGTGCCGATGGTCGGCTGAAAGATTTCCTGCTGGTGATGGATCGCGGCGGTCTGGCCAAGGTGCTGGAGCCGCTGGCGAAAGTCGCCCTGGATGATTCGCAACTGAGCGTGCTCAGCACCCTGAAAGTCGGCGGCGACGAAGTGCCGCTGTATCAACTGACCTACAACGCCGGCAAATCCCTGCTGTTCGCCTCCCGTGGCGACAAACTGGTGGTGCTGTCCAATCCGGCCAAATTCTACGACCCGGAAAGTGGTGCTTCCGAGGAGTCCGGCCATGTTTCGCCGCAGGCGCTGGCGGCGTTGCTCAATGGCGAAAAACTGTTCCCCGAAGCGTTCGGGTTGCCGGCCAAGACGCCGGAAACCAAGCAGCGCCTGTCGGTCAATTCCAGCGTCCTGGCCATGGGTTATCAACGCTTCATCCCGAATTTCGCCGGCCTGCGTTTCGACATGGACGACAAGGGCTGGCACAGCTATCTCGCCATGGATGAGCTGGAGAACCAGCCGGACTTCGATTTCAAACCGGTCTGGCAAGCCATGCCGCTGGGCGCCAGTGCCTGCGTGACGCTGCCGGTCGCAGCCGAGCCGCAAAAACCGTTGCTGGTGAAACTCGGCGCCGAAGAAGCGGTAGCGCAGAAACTCACCGAGCACGTGGCCGGCGCGGCGGGCCTGTGCTGGTACGCCGATTCGCGGCTGTACACGCCCTTGCTGGTGGCCAGTCTGAACGACGAAGACAACGGCAAGCTCGACGCTGATATCGGCACTCTGTTCGATTCGATGGTCGGCGCTTACGAAGGCAAGGTCGACGAGCACGCGTTCCCCGTGGTGGAAAAACAGGAAGGCCAGAGCCACCTCTGGCAACGTCAGGTCAGCTCCAACTTCGGCCCGTACGCGGCCAAGGATGCCGAGAACCCGGACGCGATCACCGGCCGTGCGTTCATGAAAGTCAGCCTGGCGCGCCACGGTTCGACGCTGCTGTTTTCCCTCGACGACAAACTGGTCGACAAGGCCCTCGGCACCCTCGACAAACGCTTCCCGCCGATGGCCGACGTGCTGCCCAAAGACGTGCTGATGCCGATCTACTTCGGCCCGGACTCAATGGCGCAACTGATCCAGCAGGAAACCCTCGACAGCCTGCCGCAGGACATGGAGCCGGTGTTCTACAACGCCGCACAAACCTACCTGATCCCGAAACTGCGCACCCTCGGCGGCATGGGCAAATACGCCCTGACCTTGCCGGAAGGCAGCGAGCCTGACGGTCACTGGCAATGGCTGCCGCTGGAGTGGAAAGCGCTGTGACTGGTTTGATTCGCAGCCTTGGCCTTCTGGTGCTGTTGCTCAGCGCCGGTGCCCGAGCCGCTGAGGCGCCGGCCCTCGATCCTGCGCAATCCCAGGTCTTTCGCGCCTGGTTCGTGCGCATCGCTCAGGAGCAGTTGAGCAAAGGCCCGAGCCCGCGCTGGTATCAGCAGGATTGCGCGGGGCTGGTGCGTTTCGCCGCCAACGAAGCACTGAAAGTCCATGACGACAAATGGCTGCGCAGCAATGGCGTGTCCAACCGCTACCTGCCGCCGGAGCTGGACCTGAGCGCCGATCAGCGCAAGCTCGCCCAGCAATGGCAGCAGGGTGGCGGCAAGGTCGGGCCCTACGTCAACGCGATCAAACTGATTCAGTTCAACAGCCATCTGATCGGCCGCGACGTGTCCCAGGCACGCCCCGGCGATCTGATGTTTTTCGATCAGGGCGACGACCAGCACCTGATGATCTGGATGGGCCGCTACATCGCCTATCACACCGGCACGACCACCCCAACCGACAACGGCATGCGTTCGGCAAGCCTGCAGCAACTCATGACATGGAAGGACACCCGATGGATACCCGACGCAGCCAACCCCAACTTCATCGGCGTCTATCGACTGAACTTTCTCTCCCAATGACCGGTGCCCGCATGCTGCGTTTACTGCCTTTTCTGTTGCTGTTGACCCTGCCGTTTTCGGCCGTGAATGCCGAAGACACCGTGGAGCCAAGCGGCTACACGCCGGTGTCCGGTGAGAGCTTTTTCCTGCTGGCCGACAGCAGTTTCGCCGCCGATGAACAGGCGGTGGTACGCCTCGAAGCGCCGGGTCGCGACTACCGTCGATTCCGCATGGAACCCTACGGCGGCGCCGACATCCGTGTGTACAAGATCGACAAGCCGCTGGACTTCCTCAAGCGCCAGAAGAACCTGCACCGCGTGGTCAGCGACGGCCAGTTCAAGGGCGAAGGCCTGTCGAACACCCTGGCGTACCTGTGGGACAACTGGTACCGCAAGTCCCGTCGGGTGATGCAGCGTGCGTTCTCCTACGAGTCGCGTCAGCAAGTCACCGAGGAAGTGCCGGAGCTGAAGATGGGCAATGCCATCGCCGCGCCTACGCCTTATGACGCGCAACCGCAATTCGCCCTGATTCCGGGCCTGCCGGTGGTCAGCCAGTTCCGCTATCCGCTGTGGCAGGCCAAACCGATCCAGCCGCCGACCGGCGTCAATCTGGCCGGGTCTTCCAGCGAGTTCGTCAGCGTCGCGCCGGGCAACGTCTACATCCCGTTGGGCAATCTGAAACCGGGCCTGTATCTGGTCGAAGCGCTGATCGGCAAGTACCGCGCGACCACCATGGTTTTCGTTTCCAACACCGTGGCGGTGAGCAAGATTGCCGGTGATGAATTGCTGGTGTGGGCCGCGCGCAAATACGAAGGCAGCTCGGTGCCGAAGGTCAATGTGCTGTGGACCGACGGCCTCGGCGTGATGAGCAGCGGCGCCACCGACACCGATGGTCTGCTGCGCCTGAAACACGTCAGTCCCGAGCGTTCGTTCGTGATCGGCGAGGACGAAGAGGGCGGCGTATTCGTCTCGGAAAACTTCTATTACGACAGCGAAATCTACGACACCAAACTTTACGCGTTCACCGACCGGCCGTTGTATCGCCCGGGCGATTGGGTGTCGCTGAAAATCGTCGGCCGCGAATTCAAGAATGCGCGGGACTCGGTATTGCCGGGGGCGGCGGACGTCAATGTCAGCGTGCTCGATGCCACTGGCACCGAATTGCAGCGGCTCGATCTGAAACTCGACTCCAAGGCCGGTACCCAGGGCCGTTTCCAGTTGCCGGACAACGCCGTGGCCGGTGGTTACGAGCTGCGTTTCAACTACAAGGATCAGGTCTACAGCAGCGCGTTCCGTGTAGCCGAGTACATCAAGCCGCATTTCGAAATCTCGCTGAACCTGGCCAAGCAGGATTACCGCACCGGCGAACCGGTGAAAGGCAGCCTGGTGCTGCTCTATCCGGACGGCAAACCGGTGGCCAACGCCAAACTGACCCTGAGCCTGCGCGCTCAGCAACTGTCGATGGTCGACAACGAGCTGCAATACCTCGGTCAATTCCCGGTGGAGCTGACCAGCACCGAACTGACCACCGACAGCAAGGGCAATGCAACCCTTGACCTGCCGGCCGCCGACAAACCGAGCCGCTACATGCTCACCGTGTTCGCCAGCGATGGCGCGGCGTACCGGGTCAAGACCACCAAAGAAATCCTCATCGACCGCGGTGCTGCCAGCTTCCGTCTGACTGCGCCGCAGCGCTTCAGCGCGGTGGGTGACAAGGTCGCGTTCAGCTACGCCAACGAGGGCGGCAGCCAACAGGCGCAGGCCGTGGTGCCGAGCAGCTACAGCTGGGTGCGTCTGGAAGACCAGACCACCGGCGAAGGCAAACTGGCAGCGAAAGCCAAAGGCTTCAGCGTGGCCTTCGAGCGTCCGGGCACCTACAACCTGTCGCTGAAAGATCAGCACGGCCGAGTGCTGGGTGCGACCGGTCATTCGGTCACCGGCGATGGCGTCAAGGCTGTGCCGGGCACTGTGGAAATCGTCCTCGACAAACCCGAATACAAGGCCGGCGACGAAGCGCTGGCGCTGATCACATTCCCGGAGCCAGTCAGCGATGCACTGCTGTCGCTGGAGCGCGACAAGGTCGAAGCCACCGCGCTGCTGGCCAAGGGCGGCGACTGGCTGAAACTGGAAAAACTCAGCGACACCCAATACCGCGCACGCATCCCGGTGAAGGAAAACTTCGCGCCGAACCTGACGTTCTCGGTGCTCTACACCAAGGGCGGTCAGTACAGCTTCCAGAATGCCGGGATCAAGGTTGTTGCGCCGCAGATCGACGTGGCGATCAAGACCGACAAAGACACCTATCAGCCGGGCGATACCGTGACGGTCGATCTGAACACGCAATTCGCTGGCAAGGCAGTGCCGGCGCACCTGACGGTCAGCGTGGTTGATGAAATGGTCTATGCGTTGCAACCGGAAGTCGCGCCGACCATCGACCAGTTCTTCTACCACCCGCGCCGCAACAACGTGCGCACCAGTGCGAGCCTGTCGTTCATCAGCTACGACGTGGCGTTGCCGGGCAGCCCTGGCGCACCGGGCAAAGCCAACCGCAGCGAGCGTGGGGTGAAAGTGCTGGAGCGGCCGCGTCGCGAAGATATCGACACCGCTGCATGGCAACCGGAATTGCTGACCGATGCCGACGGCAAGACTCGCTTCACCTTCAAGATGCCGGACTCGCTGACCCGCTGGCGCATCACTGCGCGGGCGATTGCCGATGACGGTCAGGTCGGGCAAAAGAAGCAGTTCGTCCGTTCGGAAAAACCGCTGTACCTGAAGTGGAGCGGGCCGAGCAAATTCCGCAAGGGCGATCAGCCGCAACTCGGTGTGTTCGCCTTTAGCCAGGCCGAGAAACCGGTCAAGGCTGAATTGGTGACGCACTACGCCGGCGCCGAACAGCGTCTGCCGGTGACCCTCAATAACGGCATCAACTACTTGCCGCTACCGGCCTTCGCATTGGTCTCCGGCGAATGGACCGCCGAACTGGTGCAGGACGGCAAGACCGCCGACGCCCTCGCGGTACGCCTGACCGCCACCGGCGAAGGCTGGCAAGTGACGCAGACCCAGAGTCTCGACGTGGCCAGCGGCGATACGCCGTTGAGCCTGCCGGCGGACGCCACCGACATTCGCCTGCGTCTGGATGACAGCCCGCAAGCGCTGTTCCGTTCGGCCCTCGATGATCTGCTCAGCTATCCGTACGGCGGCGTAGAACAGACCGCCAGCCGCTTGCTGCCGCTGAGCATCGCTTATCCGTCGCTGGCGTCGAGCCCGCAGATCCGCGAACGCTTGCGCCTGATCATGCAGAACAGCCGTCTGCGCCTGGTGCAAATGGCCGGCCCGTCGGCGAGCTTCACCTGGTGGGGCTTCGATGGCGAGCCGGATGCGTTCCTCACCGCTTACGCCTATTACGCCGACTGGAACGCCAGCCAGGTGCTGGAGCTGACCCTGCCGCCGGAGCACTGGCAGCGGGTGCTGGAGGTTTATGCCAAGAAGGCGCCGAACACGCCGTTGCTGCAACGGGCGCTGATTCTGTCGTTCGCCAAGCAGATGCATCTGCCGGTCAACACGCTGCTCAGCGGTTTGCTGGAGGATCTGGCCAAGGCCGGGGAAGGCAATGCCGAAACCCTGATGGACGACGGCGAAGACAGTCTGGTGATGGGCGATCCGGATTCGACGCTCGGTCTGGCGGCGGCGCGGGTCTTGGCCGCATCGTTGGCGACCCAGTCGAAAGTTGCTCTGCCGGACGCGTTCAATCGTCAGCTGGGCGCTGCGCAACAGCGCTTGTCGGTCAGCTCGCAGCCGTTTGCCGAAGCGCTGAACCTGTCGCTGCAACCGTTCGATCAGGCTCGTGCGAACGCGCTGCTGCAACGCCTGTTGCCGCAGCAATCGACCCTCGAACGTGCGCTGGCGCTGACCTGGCTGCAACGCAGCATCGCCCAGGCATCGCCGACCATCGCGCTGGCACCGGGCGAAGGTTGGAAGAAAAACTATGGCGCGACCGGCGAGATGTACTGGACGTGGCAGGGTGCTGCGCCGGTGCCGAGCGTGTTGTCGGTATCGGGCACTCAGGAGCGTCCTTTGCGTGCCGCGCTGAGCTTCCAGACTCAACAACCGGCAGTCGATCCGATGGCGGTGACCATCACTCGTCGCCTGTCGCGTCTGGTACCGGGTGACGAAGCCTTCACTTTCAAACTGGAGCCGGTCGGCAGCAAGCCGTTGTCCAGCGACAGTCTGTATCTGGACGAGGTGATCCTCACCAGCAAGGCACCAAAACCGTTGCGCTACGGCATGCTCGAAGTGCCGTTGCCGCCGGGCGCCGATGTCGAGCGCACCACGTGGGGCATCAAGTTGCAGGGCAAGGACGGCACCGAGCCGACCGCGCTGGAGAAGGCGCGGTTCGAACCGGGCCAACTGGCCTACGCGGTTCCGGTGGATGCACTGAGCGGTGAATTGCGTTTGCGCCATCTGGTTCGGTTCTCGCAGAAGGGCCAGTTCAACCTGCCGCCGGTGCGTTTCACTCAGGTCTACGCGCCGCAGCATCAGGCCCGCGAAGCGAAAGCGGCCCTCGGTCAGGTCACGGTCAACTGACATGACCCGGCCGCTGGTCTGGCTGCTGATGTGTGTGATTCCTGCGCTGGCGATGGCGCAGGATGAGCCGTTGCGCGTGGCCTACAAGGGCGAACTGCTGTCGCTGAATACCTCGCAATTGACGGCGCGCGAGCCAATGCCTTCGTCGCTGGAGACACCGCTGGGCAGTCTGTGGAAGCTGTTCGTTTATGCGTGGTTGGTGGATACCGGTGCGCGGGAGCCTGCTTATGAATGTCGCGGGCAGTCGAAGGAAGAAGTCTATTGCTGCACCGCGGGCGGCAAGATCGAGCGTGATCAGGCGCTGGTGAAATCCTGCGGGCTGTATTTCGAGCCGGCGCGGTTGGGCATCACCGCTGGCGATTGGAAAACCTATTGGCAGGCGCGACAGGCGCCGTCGTGGTTGCTGGACCTGCCATCGGTGCAGCCGGCTACTCGGGTGTCCGTGGCTGACTTGCTGAAGGTTCTGTCTTGGCTGCCGGCTCAGGATCAGATGCGTCGTGTGCTGCTCGACGTGGTGCTGAACGCGGCGGACGGCAATGTCGTCGGTGAGCTCGGCGGACGCTTGCGGGTGAAGACCTGGAGCTGGCTCGGCGATCAGGACCCTCAATCACGCCAGGGTGGATTCGCTGGCTGGACGGCGGACGGCTCGCCGATCTGGGCCGGTGGCCGGGGCACCAGTCAGATGGTTTTGCGGCGTTACGGTTCGGCGTTGGCGACGGTGTTACCCACATCGTGGCCGGCGGAAGCAGGGCGTTGTGTCGAAGTCGGACTGTTCTCGCGATATCCGGTTTCGCGGGTTCTGGCCGGTAATCGAGCGGTGACCTCCGGCCCGTTGCAGGGTGATTACCGCGTCGAATTCGCCAACGGCAATGCGCTGGATATCCACAGCGACGGCGAGCTGTTTCTGCTCAACGACAAGCTTGTGGCGCGGCTGGATCGTGAAGAGTACGTCGCCCGTGTGCTGGAGCGTGAAGCCAAACCGGAACCGCACGAAGCGGCCAAAGCATTGGCCGTGGCAATCCGCACGTATCTGCTGCAGAACGCCACGCGTAACGGCGAATGTTTGAGCATCGACGACAGCAGCACCCGCCAACGCGTCGCCCCGCGTCCTGCTTCCGCCGAATCCCGCAACATCGCCGCATGGACGGCGGATCTGGTGTTGGCCGGCAGTACCATCACCTATCACTCCGATCAGCCCGGCCCGGACAAACTGGCCTGGCAACAAGCGGTCGAACAAGCCAGTGCCGGCCAGCGTTACGACGCGATTCTGCTGCACGCCTACCCGCGCGCCAGCCTCAGCCGTTGGGACAACCCGGTGGCGTCCTGCGAAGCGCTACCTGCTGCGCAGGACTGGCTGCAAAAACAGCGGCGCGGCTGGCGTCCCAGGCTGGAAAGCGAAACCGGCTACAACGAAGTCAGCACGTTCGCCGTCTGCAAACTCGCCTTCGGCCGCCCCTTCGTCGACCGCGAACGCCAGCGCATCTATGTGCGCGGCGTGTTGTCCTTGCAGGACCGCCTCGACCTGACTCACGAATACCTGCACCTGGCCTTTGAAGCACACCCCAATGGCCAGGATGAAACCTATATCGAAGGGCTCGCCCGTCACCTTTTGCTGGAATAGACCATGACACTCCGTTATCCACAGGTCTTGCTGTTGCTCTGTGCATTTACCGCGGTTTCGCCGGTGATCGCCGCTGACGGCGTCAAACTCGACACCCCGGTCGGCGGCTGGCGCAGCGGCGCGCCTGAAGGCGAGGGCGAGAGCTTTCGCCAGACCGTCAACTACCCGGCCTCCTCGGTGAACACCCCGCTCAGCCAGGCCAACACCGCCCGCATCAGCGGGGAAATCAAAGCCACACCGAAAAACAGAGAGCCCGGCCGCCTGATCGTCAACGGCGTCAGCATGCCGCTGAAAATCGACGACAGCGGCCGCTTCGACCGCCCGTTCTCCTTTCCCAACGGCAGCAACAGCGTCGAAGTCCGCAGCCCGGACGGCCAGCAACGGCACCGCACGCAGTTCCTCAACACCAGTGGCGGCGCTACTCCGGCAAAACTGCGGGTGTTGCTGGCGTGGGACAGCGATGGCACTGACCTCGACCTGCACTTGGTCACGCCTGATGGCGCGCACATCTGGTATGGCGATCGCGTTGCCCCCAATGGCGCTGCTCTGGATGTCGACGTGACCACCGGATACGGCCCGGAAATCTTCGCCATGCCGGCGCCGATCAAGGGGCAGTATCTGGTGTATGTGAATTATTTTGGCGGTGGGTATCGCGGTGATGATGAGGGTGGGGAAGAGGCGGTGCAGCCGTTGACCACCGCGCAGGTGACGGTGATTACGGAGGAGGGGACGCCTAGCGAGAAAATGGAGACTTTCATCGTGCCGATGCGGGCGGTGGGGGAATTGACGTTGGTGAAGTCGTTCAGTTATCCGTGAGGGTAATTGGGCAGCAGGTTGCTGCCCAATTTCAGAATTGATCCTGATGATTAACTGGCTCAGGGTTGGGACGACAGTCGATCCTGTGCAGTGTCATAAGCCGCCTCTCGCTCCCTCTTTCCGATAGCGACTACGAACACCACAATTTCGTGATCAATCACCTGATAAATCAGGCGATATCCAGCACTTTTCAGCTTCACCTTGTAGCAATCTGGCAGCTCGCGAAGCCTGTTGGCTTCTATGCGAGGATTCTTGAGAACCTCGGCGAGTTTCTTTTTGAACTGCTCGCGAATCGTATCGCCCAGCTTGTTCCATTCCTTCAATGCACGACGATCAAACTCGAGGTCATAGGTCATCCAGACTTACCTTGACTCGCTGAGGAGCGGCAAGACGTTCAGTGACCACGGCGATAAGCGCTTCATCTTCTTCGCTAATCAATGCCGCTTTGAATGGTAGTTTGCCCCGGTCCGCGACGTATTGAAGCGTTTGGCGCAGAAGCTCTGAGGGCGTCAGCCCGAGCTTTTCCAGCTCTGCGAAGGCGCGCTGTTTCAGTTCGTTGTCGATACGAATGTTGATGGATGCCATGATGAGTTACCTGTAATGACGTTTGTCTTTACGGTACTAGCGCGTTTGGTATCCGGCAAGCGGCGATTCAGATTTCGGACGGTAGGTTTGGCTTTTCAGCAGGCATTAAAAAGCCGGCTTGTGGCCGGCTTCTCGGGGACTGGCTTGGTTTATTTTTGGTAAACCGCGCCAGCCTTCAAAACGTACATCCGGATCTTGCGTCCGGCTGTGGGACTTGGTCAGACAGTGGTCTGCCGCGTCAGGCGTCATCTGGGCCGCTTGGCGGGTCGATGCGCGAATGTGGGGCGCAGGATACTGAGTTTTGTTGGGGATTCCCAGTCTCAAGTGCGGAATAGAGCGATTTCTGCGGCAGAAAACAGAGGTTTGTACCGGGTATCCGGTCCTCTTCTCGGGCAAGCCCGCTCCTACAACGTTCTGTGCTGGGGCCGGGAGTGATGGAGGATCAGAGAAACGGCACCACCGGCCGCCGCTTGCCCAGCGTCGACCACCAGAACACCCACCCCAACACATGAATCCTCTGCTCTTCGATCTGTGAGGCCCGGAAGATCTCGTCCGGGTATTCGGCGCTGTTGTGGCTGCGCAGGCGCAGGGCGTTGCCGGGCATGCGGTGCAGGTATTTGATACGCAACATGCCGTCGTGCTCAATGGCGTAGATTTCGCCGTCAACCACCTGGGTGAGGCCGCGGTCGATGGCGAGGGTGGAGCCGTCTTCGATTTTCTCGGCCATGCTGTTGCCGATCATGTGGGTGCAAATGGCGTCGGTGTAGCGGATTTCCAGTGTTTCGAGGTGACTGCGGGGCAGGCGGATGGTTTGCTCCGGGTCTTTTATGACATGGGTTTTGTCGGAGCCGGGGGCGACCGGGGTTTCTTTGTAGAGCGGCAATTCGATGTCGTTGGTTTCTAGCACCGTGTAGACGCCGCGAATGGCATGGGCATCGAGGATGTCGCCCGACTCCGTATGCAGGTGCGGGGCGTCTTTCGGGCCTTCGCCGGTCTTCAGCCATTGGCTGTTGACGGACAGCAGGCGCGCGACTTCTTCCATGCGGTACGCGGGTACGCCCCGGGTGTACCAGTTATGAACGTTTTGGGCTTCCGTGCCCCAGAACTTTGCGAATCCCGTGGTGGTGATGTTCGCAGCTTCCAGGAGTGCCTTGAATCTTGGACCGCTAGTGTTCTTTCTCATAAACACGAGTCTACGACCGGCCTAGAGCGGTTTGAATAAACCTTGCGTTCAAAATAAGGGCAAATTTTGCGACGGGATGTAAGGCGTGCTTGTGGGAAATTACACAGACTAAAACCTTTCTGTAGGCCGCCATAAACAGGCTGTTTAAGCCTCTGCCGGGCAGGCACAAAAAACCCCGGATCAACCGGGGTTTTCTTCAAGCGTGTCGCAGGTCGCGAGGCTTAGCCTTTGTAGGCAGCAACCGACTTGGTGATCGCGGCGCGGGCGGCGTCTGCACCGTCCCAGCCTTCGATTTTCACCCATTTGCCTTTTTCGAGATCTTTGTAGTTCGCGAAGAAGTGCTCGATCTGCTGGATCAGCAGGGCTGGCAGGTCGGTGTATTCCTTCACGTCCACGTACAGCTGGGACAGCTTGTCGTGTGGAACTGCGATGACTTTGGCATCGCCGCCGCCGTCGTCGGTCATGTTCAGGATGCCGACTGGACGCGCGCGGATCACCGAACCTGGAGCAACCGGGTAAGGGGTTACGACCAGCACGTCCAGCGGATCACCGTCGTCAGCCAGGGTGTTCGGGATGTAACCGTAGTTGGCCGGGTAGAACATCGGGGTGGCCATGAAACGGTCAACGAACAGGCAATCGCTGTCTTTGTCGATTTCGTATTTGATCGGCGCGTGGTTGGCCGGGATCTCGATCGCGACGTAGATGTCGTTCGGCAGGTCTTTGCCAGCCGGAATCTTGCTGTAGCTCATTGGGCGTTGCCCCCGTTAGTTGACCAAAAACACTTGGCCGGATTGACCAAAAAGTGGCGGCGATTATAGGCATATTCTGCCGTGGACGCCACGTACCGGAAGTCGTGCAGACCTTTACTCGTGAGCCTGATAGACCGGGTCGGTGGCCTGAAGTTGCTTCAGACGCGCCAACGGATCCTGGCGGTAGAAAAGCTGCAACTGCGCATACACCTGTGGATAAGCCTCGTGCAGCAGATCCGGAGCGCTGAAGAAGTACTCGCTGGTAACGGCGAAGAATTCGGCCGGGTTCTCGGCGGCATACGGGTCGATGGCAGTTTCGGCGTCGGGATGGCGGTCGAGCTGGCGGTTGAGGTCGTCGTAGGCCGCCTGCATCACCTCCGCCCAGTCGCTGACCCGCATGTCGGCGTGCAGCGGTGGCAGGCCGTTGGCGTCGCCGTTGAGCATGTCGAGTTTGTGCGCCAGTTCGTGGATCACCAGGTTGTAGCCTTCCCAGCCACCACTGGCCATCACGCCCGGCCAGGCGAGAATGATCGGCCCTTGCTGCCAGGCTTCGCCGCTGTGTTCGCCGTCCCACTCATGTTCGACACCACTGGCATCGCGATGGCGCTGGGGGCTGAGGAAATCGTCGGGGTAGAGGACGATTTCGTGGAAACCCTGATACCAGTTCAGATCGCCGAGATGCAAAAGCGGCAATTGGGCTTGGGCGGCGAGCAGCAGGCGTTGTTCCTGGTGCAGTTCGACGCCGGGCAGTGCGGTCAGGTGTTTGTCTTCGAGGAGCAGCACGCTGGCTTCGCGCAGCCACTGGTCTTCTGCGGCAGTGATGCCATCGAGAAAACTCAGGTGATGGCGCACCCGCTGCCACAGTTCGTCGGCAATCGGGTGTCTGGCCAGAATGCGCCGGCGGCGCCAGGCGCTCAGCGACCACATCGGCTTAGTGCGATTGGGCTTTGGTGCCGCCGAAACGGCTGCGAACCACGCCGATGATCATCGGAATCAGCGACAGCAGAATGATGCCGACCACCAGCAGCGACAGGTTCTTCTTGATGAACGGCACGTTGCCGAAGAAGTAGCCCAGCGTCACCAGACCGCCGACCCACAGAACCGTACCGAACACGCTGAACCCGAAGAAGCGCGGGTAAGGCATCTTCGCGACACCGGCGACGAACGGGGCAAAGGTGCGGATGATCGGCAGGAAGCGCGCCAGGGTTACAGTCTTGCCACCGTGTTTGTCGTAAAAGTCGTGGGTCTGTTGCAGATAGTCGCGGCGGAAGATCTTCGAATTTGGATTGCTGAACAGTTTTTCACCGGCCGTTCGCCCGATCACGTAGTTGGTGCTGTCGCCCAGGATTGCCGCGAGCATCAGCAGGCCCGCCAGCAATACCGGGTCCATGCCACCGCCTGCAGCCACTGCACCGGCAATGAACAGCAGGGAATCACCCGGCAGGAATGGCATTACCACCAGACCGGTCTCGCAGAAGATCACCAGAAACAGGATGGCGTAGATCCATGGCCCGTAATTGTTCACCAGCAGGTCGAGATAAACGTCGAGATGCAGGATAAGGTCGAGCGGGTTGAAATCCATGGAGGCACCTGTGGTGACGGCCTGACTCGGCAGACCTGTGCGGATGACTTCGTGTAAGCCTACAAGCGGGTGTAGTTTTTCTTACAAGCCGGAAAGCTCGGGATTATACGGTTTGAGAGGTGAAAAGCGCGTTGGTTTTGTAGCGGGGGATGTCGGTGTGAATAAATGTCGGGTTGGGATTCATTTTGGGGAGGGCGTCTGCTCCCTCCCCGCAGGACACCCCGGGATCAGAGCTCGTCGCTGATCGGCAGCACGTAGTTCTTGAACTCGGTGTCTTCCTTGAATCCGATGGATTCGTAGGTTTTCTGCGCCACTTCGTTGTCGGCACTGGTGGAGACGCGCATGCGCACGGCCTGGGTTTCCTTGGCCATTTTCTTGGCGGTGCGGATCAGGTTGTCGGCTACCAGCTGGCGGCGGGCGTCTTCGGCGACGTAGATGTCGTTGAGGATCCACACGCGCTTGAGCGACAGGGAGGAAAAGCTCGGGTAGAGCTGGCAGAAGCCCATGAGTTTCTTGTCGTCGTCATCGGCCAGGGCCAGGTAGATCACCGATTCCTTGCGTCGCAGGCGCTTTTCGAGAAAGGCCCGGGACGAGTCCGGATAGGGCAGGGAGCCGTAGAACTCGCGGTACTTAACGAACAACGGGGTCAGCAAATCCAGGTGTTCGAGGGTCGCTTGGATAATCCGCATGGTAGGTCTCGTCCTTCAAGTGTCTGTCTTCACGTGCTCTGACGGCGATGGGAAACCCGGGCGGCCGTGCATCGATCCTGCCTGAAACCGGCGCAGAAAGGCAATGCGGAAACGGTTCAGGCTGGGGGCGGATCGAGTAGGAAATTACTCTTCATGTCTGTACCGGCTTCCGATTCCAGCGTCTGAACCTGCGCTTCGTCCTTCAGATTGACGCCCGACAGCTGGCGCCGACAGGCTTCGCGCATCAGATACAGCAAGCGATGCGCCGCCATGCCATAGCTGAGCCCTTCCAGCCGCACATTGGAGATGCAGTTGCGGTAAGCATCCGTGAGGCCGACCTTTGGATTGTAGGTGAAATATAAACCCAGGCTGTCCGGTGAACTGAGGCCCGGACGCTCTCCAATCAGCATCACGACCATTTTCGCGCCCAGCAACTGGCCGATTTCATCGCCAATCGCCACTCGACCCTGTTCCACCAGCACTACCGGTGCAGTCGACCATTCATCGGCGCTCATCTGTTCCTCCAGGCGGGTGAGAAACGGCAGGGTGTGCCGATGCACCGCCAGCGCCGAGAGACCGTCCGCCACCACAATTACCAGATCCACACCGCCCGGATGCGCCTGGGCGTATTCGCGCAGAGTTTGCGCCGATTGATCGCTCAACTTGCGCCCCAGATCCGGGCGTTGCAGGTAGCTGTTGCGATCCACCGCCGCGCTGTGCAGCAGCAGACTTTCACGCTGGCGTTCATTCAGTTGAGCACTCAGCGCGGCGTGATCGAACGGCAAATGCACGGCGTCCCGCGCCTGGGCGTGGGCGTACTGGAAATCCAGCTGTGCACGGGTCGGCAGACTGGTGCCGGTACGACCGAGGGCAATGCGCGCCGGGGTCAGACGACGCAGCTCCAGCCATGGGTTTTGCGGATCGACGGGCGGTTTTTCCATCTGACTCATCCCAGTTGCGCCAAGGCCTGGCGGAAGGCCGGCGGCAGGTTGTTGCCAAAGCGGACCTTGCCGTCCGCCTGGGTGAAGATGCCCATCTTCGCCAGCCACTGTTCGAATTCCGGCGCCGGTTTCAGGCCCAGGGTCTGGCGCGCGTAGAGCGCGTCGTGGAACGAGGTGGTCTGGTAGTTGAGCATGATGTCGTCGGAGCCGGGGATGCCCATGATGAAGTTGATCCCCGCCACACCCAGCAGGGTCAGCAGGGTATCCATGTCGTCCTGATCGGCTTCGGCGTGGTTGGTGTAGCAGATGTCGCAGCCCATCGGCACGCCGAGCAGCTTGCCGCAGAAATGATCTTCGAGGCCGGCGCGGATGATCTGTTTGCCGTTGTAGAGGTATTCCGGGCCGATGAATCCCACGACGGTGTTCACCAGAAACGGCTTGAAATGCCGCGCCACGGCGTAGGCCCTTGTCTCGCAGGTCTGTTGATCGACGCCGTGGTGGGCGTTGGCCGACAGGGCGCTGCCCTGGCCGGTTTCGAAATACATCAGGTTCTGCCCGAGTGTGCCGCGATTGAGGCTCAGGCCCGCTTCATAACCCTCCTGCAAGATGTTCAGGTTGATGCCGAAACTGGCGTTGGCCGCTTCGGTGCCGGCAATCGACTGGAACACCAGATCCAGCGGCACACCACGGTTGACCGCTTCTATAGAGGTGGTGACGTGGGTCAGCACGCAGGCCTGGGTCGGAATGTCGTAGCGCTGGATGATCGCGTCGAGCATTTCCAGCATTGCGCAGATCGAGGCGATGCTGTCGGTGGCCGGGTTGATGCCGATCATCGCGTCGCCGTTACCGTACAGCAGACCGTCGAGAATGCTCGCGGCGATGCCGGACGGTTCGTCGGTCGGGTGATTGGGTTGCAGCCTTGTGGATAACCGCCCACGCAGGCCGAGGGTGCCGCGAAATTGGGTGACGACGCGGATCTTCTGCGCCACCAGCACCAGATCCTGCACGCGCATGATCTTCGACACGGCAGCGACCATTTCCGGTGTCAGGCCGGGGGCGAGGGCGCGCAGGCTCTGCTCATCGGCCGCTTCGCTCAGAAGCCAGTCGCGAAAGCCGCCAACCGTGAGATGGCTGACGACTGCGAAGGCCTGTTTGTCATGGCTGTCGATGATCAGTCGGGTGACCTCATCGGATTCGTAGGGAATCAGTGCTTCCTGCAGGAAATGTGTCAGCGGGATGTCGGCCAGCGCCATTTGCGCGGCGACTCGCTCCCCATCGTTAAGCGCGGCGACCCCCGCCAGGAAGTCTCCGGAGCGCGCCGGGCTGGCTTTGGCCATCACGTCCTTGAGGCTGTCGAAGCGGTAGGTCTGGGCGCCGACGGTATGGGCAAATGCGGCCATGGGGCGCGTTCCTCCTGAATGAATGCTTTTAGTGCGGGCACCGAGCCCGAGGCCCGATGCCGGTGCAGCTCAGTTAGCGTTTAGATACCTTCGAGCATAGCGTCTGCCGGTGCTTCGGAGCGTTGCTTGGCGGTCAACTGGAAGTACAGGTAGCCGGCGGCCATGAAACCCAGGAACACACAGCCGATCAGCGTGTTGAACCAGGCCATCGCCACCAGACACACTACGGCCAGGAACAGCGCGATGGCCGGCACCACCGGATAGCCCGGTGCGCGGAAGGTGCGTTCCAGGTTCGGCTCGGTTTTACGCAGTTTGAACAGGCTGAGCATGCTGATGATGTACATCACGATGGCGCCGAACACCGACATGGTGATCATCGCCGCCGTCAGGGTCATGCCTTGCAGATTGACCAGGCCGTCGCTGTAGATCGCCGCGATGCCGACCACGCCGCCGGCCAGGATCGCCCGGTGCGGGGTTTGGAAACGCGAGAGCTTGGCCAGGCCTTTGGGCAGATAACCGGCCCGGGCCAGGGCGAAGAACTGCCGCGAGTAGCCGAGGATGATCCCGTGGAAACTCGCCACCAGCCCGAACAGGCCGATCCAGACCAGCATGTGCATCCAGGTCGAGTTGTTGCCGACCACCGCTTTCATCGCCTGCGGCAGCGGGTCGTTGATGTTCGACAGTTGGCGCCAGTCGCCGACGCCGCCGGCCATCACCATCACGCCGATGGCCAGGAACACCAGGGTCAGGATGCCACTGACGTAGGCCCGTGGAATCGTGCGTTTCGGGTCCTTGGCTTCCTCGGCCGCCATGGCTGCGCCTTCGATGGCGAGGAAGAACCAGATCGCGAAGGGAATCGCCGCGAAAATGCCCGGAATCGAACCCATCGTGAATTCATTGGCGCCTGACCAGCCGTTCAAAACGAAGTTGCTGAAGCTGAAGCCCGGCGCGACCACGCCCATGAACACCAGCAGTTCGGCGACGGCGAGCACGGTCACCACCAGCTCAAAGGTCGCGGCGATGCTGACGCCAAGGATGTTCAGGGTCATGAACACGAAATACGCGCCGACCGCCGCGAGTTTGGGATCGAGCCCCGGATATTGCACATTCAGATAGGCGCCGATGGCCATGGCAATGGCGGGCGGGGCAAACACGAATTCGATCAGGGTGGCGATGCCGGCGATCAATCCGCCTTTCTCGCCGAACGCCCGACGGCTGTAGGCAAACGGCCCGCCCGCGTGGGGAATCGCGGTGGTCAGCTCGGTGAAACTGAAGATAAAGCAGGTGTACATGGTCGCGACCATCAGGGCCGTGACCAGGAAACCCAGGGTTCCCGCTGTGCCCCAGCCGTAACTCCAGCCGAAGTATTCGCCGGAGATCACCAGGCCGACGGCAATGCCCCAGAGGTGCAGGGTGCCGAGTGTGGGTTTGAGCTGTGTGGTGGAAGTCATAAGTCCTCTCTGTCTTTTTTATTGTTCGATCTGTTGGACTTTCGGGTGCAGCGGTTGAGTGGGTGGATGCTGTTCACGCAGCGGCAGTGTTCAGGCAAATCCTGAATGACGGGTACGCAAGGCCCGTGCCAGAGCGGCCAGGCCAAGGATTGTCATCGGGATTAAAAGGGCGACATCGATAGTTCGGTGTCGCCCGGTTTTTTAGAAGAAGCCCAGCGGGTTGATGTCGTAGCTCACCAGCAGGTTTTTGGTCTGCTGGTAGTGGTCGAGCATCATCTTGTGGGTTTCACGGCCGAC
This sequence comes from Pseudomonas sp. FG35, assembly GCF_057809295.1. Lineage (NCBI taxonomy): Bacteria > Pseudomonadati > Pseudomonadota > Gammaproteobacteria > Pseudomonadales > Pseudomonadaceae > Pseudomonas > Pseudomonas sp. FG35. Next base: position 222,585 of record NZ_JBMDJR010000007.1, on the reverse strand, counting down.
GCCGGACTTCTTGTACCCGCCGAACGCGGCGTGCGCCGGGTACAGGTGGTAGCAGTTGGTCCACACGCGACCCGCCTTGATGGCGCGGCCCATGCGATAGGCGCGGTTGATGTCGCGGGTCCAGAGGCCGGCGCCCAGGCCGAACTCGGTATCGTTGGCGATCGCCAGGGCTTCGGCTTCGTCCTTGAACGTGGTGATGCTCACCACCGGGCCGAAGATTTCTTCCTGGAACACACGCATTTTGTTGGTGCCCTTGAGCAGGGTCGGCTGGATGTAGTAACCGGAAGCCAGGTTGCCTTCGAGTTTTTCCACCTTGCCGCCGGTCAGCAGCTCGGCACCTTCGCCCTTGGCGATTTCCAGGTACGAAAGGATCTTGTCGAATTGCTGCTCGGACGCCTGGGCGCCGACCATGGTGTCGGTGTCGAGCGGGTCGCCACGTTTGATCTGGCTGACCTTCATCATCACCGCTTCCATGAACTGCGGATAGATCGACTCCTGAACCAGTGCGCGGGAAGGGCAGGTGCAGACTTCGCCCTGGTTGAAGAACGCCAGCACGAGGCCTTCGGCGGCTTTTTCAATGAAGCTTGGCTCGGCCTGCATGATGTCTTCGAAGAAGATGTTCGGCGACTTGCCGCCCAGCTCAACGGTGGACGGAATGATGTTTTCGGCGGCGCACTTCATGATGTGCGAGCCGACCGGAGTCGAGCCGGTGAAGGCGATCTTGGCGATGCGTTTGCTGGTGGCCAGGGCTTCGCCGGCTTCTTTGCCGAACCCTTGCACCACGTTGAGCACGCCCGGCGGCAGCAGGTCGCCGATCAGTTCCAGCAGCACGCTGATGCCCAGCGGGGTTTGCTCGGCAGGTTTGAGCACCACGCAGTTGCCGGCGGCCAGGGCCGGGGCGAGTTTCCACGCGGCCATCAGGATCGGGAAGTTCCACGGGATGATCTGGCCGACCACACCTAGCGGTTCATGAATGTGATAGGCGACGGTATTGCCGTCGATCTCGGCAGCACTGCCTTCCTGGGCGCGCAGACACCCGGCGAAGTAACGGAAGTGGTCGGCGGCCAGCGGGATGTCGGCGTTGAGGGTTTCGCGGATGGCTTTGCCGTTGTCCCAGGTTTCGGTGATCGCCAGGGTTTCGAGGTTCTGTTCGATGCGGTCGGCGATTTTCAGCAGGATCAGCGAACGGGCCTGGGCGGAAGTCGAGCCCCAGGCATCGGCAGCGGCATGGGCGGCGTCCAGAGCTTTTTCGATGTCTTCGGCCGTGGAACGCGGGAATTCGGCAATTGGCTGGCCATTTACTGGCGAGGTGTTGGTGAAGTACTGACCTTTGACAGGCGCGACGAACTCGCCGCCGATGTAGTTACCGTACTTGCTCTTGAACGAGACTTTGGCGCCTTCAGTACCGGGGTGAGCGTAACGCATGATGTTCTCCTTGGCTGTTGTACTTATCAGAGAGACGCGCATGAGCGCTTGCTATAAGCGTAGAGCAAAGGTCGGGCCACTGCCGTGCAGGTCAGGCAAATCAAGGCTTTGCGAGATTTGTGTCGGACAAGTGGCAAGCGTCTGTGGCGGTATTGGTACAGCCTGGGTGACAGTTTGTACCGCTTCTGGCACAACCCGTGACCGGGCGGTCTTGCCAGCATTGCAAAGACCGGTTGGCTGGAGGATGCTGGGCACCACTTCACGCATGGGCCGATGAGCCTCGGGGAGAATAATAAGAAATGCACGACAACCATTTGAGTCGCCATGCCCAACAGGTTCTCACCGTCACCCAGGGCAAGCCGCACCTGCATGGCCCCGGTGCCGACCCGTCGATTGCCCGCTCGTGGCTGCGTTGTCTTGAGGACTATCACCTCGACCCGGCCCTGACCATGGCGCCGACCGTGCTAGAACACGGTCGTGTCCTCGAAAGCCGCGAACGGCTGCAACAGGTGTTGCAGATCGCCGGCAATGAAATGAGCAGCCTGCATCAACAACTCTCCGGCGCCGGCCATGCGGTACTGCTGACCGACGCACGCGGGGTGATCCTCAACTGCGTCACCGCCCCCGCCGAACGCAAGATTTTCGAACGCGCCGGCCTGTGGCTGGGCTCCGACTGGAGCGAGGCCTGCGAGGGCACCAACGGGATCGGCACTTGCCTCGTTGAACGTCAGGCCCTGACGATTCATCAGGATGAACACTTTCGCGGCCGCCATACCGGCCTGACCTGCTCGGCGAGCCCGGTGTTCGACCCGCACGGCGAACTGCTGGCGGTGCTTGATGTTTCCTCGGCCCGGCCTGACGTCTCGCGGCAGAGCCAGTTCCACACCATGGCGCTGGTCAATTTGTCGGCGAAGATGATCGAGAGCTGTTATTTCCTGCGCTGTTTCGATAACCAATGGCTGTTGCGATTCCATCTTCAGGCCGAGTCCGTCGGGCTGTTCAGCGAAGGGTTGCTGGCGTTTGACGGGGAAGGGCGGATCAGTGCGGTCAATCAGAGTGCCTTGAACCTGCTCGGCCATATTCGCGGTGGTTTGCTGGGCAAACCGGTGGAGGCGTTTTTCGATTGTTCGCTGGATGAGTTGCTCGGGCGTGCCAGTGCCAATGCCAGCGCCAGTTGGCCGCTGCGCACCCGTGACGGGCGGCATCTGTTTGCGGTGCTGCGCGGTGAGACCCGCCGGCCGCTGCCGGTCGCGCCAGCTCCCGCGCCTGTGGAAGCGCCGCGTCTTGCCGGGATTTGCCTGGGGGATGCGGCGTTGCAGGCGGATTTCCGCAAGTCGCTGCGGGTGTTCGAGCGTGACGTTCCGCTGCTGATCAATGGTGAAACCGGCTCCGGCAAGGAAGCGTTCGCCAAGGCTGTGCATAACGCCAGTCAACGTGCCGGCAAAGCCTTCGTTGCCCTCAACTGCGCGGCGATTCCCGAAAGCCTGATCGAGAGCGAACTGTTCGGCTATCGCGGCGGCAGCTTCACCGGCGCGCGCAAGGACGGTATGCGCGGCAAGTTGCAGCAGGCCGATGGCGGCACGCTGTTCCTCGATGAAATCGGCGACATGCCGCTGGCTCTGCAAACCCGTCTGCTGCGGGTGCTGGAAGACCGGCAAGTGGTGCCGATTGGCGGCGAGCCGGAAGCGGTCAACGTGCGGATCATCAGCGCCACCCACCGCAATCTGCTGGAACGGGTCGGCGATGGCAGTTTCCGTGAAGACCTTTACTACCGGCTCAACGGGCTGGAAGTGGCGCTGCCACCATTGCGCGAGCGCAGTGACAAATCGCAGCTGCTCGATTTTCTGCTGGCCGAAGAGGCGGGCGGGGAAACGATTCTGATCGAAGAACCGGCGCGCCAGGCGTTGCTGCGGTTCAACTGGCCGGGCAATGTGCGGCAGTTGCGCAATGTGCTGCGCACGCTGGCGGCGTTGTGCGATGAAGGGCGGATCGGGCTGGATGATCTGCCCGCGATGTTTCGGCAGGTTCAGCCACTGTTGGTAAAAGCCGATGAAGCGTCATCCGCACAACCGCTGGAAGATGCCGAGCGACTGGCGTTGCTCAATGCGCTGGAACACTCGCGCTGGCACATGACCCTCACGGCGCAGCAACTGGGCGTCAGCCGCAATACGCTCTATAGAAAGCTGCGCAAGCACGGGATTGCCCGAACCGCTTGAGCCACCGAAAACGAGGATGCGGTTTTCCCCTGCCTGGGCTACCCTGCGGCCATGTTTTACGAGGTCGACTATGCACATTCATATTCTGGGTATCTGCGGGACTTTCATGGGCTCGATGGCGGTTCTGGCCAAAGAGCTGGGCCATCACGTGACGGGCTCCGATGCCAACGTCTATCCGCCGATGAGCACCCAGCTCGAAGCTCAGGGCATTCAGTTGACCCAGGGCTACGACCCGGCGCAGCTTGATCCGGCACCGGATCTGGTGGTGATCGGCAACGCCATGTCCCGCGGCAATCCGGCAGTGGAATATGTGCTGAACAAAGGCCTGCCGTACGTTTCCGGCCCGCAATGGCTGGCCGACCATGTGCTGCAAGGTCGCTGGGTGCTGGCGGTTGCCGGTACGCACGGCAAGACCACCACCAGCAGCATGCTCGCCTGGGTACTGGAACACGCCGGCATGAGCCCGGGCTTCCTGATCGGCGGCGTGCCGCAGAACTTCTCGGTGTCGGCACGTCTGGGTGGTACGCCGTTCTTCGTGATCGAGGCTGACGAATACGACAGCGCGTTCTTCGACAAGCGATCGAAGTTTGTCCACTACCGTCCGCGCACGGCGATCCTTAACAACCTTGAGTTCGATCATGCCGACATCTTCCCTGATCTGCCGGCCATCGAGCGGCAGTTCCACCACTTGGTGCGGACCATTCCGAGCGAAGGTCTGGTGATCCATCCGACCACCGAACCGGCCCTGCAACGTGTGATCGAGATGGGCTGCTGGACCCCGGTGCAAACCACCGGTGCCGGCGGTCAGTGGCAGGTCAAGTTGCTGAAGGACGACGGCTCGGCGTTTGAAGTGATGTTCGAAGGCGTGTCCCAAGGCGTGGTCGAGTGGGAGTTGACCGGTCAGCACAACGTTGCCAACGCCCTGGCCACTCTGGCCGCGGCGCGTCATGTCGGCGTTGTACCGTCGATGGGCATCGCCGGGTTGAGCGCGTTCAAGAGCGTGAAACGCCGGATGGAGAAAGTCGCGGAAGTTCGGGAAATCACCATCTACGATGACTTCGCCCACCACCCGACCGCGATTGCCACCACCCTTGATGGCCTGCGCAAACGTATCGGCGATGCGCCGCTGATCGCGATCATCGAGCCGCGCTCCAACTCGATGAAGCTCGGCGCCCACCGTGACGGTCTGCCGGACAGCGTGGTCGATGCCGATCAAGTGATCTGGTACGCCCCGGCCAACCTCGGTTGGGATCTGGCAGGCACCGCCGCGTTGTGCACCGTGCCGTCGATCGTCAGTGATTCGCTGGAAGGCATCATTGAGCGCGTGAAGAGCCAGGCTCAGCCCGGCACTCACGTGGTGATCATGAGCAACGGCGGCTTCGGCGGCCTGCACGGCAAACTCGCCGAGGCGTTGAAATGAACAGCAACGGCCCAGAACGCATCACACTGGCGATGACCGGCGCGTCCGGCGCCCAGTACGGCTTGCGCCTGCTGGATTGCCTGGTGCGCGAGGATCGCGAGGTGCACTTCCTGATCTCCAAGGCTGCGCAATTGGTGATGGCCACCGAGACCGACGTGGCGTTGCCGGCCAAGCCGCAAATGATGCAGGCGTTCCTCACCGAATACACCGGCGCGGCTGCCGGGCAGATCCGCGTGTACGGCAAGGAAGACTGGATGTCACCGGTGGCCTCGGGTTCCGGCGCCCCGGCCGCCATGGTGGTGGTGCCATGCTCGACCGGCACCTTGTCGGCCATTGCCACCGGCGCCTGCAACAACCTGATCGAACGGGCGGCGGACGTGACGTTGAAGGAACGTCGCCAGTTGATTCTGGTGCCGCGCGAAGCGCCGTATTCGAGCATTCATCTGGAACACATGCTCAAGTTGTCGAACATGGGCGTGACCATCCTGCCGGCCTCACCGGGTTTCTATCACCAACCACAGACGATTGATGACCTGATCGATTTCGTGGTGGCGCGGATTCTCAATCTGCTGGGCATTCCCCAGGACATGCTGCCGCGCTGGGGCGAACACCATCTGAGCAGCGATGAATAAGCTGCTGGCTGCTGTGTTGCTGATGGCGCTGGCCCTGCAACTGACCGGCTGCGCCACCGCGCGCACGCTGGATGCCGCCAAGCCCGGCGCGCCGGTGGTGTATTCCGGCACACGGCTGGATCTGTATGCGATGAATGGCGGGTGTTGTGCGATGGACCGGTTTGGCGCCGAGGCACCTAGCTATCCCGGTGTGGATCTGCCGGCCAGCGCGTTGCTCGATACGCTGCTGTTGCCGTTGTCGTTGCTGACAGTGATCGGCGTAGGCTTTCAGGCGACAGGCGGGCTCTAAAAAGATCGCAGCCGATGGCTGCGATTTTTTGTTTTTACTTGCCGAGCTTTCTCAATTCATCTGACTCGACGATCCGCACTCCGTCCTGTTCCTCAAGCGCCAACCGCCACATGGCGCGGGCCAGTTGGCAGGCTTCGATACCGCGGTATTTGCCGGGAATCAATTTGGAGAATGGCGCGGCAAGCTGTTCGCCCAGACGGGGCTCGCTGCGTTCGCCAAGCAACAGCGATGGCCGGCAGATGGTCAGTTGCGGCCAGTCCTGCGCGCGCAACGCGTATTCCATCTCGCCTTTGACCCGGTTGTAGAAAATCGAGGACCGACGATCGGCCCCCAGGGCGCTGATCACGATCAGGTGCCTTGCGCCCATTTCCCGGGCGCGCTTGGCGAACGCCACCACCATGTCCAGATCCACGGCGCGAAACGCCTCTTCAGAGCCAGCCTGTTTGATGGTGGTGCCGAGGCAGCAATACGCGATGTCGACCCGGCCGGCCAGTTGTGGAAGGAACGTCTGTGGATCGCCGACCGGGTTTTCCAGATGCGGATGTTCCGCCAGCGGCCGGCGTGAGGGGGCAAGGACGCGGCTGATCGTCGGCTCGTTGAGCAGACGGTCGAGCAGATGTTCACCGGTTAATCCGGTGGCTCCGGCAAGCAAGACATGCTGAGGCGTCAAGTACATAGTGTCTCTCCCTTGATACTGTTCAGCTTAGTTGCTCTTTGTCGCTCCGTCGTTCAACGCAGCACTTTGCAAGGCTTTTCTCGCTTGCTGTTTACGCAGCAGTTGCCAGTGCGCCAGCACGGTTTTCGGCGCCCAGATCTGCGGTTCAGAGGCTTCGAAATTGTCCGCCAGTTCGCGCTCGGCGACGGTGGCCTTGGCCAGTTTGAAGGCTTGTTCCAGGTCGTCGGTCTGGTTCAGCGCCTGTGCAAACAGGGCATCGCCGAAGTAGGTGAAGTTGGCCTCCTCGGAGCAGCCGAACGACACGCGATCGGCGCGCGAGGCGGTCATGATCAGCGTGCGTTCATCCTTCAACGCCGGAATGAAGCCCCCGGAATAGCACGAGGAAATGACAATGATCTTGTCGCGGTTCTTCAGCGGTGCGAGCACGGCGGCGAGTTCGTCGGCGGGCAGGTCGGCCAGCTCCATCCGCGGTTGGTCGAGCACCAGCTCGTGTTCGGCAGTGCCGTGGCTGGTCAGGTAAATGAAAACCAGATCTTCCGGACCGCTGCGTTCGGCCAGGGTCAGGGCTGCGCGGCGCAGGTTCTCGCGAGTGGCCATCGGCCGGTCGCCGAGGTGGTCGCGATGGTTGACCAGGCGAATCTGGCCAAACGCGCCGAAACGGCTGGTGAGCATGTTGGCCACGTAATCGGATTCGCGCAGGAACACGCTCTGCTTGCCGTCGCCGCCGAGGGTCAGGGTGTACAGCTCCACTGCCGGGGTCGAGGCCGGTACATTGGCCAGCGCTTCATCAAGCAGGCGACCCTGGGCCAGCAGGCCGAGTTCGAGGGTGTCCGGCAGTAATTTGCCGTCGGCATCGCGTACCCGCTGGCCGTTGATCCAGGTGCCGCTGAGCACGCTGCCATCGGTGAGCACCAAGGTGCCGCGTCCGGAATAGCTGTCGCTGTCGAATCCGCCGATGTAGAAACTGCCATCGGATAGGTTCAGGCGACCCTGACCGCTGAAGCGCCAGTCGTTGAAGTAGCCGATGTAGTGGCTGCCGTCGGCGCCGATCAGTTCGCCCTTGCCGGTCAGCGCGCCCTCCTTGAACTGCCCGAGCCACACATCGCCGTCGGCGTTTTCGTAGCGGCCCTTGCCGTGCAGTTGATTGTTCTTGAAGCCGCCGACGTAGATGTCGCCGTCGGCACTGTTGAAGGTGCCGTTGCCTTCGAGCTGGCCATTGACGAAGTGGCCGGTGAACTGATTGCCGCTGGCATCGCCGCGCTGGCCTTCGCCGTTGGGTTTGCCGTGGGCAAACTGGCCTTGATAGGAACTGCCGTCATCCAGCTCCAGCCGGCCAAGTCCGGAATACTGGTCGGCTTTGAACTCGCCGCGATAGGTCATCGCGTTTTCTTTGAGGGTGCCTTCGCCTTCGCGCCGACCCTGCTTGAAACCGCCGGTGTAGCTGCCTGCCGTGGTGGTCAATGTGCCTTGGCCGTCGAACAGCCCTTGCTGGAAGTTGCCGCGATAGACCTCGCCATTGCTGCCATGCCATTCGCCCTGGCCATGCCATTGCCCCTTGTCGAACGCCCCGGCGTACCAGCTGCCGTTGGGGTAGTCGACCCGGCCCTGACCTTGCAGCAAGCCATCGACCAGTTCACCGCGATAGCGGCCGCCGTCGGGCAGGCGCGCATCCGGCGGCAACAGCGATTCGCCGTCGCCACACGCGGCCAGCAACAGGGTCAAGGCAAGGGGAGCAAGAGGGGCGAATGAGCGCATAGCGGGATCCGGGCAATTAGGCGACCGAGTATGCCGCAGCTATGTGACCTTATACAGCCGGCAGGGAGGAGCGGATGCGAAACAGCGTGAGCCGTTTCGCATCCAGGCGCTTAAACGAAGCAGAGCGACAGCGGTTCGGCGATGTAGGCCGGTTTGTCCGAGCCCTCGATCTCCAGGGTGGCGGTGGCCTTGAGCAGCCACTGGCCAGGTTTCTTCTCGGTCACTTCACCGAGGTCGACCTTGAGGCGGACCTTGGAATTGACCTTGACCGGCTGGATGAAGCGCACGCTGTCCAGACCGTAGTTGACCACCATCTTCACGCCTTGCGGCAGGATCAGGATGTCTTCCATCAGTTTCGGGATCAGCGACAACGACAGGAAACCGTGTGCAATGGTGCTGCCAAATGGCGTTTGCGCGGCTTTGACCGGGTCGACATGGATGAACTGGTAATCCCCGGTGGCTTCGGCGAACAGGTTGATGCGCTCCTGGTCGATGGTGAGCCATTCGGAACGTCCGAGTTCCTTGCCGACATAATCTTTGAGCTCTGCAACGGGAACATAGGGCATTGAGACTCTCCTTGGGTTCATCGGTTTTATAGTTTTTCAGGTGGGGGATTTGACCGCCCTGCGAACCACTGTAGATCATCATGGCGATTTGCTCAGGTCAACCGACCATGCTTTTGGCGAATGCCGATCCATAGCGCAGGCGTGCTTATAATGCCGACGACTTGCGGGTTGGAAAGTAAGACGGAGATGTCGGATGTTGCTACGTGGCCTGACGTGGCTGGTGCTGTTTCAATTGCTCGGCACGGCCCTCAATCATTTGCTGTTGCCGGTGCTGCCGGGGCCGATCATCGGCCTTTTGCTGTTGCTGGTATTCCTGATCGTGCGCGGTGAAGTCGGCGAGCCGTTGAACCTTGCGGCCGGCAGTCTGTTGCGTTACCTGCCGTTGCTGCTGGTGCCGCCAGCGGTGGGTGTGATGGTGTATGCCACGGCGATTGCCGCGGATTTCTGGGCCATCGTCGGTGCGCTGGTGGTGTCGCTGATTCTGTCGATGGCCTTCGCCGGCGTGCTGATGCAACGGCTGGTCAAGCGTCACGCGCCGCCTTCGGAGGAATCCTGATGCTGTTCGACTGGCAAGGTGCCTGGGCTTCGGTGATTCACCACCCCCTGTTCGGTATCGGCATCACGTTGGGTGCCTATCAACTGGTGCTGGCGGCGTTCGAGAAAACCCGCTGGATCTTCCTGCAACCGGTGCTGGTCTCGATGCTGTTGGTGATCGGCGTGCTGGTCGGCTGCGGCCTGACTTATGCCGAGTACCGCAAGAGCACCGAGATCCTCAGTATTCTGCTGGGTCCGGCGACCGTTGCGCTGGCGGTGCCGCTCTATCTGAATCTGCGACGCATCCGCCAATTGTTCTGGCCGATTTTTACTACGCTGGTGATAGGTGGCGTGGTCGCCACGGGCATGGGCGTGGCGCTGGGCTGGTGGTTCGGTGCCGATCACATGATCCTGATGACCATGGCGCCCAAGTCGGTCACCTCGCCGATCGCCATGCTCGTGGCCGAGCAGATCGGCGGTGTCGCGGCACTGGCGGCGGTGTTCGTGCTGATTACCGGGGTGATCGGTGCGATCTTCGGCCCGGCGCTGCTGACCCGTCTCGGCGTGCACAGCCCGGAGGCGCGCGGCATGGCGCTGGGCATGACCGCGCATGCGGTCGGCACGTCGGTGGCCTTGCAGGAAAGCGATGAGTGCGGCGCCTTCGCGGCACTGGCGATGAGTCTGATGGGCGTGGCCACGGCGGTGTTCCTGCCGTTGGCGGTGTCGATGGTGGTGTAAGGAAATGTCTATGAGTCTGCCGCTTTTTCCGCTGAACACGGTGCTGTTTCCCGGCTGCAATCTGGATTTGCAGATCTTCGAGGCGCGCTACCTGGACATGATCGGCCGCTGCATGAAACAGGGCGGCGGGTTCGGCGTGGTGTGCATCCTTGAGGGCAGCGAAGTCGGCGTCGCGCCGGAAGGTTTCGCCATGGTCGGCTGCGAAGCGCGCATCACCGATTTCCAGCAGCAGGACAACGGACTGCTGGGCATCCGGGTGCAGGGCGGGCGGCGCTTCATCGTGCAGCGCACTGAAGTGCAACGCGACCAATTGATCGTGGCCGAGGTCGAGTGGCTGGACGAAGAGCCCGAACAACCGTTGCAGGATGAAGACGCCGATCTGGTGGCGTTGCTCAAGGCCCTGGCCGAGCACCCGATGGTCGAGGCGCTGAACATGGGTATCGAGGCTGCCGGGCAGCAGTCATTGGCCAATCAGCTGGCTTATCTGCTGCCGTTTGCCGAGGAAGACAAGATCGACCTGCTGCAACTCGATGATCCGCAGCAGCGGCTGGATGCGATCCAGGCGCTGCTCGATGAGTTGCAGGGCGAGCTGTTTGCCTAGAGCCAAAAACGCTATTCGGGCCAGATGATGTCGTTGGCGAACCACTCCTTGTCCTTGCCCAGTGTCAGTACCGGCTTGCCGGCCTGGGCGACCTTGTCGATCAGGGCATCGTATTCGTATCGGTTGTCGACGCCTTGATGGGTCCGCGCTTCTATTTCATTGCGCTGTCGATAACCTGCCTCATAAGCGATGTCATCGACTTTCGCAGCGCGAGTGAGGGTGGAGTCGAGCAGCCAGAGGCGTTCCGATTCGATGCCCCGTTTCGACGTTGAAATCAGCGCTTCAAGTTCATCCTCCGGGAACCACGCACCCTTGTTCCTGGCGGCGTTGTTGAGCAGATGATTCTCTTCTCTCAGGACGACTTCCATTTTTCGCGTGTCGATGACGTACGCAAATATGATCGTCTGATCGTGCCGGACGGTTTCGTAATTGCGTTCGGAGTCGAGTTCCACATCCGAAGCCTCGGACCAGTCATTGTCGGATTCCCCTGATTCATTGTCGGGGTCACCGGGCTTGCGTCCGGGGTATTTGTTTTTCTGGTTGTTGTAGAGCAGATACTCCGGATCGGGGTAGCCCGTGCCTCTGCCTGCATATCGCTCAACCCGCTTCAGACTGACGGTTGCGCTGATCGGTTTCTCGGTGGTTGCTCCACGAGGATGCTTGAGCCGCGGCAACATCCGGTCATCGTTGTAGAACTCGAAGGGCGTCCGTTCATCGGCCCGGAACAGGGCCGGGATGTCTGTGCGGTACAGGACGTCGCTGCCGTTGCGCAGGTAGCCCAGCCTTGCAAGGAATCCGTCGAGGAATTCGCGACTGACGCTTTCGCTGAAATCGCCATAGTCCCCCAGATGACTGAGCAACAGCCTGCCGTTTCTCAGTGGCAGGAGCAGGGGCTCTATTTCCTGATGCAATGCGTCGTAGCGTGCAGGGTCGTCCGCGTTCAGTGACCGGCTCTTGTGCTGTGCGACCCATTCCGGAAGCGCTGACGGATGGGCAATCAGGTCGTCGCGCAGTCGGACGTGCTGGAGAGGAGACAGGTTGTACGAGCGCAATTCCATGACCCGTTCGCCTTGAGTCATCTGCGGATGCAGCCGTGCGAAATGTGTATCCAGCAATTCGGACGTGGCTGCGTTCAATTGTGCGGGCATCGACGTGATTCGCGGCTGTTTGGCCAGTGTGGCTTCCGCCCTGTGTCCATCTTCGGGAATGGGGCGTTTCAGCGGGCTCGCCGAATCTGCCGCTTGAGCCGGACTCCATGTCGTTTCACCGACATTTCTGTAGAGCGCAGGTCCGGGCGCAAGCTTTTTGTACAGATCCATTGCCCGATAAGTGCCCAGGTGCGGGTCGAACTCCACGTATACGGTACCGTTGTCTTTCACATCGACAAACTTGCGTCCGACGATATGGCGCAAGCCTTCTTCATTGGCTGGTTGCATGTTACGCAGCAGGCCGGGGTTCAACAGATAGTCGCTCAACACGACTGCCGATTCTCGGGGCAGGCCCGGCAAGTCCGAGACCTGGATTCTTGAAAGGCCGGGTATCGCTGCGGATGGCTGTTGATGACCCGGGTTCCGGTTGCCTGATATCACCGACTCGGACAGTGAATGTTGTGACTGTGGGGGCTGATCCGGTGGCCGCAGTCGGGGAGGTAAAGCCGAAGTATCGACGGATGTGTTGATCCTGGAAGGGGTTGATAGTGAGGGGGCTTTGGGCCGCATGGTGTCATTCCTTGACGATGGACAGGTGTTCGATCGATATCACACGGGACGGCTCGCTTTCGAGTCTCCAGATGTCGGTGGCTACGTTGTAAAAAATCCTGCCGGGAGCAGCATCGTGCAAGCGCAGGTTCAGGATCTGCAAGTCACTGCTTTCAAGCTCGTCGCGACGCTGGTGATCCTGTGCGTCCTGAACCAGCGCATCAATTGTCGAGTAGGCCCGGGCATCGGCAGTGCAGAGGCCGATCACCTCGAACAGGGCATTGATCCGGTAACGGTTCCCCGATGAGATCGCCACCTCGACGGTTTCCAGTGGCAGTAGTGGATCATTGCTGTCTGGCAGGTGGACGTGAACGCTGCCGATCCTGATCAGGTCATTCTTGATGCTGAGGTCGCGCAGAGTGATTTTTTCAGGCAGAAGATGGGTATGAATGAGCCACGTGGAGGAGCCGGAAAGTCTGGCCTCGGCGTCGGCGGTGGACAAGCGTATGGAGAGATTGCTGGCAGGAAAAAGTTCATAACTTGCCGATCTTCCTTCCAGCCAGTAGGTCGCGTTGTGTTCGGTGGCCAGAAAATCAACCCGTTGCGGCGTGTTCTTCAAGGAGCGCTTGCTGACAGACGGTCTGACGAACAGGTATCGACCTGCCCGCTCGCGTAATGAGGCACGACTTTCAATGACCCGGTAGCCCGGGTTCCTTGCATCCTCCAGATAGGTGTTCCGAGGATAGTCCAGACGATAGGAAACGCCATTTCGCATCACCAGGGTCAAGGGATGATTCATTGCCCACCCGGCGGCGATGTTGCCGGCGCCCATGTCGCTTTTCCGGTCCCGGCTTCCGATCACGTTTCCATGCAGCGAGAGCCGGGCTCCCCGAGCGAAGGTCAGGGTGAAATGGACATTGTCGTAATCGAGGAATGTGAACGCCTCCGTCTCCGTGATGCTCACGACATAAGTGGCACTGACGCTGACAATTTCCTCGCTGTCGAAATCGATATACACGGTGCTGTGCGAAGGAAGGCCGTCTTTCGGGGTGATCAGGGCTGCGCGACGGATCTGGCGGGAAACGAAATACTGGGAGTGTGCTTGAGCCGAAACTACGTGCGGATGATCGTTGATCTGCACCGGAGACGCCTTGGGTACGCCTGATGTGAGGATTGTGACGCTGACGGGCAGATCGCCGGACTCCGGAATCTCGGTGGGCCAATCCGGCTGCAAGTGAAAACCGTCCTGGGTAATGAACGCCCATTTGTCGTGATGCAGGATGCGTTTGCCATCGATGGTCTGGTAAGCGTTCTCCAGTATCAGTTCGCGCCTGGGCGACCGGAGATCATCGTCTCGAAGTGACTCGATCACCAGCGCGTTCTGCCGGACGAACCAGCGCTGGACGGCTTCAAGCGATACGCCCAGATAGATCTTGCTCGGCTCCAGACCGTCCTCGGTGATGGAGATCTTGTGGCACATCGGGTCGAGATAATAGGTATCACTGCCGCGACCGCCATCGACTGTGGCATTCAGACCACGTACGGATATCTGATCGTCCCCGGCACCGGCATCGACGTGATCGTTGCCATTGGCCGCAATGATGTCCGCCTGATCGGAGCCGGTGACCCGATTGGTTGCGCCGGCAAGTGTTTCGACCTTTTCGATGGACTTGAGCGTCGAATGCAGTACCGGTTCAAGTCCCGGGCTCGCGGGGCGCAACGCCAGCCTTCCACGTTTCAGATCGATGTCATAACCGAGGTGGCGGGGTGGGTCGGGAATATGGTCGAGGTGTTTGTGCGTGCCTTGAAGCCACAACAGATCGATTCCGTCGCCCCCCGACAGCTCGCTGGCCCTGATCGGATCGTAGGAGAGTGCTTCTGACGCTGTCTGAAACACAAAGGAGTCGTTTCTGTCGCCACCGCTCAGGGATTTGCGGCCTGTGGTGTAGCTGAAGAAGTTTGGCTTGTCCTTGGCACCCTGCACCGTGTCATGGCCACCGCCCAGATTCCAGAAAACCCCTTTGGCAGGGTCACTTTTCGTTATGGAGACGACGGAATCCGAATCCGGTAAACCGTCTCGCGTGTCATACGAGTCGTCCGTGTCTTTGATGAGGGGCAGGTTTTCGATGGTGTAGGGTGTTTCGCCCTTGTCTTCGTCCCATTGGTAACGATAGATACGGGTGGGTTGCAGTGTCACCTCGAATCGACCGTTGACAATGACGTCGACGGTTTCCCTGAATTCATTGGCCAGCCAGTGAAGGCTGCGGGTTTTCAGGGCTTTGGCGTAGTCGGCGGTGGTCTTGGCGATCAGGTAGCGATCCATGAGCGCCTTGTCCTGATCCTGTCCGGTGAACGCAAACCAGCCGGCCCGCCAGCGCTCGTTCACCGTCAGCTCGATGTAATCGTCGATGTCGTCGACGGCTCGCACGGCACCATAGATTCTTGCCCCGACAATCATTATCGCGGCGGCGGCAATGCCCAGCGGACCCGCTGCCTGGAACCCTGTCAATGCCGCGCAGCCAAGTGCCAGGGACAATGCGCCGCTGAACACGCTCAGTCCACCCGTCACGTACAGATCCTGAGCTTCCTTGCCCTGAGCCTTGGCGGCATCGTTGAAGGACTTGATCGCGATATAGATATCGAAAGGTAGCGTCAGCACGCTGGCGATCAGCCCGGCCCCGCGGCATAGCCACTTGCCCATGGAAGTCCTGCCGAATTGTTCGAAGGCCATGGATCCCTGGCGGATCATTTGCTCCCCGCTCTTGCTCAGGGCGTACTCCACGCCCAGAGAGGTGATTTCCGCGACGCCTCCACCAACATTGATCAGCGCTTCACCTGTGTCGCCCTTCTTGAGGGCATCGATAGCACCGATGTAAGCGCTGTAGAGTCCATACGCCTGCATGCCGACACCCATGCTGGTCATTCCGCGGCTTTTGGCTTTGTCGACCCAGTCCGGCAGGTGCTCGGGCAGCGGGTCTCGACGAATGTCGAGGCGTTGGGTGGCGTTCAGTAAATGGTTGATCTTGTTCATGGCGTCAGCAAACTCGCCGGTGGGCATCTCGCGCATGAGCGGTGCCGCATCGGGGGAGCGTTGGGTGACGATTTCGTACAGCAGGGGCGGGATCTGCAGGTTTTCGGGCGAGGGTACGGCTCTCATCCGTTGTTCCATTTGAACGGTGTCGAATTCCAGCGAATCGATGAATGCCTGGTCAGGGTCGGCAAAGTAGGTATTGGCCGCCGATAGGGTTTGCCCATCGATTCGGACGCCCAAGGCCTGGAGTGTCTGGCGACTGACACTGAATTCACCGATACGCAACGGGCCGAACAGCTCGTCCAGGTCTGCGAGCCCCGGCTTTTGGCCCGAGGGCGGGGGGCTGTACTGGATGGCTTGATCCAGTCGGGTGGTCAGGTCGGATATTTTGATTGGCGCTGACGGTCGGTCAGCCCGGGGAGGGTGGATCGGTTGATTCATCAAAGTCATTGCTCTTTTCACAAGTCCGTTTGTGGTGCAGCTGCCGGAATGTGGCATGAGGCACGGACTTGTTCATGAGCTTTTGCTTTGCCAAATGTTTGCCGGCGCTCACCGCCCGGGCATGCGCCGGTAGGCGTTGAGCGCGGGCCTAGTAGGCATATCGCAACAAGGTGTGTGGCAAGTGTCGCAATACGAAGAAGCCAAACAGAGCGAGCAGAGCCGGCAATACCAGCCACCAGACTTTCTGTGGCATGGCACCAAGAGGTGCATCGCGTTGGCTGAGCCACAGGCCCGCTGCGCAGACACAGGCAGCGAGCATGGCCCCGGCCAGGACGTCCGTTGGCCAGTGCGCTCCCAGGTATACCCGTGACAGGGCAATTGCCAGCGCCGGTATACAGCCAAGCAACAACCAGGTCAGGCGCAGGCGCGGCGGCTGCCCGCGTCCGGCCAGCACGGCGAGCGCCAGGAACAGCGCGAACGACCCCGAAGCGTGACCACTGGGCATGCTGTAGCTGGTAAGCGGATCAGTCAGTACTTCCGGGCGCACCCGGGCGAAGAACATTTTGGTGCCGGTGTTGGCCAGGGCCGTGACGAGCAGGGTGCCGCCCACGAAGATCGCGTGGCGCCACTGTCGGCACAGCAACAGCAACGCAGTCAGCAGGGCGCTGAACAGCAGCATGTTGCGGAATTCACCGATCAGGGTGAAAACCACCGCGACTTCATCCAGCGCCGGGCGGCGGTGTTCCTGCACCAGGGTCATGACGCCCTGATCGAGGGCGGTCAGATACGGGTAGCCGATGAACAGGCCGATCAGGATCAACAGGCTCATGCTGCTGATCCAGAGCGTCGCCCGGCGATGACGACGCAAGCTGCTGTTGGCACTCAGGCCGACCATCACCGCGATGCTGCCGGCAACGATCCCGGCCTGCAACCAGAAGCCTTCCGGCAGTGGCAGCCGAATCGCCGCTCCGGTGGCCCAGCCCGGCAGCAGGTACGCGAGGCTCCAGCCGGCGGCGGCCAACAGACTTACGGCCGCAAAGCGCGGGAAGGGCATGTCGCACATCCCGGCGACCATCGGCAACATCGGCCGCAACGGCCCGATGAAGCGTCCGACCAGCAGGCTGGCAATGCCATAGCGCTGGAAATAGGTTTCCGCGCCGGCCATCCATTCCGGATGATGGCGCAACCCCGGCAAGCGCCGGATATTCTGGTGGAAGTGGCGACCGAGGAAATACGAAACCACATCGCCGAGAATCCCGCCGAGGAAACCCAACAACAGGGTTTCGCTCAACGACAGTGCACCGCTGCCGGCCAGCACTGCTACGGCAAACAGCAATACTGTGCCGGGCACGATCAACCCGGCAATCGCCAGGCATTCCACGCAGGCCACGACAAACACAGCAGCGGCCAGCCACTGCGGATTGGCGGCCAGCCACCCGGTCACGCTATCGAGCCATGGGCCCATACAAACCACTCCATTTCATTGATGTCCCTGATCGGCGGGCCGATGGGTGTGCATTCACAGCAGAAAATAATCGCGACCTTCGACCTGGCCCCGGCGCAGCGGGTTCCGCGTACACCACTGGGCATAGGCGGCATCGACGAAGCGATACATCAGGTGTTCGTCACGGCCATGGGGAATGCCTAGGCGCGTGGTCTGAATCACATGAGTTGGCGCAGGGCCGGTGTCTTCCACCAGCAGAATGTCGTGGTCGAAGCGCTTGGCATCCCACACCGGCACTTTCAGTCCCAGCGCCTTGCACAACAGCGTCTGCCCGGCACAGAGTTTCTGCGACGGACGCGGGCGTCCCTGAGCATCGGGGTTGTTCAGCAGCATCTGCGCCAAGCTGGCCGGGCCGCTGATCTCGTCGACCCACGGATAGGCCGATTTGATCAGCACCGCATTGCCCGGGCCTTGGGCGCTGAAGTTCAACGAATCGCCGCCACGGGCGTAGTACATATAGATGTGGCCGCCGTCCAGAAACAAAGCCTTACGCTTTTCTGTGTAGCCGAGGGACGCGTGGCTGCCTTTTTCCTCGCAGTAATAGGCCTCGGTTTCGATGATTCGGGCGCTGAGCCACAAATCGCCGACGCGGTGGCGAATGACTTTGCCGAGCAGATCGCGGGCCAGTGTCTGGGCGTCACGGTCAAAAAAAGCGTCCGCAAGGCCGACAGGCTGGCGCGTGGAGGTGGCGCGAACGGTCAGGTTGGACATGGCAAACAGGGTTTATCCAGGCGGAAGAGGTCGTGATGATAACAATTCAAGGCTTAATCCCGGCTGAACGTCGGCAAATCGTGGTCCATTTCGACCATCCGCCCGTCACCGCTGTTAGTCCCGGGACGCGACAGCTATAATCTGCCGCTTTCCTCTTTGCCAAGACCCCAGCAGACCATGACTGAGTCCGTTCTTGACTACATGACCCGATTGGGTCGCGCCGCCCGCGAAGCCTCCCGCGTCATCGGCCGTGCCAGCACCGCGCAGAAAAACCGCGCCCTGCTGGCTGCCGCCAATGCCCTGGACGCCGCCCGCGCCGAGCTTGCGGCAGCCAATGAACAGGATCTGGCCACCGGTCGCGCCAACGGCCTGGAGCCGGCCCTGCTGGAACGTCTGGAACTGACCCCGGCGCGCATCGACGGCATGATCGTCGGCCTGCGTCAGGTCGCAGCGCTGCCGGATCCGGTCGGCGCTATCCGTGATATGAGCTTCCGTCCGTCGGGCATTCAGGTCGGCAAGATGCGCGTGCCGCTGGGCGTGATCGGGATCATCTACGAATCCCGTCCCAACGTGACCATCGATGCCGCCAGCCTGTGCCTGAAGTCCGGTAACGCGACCATCCTGCGCGGCGGTTCCGAGGCGATTCATTCCAACCGTGCGATCGCTGCCTGCATCCAGCGCGGTCTGGCCGCAGCCGAACTGCCGGCTGCCGTTGTGCAAGTGGTGGAAACCACCGACCGCGCCGCCGTTGGCGCGCTGATCACCATGCCCGAGTACGTCGATGTGATCGTCCCGCGCGGTGGGCGTGGCCTGATCGAGCGCATCAGTCGTGACGCCCGGGTGCCGGTGATCAAGCACCTGGACGGCATCTGCCACGTCTATGTCAGCGAACACGCCGACCTGCCGAAAGCCCAGCGCATTGCCTTCAATGCCAAGACCTATCGCTATGGCATCTGCGGTGCGATGGAGACCTTGCTGGTCGATCAACGTGTGGCGAAGGATTTCCTGCCGTCGATGGCCAAACAGTTCCGCGAAAAGGGCGTCGAGCTGCGGGGGTGTGAACGCACCCGGGCGATCATCGAGGCCGTAGCCGCGACCGAAGAAGACTGGAGCACCGAGTACCTGGCGCCGATTCTGTCGATCCGCGTGGTGGATGGCCTGGATCAGGCCATCGAGCACATCAACCATTTCGGCTCCCATCACACCGACTCGATCGTCAGCGAAAACCTCGCCGACACCCGCCAGTTCGTGGCTCAGGTCGACTCGGCGTCGGTGATGATCAACACCCCGACCTGCTTCGCCGACGGATTCGAATACGGATTGGGTGCCGAGATCGGCATTTCTACTGATAAGCTGCACGCCCGTGGCCCGGTGGGCCTCGAAGGACTGACCTGCGAGAAGTACATCGTGGTCGGTGATGGTCAGTTGCGCGGCCAGGCGACGGTCTGACTTGTCCGACCTCGACCTGAAAACGCCGAAAACCGGCAAGAAACCTCGTCCCCGGCGCATTGGCGTACTGGGCGGGACGTTCGATCCGGTGCATGTCGGCCATCTACGTGGTGCGCTTGAAGTTGCCGAAGCGCTTGGGCTCGATGAGCTGCGCATGATGCCCAGCGCCCGGCCGCCGCACCGCGATACGCCGCAAGTGTCGGCGCAGGATCGGCTGGCAATGGTTGAATGTGCGGTGGCCGGTGTGCCGCCGCTGGTGGTGGACGCCCGCGAATTGCAGCGGGACAAACCGTCCTGGACCATCGATACCCTGGAGTCGCTGCGTGCCGAAATGGCCGCCGAGACCCAGGTTTTTCTGCTTCTGGGCTGGGACGCGTTTTGCGGCCTGCCCACTTGGCACCGCTGGGAAGAGTTGCTCCAGCATTGCCACATCCTGGTGCTACAGCGCCCGGACGCCGACAGCGAACCGCCGGATGCCTTGCGCAACCTGCTGGCAGCGCGTTCGGTGAGCGACCCGCTGGCCCTGAAGGGGCCGAGCGGACAGATTGCATTCGTCCGGCAGACACCGCTCGCGGTTTCCGCCACCCAGATCCGTCAACTGCTGGCCAGCGGTAAGTCGGTACGTTTCCTGGTGCCCGACGCGGTCCTGGCCTACATCGATGCGCACGGTCTGTACCGTGCGTCGAACTGAACAAGGCGTGCTTCACTGATACGAATCCACGTGTCGCCAAGCCGCCGAATATATGAGCAAAACGAGTTTTATATGACTGACAAAGACCAAACCAAAGTAAAGCGCAAAGGCACATTCAAGAGCGCCCCGCTGCCAGAGCCGGTCAACGCCAACGAACCGCTGAAGGGCGACGAACTGGTCAAGGTTGCCGTTGCAGCCCTGGAAGACGTCAAGGCCCAGGACATCCAGATCATTGATGTGCGCGACAAGCAGAGCATCACCGACTACATGATCATCGCCACCGGTACTTCCAACCGCCAGATCAACGCGATGCTGGACAAGGTTCGCGAAGAGGTCAAAAAGAACGGCGCCAAGCCGTTGGGCGAAGAAGGCAAGGGCGACAGCGACTGGGTGCTGCTGGATCTGGACCTGGTGATCGTGCACATGATGACTGCCTCTGCACGTCAGTTCTACGACCTGGAACGCCTGTGGGCCGGTGCCGAGCAGAGCCGTGCGGCGGATGCCAAGCACCACAGCCCGGAAAACACCCACGAGCATTTCACCAAGCTCAACAAAGACCAGCTGTAAGGGATTGCTGTGCGACTGCGACTGATCGCCGTCGGTTCACGCATGCCAAAGTGGGTGGAAGAAGGCTGGCATGAATATGCCAAGCGTCTTCCGTCCGAGCTGGCGCTGGAACTGGTGGAAATTCCGCTCAATACCCGTGGCAAGAACGCCGACGTGGCCCGCTTCATCCGTCAGGAAGGCGAAGCCATGCTGGCCAAGGTCGGGCAGAACGAGCGGATCGTCACCCTCGAAGTTCATGGCAAGCCGTGGAGCACCGAGCAACTGGCAGTCGAACTCGATCGCTGGCGCCTGGACTCGCGCACGGTCAACTTCATGGTCGGTGGCCCGGAAGGGTTGGCGCCGGAAGTCTGTGCCCGCGCGGATCAGCGCTGGTCGTTGTCGCCGCTGACGCTGCCGCACCCGCTGGTGCGCATCCTCATCGGCGAGCAGTTGTATCGTGCCTGGACCGTGCTGTCCGGCCACCCTTACCACAAGTAACCCGCCCTCATGTCTCAGCCGATCCGCATCAAGGACCACGAAAAAGACGCCCGTCTGGTGCGTGGTCGCGTCGTGTTCGGCGCAATTGCGGTGGTGGCACTGATCTGCGTGCTGATTGCGCGGCTGTATTACCTGCAGGTGATTCAGTACGAATATCACTCGACTCTGTCGGAAAACAATCGGGTGCATGTCCAGCCGATCCCGCCGACCCGTGGCCTGATTTTCGATCGCAACGGCGTGGTGGTGGCGGACAACCGTCCGAGCTTCAGCCTGAGCATGACCCGCGAGCGCTCCGGCGACTGGCAGCAGGTGCTCGACGTGATCGTCGAGGTGCTGGAGCTGACGCCGGAAGACCGGGTGATCTTCGAGAAACGCATGCGCCAGGGCCGCCGGCCGTTCGAGCCGGTGCCGATCCTGTTCGAGCTGACCGAAGAGCAGATCGCCCGGATCGCGGTGAACCAGTTCCGTCTGCCGGGCGTCGAGGTGGTCGCGCAACTGGTGCGTCATTACCCGCAGGGCGCGCATTTCGCGCACTCGGTGGGTTACATGGGGCGGATCAACGAGAAAGAGCTGAAGACCCTCGATCCGGTCAATTACAGCGGTACCCACCACATCGGCAAGACCGGCATCGAGCGCTTCTATGAAGCCGAGCTGCACGGTCAGGTGGGTTACGAAGAGGTCGAGACCAACGCCCGTGGCCGCGTCCTGCGCGTGCTCAAGCGTACCGATCCGGTGCCAGGCAAGGACATTGTCCTGAGCCTCGACATCAAGTTGCAGGAAGCTGCCGAGGCTGCGCTGGGCGGTCGGCGTGGCGCGGTGGTGGCGCTCGATCCGAAAACCGGCGAAGTGCTGGCGATGGTCAGCCAGCCGAGCTTCGACCCGAACCTGTTCGTCACCGGCATCAGCTTCAAGGCCTACGCCGAGCTGCGCGATTCGATCGACCGGCCGCTGTTCAACCGCGTGCTGCGCGGTCTGTACCCGCCGGGTTCGACGATCAAGCCGGCGGTGGCGATTGCCGGTCTCGATGCGGGCGTGGTGACGGCGTCGAGCCGGGTGTTCGACCCCGGTTACTACATGCTGCCCAACTACGATCACAAGTACCGCAACTGGAACCGCACCGGGGACGGCTTCGTCGACCTCGACACGGCGATCATGCGGTCCAACGACACCTACTTCTATGACCTGGCGCACAAACTGGGCATCGACCGGTTGTCGGCCTACATGAACAAGTTCGGCATCGGCCAGAAGGTCTCGCTGGACATGTTCGAAGAATCCCCCGGCCTGATGCCGTCCCGCGAGTGGAAACGCGCGACCCGGCGTCAGGCGTGGTTCCCCGGCGAAACCCTGATTCTCGGGATCGGCCAGGGCTACATGCAATCGACCCCGCTGCAACTGGCCCAGGCCACGGCGCTGGTGGCCAACAAGGGCGTGTGGAACCGCCCGCACCTGGCCAAGACCATCGAAGGCGAGAAACCGAAGGATGAAAACCCGATGCCGGACATCATCCTGCGCGACCCGTCCGACTGGAACAAGGTCAACCACGGCATGCAGCAGGTGATGCACGGTGCCCGCGGCACCGCGCGCAAGGCTTCGATCGGCGCGCAATACCGGATCGCCGGCAAGTCAGGTACGGCGCAGGTTGTGGCGATCAAACAGGGCGAGAAGTACGATCGTTCCAAGGTTCAGGAGCGCCACCGCGACCACGCCCTGTTTGTCGGTTTCGCGCCGGCGGATGACCCGAAGATCGTGGTGTCGGTGATGGTCGAGAACGGTGAGTCCGGTTCCGGCGTCGCGGCACCGGTGGTGCGGCAGGTCATGGATGCCTGGCTGCTGGATCAGGACGGACGGTTGAAGGCCGAATACGCCAGCCCTATCAGTGCGGAGGCTACGGCCCGTGATGAATAATTTCGATCGCATGCTCTCCAGCGAGGATGTGATGCGTCGCCGGGCGACGCTGTTGCAACGTCTGCATATCGACGGCCCGTTGCTGGTGCTGTTGTTGATTCTCGCGGCCGGCAGCCTGTTCGTGCTGTATTCGGCCAGCGGCAAGAGCTGGGACTTGCTGGCCAAACAGGCCACATCGTTTGGCATCGGTCTGGTGTCGATGATCGTCATCGCCCAGTTCGAACCAAGGTTCATGGCGCGCTGGGTGCCGCTTGGCTACGTGATCGGCGTGGTGTTGCTGATGGTGGTGGACATCATGGGCCACAACGCAATGGGTGCGACCCGCTGGATCAACATCCCCGGGGTGATTCGCTTCCAGCCCTCGGAATTCATGAAGATCCTGATGCCGGCGACCATCGCCTGGTACCTGTCCAAACGTACGCTGCCGCCGCAACTCAAGCACGTCGGTATCAGTCTGCTGCTGATCGGTGTGCCGTTCGCCCTGATCGTGCGTCAGCCGGATCTCGGCACTTCGCTGCTGATTCTGGCCGGCGGCGCCTTCGTGCTGTTCATGGGTGGACTGCGCTGGCGCTGGATTCTCAGCGTGCTGGCGGCGGCGATTCCGGTGTCGGTTGCGATGTGGTTCTTCATCATGCACGACTACCAGAAACAGCGGATCCTGACGTTCCTCGACCCGGAAAGCGATCCGTTGGGCACCGGCTGGAACATCATCCAGTCGAAAGCCGCCATCGGTTCCGGCGGCGTGTTCGGCAAGGGCTGGCTGCTGGGCACTCAGTCGCACCTGGACTTCCTGCCGGAAAGCCACACCGACTTCATCATTGCCGTACTCGGCGAAGAGTTCGGCCTGGTGGGCATTTGCGCATTGCTGTTGATCTATCTGTTGCTGATCGGTCGTGGCCTGGTGATTACCGCCCAGGCGCAAACGCTGTTCGGCAAACTGTTGGCTGGCGCACTGACCATGACGTTTTTTGTTTATGTTTTCGTCAACATCGGTATGGTCAGTGGCCTGTTGCCGGTGGTGGGGGTGCCGTTGCCGTTCATTAGCTACGGCGGAACTTCGCTGGTGACGCTGCTGTCAGCGTTTGGGGTTTTGATGTCGATCCATACCCATCGCAAGTGGATCGCACAGGTTTGAATAAGGTGAAGAGTTCAATGCAAGTAATGCGTGACTGGGCGACACGATACGCACCGTGGCTCGGCCTGGTAGGCATCCTTGGCAGCGCGCAGGAAGCGTTGGCCGGCGATTACGAAGGCTCGCCCCAGGTGGCCGAATTCGTCGGTGAAATGACCCGCGACTACGGTTTCGCCGGCGAACAGCTGATGGCCGTGTTCCGCGAGGCCCAGCGCAAACAGGCGATTCTCGACGCCATTTCCAAACCCGCCGAACGGGTCAAGCTGTGGAAAGAATACCGGCCGATGTTCATCACCGACGCGCGCATCGCCCGCGGTGTGGATTTCTGGCGTCAGCACGAGGCCACACTGGCCCGCGCCGAGCAGGAATACGGCGTTCCGGCCCAGGTGATCGTGTCGATCATCGGCGTTGAGACCTTTTTCGGACGTAATACCGGTAATTACCGGGTGATCGATGCCTTGTCCACGCTGGGTTTCGACTATCCTCCTCGTGCCGAATTTTTCCGCAAGGAGCTGCGTGAGTTCCTGCTGCTGGCGCGCGAGGAGCAGGTCGACCCGCTGACCCTCAAGGGTTCCTACGCCGGGGCAATGGGTTTGCCACAGTTCATGCCGAGCAGTTTCCGCGCCTACGCGGTGGATTTCGACGGTGATGGCCACATCAACATCTGGAACAACCCGGATGATGCGATCGGCAGCGTTGCCAGCTATTTCAAACGTCACGGCTGGGTCGCCGGCGAGCCGGTGGTCAGTCGCGCAGATGTACGCGGTGAGCAGGTGGATGAAGGCCTGACCACCGGCATCGAGCCGACGAAAACCGTCGGGGAGTTGCGAGCGCTGGGCTGGTCGAGTCATGATGCGCTGCGCGATGACATGCCGGTCACCGCATTCCGCCTCGAAGGCGACAACGGCCCGGAATACTGGATGGGCCTGAAGAATTTCTACGCGATCACGCGTTATAACCGCAGCGTGATGTACGCCATGGCCGTACATCAACTGTCTGAACAGCTGGTACAAGCACGGGGCGTCAAGTAATGCGGGCATTGCCTATCAATAAACCCCTGAAGCTGGTGGCTTTCGCTGCGTTGGCGGTGCTGGTCGCCAGTTGTTCGACCAGCCGTTCGCCGAGCCAGAAGCCGACCACCGCCGTGCGTTCGCAGCCGGGCCTGGACATCAACCGGGCCCACAAGGACGGCGCGCCGTGGTGGGACGTCGATGTATCGCGCATCCCGGACGCCACGCCGACCCTGCACACCGGCCCGTACAAGGCCAACCCGTACACCGTGCTGGGCAAGACCTATTTCCCGTTGCAGGAATCCAAGACGTACGTGGCCTCTGGCACCGCGTCCTGGTACGGCACCAAGTTCCACGGTCAGAACACCGCCAACGGCGAGGTCTACGACCTGTACGGCATGAGTGCCGCCCACAAGACATTACCGCTGCCGAGTTACGTTCGGGTGACCAACCTGGACAACAACAAGAGCGTGATCCTGAGGGTCAATGACCGCGGACCGTTCTACTCGGACCGGATCATTGACCTGTCCTACGCCGCCGCCAAGAAACTCGGTTATGCCGAAATCGGCACCGCGCGGGTCAAGGTCGAAGGCATCGACCCGCAGCAATGGTGGGCCGCCAAGGGCCGTCCGGCACCATTGATGCTCAACGAGCCGCAAGTCGCGCAGAATAGCGCCCCGGTGATCACGGCCTCGGCCGGCACCGTCGAGCAATGGACCCCGCCGCCGCAGCAGCACGCCGCGGCCGTCGTGCCGGTTCAGCTCGATGCAAAAAAAAACGCTTCTGCACCAGCGTCTGGCCAGTATCTGCAGGTGGGCGCGTTCGCCAACCCGGACGCTGCAGAACTCCTGAGGTCGAAGCTCAGCGGGATGGTGAGCGCTCCGGTGTTCATCAGCTCGATCGTGCGCAATCAGCAGACCCTGCACCGGGTTCGCCTGGGACCGATCGGTTCGCCGGGTGAAATTGCCCAGGTACAGAACAGCGTGCGCCTGGCCAACCTGGGTTCGCCAAGTGTGGTCACCGAGTAAACGTAGGACTTGATTGACGGTTCACCAGCGATTGGGGGGTGAACCAGGTTGTTGGCTCGTCGAAGAACAAAAGCCCGGCAAGGGTGACTGGAGTGAGCAACTGAACACGCGATGGCCCGTTAGAAAGCCATCTGATTAATTTTGTCCGCAAGGGCAGTTTCCATTAGCGATTTCGAGAGACGGATGAACATCACCACCTTTGCCAAACGCCTGTGTCTGCTAGTCCCGCTGCTCCTCTCGCCAGCCGCCTTCGCGGCCGAGATGATGCCGTCGCCACCACAACTGGCCGCCAAATCCTACGTGCTCATGGATGCCAACAGCGGCAACGTGCTGGTGGAGAACAACGGTGACCAGCGCCTGCCGCCGGCCAGCCTGACCAAACTGATGACCGCGTACATCGCCACGCTGGAAATCCGTCGCGGCCAGATCGGTGAAAACGACCCGGTGACCGTCAGCGAAAACGCCTGGCGCACCGGCGGTTCGCGGATGTTCATCAAGGTCGGCTCGCAGGTCACTGTCAGCGACCTGCTGCACGGCATCATCATCCAGTCCGGCAACGACGCCAGCGTCGCGGTGGCTGAACACATCGCGGGCAGCGAAGACGCCTTCGCCGACCTGATGAACAAGACCGTCGCCGATCTGGGCATGACCAATACCCACTTCATGAACCCGACCGGTCTGCCGAATCCTGAGCACTACTCGTCGGCTCACGACATGGCGATCCTGGCGCGCGCGATCATCCACGAAGATCCGGCTCACTACGCGATCTACTCGCAGAAAGAGTTCTTCTGGAACGGCATCAAACAGCCTAACCGCAACCTGCTGCTGTGGCGCGACAAGACCGTCGACGGTCTGAAAACCGGCCACACCGACGAAGCCGGCTACTGCATGGTGTCCTCGGCCGTACGTGACGGCATGCGCCTGATTGCCGTGGTGTTCGGTACCAACAGCGAAGTGGCCCGCGCCGCCGAGACCCAGAAGTTGCTGACCTACGGTTTCCGCTTCTTCGAAACCCAGACCTTCTACCAGAAGGGCACCGAACTGGCTCAGGCTCCGGTGTGGAAAGGCACTACCAGTCAAGTCAAGGCCGGCCTGGCACAAGACCTGACCATGACCCTGCCGAAAGGCCAGCTGAAGAAGCTCGCTGCCAGCATGACCATGAACCCGCAACTGACCGCGCCAATCGCCAAGGGCGACGTGATCGGTAAAGTCGAAGTGAAACTGGACGACAAGGTGGTGCACAGCGCCGACCTGATCGCCCTGGACGCTGTCGAGGAGGGTGGTATCTTCCGCCGCATGTGGGATAGCATCCGTCTATTCTTCTACGGCTTGTTCAACTGATTCGAGTTGACCTGCATGGCCCCGTTCCGATCCGGAGCGGGGCCTTGTTCGTTACCGGGCTTACGCTTACGAGGCCGTTACGCCATGACCGATACCGAAGTAAAGGCGCCAAAGATCGAATTTCCCCAGGTTGATTATCCGGTTAAGGTGATCAGCGATACGGGCGTCGGCAACAAAGACAAGATCATCGACATCGTCAAGAAACACGCCAGGATCAACGATGAGCGTGTCGACGAGCGTCAAAGCAGCAACGGCAAGTACACCACCATCCAGTTGCACATCGTCGCGACCGATCAGGATCAGCTGTACAACATCAACAGCGAACTGCGGGCTACCGGTTTCGTGCACATGGTGCTGTGATGCCGGGCACGCTGGGCTTTCGCGAGCTTGGCCAGATGGCTTACGAGCCGGTCTGGCAGGCCATGCAGCGTTTTACCAACGAGCGTGGCACCACGGCCCCGGATGAAATCTGGCTGGTTGAACATCCGCCGGTGTTCACCCAGGGCCAGGCCGGCAAGGCCGAGCACCTGTTGCTGCCGGGAGACATTCCGGTGGTGCAGGTCGACCGCGGCGGTCAGGTGACCTACCATGGCCCAGGCCAGTTGGTAGCCTATCTGCTGCTGGATGTGCGCCGACTCGGTTTCGGCGTGCGCGATCTGGTCAGCCGCATGGAGCGCTGCCTGATCGAACTGCTGGCCAGCTACGGCGTGACCGCCGTGGCCAAGCCGGATGCTCCCGGCGTCTACATCGACGGAGCGAAGATCGCTTCTCTGGGTTTGCGGATTCGCCACGGTTGTTCCTTTCATGGCCTGGCCCTGAACGTGGACATGAACCTGGAACCGTTTCGACGGATTAATCCCTGCGGCTATGCCGGGCTGGCGATGACCCAGCTGAGCGAGCACGCAGGATCGATTGAATTTGCCGAGGTAAGTGCCCGGCTGCGCGCGCAGCTCGTCAAACACCTCGACTATGCTGAGCAGACGACCCTGACGGGCGGAATCGACTGATATGACTACTGATGCAGTGCAAACCATGATCCCGACGCTCGACGTGACCGAGCGCCCGGCCCCGCGTCCCAAGGTTGAAGCCGGCGTCAAGCTGCGCGGCGCCGAGAAGGTTGCACGCATCCCGGTGAAGATCATTCCGACCACCGAACTGCCGAAGAAACCCGACTGGATCCGCGTGCGCATCCCGGTTTCGCCGGAAGTCGACCGCATCAAGAGCCTGCTGCGCAAGCACAAGCTGCACAGCGTCTGCGAAGAGGCGTCCTGCCCGAACCTGGGCGAGTGCTTCTCCGGCGGCACCGCGACCTTCATGATCATGGGTGACATCTGCACCCGTCGTTGCCCGTTCTGCGACGTTGGCCACGGTCGTCCGAAACCACTGGACGTCAATGAGCCGGAAAGCCTGGCCATCGCCATCGCCGACCTGAAACTCAAGTACGTGGTGATCACCTCGGTTGACCGCGACGACCTGCGTGACGGCGGTGCCCAGCACTTTGCCGACTGCATCCGCGAAATCCGCAAACTGTCGCCGAACGTGCAGCTCGAGACCCTGGTCCCGGACTATCGTGGCCGCATGGACATCGCCCTGGAAATCACCGCGGCCGAGCCGCCGGACGTGTTCAACCACAACCTGGAAACCGTACCGCGCCTGTACAAGGCTGCGCGTCCGGGTTCGGACTACCAGTGGTCGCTGACTCTGTTGCAACGCTTCAAGCAGATGATGCCGCACATCCCGACCAAATCCGGCCTGATGCTGGGTCTGGGCGAGACCGACGACGAAGTCATCGAAGTCATGAAGCGCATGCGCGAACACGATATCGACATGCTGACCCTGGGCCAGTACCTGCAACCGTCCCGCAGCCACTTGCCGGTGCAGCGTTTCGTGCACCCGGACACCTTCGCCTGGTTCGCCGAGGAAGGTTACAAGATGGGCTTCAAGAACGTCGCGTCCGGCCCATTGGTGCGTTCTTCGTACCACGCTGACGAGCAAGCGAAACTGGTCAAGGCCGAGCTGCTCGGTTCCTGATTCGGCGCTGAATGTAAAATGCCCGCCGTGGTTTATCGCCCGGCGGGCATTTTTTTGCCCGGCCTACACGCGTTACTGACTTTTCCTGCAATCTGCGGCGCGGCCGAGCCTCTTCTGTTTGTCGCCGTTCCTGACTACTGTGTGAGCATGACTTCACACAGGGAGATCCATGGATGACCGTTCGACCGACCCACACCCTTTTCCCGCACAAGCCTGTGCCCGCGCTGCCGTCGGAAGGGCTGATAGGCGTCATTGCGCCTGCCGGCCCCGGCACGCTGGACACTGAAAAGGCCGTTCAGTGGATGCGCGCCCGGGGCTACGGTTTGCGGGTGTTCCCTGGCGTCTACGAGAAGGATGGCTATCTGGCCGGCAGCGACGAGGTGCGGCTCAACGATCTGCACGCGGCGTTCGCTGACGAGGAGGTGGATGCGATCATTTGCCTGCGCGGTGGTTACGGCACGCCAAGGTTGCTGGACCGGATCGACTACGACCTGCTGAGCCGTCATGCCAAGCCTTTCGTCGGTTACAGCGACATCACCGCACTGCATCTGGCCATCAGCCGTTATGCCGGTTTCGTGACCTTTCACGGGCCGCTGCTGAATGCCGATCTGCTGGGGGACAAGGAACCGCCGACGGTGACGTCATTCTTCGCCATGCTGCGGGGTCAGTTGAAGGCCGGCAGTGTGCTGAGTCATCCGGCGGCTTATCCATTGACCACCGTGGAACCCGGCATTGCCCACGGGCGTTTGCAGGGAGGCAATCTGGCGATGATCGCCGCGACCCTGGGCACGCCCTACGAAATCGACGTCGAAGGGGTGATTCTGCTCATCGAGGACATCAACGAGCCGCTGTACCGGATCGACCGCTTGCTGACCCAGATGCGTCTGGCGGGCAAGCTGGCCAGATTGCGCGGCGTGCTGGTTGGGGATGTGGCGGGCGTGGATGTCGAGGCCTTGAACCGCTTGCTCAAGCAGACTTTTGAACCGCTGCGGATTCCGGTGCTGTCCGGCTGGCGCATCGGGCACTGCGATCCGAACCTGACGCTGCCGCTGGGGGCGCTGGTTCGACTGGATGCAGGGAAGAAAGAATTGATGCTGGAACAGGATGTAGTGATTCGCTGATCGAGCCACAAAAAAAGACCGCCGCCTGAAGAGGCGGCGGTCTTTTGTCTTTACTGGTTACGCAGGCTTTCCAGCAGTTTGTGCGTCGGATAACCGTCCGCCGGCCAGCCGAATGACTGCTGCGCACTGCGGATCGCCTTGCGCGTATTGGCGCCGATGATCCCGTCTGCCGCACCGGCGTCGTAGTTGCGCGCAGTGAGCAGGTTTTGCAGTTCGATCCGCTCAGTGCGGCTCAGCGGCAGGTCATCCTTTGGCCAGGTGCCATTGATCAGGCCGGCACCGTTGAAGCGCTCGGACAACAGGCTGACGGCCAGTGCGTAGGACGACGAGTTGTTGTACTTGAGGATCGCCCGGAAGTTGTCGAGGATCAGGAACGCCGGTCCGCGATAGCCGGCCGGCAGCAGCAGGGCAGCGGACAGTTGCTCGGAACCGGCTGGAACCTGGCCGCCGTTCGGCAGGATCACGCCCAGTTGCCGCCATTCAGCAACGCTTTTACGAATCGCGCCGTCGGCCAGGGTGTAGTTGAAACCGCTTGGTAGCTGGACTTCGAAGCCCCACGGCTGGCCACGCTGCCAGCCGGAGCTTTGCAGGTAATGCGCGGTGGATGCCAGAGCGTCAGCCGGGCTGCCCCAGATGTCGCGGCGACCGTCACCGTCGAAGTCCACGGCGTGGGTGTTGTAGGTGGTCGGGATGAACTGGGTCTGGCCCATGGCGCCAGCCCAGGAACCGAGCATTTTTTCCGGCGTGATGTCGCCCTGTTGCAGGATCTGCAACGCCGCAATCAACTGCGCATGGGCAAAGCCCGGGCGGCGGCCTTCATAGGCCAGAGTGGCCAGCGAATTGATCACCGACTTGCTGCCCTGGAACTGGCCGAAGTTGCTTTCCATCCCCCACACCGACACCAGCGCCTGGCGATCGACACCATAGCGCTGCTCGATGCTTTGCAGGATATCGGCGTACTGGCTGATCAGGGCCTGGCCTTTGCGCACGCGCAAGGGCGAAAGGGCACCGTCCAGGTATTCCCAGACGGGCCGGGCGAATTCCGGCTGGCTGCGGTCGGCGCGAATCACGCTGGCATCGAAGCTGACATTGGCAAATGCGCGGTCAAACAGGTCGGCACGGATGCCGGCGGCCAGAGCTTCCTTGCGGAAACCGGCCTGCCATTCGGCAAAGGTCTGGGTCGGTTGCAGGTCGAGGTTGTCACCGGACGGCACTACCGGCGGGAGGATCGCTGGGGCTGTGGCAACGGGGGCGGTCTGAAGCGGTTGAGCGTCGGCGGCGGTGGGTTTTTCCGCGCAGGCGACGAGCAGTACGAAGCTGGAGGCAGCGATCAGTTGGCGGAAGGGCCAACGACGGGAAAGACTGAGGGGCATGCACAGGTCCAGGGAATACGAATCAGGTGCAGACCTTAACATGAGGAAGGGGTGCTGTGCTTCAAGCGGCCAGAAAGTAAGAAGCCTCCCAGCTGTCAGACTGGAAGGCTTCGCGGCGGTAGCTGCCTTTACCCTTGGTGGGGCGTTCCTGGCGGCTGCGGAACAGGGGTTGGGCGACGATGGATTTGGCCTTGTTGTGGCCATGTTTCGATGGCTTTTTGCTCATGAGGGTTCTCTCGATTGAGTGAGGTCTTGCGCGGCAGATAATCTGCCGATCTCGGGCGTCTGTCTATAGGACCGAGGGCGGGATGTTCTGTAGGAAATGGACTCGGTAAACAACGGGACCGCCGCGCGCGATCCCGGATTTCATTCGGCAGGTAATGTCAGACGCTGACCGGCCATCAGCAGCGCCAACCGGCTGAGGCTCATCCACGGCGAACCGGCTGCCTGGCCCTTGATCTGCGCATCGATACGCTGGGCTTCGAGCAGCAACTGCGCCCAGCGTTGCGCCGAGTAACGTTGCAGGGCCTTGCTCATCAGCGGTTTGCGCTTGTCCCAGACCGGCGGCTTGGCCTGACTGAAGCACTTGTCCAGCGGTGTGCCCTGGCTGTACTGCAACGAGATGTTGGCCAGCAAGCGCAACTCCCGGGCCAGAG
This sequence comes from Pseudomonas sp. FG35, assembly GCF_057809295.1. Classification (NCBI taxonomy): domain Bacteria; kingdom Pseudomonadati; phylum Pseudomonadota; class Gammaproteobacteria; order Pseudomonadales; family Pseudomonadaceae; genus Pseudomonas; species Pseudomonas sp. FG35. The sequence continues at coordinate 189,568 of NZ_JBMDJR010000007.1, read as the reverse complement.
CCCAGAGGATCACCGGTGGTTCGACCCCTTCACCGCGCAGCCCTTCGAGCATGCGCAGGGCGTGAGCCGGTTCGCCGTTGAGCACTGCGTCGGTCAGGCCGAATACGTCGAAGCGCGCACTGTCGGCCACGGCTGCCTGCACGGTTTCGACGGTGATCTGCCCGCCCTCGGCCATCAGCTTGAGTTTTTCGATCTCTTGCGCGGCAGCCAGCAGATTGCCTTCGACCCGCGCGGCGATCAATTCGACCGCGTCCTGGCTGGCCGACAAGCCGGCCTGGGACAGTCGCTGACGAATCCAGCTCGGCAGCTGGTTGGCATCTACCGGCCAGATCTGCACGAACTGGGTCTGCTGACCCTCGACCAGCGCCTTGCCCCACTTGGTCTTCTGCGCGCTACCGTCCAGCTTCGGCAGGCTGATCAACAGTACCGTGTCTTCAGCCGGGCGCGAGCAGTACTCGATCAGCGCGGCGGCGCCCTTGTCACCGGGCTTGCCCGAAGGCAGGCGCAGTTCCAGCAAGCGCTTTTCGGCGAACAGCGACATGCTGGCGCCGGCCTGCAGCAGCGTACCCCAATCGAAATTGGCGTCGGCGGCAAAGACCTGGCGTTCGTCGAACCCTTGCTGACGGGCAGCGGAGCGAATGGCGTCGGCAGCTTCCTGACACAGCAGCGGGTCATCGCCGCTGATGATGTAGACCGGCGCGAGGGCGCCTTGCAGGTGTTTGCCGAGTTGGGCGGGAGCGAGCTTCATAAGAGAGGGCGAACGGGGCGCCTGAGCGCCCCGTACGTCTTACTGCTGCGGCAGTTCGAGCGGCGACTGACGCGGGGTTTCCGCTTCAGCCTTCTGCGCCGCTTCGAGTGCATCGGCTTCAGCCTTGGCCCGGGCATTGGCTGTCTGCTGCAGGGCATCCAGTTGAGCCGGCGTCAGTTGCTGCAGGCGCAGCATCATGCGTTGTACCAGTTCGCGCTGGGTTTCACGGCGGGCATCGTTGGCTTCCTGGTCGGAACCCACCAGGTTGTTGCCGTCGTGAATGAACACTTTCTGCACTTCAAGCTTGTCGCTTTTCAGCAGCAGACCTTTCTCGCCACGGATGTCATAGCTGAGCACGGTGCTCACCTGGTACTCGCCAGTGCGACCCGCACCGGCGTAGCTGAGGATGCGCTGGGATTCCTGTTCATCGGAAAGGTAAAGCTTGTATGGCGCGCCGGAGACAACCTTGACGCCACTGGATTCAAGCACCTGACGCAGTTGCGTCACGATTTCGCCATAGGCGTTGCGGGCGCTCAGATCAAGTTCCTTGATCGTAAGTTCGGTGGTGCCGGTGCCGCGCAGCTGGAAACCGCAGGCGCTCAACAGGACGGCGAGGCCCATCACCAGCAGATTGCGTTTGATCATTGTGTTGCTCCCCTTGAAACCATGTGGGCCGACTCTGTGGCCCGAAAGGTTTTACTGGGCGTCAGGCTCACCTGACGCCCGATCCAATTAGCTGGCGACGATATTGACCAGTTTCCCGGGCACTACGATCACTTTGCGAATCGTCAGACCGTCAACAAAACGCAGCACGTTTTCGTTGGCACGGGCTGCCGCTTCGACTTCTTCACGGGTGGCGGCGGCCGGCATTTCGATCTGGCCACGCAGCTTGCCGTTGACCTGGATCACCAGGGTCAGGCTGTCCTGCACCAGCGCACTTTCGTCCAGCACCGGCCAGCTGGCGTCGATCACCGGATCGGCGTGGCCCAGGCGGTTCCACAGCTCGTGGCTGATGTGCGGTGTGATCGGAGCCAGCAGCAGCGTCACGGTTTCCAGACCTTCCTGAACCAGTGCGCGATCCTGTTCGGTCGCTTGCGCGGCTTTTTCCAGCACGTTCATCAACGTCATCACCTGGGCGATGGCGGTGTTGAATTTGTGGTTCTGGCCGACGTCATGGCTGGCCTGCTTGATCGCCTGGTGAATCGCGCGACGAATGACTTTCTGCTCGTCATTCAGACTGGCGATGTCCAGTTTGCCTGGCAGGCCCTGAGTGATGTGGGCCTGAGCCAGACGCCAGACGCGCTTGAGGAAGCGGTGCGAGCCTTCCACGCCGGAGTCGGACCATTCCGCGCTCATGTCAGGTGGCGAGGCGAACATCATGAACAGACGGCAGGTGTCGGCGCCGAACTGGTCAATCATCGACTGAGGGTCGACGCCGTTGTTCTTCGACTTGGCCATCTTCTCGGTGCCGCCGATTTCCACCGGCAGGCCATCGGCGATCAGCTTGGCGCTGATGACCTTGGCCTTGCTGTCGCGCTCAAGTTCCACGTCCGCCGGGTTGAACCAGGTGTAGGCACCATTGGCTTCGCGACGATAGTAAGTCTCGGCGACCACCATGCCCTGGGTCAGCAGGTTCTTGAACGGCTCGTTGGAGCTCACCAGGCCTTCGTCGCGCATCAGCTTGTGGAAGAAACGCGCGTACAGCAGGTGAAGAATGGCGTGTTCGATACCGCCGATGTACTGATCCACCGGCAACCAGTGGTCGGCCGCGGATTTTTCCACCAGACCGCCTTCGAAGTGCGGCGAGGCGTAACGGGCGTAGTACCAGGACGACTCGACGAAGGTGTCCATGGTGTCGGTTTCACGCTTGGCAGGCTGACCGCATTTCGGGCAGGTGCACTCGTAGAACTCAGGCATGCGCGCCAGCGGCGAACCGGCGCCGTCCGGCACTACGTCTTCCGGCAGGACGACCGGCAGTTGGTCTTCCGGCACCGGCACGTCACCGCAGGCGTCGCAGTGAATGATCGGGATCGGGCAGCCCCAGTAGCGCTGACGGCTGATGCCCCAGTCGCGCAGGCGGAACTGGGTGCGCGAGGCACCGAGGTTTTTCTTGATCAGGGCGACTTCCATGGCGTCGAACGCGCCGGCGAAGTCCAGGCCGTCGAACTCGCCGGAGTTGATCAGCGTGCCGTGCTCGCCGTAGGCGTCTTGCCATGGCGCCGGGTTGGTGTCACCGGAGCTGGTGCGCACCACGGATTTGACCGGCAGGTTGTACTTGTGGGCGAATTCGAAATCGCGCTCGTCGTGCGCCGGCACAGCCATGACTGCGCCGTCGCCGTAGTGCATCAGCACGTAGTTGGCGACCCACACCGGCAGTTTTTCGCCGGTCAGCGGGTGCTCGACGAACAGGCCGGTCGGCAGGCCTTTCTTCTCTTGAGTGGCGACGTCGGCTTCGGCGACGCTGCCGCCCTTGCATTCGGCGATGAACGCTTGCAGCTCAGGGTTGTTCTTCGCGGCGAGAGCGGCCAGGTGGTGCTCGGCAGCCACAGCAACGTAAGTTGCGCCCATCAGGGTGTCCGGACGGGTGGTGAAGACTTTCAGGGTGCCGCTTTCGCCGATCGAGTCGACGTTGTACGGGAACTGCACTTCCATCCCGCGCGACTTGCCGATCCAGTTGCGCTGCATGGTCTTGACCTGTTCAGGCCAGCCAGTCAGTTCGTCGAGGCTCTCCAGCAGCTCATCCGCGTACGCGGTGATCTTGAAGTAGTACATCGGGATTTCGCGCTTTTCGATCAGCGCGCCGGAACGCCAGCCGCGACCGTCGATCACCTGTTCGTTGGCCAGGACGGTCTGGTCGATCGGGTCCCAGTTCACGGTGCCGTTCTTGCGGTAGATCACGCCTTTTTCGAACAGGCGAGTGAACAGCCATTGTTCCCAGCGGTAGTAATCCGGTTTGCAGGTGGTGACTTCGCGCGACCAGTCGACCGCCAGGCCCAGGCTGCGCAGCTGGGATTTCATGTAGGCGATGTTTTCGTAGGTCCACTTGGCCGGGGCCACGTTGTTCTTCATCGCGGCGTTTTCCGCCGGCATGCCGAAGGCATCCCAACCCATCGGTTGCAGAACGTTCTTGCCGAGCATGCGCTGGTAGCGGGAGATCACGTCGCCGATGGTGTAGTTGCGCACGTGCCCCATGTGTAGCTTGCCGCTGGGGTAAGGGAACATCGACAGGCAGTAGTAAGTCTCCTTGCCTGGCTGTTCACTGACTTCAAAGGACTTTTGCTCGTCCCAGAACGACTGGGCGGCGGCTTCGATTTCACGGGGCTGATATTGTTCGTGCATGGCTACTTTTGTACTGGATAGGGGTGGCCTAATCCTCTTCAATGCGACGTTCGGGGCGTGCCGGACGAGCTGGAAGTGGAGTTACAGGAAGCGCCGTAGCATACATGACCGCGCTCGGCCTAGGGAAACCCTGATTGCAGCCGTTTGACCGGTCAAAATTGCGGCGAGGGCCGTTGGTCGCGGCGTGCAGCCGGTTTGTGCAGCGAAGCTAAGCTCTAACTGGGGAGTGAGTCTTATCTTCAATGAGGTGAGGGATGGTGGAGTCACAGCAAAAAAACGTTACCAAACCCGAGTTGTACGAGCGGTTGATCGATCGTCTGGGGATGGCCCTGGACGCGGCAAAAACCGCTGGCCGGCTGCGCGACGAGCGCCCCCTGGAGCTGGAATTGCGTGGCTTGAGTCCCGCCGAGTTCAAACTGGTCAAGGCCTATCTGGATCGCAGTGAGCGTGAAACCCACGGATACCTGTCACAAGCAGTGAAACAACTCGATGCAGCCCATACGGCCAAAGTCATCTGGCTCAAGGACAAGGCACCCGGCAGAGATGCCGTCAAAGTGCGGACTCTGCAGGCCAAGTAAACGCATGGCAGGTCAAAAAGCGGATCTTTTTCAACGGGATCCGACCCTACTGGTTGTCGCGCTGTATCAACCCACTTAGGCTTCGGGCATCTCTGGAGATGCTCGATGCCTTTTCGTTATTTCATTAAACAACTTCTATTGCCGCCAGGCGTTCTCTTGTTGCTGCTGCTCGTTGCCTGGTGGCTGCGACGTTCGCGGCCGCGACTGGCCGGGCTGTGCTTTGCCCTGGGTTTTGGCGGCTTCTGGCTGATGAGTCTGCCGGTGGTCGTGCAATGGGGTGCCAAGGCCCTGGAGCGCGAGCCGCCGCTGGCGCGGGATTCATGGGCAAGTCTGGCGCAGCGCGCCGATGCGATTGTGGTGCTGGGCTCCGGTCGCGAGCGCGGCGATCTGGCCTGGGGCGAGGATCAACCGACCGGTGTCGGGCTGGAGCGCCAGCGTTATGCGGCGCGACTGGCCAAGGCATCGGGGTTGCCGATTCTGACCAGTGGTGGCCTGCATTACGGTACGCCGCCGACCGAAGCCAAACTGATGGCCGATTCGTTGCGCGATGACTTCGGTGTGACGGTGCGCTGGCAGGAAGGGGAGAGCCGCACCACGTGGGAGAACGCCGAATTCAGCGCCAAAGTGCTATTGCCGGAAGGTGTGAAGCGGATCGTGCTGGTGACCCAGGCCTGGCACATGCCGCGAGCGGTGTGGAGCTATCAACAGGCCGGATTCGAAGTGGTGCCGGCACCGGTCGGGTTCCTCGGCACGGACAATGCGCGACCGTTTGGCGGCTGGCTGCCGGAGTTCAAGTCGATCTGGCAAAGCGGGCAGTTGATGAACGAGGCGGTGGGGCAGATCGGCTATTCACTGTTCTACCGAGGGGGTGACAGCGCCGATTGATCACTCCCGCGCAGAACGCGGGAGTGAGCGGGTTTTCAGAGCGTCTTGGACATCCGGTTGGTCATCAGCGCCCAGCCGAACAGCACCACACACAGGATGATCAGCGGCCACGAGCGCCATTGCAGATACGGCGTCAGGTTGTGCATCGGCACCACTTCGCCGTAGAGCACGCCCTGCTCGAACTGCGGAATTCGCTCGGTGATCTGGCCAAACGGGTTGATCAGCCCGGTCACGCCGTTGTTGGTCGCGCGAATCATCCAGCGTCCGGCTTCAAGCGCGCGCATCTGCGCCATTTGCAGGTGTTGCAGCGGGCCGATCGACGTACCGAACCAGGTGTCGTTGCTGATCGTCAGCAGCAGATCGCTGCGTGCCGCCAGGCCTGCGGCGAATTCCGGATACACCACTTCGTAGCAGATGAACGGCGCGATCTGATATCCCTTGGCCTGCAACAGGGCCTGATCGGCAGGGCCGCGGGCGAAGTCGGACATTGGCAGGTCGAAGAACGCGATCAGCCCGCGCAGGATGTCCTGCAAGGGTACGTACTCGCCGAATGGCACCAGCTTCTGTTTCAGATAAGTGCCATCGCCTTCGCCGACCACGGTGATGCCGTTGAAGAAGCGTTTTTCGTGACGGACCATTTCGCGGATCGGCACGCCGGTAATCAGCGCCGATTTACGCTCGGCGGCGAAGTTGCCCATCATGGTCAGGTAGCCCTCGGCGGACTCCTTGAGCACCGGGACTGCGGTTTCCGGCCAGATCAGCAGGTCCACCGGTTTGGAGCGGAAACTCAGGTCGCGGTACAGCGCCAGTTGCGCGTTGAGCTCGGCCGGGTCCCATTTCATGCTTTGCGCGACGTTGCCCTGGATGGCGGCAACGGTGAGAGGCGCGCCGGCCGGGCTGGTCCAGGCATGGCCCTTGAGCGCAATGCCTGCCGCCCATGGACCGATCAGCAATACCAGGCCGGCAGCGATGAAGGCTTTGCGGCGGGTTTGCAGCAGGCGCGGTGCGTTGTAGATCAGTGCAGCGGTCAGCGCGAGAACGAACGACACCAGCCACATCCCGCCCACTGGCGCGAGTCCGGCCAGTGGGCCGTCAAGCTGGCTGTACCCGGAATACAGCCACGGGAAACCGGTGAGGAACCAGCCACGGAAAGCTTCCTGGCCGACCCACAGCGCCGCAAACGCCAGTGCGTCAGCCACCGGCGCGTCGTTACGCCGCAACCAGCGTGCCCACAGCCAGGCGGGCAGGGCGAAGAACCAGGCAATCGCCGCCGTGAAGATCAGCATCAGGAAACCGGCCAGCAGCACCGAAGCGCCGCCGAAATGGTGGATGCTGTAATAGATCCAGCTGGTGCCGGCGCCGAACAGGCCGAAGCCGAAGCACCAGCCACGACCCAAGGCCTGACGCGGGCTCAGCTCGCGCAGGCCTGCATAGAACAGGCCGACTGCCAGCAAGGCCAGCGGCCAGAGATCGAACGGTGCCAGCGCGAAGGTGGTGATTGCACCGGCCGCCACGGCCAGCAGGTTACCGGGCCAGCCGGGACGGGTTGTCCAGCGCATTTCAATCCTTAGATTTTTTACCGGGCGATTGGGGTCAGTCGCAGCAAATGAATCCGACGGCTGTCGGCGTTCAGGATGCGGAAACGATAGGCGCCGATTTCAGTGATTTCGTTGCGTTTTGGCAAGTGCCCGAACGCGCTCATCACCAGCCCGCCGACGGTGTCGAACTCGTCGTCGGAGAATTCGCTGTCGAAGAACTCGTTGAAGTTCTCGATCGGCGTCAGGGCCTTGATCAGGAAATCACCGCTGGGCAGCGGCTTGATGTAGCTGTCTTCTTCGACGTCGTGCTCGTCTTCGATGTCGCCGACGATCTGCTCGAGCACGTCTTCGATGGTCACCAGACCGGCCACACCACCGTATTCGTCGATCACGATGGCCATGTGGTTGTGGTTGGCGCGGAATTCACGCAGCAACACGTTCAGACGCTTGGACTCCGGCACGAACGTGGCCGGGCGCAGCAGGTCCTTGATGTTGAAGCTGTCGCCGTTCTCCTTGAGGATCAGCGGCAGCAGATCCTTGGCCAGCAGCACGCCCATCACGTCGTCATGGCTTTCGCCGATGACCGGGTAGCGCGAGTGGGCCGAGTCGACCACGGCGGGGAGGAATTCGCGGGGTGTCTGGGTCGCCTTGATGCTGATCATCTGCGAGCGCGGCACCATGATGTCGCGAACCTGCAGGTCAGCCACCTGGATGGCGCCTTCGACGATGGCCAGCGCTTCGCTGTCCAGCAGTTTGTTCTGATGTGCATCGCGCAGCAGCTCAAGCAGCTCCTGGCGGTTCTTCGGCTCGTGGGCAAAAGCCTGGGTCAGTTTACCCAGCCATGACTTTTGCCCGTTGCTCGATCGATCTTCGCTCATAGCGATTACTCTGAATCCTTTGTTGTAACAGTAGGGGATGTTTCGGTTTCGTCGTCCGCGTACGGATCGGGATAACCCAATTCGGCAAGCAACTCGCGTTCCAGTGCTTCCATTTCCTCGGCTTCCTCGTCATCTATATGGTCGTAACCAAGCAGATGCAAGCAGCCGTGAATGACCAGATGTGCCCAGTGGGCCTTTAGTTCCTTGCCCTGTTCGGTGGCCTCACGCTCAACCACGGCCACGCAGATCACCAGATCTCCCAGCAGCGGGATGTCTAGGAACTCGTCGGGCACTTCGGCGGGAAAGGACAGGACGTTGGTCGCGTAATCCTTGTGCCGCCAGGTGTGATTCAGCTCGCGGCCTTCGTCCTCATCGACCAGACGAATGGTCATTTCCGAGTCGGCTGTGCGCTGGCGCAGGGCCAGTTCGCACCATTGGCGGAACTCGGCTTCGGTCGGCGCAGGCGCTTCGGTCGCGATTTGCAGGTCAAGCTCAAGCATCGTGGCGGGTGTCCTTTGGCGCTTCATCGGCCAAACGCGTCTCGAAGCGCTCGTAGGCTTCGACGATGCGTTGCACCAACGGATGGCGCACCACGTCTTTGGGCTGGAAGTGGGTGAAGCTGATGCCCGGCACATCTTTCAGGACTTCGATGACGTGATGAAGTCCGGATTTGGTGCCGCGCGGCAGGTCGACCTGGGTGATGTCGCCGGTGATCACGGCCGTGGAGCCGAAACCGATCCGGGTCAGGAACATCTTCATCTGTTCGACGGTGGTGTTCTGGCTCTCATCGAGAATGATGAAGCTGTTGTTCAGCGTGCGACCGCGCATGTAGGCCAGCGGCGCGACTTCGATCACCTGACGCTCGATCAGCTTGGCCACGTATTCGAAGCCGAGCATTTCATAGAGCGCGTCGTAGAGCGGGCGCAGGTAAGGGTCGATCTTCTGCGACAGGTCGCCGGGCAGGAAGCCGAGTTTTTCACCCGCTTCGACCGCCGGACGCACCAGCAGGATGCGGCGGATCTGCTCGCGCTCCAGGGCATCGACGGCGCAGGCCACGGCCAGATAGGTCTTGCCGGTACCGGCCGGGCCGATGCCGAAGTTGATGTCGTTGCCAAGGATTTCTTTCACATAGCGCAGCTGATTCAGGCCGCGTGGGCGAATCATGCCTTTCTTGGTGCGCAGGGCGACGGAGGCTTCGGCGGGGGCGTGGTTGTCCAGTTGCTCGACAGCCGATTCCTGGAGGAACAGGTGAACCGTATCCGGCGACAGCTCTGAACCCTTGGTTTCCCGGTACAGGCGGCGAATCAGGTTTTCCGCGGAAGTGGTGTGCTTGGGTTCGCCGATCAGCTCGAACTGATTGCCGCGGTTGCGGATCTCGATGGCCAGGCGCTGTTCGATCAGCCGCAAGTGCTCGTCGAACTGCCCGCACAGATTGGCGAAGCGGCGAGCCTCAAAGGGCTCGAGGATGAAACGATGTGGTTCGATGGGTGCGTTCAAGGTCGTATTTAGCCGCCCTGGGGCAATTAGGATGAAATCAAGGATAACGCCAGCGGCGTGGGTGCGAAAGCTCTTAAAAAGCCTTGCATCGATTCAGCCGTCTGGCGCGGTCTCCTTGCGGTGTTACTGGATCAGCGAGCCGCGCAGCGAGTGCGGTTGCGCCGCGTCGATGTGGACGTCGGCGAACTGGCCGATCAGGGTCGGATTATCGCAGCGGAAGTTGACGATACGGTTATTCTCGGTCCGCCCTTGCAGCTCGCCGGGGTCTTTCTTCGAATAATCGGTCACCAGAATCCGCTGGACCGAACCGACCATTTGTCGGCTGATCTCGAACCCTTGCTGGTTCAAACGGTGCTGCAAGGCGTTCAGGCGCTCTTTCTTCAGCTCTTCCGGGGTGTCGTCGGCCAGGTCGGCAGCCGGGGTGCCCGGGCGTTGGCTGTAAACGAACGAGTAGGAAAAGTCGAAACCGACGTCGGCAATCAGCTTCATGGTCTGTTCGAAATCTTTCTCGGTTTCCCCCGGGAAGCCGACGATGAAGTCCGAACTGATGCAGATGCCCGGTACGGCGGCACGCAGTTTGCGCAGCTTGGATTTGTATTCCAGCGCCGTGTGGTTGCGCTTCATCGCGGCCAGGATCCGGTCCGAACCCGACTGCACCGGCAAGTGCAGATGCTTGACCAGTTCCGGCACTTCGGCGTGGGCCTGGATCAGGCTGTCGGAGAACTCCAGCGGGTGCGAAGTGGTGTAGCGGATGCGGTCGATGCCGTCGACCGCCGCGACCACGCGGATCAGTTCGGCCAGGTCCGCCAGGCGACCGTCGTGGGTCAGCCCGCGATAGCCGTTGACGTTCTGCCCCAGCAGGGTCACTTCACGCACACCGTTTTCGGCCAGGTGGATGATCTCGGCGATCACGTCGTCGAACGGTCGGCTGACTTCTTCGCCGCGGGTGTAAGGCACCACGCAGAACGTGCAGTACTTGCTGCAGCCCTCCATCACCGACACATAGGCGCTCGGGCCGTCGATACGCGGCTCGGGCAGGTGGTCGAATTTTTCGATTTCCGGGAACGACACGTCGACTTGCGGCAGCTTGCTGATGCGCGCGGCGTCGATCATTTCCGGCAGACGGTGCAGGGTCTGCGGGCCGAACACCACGTCGACGTACGGCGCGCGATCGCGGATCGCCGCGCCTTCCTGGCTGGCCACGCAACCGCCGACGGCGATCACCATGTCCGGGTTGGCCAGTTTCAGTTCGCGCCAGCGGCCGAGCTGGGAATACACCCGGTCCTGGGCGCGTTCGCGGATCGAGCAGGTGTTGAGCAGGATCACGTCGGCATCTTCGGCGCGCGCCGTGACTTCCAGGGCCTGGTGTTCGCCCAGCAGATCGACCATGCGCGAGCTGTCGTACTCGTTCATCTGGCAACCGTGGGTTTCGATGTAAAGCTTCTTGGCCATGGAATAGGGTCGTCACGTGGTTCAAAGAACCGCGCATTATAGGGAACATGTCCCCAGGTTCCTACCGCTGCGCGTCCGGTGGCTATGCTATAGTTCGCGCCCTCATTTTTACCCCGATGTCGTCCGCCCGCCATGACCAAACGCGAAGCTCCAATCTACAAGGTGATTTTCCTCAACCAGGGCCAGGTGTTCGAAATGTACGCCAAGCAGATCTATCAAAGTGATCTTTGGGGCTTTCTGGAAGTGGAAGAGTTCGTCTTTGGCGAGCGCACGCAAGTGGTCGTCGACCCGAGCGAAGAAAAGCTCAAGGCGCAGTTCGAAGGCGTGGTGCGCAGCTTTGTGCCGATGCACTCGATCGTGCGCATCGATGAAGTGGAGCGACTGGGGACACCGAAGATCAGCGAAGCCCGTGGCGGCGTTGGCAACGTGATGCCGTTTCCGGTGCCGATGCCCGAGAAGTAAAACCGGGTTTTATGGAAGTGATCGTTCCCATGCTCTGCGTGGGAATGCCGCCTTCGACGCTCCGAGTCGGTGACGAAAAGCGCGGGAACTATCGTTAGTCAGGGCAGGGGCGAGAACGGCGTACGCCCGTCGGCGCTCTGCAGTTCCATCAGGTATTTACGGAAAATTTGCCCGAGCACCTGGGTCGCGGTTTCCAGGTCTTCGCGGGACATCTTTTCGGACACTTCGTCGGCGGTGTCGAGCGCGTCTTCGGCGCCGTTGACCGCCGCCATCTTCAGCACGATGTACGCCTGAATGTTGTTGGCTTGCACGCCTTCGCCGTGGAAGAACATGGTGCCGAGCTTGAATTGCGCCTGGGCATGGCCTTGCAGCGAGGCCTTTTCGAAATAGCTCAGGGCTTGATTGAGGTCGCGCGGCGCGTTCTTGCCGTCGTAGTAGAACTCACCCAACTCGTATTGCGCTTGCGCATCCCCTTCATCCGCTGCCTTTTGGCAGGCGGCGAGGGCCTGCGTGACATCTTGCGGCTGAGTATTGAGGGTGCAGCGACCCATCGCCGGGATCAACAACGAGTTGCCGCCTGCTTGTGCATTCGCGAGCAGCGGCTGAAGGAGCAACAGGCAGCCCAAGGCAAGGGTGCGGCCGGTGCGGTTCATGGGAATCGACTTACCTCTGAAGGGCGCGCGGACCCGTCGAGGGATCCAATAAGCGCGCATTATGAAATAAGCAGGGCCATCCTTACAAAGTCTTTACTCGATTTTCTGCTGCGCGGGAAATATATCGCCCACTTTATGGGAGATTTTTGGCAGGCGTGTCGGAAAAGGCGCGCGAATGTAGGAGAACGCTGACGCTGGCAATGGCCAACGTCAGCGGCGGGGCGTTTTACTTCAACTTGGCGAAGGCGCGTTCGGCGGCGTCGAGGGTCAGTTTCAGCTCGGCTTCGCCATGGGCGATCGAGGTGAAACCGGCTTCGAAAGCGCTCGGTGCGAGATATACGCCACCTTCCAGCATCAGGTGGAAGAAGCGACCGAACAGCGCCGCATCGCTGGCCATCACGTCTTCAAAAGTAACAATGTCGTCGGCACCACTGAAGTACAGACCGAACATGCCGCCCGCCTGGGTGGTCACGAACGGAATGCCGGCCGCATCGGCGCGCTGTTGCAGGCCGTCGAGCAGGCGCGTGGTGTAGTCGGTCAGCTCGGCGTGGAAGCCCGGACGGCTGATCAGACGCAGGGTGGTCAGGCCGGCAGCCATCGCCAGCGGGTTACCCGACAAGGTGCCCGCCTGATAGACCGGGCCCAACGGCGCGATGCGCTCCATGATCAAGCGCTTGCCGCCGAAGCAACCGACCGGCATGCCGCCGCCGATGATCTTGCCGAAGGTGGTCAGGTCCGGGGTTACGCCGTAGTAAGCCTGGGCGCCGCCGAGGGCGACGCGGAAACCAGTCATCACTTCGTCGAAAATCAGCACCACGCCGTGCTTGTCGCACAGGCTGCGCAGGCCTTCGAGGAAACCCGGTGCCGGCGGTACGCAGTTCATGTTGCCGGCCACGGGCTCGACGATGATGCACGCCACGTCCTGGCCGACTTCGGCGAGCATTTTTTCAACGGCGTCGATGTCGTTGAACGGCAGGGTCAGGGTGTGTTTGGCGAACGCTGCGGGTACGCCGGCAGAGCTTGGTACGCCTTGGGTCAGTGCACCGGAACCGGCCTTGACCAGCAGGCTGTCGGAGTGACCGTGGTAGCAGCCTTCGAACTTGATGATGCTGTCGCGGCCGGTGAAGCCACGGGCCAGACGGATTGCACTCATGGTCGCTTCGGTGCCGGAGCTGACCATGCGCACCATCTCCATCGACGGCACCAGCGAGCAGACCAGGTCGGCCATCTCGGTTTCCATCGCGGTCGGCGCGCCGTAGGACAGGCCGTGCTGCAACTGGTTGCGCACCGCGTCCAGCACGTCCGGGTGGCTGTGGCCGAGGATCATCGGGCCCCACGAGCCGACGTAATCCACATAACGCTTGTCGTCTTCGTCAGTGACGTAGGCGCCTTCGGCGTGCTTGAAGAACAGCGGCGTGCCGCCAACGCTCTTGAACGCGCGTACCGGCGAGTTCACGCCACCGGGAATGTGTTTCTGGGCGTTGGCAAACAGGGTTTCGGAACGAGACATGATCGGGCTCTCAGACTTTTAGTAATTCATTGAAGGCGCGGGCGCGGCGGGTCACTTCGGCGGTGCTGTTGGCGCCGAACAGGCCATGGACCACGGCCAGCAGATCGACACCGTGGGCCACCAGCGGCGCGGCGTTGTCGAGGGTGATGCCGCCGATCGCGCAGATCGGCAGGTGCAGGGTGCGTTTGGCCTCGTCGAGCAGATCGAGGCTGCAACTCGGTGCACCGGGTTTGGTGTTGGAGTTGAAGAAACGACCGAAGGCGACGTAACTCGCGCCTTCCCTGGCGGCCTGTTCGGCCAGTTCAAGCTGCGCGTGGCAGGTCGAACCGATGATCGCCTTGTAGCCGAGCAGGGCGCGGGTCGGCGACAGCGGGCCGTCGGTCTGGCCCAGGTGCACGCCGACGTTCAGGCGTGCGGCCAGTTCGGCGTCATCGTTGATGATCAGTTGCGTCTTGTAGCGTTCGCACAGATCGCGCAGGGCTTCGGCCTCACGCAGACGGCGGGCTTCGTCGCTGCTCTTGTCACGGTATTGCAGCAGGGTGACGCCGCCTTCCAGCGCCGCCTCCACGTAGGACAGAAACTTGCCGGCCAGCAACTGGCTGTCGGTGATGGCATACAGGCCACGTAGTTTCATCGCGCAGACCTCAGGCTCGAAACATCAGGAACAGAAATCCAGCGGCAGGCGACGCGGCACGAACTGGCCTTTGCCCAGCTGTTCGGCATCGCGCAGGGTGCGCCAGGTGTAATCCAGTGCCGTGCGTACGGCGCTGGCAAGGTTTTCGCCCAGTGCCAGGCGGCCGGCAAGCGTGCTGGCCAGGGTGCAACCGGAGCCGTGATAGCTGCCCGGCAAGCGCTGGCACTTGAAGGTTTCGCGCAGGCCGTCGCGGCTGTACAGGCGGTTATGGATTTCGCTTTCGTCGCCGTGACCGCCAGTGATCAGCAGGTTCTTGATGAACGGCAGGAGTTTTTCAGCGCACTCGTCCGCGGTGCCTTCCGGCAGTTCGGCAAGGATCCGGGCTTCGGGAAGGTTGGGGGTGGCGATGATCGACAGCGGCAGCAGGCGTTCGCGCATGGCGTAGCCGACTTCGTCCTTGCCCAGGCGTCCGCCGCCGCCGGCACGCAGCACCGGGTCGCAGACCACTGGCAAGTGCGGGTGCGCCTGAAGCAGTTCGACGACGGTGTCGACCATTTCCAGGGAACCGAGCATGCCCAGTTTCACTGCCGCGACTTCGGAGTCGTTGAGCACGGCATTGGCCTGGGCCAGTACCCACTCACGGTCGAGGACGCGAAAGTCAGTGACGTTGACGGTGTCTTGCACGGTCAGGGCGGTGACGGCCGGAGCCGCATGGCAACCCTGAGCGAGCAGGGCTTCGATATCTGCCTGCAAGCCGGCGCCACCACTGGGGTCGTGGCCGGAGAGACAGAGGACAACGGGGCGTGAGCTGTAGATATTCATGGTGCGCGAGCTTACCACCAAACCTGTTTTCCGGGTGTTGTGGCGCAGTGCGCGGCCGATAACACGGGTAGCGAGATCCACAGCGCTTGCCACAATCTGACCGAGCCAACAGCTCTAGCCCGGTATTTTGCTCTGGAACGCCCGTTCTAGAGCCTTTGTTGGAAAAATTTCCATGGTGCTCAATGGCCATCAACGGCTATGCTAGAGTGGATCCAAACCAATAACAGGTAATACCGGTTTTACGTCATCTCAAAGGGAATGGGGGGCTTCCTGACACAACCGGCCAAGCCACGCTGGGGCTTCAATGCGCTATTTGTTGATGTTGCTGTTCTGTTTGCCCCTCCTGGCAAGCGCCGTCGAGTTCGACGAGTTCACCCAGAGCCTCCCGCTGGGTCGATCCCTGCAAGTGTTCGAAGACCCGAGCGGTCAGGCGAGCATTGCCGACGTCCGCGCGCAAGCCGCCGCTGGAAACTTCAAACCCCATGACAAAGCCACGCTCAATGCCGGTTATTCGCGCTCGGCGTTCTGGCTGAAGATCGACCTGCATTACCGCCCGACCAATCCGTCGGCGCAGCGCAGCTGGTTGCTGGAGCTGGCGTATCCGCCGCTCGATCATCTCGACCTGTATCTGCCCGATGCGGCCGGCGACTACCGTCTGGTGCGGCAGACCGGGGACGCCTTGCCGTTCGCCAGTCGCGAGATCCGCCAGAACAATTACCTGTTCGACCTGGCGTTCAAGCCGGATCAGCAACGAACCGTTTATCTGCGGTTGTCCAGCGAAGGCTCGATCCAGGCGCCGGTGACGTTGTGGTCGAGCACCGCGTACCTTGAAGACCAACCGGTGCGCCTGTATGTGCTGGGGATCATTTATGGCGTGCTGCTGGGGATGCTGGTCTATAACCTGTTCATCTACCTCAGCGTGCGCGATACCAGTTACCTCTATTACATCTTCTATATCGCTTCGTTCGGCCTCTATCAGCTGTCGGTCAATGGCGCGGCGGTCGAGTATTTCTGGCCGGACAACCCATGGTGGGCCAACGCCGCCACGCCGTTCTTCATCGGTTGCGCGGGGCTGTTCGGCAGCCAGTTCGCCCGCAGTTTCCTGCAGACCAGGAACCACAGCCGCTGGCTCGATCGCCTGCTGATCGCCCTGATCGCGTTCGGCGCCATGGTGATCGGCCTCTCGTTGATGACCAGTTATGGCCTGGCCCTGCGTCTGGCGACGACCCTGGCGCTGACCTTCACCGTGGTGATCTTTGCCGCCGGGATCCTCGCCTGGTGGCGCGGCCTGCGGGTGGCGCGTTATTTCATCATTGCCTGGTCGGCGTTCCTGATCGGCGGCATCGTCAACACCATGATGGTGCTGGGCCTGCTGCCGAATGTGTTCCTGACCATGTACGCCAGCCAGATCGGTTCGGCCATTGAAGTGGCGCTGCTGTCGCTGGCGCTGGCCGACCGCATCAACGCGATGCGCGAACAACAGGCGCAGACCCTGTTCGATGCGGGCCAGAAGCTCGAAGTGCTCAACCAGCAACTGGCCCATAGCAACAAGCTCAAGGACGAATTCCTCGCGACCCTGACTCACGAACTGCGCACGCCGATGAACGGTGTGATCGGTTCGCTGGAGCTGATGCAGACCGTCGAACTCGATCCGGAACTGGAGCAATACCAGCAGACTGCCGCCGGTTCGGCGCGGGACATGATGCGCATGGTCAACGGCATCCTGACCCTGACCGAATTGCAGGCCGGCAAGCTCAAGGCCACGCCGGGCAGCTTCAGCCTGCGCGGGGTGGTCGAGGCGTTGCGGATTCAGTTCGATGGCAACGCTTCGAGCAAGTCGCTGGACTTCAAGGTCGACGTGCTTCCGACCCTGCCGGATCGCCTGCATGGCGACAGCGCCAAACTCGCACAATGCCTGGAGTGCCTGCTGGACAACGCGATCAAGTTCACCCGCGTCGGCGGTCTGGCGTTGCGGGTCACCGGCAAGCCGTCGGCGGACAATCGCCTGGCGTTGTCCTTTGCGGTGATCGACACCGGCATTGGCTTCACCGATCTGGGCGAGGCGACGATGTATCAGCGGTTCTTCCAGCTCGATGGTTCGATGACCCGCGAATACGGCGGGCTGGGTGTCGGTCTGGCGATCTGCCGTCAATTGGTGGAGTTGCTCGGTGGCAAGCTCACGCACCGCTCCGAACCGGGGAGTGGCAGCCGCTTTCAACTGGATGTCGAGTTTGAGTTGCCGGAAGTGGAAGCCGTGCCCGCGTTCAGCCGCGACACCGTGCGCGCGCCGCAGGATTGCACCGTGCTGCTGGTGGACGACAACAGCGTCAACCAACTGGTGATGCGCGGCATGTTGCTCAAGCTCGGTTTCCGCGTGCGCACCGCCGACCACGGCGCGGCGGCGCTCGACTGTTTGCAGCGCGAGCGCTTCGATGCCGTGCTGATCGACTGCCAGCTGCCACCGCTCGACGGGGCATCGCTGTGTTGCCAGATCCGTGACCTGCCGGGATGCGCCCATCTGCCGGTGTTCATGATCGCGCTGGGGGCGGATCGCGAGCATTGCGCGTCGGGTGGCTCGATCGATTACCTGAGCAAACCAGTGAAATTCGAGGATCTGCAAGTTGCGATGCAGCGGCGGGTATTGAGCTGCTGATAGGGTGAAAGCGCCGGTATTTAGGCCGATATGACACTTTGATCGGTTCGGGGGCGGTGCTTAACTGAAGCTCTGGCCGATCAAGGAGCCCCGTCATGAACCTGCATCAGTTCGCCGAAACCCACGAAGTCACCAACCAGCCACCGTCGCTGGACGGCATCAACCTGTACCTCATCGACCTGCCGTTGCAGGAGTGGTCGCGGCGGTTCGGTGCCGGCTGGGCCGAGTCGCGGATCGACGCTTACGGCGCGCTGGCCGGCGGGCCGCTGATGGAGGCCGGGTTCCTCGCTAATCAAAACAAACCGGTGTTCGCCAGCCATGACCGCTACGGTCATCGCATCGACCTGGTGGAGTTTCATCCGGCGTATCACGAGCTGATGCGCACCGCCATTGAACATGGCCTGACGTCGTTGCCCTGGGCTCATCCACAGGACGGCGCCCATGTTGCCCGCGCTTCCATGTCCTATCTGCACAGTCAGGCCGAAGCCGGCAGTGGTTGCCCGCTGACCATGACCTTCGCCAGTGTCCCCGCGCTGCGTTTGCAGCCGAATCTGGCTGAACAATGGCTGCCGAAAATCCTCGCCACCGAATACGACCCGCGCAATGTCGGCATGGCCCACAAGGCTGGCGTCACCATTGGCATGGCGATGACCGAGAAACAGGGCGGCACCGACGTGCGTGCCAACACCACCAAGGCTTATCCGGTCGGCGCCAGCGGCCCGGGCCAGGCCTATGAACTGGTGGGGCACAAGTGGTTCTGTTCGGCGCCGATGTGCGATGCGTTCCTGACGCTGGCGCAAACCGACAAGGGCTTGAGCTGCTTCCTGCTGCCGCGCCACCGCCCGGACGACACGCGCAATCAGTTCTACATCCAGCGCCTGAAAAACAAACTCGGCAACCAGTCCAACGCTTCCAGCGAAGTGGAATTCCGAGGCGCGCTGGCGTGGATGGTCGGCGAAGAAGGGCGCGGCGTGCCGACCATCATCGAGATGGTGGCGATGACCCGTTTCGATTGCATGGTCGGCTCCAGTTCGCTGATGCGTCAGGCGCTGACCCAGGCCAGCCATCACTGCGCCCATCGCAAGGTCGGTGGCAAACTGCTCAGTGAACAACCGCTGATGCAGAATGTGCTGGCCGATCTGGCGCTGGAAAGCGAAGCCGCGCTGGCGCTGAGCCTGCGCATGGGCAAGGCGCTGGATCATCTCGATGACCGCCATGAAGCGCAGTTCGCCCGGTTGGTGACAGCGGTGGGCAAGTACTCGATCTGCAAACGCGCGCCGGCAATGATCAACGAAGCCGCCGAATGCATGGGCGGCGCCGGGTATGTCGAAGACAGCATCCTGCCGCGTTTGTACCGCGAGGCGCCGGTGAACTCGACGTGGGAAGGCTCCGGCAATGTGCAATGCCTCGACGTGTTGCGCGCCTTGTCGAAAGAGCCGGGCGTGCTCGATGTGTTGTTCAGCGAGTTGGGCGACGGCCATGGCGACAAGCGACTGGCCGCGCACATTCAGCAATTGCAGGCGCAGTTCAAGGACACCAGTGACATTCAGTACCGCGCTCGGCAACTGACCGAAGACATCGCTTTGGGACTGCAAGCGAAGCTGCTGCTGGAGGCCGGGAATTCTGCGGTCAGCGATGCTTTTATCGCCAGTCGCCTGAGCGGTGGCGGCCGGGTCTACGGCGCGTTGCCGCGCGGGTTGGATGTCGAAGCCATCGTCGCTCGCTCCACACCACAAGGTTTCTGAAGGGGGATCGCGACAAAGCCATTACGCCACTGTTTCCGTGACGCCACGATGCAGGCAAGATGAAGCTCTGCAAGTCAGAACACAGGAAGCTGATCGTGACCGAAGCGTTTATTGTCGTTCAAACCGCCGAACAGGCCGTGGATCGTCTCGCCGAGCTGCATGAGCGGGCCACCACGGCGCTGAACTCGGCGCTCAAGCGTTATCTCAAGGATCGCGTCGAGCCCGACGCCGAGCAACGTGCCCTGTTCCGTTATCCCGAACTGCGTCTGACCTACCACTGCCAGGGCGAAGTCCCGCAGACCACCCGCGCCTACGCCAAGGTGCAGTTGCCGGGTACTTACAGCGTGACCGTTACCCATCCGAAGGCGTTTCGCAAATACCTGCTCGAGCAGCTCACGCCGCTGATGCACGACTTCACCGTGACTGTCGAAGTCGGAGTCAGCGGGCAGAACATTCCGTACCCGTACGTGGTCGAGCAGGGCGATGAACTGGCCGGCTCCGGTGTCACTGCCGCCGTGCTGGCGCGAGTGTTCCCGAGTACCGACCTGTCCGCCGCCACCGATGGCATTGCCGACGGGCTCTACGACTGGGAAAACACCGATCCGCTGCCGCTGGCGCTGTTTGACGCCGCGCGCGTCGACTTCTCGCTGCGTCGTCTGGTGCACTACACCGGCAGCGACTGGCGCCATGTGCAGCCGTGGATTCTGTTGACCAACTATCACCGTTATGTCGACCAGTTCATCGTCCATGGCCTGGAACAACTGCGCCGCGACCCGCGTTTCGTGCGCATGGTGTTGCCGGGCAACGTGATCATCGAAAAAGGCATGGATCATGGCGAAGCCTCGGCGATTGCGGCCGGCGTGGTCTGGCACCGCTATCAGATGCCGGCCTATCACCTGATCGCC
Source organism: Pseudomonas sp. FG35 (assembly GCF_057809295.1). Lineage (NCBI taxonomy): Bacteria > Pseudomonadati > Pseudomonadota > Gammaproteobacteria > Pseudomonadales > Pseudomonadaceae > Pseudomonas > Pseudomonas sp. FG35. Next base: position 169,269 of record NZ_JBMDJR010000007.1, on the reverse strand, counting down.
AGCGATGGCCACGGCGTGACCTTGGTCAATATCGGCGTCGGCCCGTCCAACGCCAAGAACATCACCGACCACCTGGCTGTGCTGCGTCCGCATTGCTGGCTGATGATCGGTCACTGCGGCGGCCTGCGTCAGTCACAGACCATCGGCGACTACGTGCTGGCTCACGCTTACATGCGTCGCGACGGGATTCTCGACCGGGTAGTGCCGCCGAACATTCCGATTCCGGCCCTGGCCGAAGTGCAACTGGCGTTGCAGCAAGCGGCGGCCAACATCACCGGCGAAAAAGGCGAAGAGCTGAAGAAGCGCCTGCGCACCGGCACCGTGCTGACCTACGACGACCGCAACTGGGAATTGCGCTGGGCCCAGGAGCGACCGCTGATCAACCTGTCCCGCGCCGTGGCCGTGGACATGGAAAGCGGCACCATCGCCGCCCAGGGTTATCGCCTGCGGGTGCCGTACGGCACGTTGCTGTGCGTTTCGGACAAACCGCTGCACAGCGAAATCAAGCTGCCGGGTTCGGCCAACGCGTTCTACGAACGTGCGGTCAGCCAGCACTTGAAGATCGGCATCGAAGCGGTGGACCTGCTGCGCACCGAACTCAATTCGCTGCACTCGCGCAAACTGCGCAGCTTCGACGAACCGCCGTTCCGCTAACGGTTAGTCGTGGTCATTTGGCGGTCGGGGCACTAGCATTGTCAGCCCTGATCGCCAAATGCCTGTGCACTTATGTCCCGTCCCCAACGTCCGCCTTCCCGCCGCCCCGGCGCGAAGCCAGCTTCTTCAGCCCCGCGCCGTGTCGCCAAGGCACCGCCCGCTGAGCCGAAGCTGATCCTGTTCAACAAACCGTTCGATGTGCTGACGCAATTCAGCGACGGTGAAGGGCGGGCGACGCTCAAGGATTACATCGACATTCCGGGTATTTACCCGGCCGGACGGCTGGACCGCGACAGCGAGGGTTTGCTGCTGCTGACCAACGACGGTCAGTTGCAGGCGCGGATCGCCGACCCCAAGCACAAACTGGCGAAAACCTATTGGGTGCAGGTCGAAGGCCTGCCGACGGCCGAGCAGTTGCAGCGTCTGCGTGACGGCGTTGAATTGAATGACGGCATGACCTTGCCCGCGCAAGCGCGGCAACTGGACGAGCCCGAACTGTGGCCGCGCAATCCGCCGGTGCGCTTTCGCGCAACCATTCCGACAACCTGGCTGGAACTGGTGATTCGCGAAGGGCGCAACCGTCAGGTGCGGCGGATGACGGCGGCGGTGGGGCTGCCGACGTTGCGGCTGGTGCGGGTCAGGATTGGTGACTGGACGATCGAAGGGCTCGATCAGGGCCAGTGGAAAGAAGTGCCGGCGCGCTTATAAGGCGCCGGACTCGATCAGGCCGATCACCACACTCTTGATGATGAACGCGGCCACGCCCAGGCCCAGCACGAAGAACAGAATGAACGAGCCGAAGCGTCCGGCCTTGGACTTCTTCGCCAGATCCCAGACGATGAAACCCATGAAAATGATCAGGATGCTGACCAGACCGGTCATCATCCACTCTTCAAATACTGCTGGATCCATCGGGCATCTCCGGCGCTGCGCGGCTGAAAGGGCGGCCGGGAGTATACGCCAGCGGTGAACGACGCAGCATTGACCTGCGTCGGTGTGCCGCAGTCATTCGTCGATTTCAGCTGCGCAGATGAGTCAGCGGCAGTTCGGTGCTGTTGAGCACCTGATTCAGCACAAAACTCGAGCGCACGCTGGTCACGCCTTCGATCCGGGTCAGATGCCCCAGCAGCAGCTTCTGATAGTGATCCATGTCCGGCACCACCACTTTCAGCTGATAGTCGGCATCCACGCCAGTCACCAGGCTGCATTCCAGCACTTGCGGCAAGGTGCGGATCGCCGCTTCGAAATTTTCGAAACGTTCCGGCGTGTGCCGGTCCATGCCGATCAGCACGTAGGCGGTCAGGCTAAGGCCGAGCATCTTGCGATCGAGCAGGGCAACCTGACGGGAGATGTAGCCGTCATCCTCCAGTTGCTTGACCCGGCGCGAGCACGGGGAGGGCGACAGACCGATGCGCTCGGCCAGTTCCTGGTTGGAGATGCGGGCGTCGCGCTGCAATTCCGCCAAAATACTCAGGTCGTAACGGTCGAGTTTGCTCATCAAACGGTCCTTTGTCTTAACTATTGCGGCGGATTATCTATCCAGGGTTAAAAATTGCGCAAGTGATGTTTATTTGAGCAATCTTCGCAATCATCTGTCGCGGCTCCGGGCCTATTCTTATCACCAGAATCACTGCTCGGTAACACAGTCCACTGCGGCCCGCCCAATCCGGCCCGCCGCGGCCGCCACCCCCACCGGGGTTGTGCCGGCCCCCGAGCTGCACACTGTCCAGAAGACGGCGTGAGGTGAGCCGACGTCAAAAGCGTCGAGCCAGGACGAAGTTCTCTAGAAGGGAGGCCGACGGGTCTCCCTTTTTTCTTGCCCGCGATTTGGCCCATCGCGCTCAATAAATAAATGACGTGACTGATAACCTGTAGCAGAACCCGGTGTACTCATCCCCGGTCTTAGCTACACGCCCTCTTAATTTCAGGCCCTGGTCCGCAGTGAGGAATTTCATGAAGTCGCGCATCTGGCGTCTGGCCAGTGTTGGTTTGCTGTGTGTGAGTGTCGGTGCGCAAGCGCTGGCGGATGAGCCGCAGAATCGCGGCCCCGACGGCGGCGGACGCGGGCCGGAGCATCAGGGCAACAATCAGGGCCATGGCGGTGGCAATCAGCAGCGCGGCCAAGACAATCCGCAGCGGCAGAACAACGACATCATCCGTGGCGACAACAGCCGCCAGTTCGAGCACAACGGGCAGCAGAATCACGGCCAACCGAACAATGGCCAGTGGCAGAACCAGAACCAGCCACGTCCGGCCTATAACCCCAACCCGGTGCGCCAGCCGCCACCGCCGCCGCAACTGCCGGCCAATGACCTGCCGATCCAGCCGCGCCCCGACACCGTGCGCCAGACCCAGGAACCTCGTCAGGGTTACTACCGCGACGAGCGCCCGCAAAACGGCTATCACCAGAACTGGCAGACCGGCAACCGTCCCAACGACAACCGCTGGCCGGGTCGTCCCGATGGGCATGGCAACGGTTGGGGCCCCGGCCCGCAGTACCGGCCGGGCCATGTGATCGACCGTTTCCCGGATCGTGACTACCGCGTGCCCTATCGCGGCCAGGACTACTTCTACTCCGGCGGCTACTGGTATCGCCCACAAGGCCCGCGCTACATCGTGGTTCAGCCGCCGCGCGGGATTCGCATCCAGTACCTGCCGGATTACGCCCGTGAAGTGTGGATCGGCGGTTCGCTGCTGTTCCTCGCCGCCGGCTCGTACTACGCCTATCAGGAAGCGACCCAGGATTACGTGGTGGTCGAGCCGCCGGTGCAGCAGCCACCGCAGCCGACCGGCAATGGTTATGACGTGGAAGCCTATCCGGCCAACGGTCAGTCACCGGAGCAGGTTCAGCGCGATGGTTACGAGTGCTATCAGTACGCGGTGCAGCAGAGCGGCTTCAATCCGCGCACCGCGACTTATCAACCGGCGCCCGAAGTGGTGCAGGCCTACCGCCAGGCCCAGGGTAATTGCCTGAGCAGCCGCGGTTATCAGGTCAATTACTGAGCCCGGGCGGCTTTGACCACTTCCTGCGGGTCGGCGTGCACCAGCACTTCGGCCCGCGGGTAGGCTTTGTGAATGGCGTCCGCCGCCTGATCGCTGATGCCGTGAGCCACTGACAGCGTCAACTCCCCCGGCAGCTCCAGGTGCAACTGCACGAACCAGTGATTGCCGGAAATCCGCGTGCGCAAATCATGCGCGCCCAACACGCCCGGTACGCTGCAGGCCAGTTCGAGCATGTGCTGACTGACATCCGCCGGCAGCTCTTCATCCATCAGCACCGAAAAACTTTCCCGGGCGATCTGGATCGCGCTCCACAGAATGTAGGCCGCGATCCCCAGACCGAACCACGCATCCAGCTGATCGAAACCCAAACCGGCCAATACCAGCGCAATCAGAATGCTGCCGTTGAGCAACAGGTCCGAACGGTAATGCAGCGAGTCCGCCCGCACGGCGTTGGAGCCGGTCTGCTTGATGACCCGATGCTGCAACATCAGCAGCGCCGCCGTCAGCAACAGGGAAAACACGATCACCCCGATGCTCAGCCACGGCGCGCCGAGGGGCTCGGGATTCTTCAGACGCTCATAAGCCTGAAACGCGATCAGCAGCGCACTGCCGCCAATGAACAGCGCCTGCGCCATGCCCGCCAGGGACTCGGCCTTGCCGTGGCCATAACGGTGATCGTCATCCGCCGGGCGCAACGCGTAATGCACCGCCAGCAGATTGAGCAAGGAAGTGACGCCATCGAGGGCCGAGTCGGTGAGGCCGGCGAGCATGCTCACCGAACCGCTCAGCCACCATGCGATGGCTTTGGCGATGATCAGCGTACAGGCCACCGCCACCGAGGCGCGGGTCGCCAGCCGCAGCAGGCGGGCGTGTTCGGGGCTTGTGGTCATGGGGGCGTCAATTCCTTATGCGGCAGGTTGCAGGCCGAACATCGCCAGTTGCTGGGTGCTGCCTTTGTGCTGGATCAGGCGCGGGTCGTCCAGCGGCAGATTGCGGCCCAGCTCGGTTTCGAGAATAGCCTGCAACTTGAGGTTATCGACTTGGCCGTCCGGGCCGATGGCTTGCTTGAGCCTGGCCGGATCAACTTGCGCCGTGTGGCCCGGTTCGAAATAGATCGCGCCGGTGGCAAAGTCCACGGCAAACGCGATCACGCCCGGAAGGATATAGAACAGCAGGCCCACGGCATCGAGCACGGCGATCGCCGGGTCGATCTTGCCGTCGATCTGGCCGCGCCGGTCGGGATAGAAAATCGAACCGCACGCGGTGATCTGAGTGAGCAGGGTGGCAACCAGTACACCGCCGATCAGGCGAAAAGGTAAGCGCATGGGAATCTCCTGAGTCATCTGTTAACGAAGCGTCATCGTGTGAAGTTAAGACCCTGACGAACGCTCAGCAGTTCGCCGTTATACTCGCCGCTCTGTTTGGGAGCCAGCATGATTTCTTTGCCGATCGACGAAGTTTTACCCGCCCTGCGTGAAGCGTTGGCGACACGCCACGAAGCCGTGCTCGAAGCACCGCCCGGCGCCGGTAAAACCACCCGCGTGCCCTTGGCCCTGCTCAATGAAGCATGGCTGAACGGGCAGACCATTCTCATGCTCGAACCGCGTCGACTGGCCGCGCGCGCAGCGGCGGAACGGCTGGCCAGCGAGCTGGGCGAGAAGGTCGGTGAAACCGTCGGTTATCGCATCCGCCTCGACAGCAAGGTTGGCCCCAACACCCGCATCGAAGTGGTCACCGAAGGCATCCTCACCCGGCGTTTGCAGGACGACCCGGCACTGGAAGGCGTGGGTCTGCTGATCTTCGACGAATTTCACGAACGCAGCCTCGACGCCGATCTGGCGCTGGCCCTCAGTCTGAACGGTCGCGAGCTGTTTCGAGCTGAACAACCGCTGAAGATTCTGCTGATGTCCGCCACCCTTGAAGGCGAACGTCTGGCCGGTTTGCTCGACAACGCGCCAATCCTGCGCAGCGAGGGCCGGATGTTCCCGGTGACGATGCGCTGGGGCCGGCCGTTTCAGCCCGGCGAATACATCGATCAACGTGTCACGCAAACGGTGCTCGAAGCGCTGCACGATGAAACCGGCAGCCTGCTGGTGTTCCTGCCGGGGCAGGCGGAAATCCGGCGGGTTCATCAGCAACTGGCGGACGCCATTGGTGAGCGCAGCGACGTGATGCTCTGCCCGTTGCATGGCGAACTCGACCTGAATGCCCAGCGTGCCGCCATCGACCCGGCGCCGGCCGGCCAGCGCAAAGTGGTGCTGGCCACCAACATCGCCGAGACCAGCCTGACCATCAACGGCGTGCGCGTGGTGATCGACGCCGGGCTGGCGCGGGTGCCGCGTTTCGACCCCGGCAGCGGCATGACCCGCCTCGACACCCAACGCATCTCCAAAGCCAGCGCTACCCAGCGTGCCGGCCGGGCCGGGCGTCTGGAACCGGGCGTGTGTTATCGCCTGTGGTCGCAGGATCAGCATGAACAACTCGCGGCTTATGGCAGTGCGGAAATCCTTTCGGCGGATCTCGCAGGGCTGGCGTTGCAACTCGGGCGCTGGGGCGTGGCGCCGAGTGATTTGATCTGGCTGGATGTGCCGCCAGCGGCCGCTTATGCACAGGCTCAGGATCTGTTGCAGCGCCTCGGTGCGCTGGACGGTGAAAGCCTGAATCGCCACGGTCAGGCCATGGCTGAATTGCCGGCGCACCCGCGCATCGCTCATTTGCTGTTGCGCGGTCAGGCTCTGGGGCTGTCGAACATGGCTTGTGATGTTGCCGCGTTGCTCGGCGAGCGCGACATTTTGCGCGGTGCGGGGGCGGATCTGCACAGTCGTCTGGTGCTGCTGTCCGGCGAAGAACGCGCGGCCCGCGGTGCTCAGGGCGGCGTGCAGCGTGCCCGGCAACTGGCGCGGCAGTATCACGGCTACCTGCGCGGTAAGGCCAGCGAACCGGTCGCCGACCCGGATCATCCACGCTGGCTCGGCGCGCTGCTGGCGCTGGCCTACCCGGACCGCGTCGCCCAGCAGCGGCGGGCCGGTGGCGCCGAATATCGACTGGCCAACGGCCGCGCCGCGCTGTTCGCCGAACCCGACAGCCTGATGAAGGAACCGTGGATCGTCATCGCCGACCTCGGCAGTCGCCAAGGTCAGCGTGAAGAGCGGATTTATCTGGCGGCGGATTTCGATCCGGCGCTGTTCGATTCGGTGCTGGCGGAACAGGTGCACAACGTCGATCAACTGGACTGGGACGAACGCGAAGGCGTGCTGCGCGCCGAGCGTCAGCGCAAGGTCGGCGAACTGATCCTCAGCCGCGAGCCGCTGACCGGTCTCGACGAAAACGCCCGCAGTCAGGCACTGGTCAATCTGGTGCGGCGCAAGGGGCTGGAGCTGCTGCCGTGGACCCCGGAACTGCGCCAGTGGCAGGCGCGAGTCGCGTTGCTGCGTCAGCTCGACCTGGACGCCAAGGGCGACAGCCAATGGCCGGATGTCAGCGACGCAACGTTGCTGAAAACACTCGAAGACTGGCTGATGCCTTACCTGGGCAAAGTCTCGCGCCTCAGCCATTTCGCCAACCTCGACCTGTCGAGTATCGTGCGTAATCTGCTGCCTTGGCCACTGCCGCAACAGCTTGATGAACAGGCGCCCCATCACCTGAGCGTGCCGTCAGGCTCGTCGATTCGCCTCGACTACAGCGAGCAACCACCGATTCTCGCCGTGCGTTTGCAGGAGCTGTTCGGCCTCGCCGACACACCGCGCATCGCCGGCGGTCGGCAGGTGGTCAAGCTGCACCTGCTGTCGCCCGCACGGCGCCCGGTGCAGGTGACGCAGGATCTGGCCAACTTCTGGCGCAGCACCTATGCCGAGGTGAAGAAGGATCTGAAGGGGCGCTATCCGAAGCATTACTGGCCGGATGATCCGCTGGTGGCTGAAGCCACCGCACGAGCCAAACCGCGCGGTACGTGAGAGTCAGCGGCTGGCCTTCGCGGTCAGCTGCTCCCGACAATAATCGGCAAACAACTGCGCCGGTTTGGTCAGTTGTCCACGTTTGAGCCACGCCGCCACCAGACCTGACCCGGTGACATCTTCGACGATGTCGACGCACACGACTTTCTTGCCGTCGTAGGTGCATTCCGAATGCGGGCGGGTGACCAGGATCGAGAAGCCGAAACCTTGGCCGACCATGCCGCGCACCATTTCGATCGACGGCGAGCTGAACTCGATGCGCGGCGACAGGCCGAGTTCTTCGAACAGGCTGACGAAGTAGGTGCGGCTCGGTTGCACGTCGAGCAGGATCATCGGTTCCAGGCACAAGTCCCGCAGCGAAACCTGCTTGAGCTGGGCGAAGCGGTGATCTGCCGGGAGCAGGGCATAAGGCCGTTGGGCCGGCATCAGCGGTTCGGTTTCGATGGTGGCATCGAGGTCGTGTTTGTAGAGGATTGCCAAGTCGAAGGTGCCCGAGGTCAGGCCTTGCACCAGTTCCTGTTGTTCGCCGTCGCGGATGCGGATCTTCACCCCCGGATACAGCGCCGAGAAGCCCGCAATCAACTGCGGCAGGTACAGCGGCGCGACGGTTTCGAAACAGCCGATATCGATCTGCCCGGCCACCACGTCGTTGTCGGCGAGGGCGTTCTGTTCGAACTCCTTGGCCATGCGCAGCAGTTCCTGAGCCTTGCGGAAGAACCGCGCGCCGCTCGGTGTCAGCGACACGCCCTGAGCGTGATGACGGATCAGCAGTTGCACGCCGAAGCTGTCTTCCAGCCCCTTGATCGCCGTGGAAATCGCCGGTTGCGCGATGTACAGCTTGCGCGACGCTTCGGCGACGCTGCCGCATTCGACGGTGGTGATGAAGTATTTCAACTGACGCAGGTTGTAAGCGGCCACGGTGAACCTCAAAGCGAACGGATTTCACATCCAAGCAATTTGTAAGCCGCCGGCCTCCGTTCTGTCGGCGGTTTTTTTGTCCCTGAACAATAGCCCCATACGCGCGCGAAGGGGCCATCGGCTGGTTACCTTTTTTATTGTCTGCGAAGACATTTTTACTGGTTTTAGCGCGCACGGGCCTGAGCGACTATCGACCCCGCACTGTTCTCAAAAGAATAAAAGTCCAAGGAGCAACCACCGTGTTCGAGCTTGCAGACTGGCAGCGCAAGGCCGCTGAATTGAGCTATCCGTACCAGGCCGTGATCGACGGCAAATTGCGTGCGGCGCAGTCGGGGCAGACCTTTGCCGCGATCAACCCGGCCACCGGCCAGCTGCTGGCAAACGTCGCCGCGTGCGGTGAAGAAGACGTCGATGCGGCGGTGCAGAATGCGCGGCAGGTGTTCGAGGCCGGCACCTGGGCCGGGCGTTCACCGACCGAGCGCAAGCAAGTGCTGCTGCGGCTGGCGGATCTGATTCTGGCCCATCGCGAAGAGCTGGCGCTGCTCGATTCGCTGAACATGGGCAAACCGGTGATGGACGCTTACAACATCGACGTGCCGGGCGCCGCCGGGGTGTTCCGCTGGTACGCCGAAAGCCTCGACAAACTCTACGATCAGGTCGCGCCAAGCGCCTCGAATGTGCTGGCGACCATCACCCGCGAAGCGCTGGGCGTGGTCGCTGCGGTGGTGCCTTGGAATTTCCCGTTGGACATGGCCGCGTGGAAACTCGCGCCGGCGCTGGCGGCGGGCAACTCGGTGATTCTCAAACCCGCCGAGCAATCACCATTCTCTGCATTGCGCCTGGCCGAGCTGGCGCTTGAAGCCGGGCTGCCGGCCGGTGTGTTGAACGTGCTGCCGGGGCTCGGCGAACAGACCGGCAAAGCCTTGGGCTTGCACCCGGATGTCGATTGCCTGGTGTTCACCGGCTCGACCCAGGTCGGCAAATATTTCATGCAGTATTCCGCGCAGTCGAACCTCAAGCAGGTGTGGCTGGAGTGCGGCGGCAAGAGCGCCAACCTGGTGTTCGCCGACTGCCAGGATCTGGATCTGGCGGCGCAGAAAGCCGCGTTCGGGATCTTCTTCAATCAGGGCGAAGTCTGCTCGGCCAACTCGCGGTTGCTGGTGGAGCGCTCGATTCATGACGAGTTCGTCGAGCGACTGAAGGCTCAGGCCGAACGCTGGCAGCCGGGCGATCCGCTGGACCCGGCGAGTGCGGCCGGGGCGATTGTCGACACCCGTCAGACCGAAAGCATTCTGCGCTTCATCCACCAGGCCGAGCGTGAAGGCGCGACCCGCGTCTGCGGCGGGCGGCAGCTAAGTTTCAACGGTTCGGACAACTTCGTTCAGCCGACGATTTTCACCGACGTGCAGCCGCACATGACCCTGTTTCGCGAAGAAGTGTTCGGCCCGGTGCTGGCGGTTATTCCGTTCGATGACGAGGCCCACGCCTTGCACCTGGCCAACGACAGCGTCTACGGTCTGGCGGCGTCGCTGTGGACCGATGATCTGCACCGCGCGCACCGGGTGGCGCGGCAATTGCGAGCCGGTACGGTGTCGGTCAACAGCGTCGATGCGCTGGACGTGACCGTGCCGTTCGGCGGTGGCAAGCAATCGGGTTTCGGCCGCGATCTGTCGCTGCACTCGTTCGACAAATACACCCAGTTGAAAACCACCTGGTTTCAACTGCGCTCATGACAGCCGCTCACAACAAGAAAGGAGATCCGGCGATGACCACCTCACGTGAAACCCGCGACTACCAGGCCGCCGATGCAGCGCACCACATTCATGCGTTCGTCGACCAGAAGGCCCTCAACGACGAAGGCCCACGGGTGATGGTGCGCGGTGACCGCCTGCACCTGTGGGACAACGACGGTCGGCGTTACCTCGACGGCATGTCCGGGCTGTGGTGCACCAACCTCGGTTACGGGCGCAAGGATCTGAACGCGGCGGCGAGCCGGCAACTGGAGCAGTTGCCGTACTACAACATGTTTTTCCACACCACCCACCCGCAGGTGATTGAGCTCTCCGAGCTGCTTTTCAGCCTGCTGCCGGGGCACTACAGCCACGCGATCTACACCAACTCCGGCTCCGAGGCCAACGAGGTGCTGATCCGTACCGTGCGCCGTTACTGGCAGGTGCTGGGCAAGCCCGAGAAGAAAATCATGATCGGCCGCTGGAACGGTTATCACGGTTCGACCCTCGCGGCGACGGCCTTAGGCGGCATGAAGTTCATGCACGAAATGGGCGGGATGATTCCCGACATCGCGCACATCGACGAGCCGTACTTCTTCGCCCACGAAGGCAATCTGACCCCGGCTGAATTCGGTATGCGGGCGGCGCAGCAACTGGAAGCGAAGATCCTCGAACTGGGCGCGGACAAGGTCGCCGGATTTATCGCCGAACCGTTCCAGGGCGCGGGCGGAATGATCTTCCCGCCGGAAAGCTACTGGCCGGAAATCCAACGCATCTGCCGCCAATACGACGTGCTGTTGTGCGCCGATGAAGTGATCGGCGGCTTCGGTCGCACCGGCGAATGGTTCGCTCACGAATACTTCGGTTTCGAGCCGGACACCCTGTCCATCGCCAAGGGCCTGACCTCCGGTTACATCCCGATGGGTGGCCTGATCCTGTCGAAGAAAATGGCCGACGTGCTGGTGGAGCAGGGCGGTGTGTTCGCTCACGGCCTGACCTATTCCGGGCACCCGGTGGCGGCGGCGGTGGCGATTGCCAACCTCAAGGCATTGCGCGATGAAGGCGTGGTGACGCGGGTCAAGGATGACATCGGCCCGTACCTGCAACAGTGCCTGCGCGAGGTGTTCGGCAATCACCCGCTGGTGGGCGATATCCAGGGCACGGGCATGGTTGCGGCGTTGCAACTGGCGGAAGAGAAGGCCACGCGCAAGCGCTTTGCCAACGAGAACGACATTGCCTGGCGCTGCCGCACGATCGGGTTTGAAGAGGGGGTGATCATTCGCTCGACCCTGGGGCGGATGATCATGGCGCCGGCGTTGATTGCCAGCCGTGAAGAGATTGACGAGTTGGTGGGCAAGACGTTGAAAGCGCTGGATCGTACGGCGCAGGAATACGGTCGGCTCTGATTTGAAACTTGCATGAAGCGTTAACAATCGCAGCCTTCGGCTGCGATTTTTTTTGCTTTGCACCCACCTCGGGCATCCCCGTCCGACGCGCCCTTTCGCGGTGCGCACTACCCAGTTTTTTCATCGTTCGCGTCTAACTATTTCCTCGTTTTCCTGACGCCGAGCCTGGGTCAACATCGATTTCGCCAGCCAAGGCATTGCCCGCCAGAGTCCAGCAGAGACCGCAGCGTGCAATCGCGACACCACGGCTGGCCGTACTGCCCATGACAACTAAATCAACAGCGTTGGGAGTGCTCCATGAACAAGTCCTTGTTTACCCGTCTTGCATGTCCTCTGGCGATTTCCGCCCTTTCCGTCACCGCCGCTCAGGCTGGCACCTTGTCGATCGGCCACACCACGTGGGTCGGTTACGGCACCCTGTATCTGGCTCAGGATCTGGGCTACTTCAAGGAAAACGGCCTGACCGTCGAATTGCCGGTGGTCGAAGAGGCTTCGATGTACATGGCCGCTCAGGCGTCGGGGCAATTGTCCGGCTCGGCGTCGACCATCGACGAAGTGCTCAAGTACCGCCCGCAGTTCTGCTTCAAGGCCGTGGCCGCGCTGGATGACAGCCATGGCGGCGACGGTGTGCTGGTCGGCAAGAACGTGAAGAGCCTGCAAGAACTCAAGGGCCAGGCCGTGGCCGTCAACGAAGGCTCGACCTCGCAGTTCTGGCTCTCGTACCTGCTGAAAAAGAACGGCATGAGGATGAGCGACATCACCGTGCAGAACATGACCGCTGACGATGCTGCCACCGCGTTCATCGCCGGTCGTGTGCCGGCCGCCGTGACTTGGGAGCCGCATCTGTCGATGGTTCGCGACAAGCAGCAGGGCAAGGTGCTGATCGACAGTAGCAGTACGCCGGGGGTGATCGTCGATGTGGTGGCGCTCAATTGCACGGTGATCGAGAAGCAGCCGGAAGACGTCAAGGCGCTGGTCGCCGGTCTCTACAAAGCCGTGCAGTTCACCAAGGACCATCCACAGAAAGCCTACGAAATCATGGCCAAGGGCGTCGGCGGTTACCTGTCCGATCCAAAGGAACTGGCCGCCGCTGCGCAGGGCGTGCGCTTCTACGATCAGGCCATGAGCGAAAAACTCCTTGGCTCGCCGGGCAAGCCGGGTGACAGCGCACCGCTGATCAAACTGGCCAACGAAACCGCCAGCGAATTGCAGGGCAAGCCCTACAACGTCAGCAACGACGATCTGGTGGATAACCGTTTCGTCAGCCCGCTCTAGGAGACTAGTCATGTTCAAGCGCAATTCATGGCTGAGCCGCTGCATCACGCCGAAGACCGGGTTGCCGGTGCCGGTGGTGTGGAGCGCCAGCGGTCTGGCCTGGGTGTTGCTGGTCGGCCTGTGGGCCGGGTTGTCCTACGGCGGCATCGTGCCGGGGATGTTCCTGCCGACGCCCGGCGCGGTGGTTGAAGCGGCGGTGCGTCTGAGTAGCGACGGCACTCTTGGCCAGCATGTCTGGGCCAGTGTCGAAGTGGTGATGGTCGGTTTCATTGTGTCGTCGCTGGTGGCGGTGCCGCTGGGTTTGTTGATGGGCAGCTTCCGCATCGTCCAGGCGTTCCTCGAACCGCTGGTCAACTTCATCCGCTACCTGCCGGTGACCTCGTTCGTGCCGCTGTTCATCCTGTGGATCGGTATCGGTCTGGAGCAGCGGGTGTCGGTGATCATTTTCGGCGTGTTCTTCCAGCAACTGGTGATGATCGCGGACGTGTCCAAAGGCATCTCCAAGGACTTGATCAACGCCTCTTACACCCTCGGCTCCAACCGGCGTGACGCAGTGCTGCATGTGATCGCCCCAGCGTCGTTGCCCGGTGTGCTCGACACCTTGCGGGTGACCATGGGCTGGGCCTGGACCTATCTGGTGGTGGCCGAACTGGTCGCCGCCTCGAGTGGCCTCGGCTACTTGAGCCTCAAGGCCATGCGCGGCTTTCAGGTCGATGTGATTTTTCTCGCTATCGCGATCATCGGCCTGCTCGGCCTGGTCACCGATCAACTGTTCCGCTTCTTGCGTTTGAGGATTGCCGCATGGGCTCAGTAACCGCTGCCAACCGTCGTTTCATCGAGCCGGTCGCCGAACCGGCACACGCCGCGCCAAGGTTGCAGGTGGACAAGGTCAGCCTGCGCTACACCAAACCCGGTGGCGGTACATTCACTGCGCTGGAAGAGGTGTCGTTCGAAGTGCCGGATCAGCAGTTCGCGGTGCTGGTCGGGCCGTCGGGCTGCGGCAAGTCGAGCCTGCTGTACCTCACCGCCGGCCTGGCCGATCCTACCTCTGGCGAGATCTATGTCGGCGGCCAGCAAGTGCAGGGCCCCGGCGCGGATCGCGGGATGGTGTTCCAGAGCTACACGCTGTTCCCGTGGCTGACGGTGCGGCAGAACGTCGAGTTCGGTCTCAAGCGTCGGGGCATGCCGGCGGCGCGGCGCAAGGAAATTGTCGATCACTATGTGCATGAAGTCGGCTTGTCAGGATTTGCCGACAACTACGCCAAGCAACTGTCCGGCGGCATGATGCAGCGGGTGGCGATTGCCCGGGCGCTGGCCAACGATCCGCAGATCCTGCTGATGGACGAACCCTTCGGCGCCCTCGACAGCCAGACCCGCCTGCAAATGCAGCAGCTATTACTGCGGGTGTGGGGCAACAGCAAGAAAACCGTGCTGTTCGTCACCCACGACATCGACGAAGCGATCCTGCTCGGCGATCGGGTGTATGTGATGGGCGCCAGGCCGGGGCGGATCAAGCAGATTCTGGATGTGCCGATCGAACGCCCACGCACGCTGGACATGGTCATGGAGCGCTCGTTCATCGACATGAAGCGGCAGATCTTCGGGCTGTTGCACGACGATCTCGAAGAGGCTCATTGAGGTCAGTTGGGTGGCAGGAGGAACCGCGCAATGACCGGCAAATGATCGGAGATGCGCAAGGTGTCGTCCTGCCGCACCGTGGCTTCGACCCGTTTGATCTTCGGGCTGTAGAACAGGTAATCGACCGTGCGGTCCGGGCCATTGAGGCCGGGGTCGTTGGGGTAATGGGTCAGCCACTTGGCGCGGTCGATGCCGCTGGCTTCGTTGTTGGTCGGGATCATCGGGTATTTGTCCCACAGCACATGCAGCGCACTGTCGGCGGAGTACGGCGTGCGCTGCTCGGTGGGCAGGCGCCGGTACTGGCCGAGCGGTAACAGATTGAAGTCCCCCCCGATCAGCCACGGCGTGCCGTGGCTTTCGTGTTTGTCGAGAACCTTGGCCACCGCTGTCACCTGCGCCTGCAAGGTGTCGTCCGGTTGGGTGGCGCGATCCAGATGGGTGTTGAACACCACCAGTTGCCCGCCATCGCTGAGCGGCAGGGTGGTGGCGAGCAGGGCATCTTTCGGCTGGAACTGACGGCTGATGAAATTCGCCGGCTGCACCGGCAATTGCAGGCGTTCGGCGTGTTCGATGCGGTAGCGGCTGAGGGTGGCGAGTTGCCGGCCGACGCTGCCGAAGATGTGCGGATCCGGGACGAAATCGGCCTTCCAGTCGAAGGCGTGGGCACTGCACGGGTAGAGGTCGGTGAGGCGTTCCTGCAACAGCTTGAGCTGGTTCTGATAGTCGCTGGCCTTGGCGCCGTCATCCAGTTCCTGCAACAGCACCACGTCGGGCTGTTCGTCGCGGATCACCCGCGCCACTTCATCGAGGCTGAACGCCATGTCTTCCGGAGTCGGGGCTTCGTCGTCGCCTTGCGCCAGGTCATTCCAGAACACGTAGCGCTTGCCGGCCAGGTATTGCACGTTCCAAGTCATGACTTTCAGGGCCTGGCCGGGGACCAGCATCGGCGGTTGCCCGGTGCAACTGACCGGCAGGGTTTCCCGGGCGTCGGGGCGCCAGGTCAGGCTGTAGATCAGCGTGCCGATCAGGGCGAGGACGAACAGTACGGGCAACAGGATGTAGCGCAGTAGACGGGTCATGGCTCGGCTTATAGCGATACGGAAGTGGTCCCGAGCATACCCGAGACCCATCCATCAGCCCAAGCTCGGTGCAGTCAGACTATTCCGTCACGTTTGTCGGGCAATTCGCTGATCAGCATGAACAGGCGGAACAGCACCACGCTGGTGAACAGTTGCAGGAAGCTGTGGCCGCTGTCGATCAGCACCGCAATCAACGGATTCTGCGGATCGGGATAGACCTGCAAAGTCAGGCCCTTGAGCAGCCACAGCGGCCCCATCACACACAGAATGCACACCAGAATCCGCAGAAAATGCCCACGGCTCAGGCGCAGGCTTTCCTTCATGGCCTGCAACGGACCGTAACCGCGCAGCACCAGCAGATATTCACCGAAGGCCAGAGTGACCATCAGCCACAGCCCCGGCAGGAAGTACAGGGAAAGACCGAGCAGGATCAACAGCGTGTTCAGTGCAGTCAGCAGAGCGAAGCGCGGCCATAGACGAGCGGCCATCGCCAGCAGATCGCGGGTTTGCGGGGATTCGCCGCGGGTGCGGGCATCGAGGAAAAGAATCAGCGCGGCGGTGTACAGCGGATACACCAGCAGGCCGACGATCACGCTGATGGCCGAGTAGCCGTCCGGATCGCTGGCATGGTCTACCACCTGTTGCAGCACGGCTTCGACAATCACCAGCGGCAGGCACAACTGGACGATCCGGCCCAGATTGCGTTTGAAGAAATACAGGGAGTCGCGCAGCACATCGAAGGCATTCATCAGTCGGTATCGCAGGTCAAAAACAGTGGCCCACTTTAACCGATGATCCGTTTCGCTGCGCAAACGTAAACGTTCGGTAAAGGTCATTGAAACATTCTGTTGCTGCCTCCATTACAGAGGTGCGCCTTCTCCGACGTGGAGGAGGGCAACGTTATCCCCGGCAATCTACGAGGTCGCCATGAACAGCGAAGAACAAACCCTGATCGATGGACTGTTTTCCCGGCTGCAACAGGCCGAAACGGAGGCAGCCCCGCGCGACGCCCAGGCCGAGGCGCGGATCAAGGAACACCTGACGCGCCAGCCGGCCGCAGGTTATTTCATGACCCAGGCGATTCTGGTGCAGGAGGCTGCCCTCAAGAGCCTCGACGAACAAAACAAACAACTGACTCAACAGGTCAAGCAATTGCAGGCAGAACTGCAGTCGGCCAAGGCGCAGAGCGCGCTGCCGGCCTCCAGCGGTGGCGGCTTCCTGTCGAGCATCTTCGGTGGCAGCAGCCCGCGCCCGGCACCGACCCAGAGCGCCCCGGCCTCCACTGGCGGCTGGCGTGAACCGGCACCGCAGCAGAACTTCGGTGCGCCACCACCGGGTTATGGCCAGCAACAAGCGGCCCCGGCGGCGGGCAGCAGCTTCCTCGGCGGCGCCCTTAAAACAGCGGCCGGTGTGGCCGGTGGCGTGATGCTGGCGCAAGGCATCAGCAGCCTGTTCCATCACAACCAGCAGCCGGAAGAAATCGTCGAAGTCATCAAGGAAGAGCCGGCTCAAGTCAACGACCAGAGCAACAACGGCTGGGGTGATGATCAGCGCATGGCCAACAACGACTCCTACGGTAATGACCAGGGCGGCTTTACCGACACCGACTACAGCGATGACAACTCATCGTTCTTCGATGACGACGATTCCTTCGTCTGACTCACCATTCGTCCGGGGCGCCTGAGCGCCCCGGGCCGATTATTCGCGGAACCTTCCTTCGGGCTGGCATACTGAGCGCCTTTTTCGGGCCTGGTGCCTGATCCGGCTCATGCGCGTCAGCGCTCACAGGAACTCCGGTGAAAAAAATCGCAGTGTTCGCCGATGTGCAGAACCTCTACTACACCGTGCGTCAGGCCTATGGTTGCCACTTCAACTACGCGGCGCTGTGGGCGGATGTCAGCCAGCACGGGCAGATCGTCGAGGCCTACGCCTATGCCATCGACCGGGGCGACAGCAAACAGCAGCAGTTCCAGCAGATCCTGCGCAACCTCGGTTTCACCGTAAAACTCAAACCCTACATCCAGCGCAGTGACGGCTCGGCCAAGGGCGACTGGGACGTGGGCATCACCCTCGACATCATGGACGCCGCCGATCACGTCGACGAAATCGTCCTGGCCTCCGGTGATGGCGATTTCGACATGCTGCTCGAACGCATCATCAACAAACACGGCGTGCAAGCGGTGGCCTACGGCGTTCCCGGCCTGACGGCCAACTCGCTGATCCGCGCCGCCAGCCGTTACGTGCCGATCGAAGGCGCGCTGCTGTTGAAAAATTGAGCGCAAGCTCAAGCATTGATTTGGACGGAGTACCACCCGGTTTGGAACGCATTGCAGTCATCGACTTTGAAACCACCGGCATCTCGCCGAGCAGCAGCTGCCGGGCCACGGAAATCGCCGTGGTCATGCTGGAAAACGGCCGCATCGTCGAGCGCTACCAGAGCCTGATGAACGCCGGCGTCCGCATCCCGGCCTTCATCGAACAACTCACCGGCATCAGCAACGCCATGCTGCGCACCGCGCCTTCGGCGGAAAAGGTGATGAACGAAGTCAACGAATTCGTCGGCTGCACACCCCTGCTGGCGCACAACGCCGCGTTCGACCAGAAGTTCTGGGACTTCGAACTGGGCCGGATCAAACGCACCCGTTTGCAGAACTTCGCCTGCTCGCTGCTGCTGGCCCGCCGCCTGATGCCGGCGGCGCCGAACCACAAGCTCGGTACGCTCACGACCTTTGCCCAACTGCCGCATACCGGTCAGGCGCACAGGGCGATGGCGGATGCGGAGATGGCGGCGAATCTGATGGTGCACTTGGCAGGTGAGCTACGGGACAAACACGGTGTGAGCGAGTTGTCCCATGAATTGTTGTGTAAGTTGCAGAGGGTGCCGGCTGCGAAGGTGGGTGATCATCTTCAGCGCTACAAGGTGCGGTAGCGCTGCGGAATTTCGATCAGGTTACAGAGTTTCTCCTCCGGCGGTTTTCTCGGGCAGGAACAGGCTGTCCAGCGCGCGGAAAGCAAGTCGCAGGTCACTATGGAAGGTCGGTTGCGAGTAGGTCTTGTAGATCACCCTGTCTTTCTCTTCGTCCGTTCTGGTTTTTATGGCCTCATGGTTGTTTTTCCAATAATTTTCAAGCTGTTCATTGTCGAGGTTGTTTAAGAGAGCCGAGAGACCGGATTTATCCTCTGGATTGTTGATGTCTTGGAGCGTGTTGTTTGCGAAGTTCAATAGATATTCGGCGAAATGAAGTAGGCCGTTGGGGCTTTTCGGGTCGAAGCAAATCGAAAACAGATACTCCGAAAAAGCTTTGGAGATGCCATGGTTGTCTTCAAGGCCGCTTTCGTCGAAGACCCCAAAATCATCGATGATTAAGTTCCCAAGTTTGGATGTGATGGTGTCCTTTATTTCGTGCTTCTTGCGATTGACTTTTTCTTCCCAGATTTTGGTGTCTTTTGATTCGGTGAGGATGGTTTTATAGCGCCCGAAGAGGGCGATTGAATTTATGGAATCGATCTCGGCGAGAATGTTCTTACCGCTTTCGATGTATTGTCGCCTGAACAGGCCGAATATGAACTGACTGATCTCTCGCGCCTGGTCCTTCGTCTCTTCTACACGATCTGAGTATAAAGTCCTTTCATTACCGTGCAGTATAAGGGCTTGCCAAAGTCGTTCGCGCTTGGTCTTAATCGTGCAGTGGTGCCGAAATGTCATCAGGTCATGCAGGCCCAACGCGCCGCGCTCTGGAGGGGCCAGCTTCGAGATGATCCCGATGCTTCCATTGTCATCCCCATACACGAGTTTGATGATGGCGGACTCCGCCGGAGAAAGATGTGGAACGGAGCTTTTTTCCAAACTAGTGATGTTCTCGTCTAGGAGCTTCGCGATATACCGGACGGCGGTGCTGCGAAACTCATTGAGTTCATCACCGTTGAGCAGGGAGTAGTTGGGCAACGTATCGATCAGGTACTCAATGATCGTGACGGCTTTGTCTGTTTCAAGAGCGCCGCTATGGCTTGTCACGATTCGCCAGAATTCATGTAGCCCTGACTCATTATCCAAAGGTGGAAACTCGGATATTTGATCGAGATAGGGCTTGATCGCGTTGGTCTTGAACAGTTCGTCTTTCTTGTTCAGGAGAAATCGATGGGATTCCCATGAAATAGGTCTGGAAAGCTTGGCGATGAGATGGAGGTGCTTTTCCAGAGGTCGATGCTTGTCCTGAAATACTGCCCTTGAGCGTTTCTCGGATTCTGGAAAGTGGTCGGCACTCTCAGGCGGCGCGTCGAACAGCTTGGATAGCAGGAACTTTATGCTTGAGGTCTCGGAAAGCTTCGCTTTGAAGGAATCGTAAAACTCAGAGTTTTTTAGACTGTTGCCTTGTTGAATCCAGCTGAACGTGCCGGACTTTCCGCTGGTCTCGCTCTCATAGATCTTCCGGAATGTTGATGGCGAGTAGATGAGGATCAGGATCAGATGAAGGAGGTCACGTTTGTTGAAATCATTATTGTGGAAGTCGACTTTGTCGATGTCCAGTAGTACCAGTGTGTTGATGAGTCGCTTGATTTTTCGAATATCACCGATGAAAGGTGTGTAATGAGGAAAATCCTTGTCGTTGAAAAGATTGATCAGTTCACGGGATAGCAGATTGAGTTCTTTAGCGCCGTCACTGGAAATGTTCAATGTTTTGCTCAGTACGCTATCAAAGTAGCGTTTCACAAAGGCCGTGAGGTCTTGGGCGCCGAGGAAGATACTCGTTTTGATGTTAATAAATTTTTCGAGGAATTCCTGGGTCTTTTCGGAGTCTGGGTTTTCCGGTGTGACATTTATCTTTGAGGTGTCATAGCAGATGACGTAGCTAATGTTGGGAAGCCTGAAGCTGCGTTTTATTGAAAACAAAATGCTTTTGGCCGATGACCAGTGCATTCGGTCGAGATCATCAACGATTACAATTATTCTGGTGTTGATGTTGTTTAAGACATACTCCATTTCCTCGAGGGTAGCGTCGATCGAGTCATTGTTGAGAGAGAACGTCGTTTTTATATCAAGCAAAGAAGTTTTCTTCTTGTCCTTGACCAGATTTTCGTAACGCTTGAATAGCGGGCGTAACGACGGCGCGAAAACATGTTGTTGAATGGTGCTGATGAGATCGTCGACGAATTTCTCTGTTAGGTCAGTGCCATCCTCATAGCGCAAGGGCTCAAAGTGATGAACGATGATGCTTTGTCCCTCCTTCTTTTCCCAGTAGTTACAGCAGAGCTTCACGAAACTCGACTTTCCCGCACCCCAAGGTGCATCGATGCCGAACACCAGACTTTCGGATGAGCCTCCATTGAGCACACGCTCGGCAAAGATGTCGGCCTGTTCCTTGACGTTCAGCAAATCCTCTTCAGACTCCTCAATCACACGATCGCTAATGAAATAGGTGTGGGATTTGCCTTTCTTGAACGTCTGCAGGAAGGCTCTGATCATTGCCATCCACGCGATGAGCACTGGGGAAGCAGACATGCAGGCGAGTTGAGAGAAATTCAGCTTTTCCAGGTGCTTTGCATAGAATTCGTTGCCGAACCCGTCGCTGCTGAACGAAAGGTAAAAACCGAGCAGCGTGACGAGCAGCAAGTCGAGCCGGCAGCTTTTGATCAGTTTGCACGATGTATCGAGGGCGCCTCGGCTGGTGGCATAGATCAGACATGAGGCGACGACAGCCAATGTCGTAAGCACGAGGATCCAGAAATTCAGCTGCAACGACACGAGATGTTTGTTTAACAGAACCCCAATGATCCGACCGATGGCCCAGGCCTCGCCGGCGAGGATACCTGAGAGGAAGAACTGCAGGAGGGGGGTAATTTCGCTGGCACGCAGTCCCTTGCTGTATTGCGAAAGGCGCATTCTCTTTCCTTGTATATTGGCGGACGTTGCGGGCCGTGAACCGAGTCGCTCCGCAGGGTAAAGGGCTGCATGTTATCCATGCCGTCACATTTACCCAAGCTGCGGACGGCCATTCGCGGGGCGGTAAGCAAAGTGGGCGCCTGCCGTTACATATTGCTACCTTCAATATGCCCCAACGGCACCCGCTTCTCTATCGCACTCGACAACACGATCGACGTCTTGCTGAACCCGAATTTCGCCACCCGGTTGATCAGCTCTTCCAGCTCGGTCATCGAGCCCACGGCGGCCTGCATGATCACGCACGGGTCGCCGGTGACGCGGTGGCATTCGGTGAGTTGCGGAATTCTGATCAGTTCGTCGTACACCTTCGGGTTGCCGTGCTGGTTCAGGCGCAGCTCGATGACGCACTGGATCGGCAGACCGAGTTTGGCCATGTCGACCTTGGCCGAGTAGCCGGTGATGACGCCGCTGGCCTCGAGTTTGGCCACGCGCTCGGCGACGGCGGGGGCAGAGAGGTTCACTTTGCGGGCGAGGTCGGCGTAGGACGCGCGACCGTTTTCGAGCAGGGCGCTGAGCAGCATGCGGTCGTATTTGTCCAAGGTCGGACTCCTGAAAATGCCAGACTTTCGAAATCGCGGTTTAAGCCGTCGATCTCCGTGTTTTCAAAAGTGTACCGGCGCTATAAACAGGTTTTGTAACTTATTTTTAGCGGTTGGCCTTTCTAGAATAACCAGTCTCCCTGCCTTGATGTCGAGTCGTCTCATGTCTGCCGTGCGCCGTTTTTCCTTGCCGCTGATCGCCGCGTTTTTTGCGTTGTACGTGATTTGGGGATCGACCTATCTGGTGATCCGCATCGGCGTCGAATACTGGCCGCCGCTGATGCTCGGCGGTGTGCGCTTCGTGATTGCCGGCAGCCTGATGTACGCGTTCCTGCGCTGGCGCGGGGCACCGGCGCCGACCTGGGCGCAGTGGAAAGCGGCGGGGATCATCGGGATTTTGTTGCTGAGCTTCGGCAACGGCGCGGTGACGCTGGCCGAGCACAGCGGCGTGGCGTCGGGTGTTGCTGCGCTGGCGGTGGCGACCGTGCCGCTGTTCACTTTGCTCTGCGGTTATCTCTGGGGGGCGCGCAACACCCGCCTGGAGTGGGCCGGGGTGGTGATGGGGATTATCGGTATCGCGATGCTCAACATGGGCTCCAACCTGCAGTCGAGCCCGCTGGGCGCTGCGTTGCTGATTTTCGCCGCGGCGAGCTGGGCGTTCGGTTCGGTGTGGAGCAAACACCTGCCGTTGCCTCAGGGCGCGATGGCCAGTGCCGTGGAAATGCTGGTCGGCGGCGTGGTGCTGTTGATCGGCAGCGCGGCCAGCGGTGAACGCCTGCAGGCCATGCCGCCGCTGGAAGGCTGGCTGGCGCTGGCGTACCTGATCTTCTTCGGCTCGATCATCGCTTTCAACGCTTACATGTATCTGTTGAAAAACGTTCGTCCGGCGGCGGCCACCAGTTATGCCTATGTGAACCCGGCGGTGGCGGTGTTGCTGGGGATCGTGTTTGTCGGCGAGACCATCGGCATCGAAGAGGCGCTGGCGATGCTGGTGATCATCGGCGCGGTGGTGCTGATCAGTCTCCCACAGTGGCGGCGTCCGGCGCGGCCACCAGTGGTCAGCGAGCCGACTGCCGCAGCGAAGGTCATAGCGACGGAGCAGCGTGCGAATTAGGGTAAACTGCGCGCCATCGCACACATGCTCTGATTTTTCCTACGGTACTCCCATGACTTTCGCCACCCTTGGCCTGATCGAACCCTTGCTGCGCTCCCTCGAGAAGCTCGGCTACCAGACCCCGACGCCGGTGCAGGCCCAAGCCATTCCGGCCGTGCTGGCCGGTCGTGACCTGATGGCCGCGGCCCAGACCGGCACCGGCAAGACCGCTGGTTTTGCCTTGCCGCTGCTGCAACTGCTGGCGATGGAAGGGCCGAAAGTCACCGCCAACTCGGTGCGCGCGCTGATTCTGGTGCCGACCCGCGAGCTGGCCGAGCAGGTCCACGAAGCCGTGCGTCAGTACGCCGAAAACCTGCCATTGCGCACTTACGCGGTGTACGGCGGCGTCAGCATCAACCCGCAAATGATGAAGCTGCGTGGCGGCGTCGATCTGTTGGTCGCGACCCCAGGCCGTTTGCTCGACCTGTTCCGCCAGAACGCGCTGAAATTCAACCAGTTGCAGGCTCTGGTGCTGGACGAAGCCGACCGCATGCTTGACCTGGGCTTTTCCGAAGAGCTGGCGAACATTTACCGCGCGCTGCCGAAGAAACGCCAGACACTGCTGTTCTCCGCGACCTTCTCCGATGACATCCGCCTGCTGGCCGGGCAGATGCTCAACGATCCGCAGAGCATCGAAGTCAGCCCGCGCAACGTGGCCGCCAACACTGTCAAGCAATGGGTGGTGACGGTGGACAAGAAGCGCAAGCCGGAACTGTTCGTGCACTTGATGCGCAAGAACAAGTGGAAGCAGGTGCTGGTGTTCGCCAAGACCCGTAATGGTGTGGACGCGCTGGTCGAGAAACTTCAGGGCCTGGGCGTGAACGCCGACGGCATCCACGGCGACAAGCCGCAAGCGACCCGGCAGCGGGCGCTGGACCGTTTCAAACTGAGCGAAGTACAGATTCTGGTGGCCACCGACGTGGCGGCCCGTGGTCTGGATATCGAAGACCTGCCGCTGGTGGTCAACTTTGATCTGCCGATCGTGGCCGAGGATTACATTCACCGTATCGGCCGCACTGGCCGTGCGGGTTCGACCGGTGAGGCGATTTCGCTGGTGTGTGCCGATGAAGTGAACATGTTGTCGGCGATTGAAATGCTGACTCGCAGCACATTGAAGCGTGAGATTGAGCCGGATTTCGTGCCCGAGCACCGCGTGCCGGACACCGATGCCAGTGGCCAGGTGATCAAGAAGCCGAAGAAACCGAAAAAGCCGAAAGCTTCCGGTGGCGGTGGTGGCAAGCGCAATCTGGGCAAGTGGGTGGACAGCGGCGAGACTCAGGCGCCGGAGCCTTCGATCAAGCCTGTGCGCAAGGTGCCGGTGTTCAATACCGGGCCGCGCAAGCGTAAGCCTTAAAGATTGCCTTAAAGATCAAAAGCCCCCTCACCCTAACCCTCTCCCGGGGGGAGAGGGGACTGACGGAGTTGTTTTTGCGAGTTACGCCGACCTGAAATACCGAGTCGACCTCTGGACTTAAAGAGCACTTAATCGATGAATCCATAATCGGCTCGGTCTTTCAGGTCGATGTATGACGCCAGACACCGCGGTCGGCTCCCTCTCCCTCCGGGAGAGGGCTGGGGTGAGGGGTGAGGGCGACTCAGCTTTTACGTCGTAACCAGTCCAGCATTCCCAACCCCGCCGCCCGGCCACTGGCAAAACACGCCGTCAGCAAATACCCACCCGTCGGTGCTTCCCAATCCAGCATCTCCCCCGCACAGAACACCCCCGGCAACGCCTTGAGCATCATCCGCTCATCCATCGCCTCGAACGTCACCCCGCCGGCACTGCTGATCGCCTCATCCAGCGGCCGGGTTTTCACCAGCGTCAGCGGCAAGGCTTTGATCGCCCGGGCCAACAACGCCGGATCGGCAAACGTTGCAGCGTCAGTGAGTTCTCGCAGCAACGCCGCTTTCACCCCATCAATCCCCACCTGACTGTGCAGATGCTTGGCCATCGAGCGCGAACCCCGAGGTTTGCTCAATGCCGCCTGCAATTTATCCACAGGGCGGCCGGGCAGCAGGTCGATGTGAATGGTCGCGACACCGTGGACATTGATCGCCTCACGTATCGGCGCCGACAGCGCGTAGATCAGGCTGCCCTCGATGCCGGTCGCGGTAATCACGCATTCACCCAGACGAGGGACGTCGTCGTTCAAACCGATGGCGATATTTTTCAGCGGCGCGCCGGCGAATTTGCTGACCATCACTTCGCTCCAGGCCTGCACCTCGAAGCCGCAATTGCTCGGCTGCAACGGCGCCAGGCCTACACCGCGCTGCTCCAGCGGCAGCATCCACGCGCCGTCGGAGCCAAGCCGCGACCAGCTGCCGCCGCCGAGGGCGAGCAAGGTGGCGTCGGGGTTGAGGGTTTTCTCGCCCTCCGGGCTGTCGATGCGCAGCGCGCCGTTGTCATCCCAGCCGAGCCAGCGGTGGCGGGTGTGGATAACAACGCCGCTTTCGCGCAGGCGCTTGAGCCAAGCGCGCAGCAGCGGCGCGGCTTTCATGTCGGTGGGGAACACCCGGCCGGAGCTGCCGATAAACGTTTCGATGCCCAACTCGTGAATCCAGCGGCACAGTGCGTCGGCGTCGAACGCGCGTAGCAGCGGGGCGATGTTCGGGGCGCGTGCGGCGTAGCGCGAGAGGAAGGCTGGCCAGGCTTCGGAATGGGTGATGTTCATGCCGCCGACCCCGGCCAGCAGGAACTTGCGGCCCACCGAGGGCATGCCGTCGTACAGGTCGACGCGGACTCCGGCCTGGCTCAGCACTTCGGCGGCCATCAGGCCGGCGGGGCCACCGCCGATGATGGCGACGTGAGCGGGAAGGGCGGCGGAAGTCTGGGTCATGGCAGCGGCAATAGCGTGGCGGAATAAGCCGCGCATTCTAGCAGCAGCGGCCATCGTCAGGCCTGATCAAAAAACAACCAGCGCGCTGCAGGCCATGTTCAGCGAGGCCTGTAGTCCCTTTCGCTCAGGTTATCCACAGGCCGTTCCACAGCCATTGTGGGTAACGCAGCACAACTCAATGACAACCCGATGACTGCCAGACGCGCTGCGCACTGTGATGCAGGATGCCGTGGCGGCGGGCGAGGGCGTGGCGATCCTTGCTGTAACCGCCGCCGATCACCCCAACCACCGGAATATCGCGGCCCAGGCAGTGGCGCATCACGCTTTCGTCGCGGGCAGCAACGCCTTCGTCGGTCAGTTGCAGATAACCGAGGGCGTCGTCCTTGTGCACGTCGACGCCGGCGTCGTACAGCACCAGGTCCGGCTGATACAGCGGCAGCAGATAGTTGAGCGCGTCGTCGACGACTTTCAGGTAATCGGCGTCGCCCATGCCGTTGGGCAGCGGAATGTCCCAGTCGCTTTCGGCCTTGCGTGCAGGAAAGTTCTTTTCACAGTGCAGGGAAACGGTGATCGCTTCCGGGGTGTTGTGCAGAATTCGTGCAGTGCCGTCGCCCTGATGCACGTCGCAGTCGAAGATCAGCACCCGGTTCACCCGGCCGCTTTGCAGCAGGTAGTGGCTGATGATCGCCAGGTCATTGAAGATGCAGAAGCCGGCGGGGTAGTCGTAATGGGCGTGATGGGTGCCGCCGGCGAGGTGACAGGCCAAGCCATGTTCCAGGGCTTTTTCCGCTGCCAGAATTGAACCGCCGACCGCCCGCACCGTGCGTCGCGCCAAGGCTTCGTTCCACGGTAGACCGAGGCGCCGCTGGTCTTCGCGGGACAACTCGCCACTCATGTAGCGTTCGATATAACCGCGGTCATGGGCCAGGGCGAGAATGTCGGCAGGGCACAGTTCAGGACGCAGCAGGTCTTCATCGCGGGTCAGCCCGCTGTCCACCAGGTGATCGCGCAGCAGGCGGAACTTGTCCATGGGAAAGCGGTGATCCGCCGGAAACTCGGGGCTGTAGTCTTCGTGGTAGATCAACGGCAATGGCATGGCGGACTATTCATAAAGGCTGTAGGAAAGAGTGCAAAGCCTACCAGCGATGTAGACTTGCGGCATGGAAACGGAGGGGCACGATGGAGCCGATACTTGAGCTGGAAAGCGCGAGACTGCTGATGCGCCAGTGGCAGGACGCGGATTTGCCGGCATTTGCGGCGATGTGCGCCGATCCGCAGGTGATGCGCTACTTTCCCGCGCCCTTGAGCCGGCTGGAAAGCGCCGCGCTGATCGGCCGGGTACGCGGGCATTTTGCCGAGCACGGTTACGGCCTGTGGGCGCTGGAGCGCAAGGACAGCGGCGAGTTCATCGGTTTTACCGGGCTCGGCTTGGTCGGTTTTGATGCGCCGTTCACACCCGCGGTGGAAATCGGCTGGCGGCTGGCCAAGGAACACTGGGGCCTCGGTTATGCCAGCGAGGCGGCGTGGACTGCGCTGCGCTGCGGTTTTGACCGGTTAGCCCTGAAGGAAATCGTGTCCTTTACTGCGCAGAGCAATCTGCCGTCGGAAAAAGTCATGCAGGCGATCGGCATGCATCACGATCCAGCCGACGATTTTGATCACCCGAAACTGGCGGTCGACCATCCGTTGCGTCGACATGTGTTGTACCGCATCACCCGGGAGCAATGGCTGCAGACCTTGCATGGCTAAGCCGACACGGACGTTTACAATGGCGCGATCAGTGGCTCGCGCCAGAATCTGAATTGGCCGCCGCAGCCGAGACTGCGCGGCATAGCGTTGTGTGAGGAGAGTCTGAATGAGCCAAGTGTTGGAAGATCTGGTGGATCTGCTGACCCTCGAACCGATCGAGGAAAACCTGTTCCGTGGTCGCAGTCAGGATCTGGGCTTTCGCCAGTTGTTCGGCGGCCAGGTGCTCGGCCAGTCGCTGTCGGCGGCCAGTCAGACCGTTGAAGAAGCGCGTCATGTGCATTCGATGCACGGTTATTTCCTGCGTCCGGGCGATGCCAAGTTGCCGGTGGTCTACTCGGTGGACCGCGTGCGTGATGGCGGCAGTTTCAGCACCCGCCGCGTGACCGCGATCCAGAAGGGCCACCCGATTTTCACTTGCAGCGCGTCGTTTCAGTACGACGAGGAAGGCTTCGAACACCAGAGCCAGATGCCGCAAGTGGTCGGCCCGGAAAACCTGCCGTCGGAGCTGGAACTGACCCAGCAACGCGCGCACCTGATCCCGGAACACATGCGCGAAAAGCTGCTGTGCCCCAAACCGATCGAAGTGCGCCCGGTCACCGAAAAAGACCCGTACAACCCGCAACCGGCGGACCCGATCAAGTACGTGTGGTTCCGTGCCGACGGTGCCTTGGCCGACATCCCGGCGCTGCACAAATACCTGCTGGCGTACGCTTCGGACTTCGGTCTGCTGACCACCTCGATGCTGCCCCACGGCAAATCGGTCTGGCAGAAAGACATGCAGGTCGCCAGCCTCGACCACGCCTTGTGGTTCCACAACGATCTGCGTGCCGATGACTGGTTGCTCTACGCCATGGACAGTCCGTGGGCCGGCAACTCGCGCGGGTTCTCCCGTGGCAGCGTGTTCAACCGCGCCGGGCAACTGGTGGCGTCGGTGACTCAGGAAGGCCTGATCCGTCATCGCAAGGACTGGGCATGAGTCTGGCGGAAGTGCGGCATTGGGTGTTCGACATGGACGGCACCCTGACCGTCGCCGTGCACGACTTCGCGGCGATTCGCCTGGCGCTGTCGATCCCGCCGGAGGACGACATCCTCACCCATCTCGCGGCGTTACCCGCCGAGGAAGCGGCGGCGAAACATGCATGGCTGCTGGAACATGAGCGGGATCTGGCGCTCGGTTCGACCCCGGCGGTCGGCGCGGTGGAGCTGGTGCGCGACCTGCACGCCCGGGGCTATCGCCTCGGCATCCTGACCCGCAATGCGCGGGAACTGGCCCATGTGACGCTGGAGGCGATCGGCCTGGCCGACTGCTTTGCGGTGGAGGATGTGCTGGGCCGCGATGAAGCACAGCCAAAACCGCATCCGGGTGGCCTGCTGAAACTGGCCGAGGCCTGGCAAGTGCCGGCGAGCGAGATGGTGATGGTCGGTGATTACCGGTTTGATCTTGATTGCGGCCGGGCCGCGGGGGCGCACACGGTGCTGGTAAACCTGCCGGATAATCCGTGGCCGGAGCTGACCGACTGGCATGCGAAGGATTGTGTGGAGTTGCGGCGGATGTTGTTCGCCTGAAAAGAAACGGGGGCTTCGGCCCCCGTTTTTTATTGGTCGAATATTGCTTTCTGGCCTTCCGGCGAGGTCAGCATGCCGTCGCCGTTATGCCCGACGCCGGGCACTTCGATCAGGCGCTGATTCACCCCTTCAGGGTGGCGACGCAGCAAGTAACCGAAAAACAGCTTGCCGCGCTCCAGTCGATAAGCCCCCTGGGCTTTGGCAGCGCAGCTCTTGTCCAGCGCCGGATGTTGCGGGTCGGTGTCCTGCTGGCCCAGCAGATAAATTACCTCGCGTTTGACGTAACGGCCTTCAAGCTGCGCAGGCGTTTGCCCACCCGCGTAGATCGGCGGGTCCACCAGACCGTACTTCCAGCGGTTGAATCCCGGACACTTCGCATGATCGAAGGCCACCGGGCGTTGCTCATTGAAATAGGCGTACGACGACGGGTTGGCCACCACATAACGCAAGCGAATGCCTTCGGTCTTGAGCGCCGGTTGTTCCTGGGCCAGCAGCGCATAACGCTGCACCACCTGCGCGCCGCCGGAGTGGCCGAAGATCACGATCTGCTTCACGTCCGGAAACTGCTTGCGATCGCTCAGCCGCCCGACGATTTCGTCCAGTGCGGCGTAGGAACTCAGCGGGTTCGACCCTGTGGATAACCCGCCGCCCATCCAGTCGTTGCCTTGCCAGCGCAGTACGCTGGCGGGTAACGAGTAGAGCGCCACATCGCTTTCGTTGAGAAACTGCGGGGCGATCACCAGGGTGTTGGCGGTTTGCCCGGCCAGTTCCGCCGCGGCTTCGCCGCTTTTGCGATAGGTCTCGGCGTTGCGCAGGCGGCCATGAATGACGATCAGCACGCGCTCGATTTTCGCCGGCGCCGGGCCGATGCCCACTGCCATTTCGCCGGCCTGCAATTGCAGGCGCCCGGGACTGATTGCGTCGACGCCGGCCGCTTGGGCGGTGCCGCCGATGAACAGTAAAGCCAACAGCCATTTATGCATTTACAGGTTTTTCGCCGCAAAGGTATCGCACTGGCCGACCTGGCCCTGGGCGAATCCGGTTTTGAACCAGCGCACCCTTTGCGCCGACGTACCGTGGGTAAACGAGTCCGGCACCACACGGCCCTGACCCTGTTGTTGCAGGCGATCATCACCGATGGCGTTCGCCGCGTTCAAGGCTTCTTCGATATCGCCGGGTTCCAGCCAGTTCAGACGCTTCTGCGCGTTGTAGGCCCAGACCCCGGCCAGACAATCGGCTTGCAGTTCCTGACGCACCAGCAGACCGCCGTCGCCTTCCATCTGCCGGCCTTGCTGGCGGGCTGTCTGAATTTTCGCCGAGACGCCGAGAAGCGTCTGCACATGGTGTCCGACTTCGTGAGCGATCACGTAGGCCTGAGCGAAGTCGCCGGCGGCCTTGAAGCGTTGGGCCATTTCCTGGAAGAACGCCATGTCGAGATAGACTTTCTGGTCCGCCGGGCAATAGAACGGGCCGGTGGCCGAGGTCGCCAGACCACAGGCGGAATTGACCCGGTTGCTGAACAGCACCAGGGTCGGATCCTTATATTGCCGGCCGGCCTGCTGGAAGATCGCGCCCCAGGTGTCTTCGGTGTCGCCGAGGATCGAGCGCACGAATTCGGCCTGTTCATCGTTGGCCGGCGGTGCCTGACGGGTTTGCGAAGTGGGTGCCGATTGTTCGGTCATCTGCCCGGTGAGCTGGCCGAGGATCTGCAGCGGGTCCTGGCCGGTGATCCAGCCGATGCCGACGATCAGCAGGATCGCCCCGAGACTCAGGCCCTTGCCACCGCCGAAGCGCATGCCGCCACCACCGCCCATGTCATCGCCACGGGCATCGACGACGTTGTCACTGCGTCGGCCTTTTTTCCATAGCATGTGGGAATCCTCTGTCTGATCGTGGTGATGAGTGTTGCTGGTGTGTGAGTGTGGCGCCAGTCCGGTCGTCCGTCTATTCGTCCACACGCACAAAGGCCCGGCCTCGGGGTGACGAGGTCGGGCCTGTTATTGACGAGCACGAGCGCCGGGAATTCAATTCGCCGGCGGTTTTCTTTCGCCGGGTCGGGTGTCAGCGGTCGAAGGCATCCCACACCGGCGCGAAGTCCGGGCTGACCTGACGTTCGCGCTTGGACAACCCGGCGATCAACGCTCGGTCGTCGTTATCCAGTTCGACCTTCAACGAGGCCAGGTTGGCCAGTTGATTGGTTTTGCTGCTGGCCTTGGGAATCGCCGCGACATTGTCCTGATCCAGCAGCCACTTCAGCGCCACTTGAGTCGGCAGCACACCGTGTTTTTCGGCGATCTGCTGAATCTGCGGAATCTCCGAGACCTTGTTGCGTGCCAGTGGCGTGTAGGCCGTCAGCGCCAGATCGTGTTGACGGGCGTAGTCGAGCAGGGCGTTTTGTCCGAGCAGGACGTGGTACTCGACCTGAATGGCTGACAGAGGGATGCCGTATTCCTCGACGACTTTGCGCAGCAGCGGTAGCGGAAAATTCGCCACACCGATGTTGCGAGCCAGACCTTGCTCCTTGAACGACGCGAGGGTTTCAAGGGTGCGCGGCAGGTCCCAGTCAGTGGTTGGCCAATGGATCATGAACAGGTCGACGTACTCGCTGCGCAACGCCTTGAGGCTGCGATCCAGCGAGTGACGCATGGCGTCCGGTTGCAGCTGGTCCCACCAGACCTTGGTGGTGACGTGGATCTGCTCGCGGGGTGTCGGCGTATTCGCCAAGGCTTGTCCGACGGCGTCTTCGTTGTTGTAGGCGGCTGCCGTGTCGATGTGTCGGTAACCGAGTTCCAGCGCTTGCTCCACGGCGCGGGTGCATTCGTCGCCGAGCATCGGCCAGGTGCCGAGGCCGAGTTTGGGCAGGTTCAGTCCTTGTCGATTAACGATGTGCTGCATGGTCGATCTCCTGTTCGAAAGCCGTGACGCCCGCCATGTGCCGAGCTGCGATGTAACCGAACGTCAGCGCCGGGCCGAGGTTGATCCCGCCCGCCGGATAATGCCCGCCCATGATGCTGGCCATGTCGCCACCGGCGGCGTACAGCCCGGGGATAGGCCGGTCTTCGGCGTCGAGCACTTGTGCATGCGGGTTGACCTTGAGCCCGGCGAAGGTGCCGAAACAGCCCGGCTGCACCTTCACCGCGTAGAACGGGCCTTGTTCGATAGGGGCCACGCACGGATTGGGCTGTTGCGCGGGATCGCCCTGTTTGCGGTTGTAAGGGGTCGAACCGCGACCGAACAGCGGGTCTTCGCCGTCCCGGGCATGGTGGTTGTATTCATGCAGGGTGGCGCGTAAACCGATCGGATCGATGCCGCATGCACCAGCCAATTCCTCAAGGGTATTACCGGTTTTCATATAGCCGCTGCGGATAAAACCTGACACCGGAACCGGAAACGGACGAGACATGCCGAGCCCGTAACGCCGCTGGAACGCGCGGGTGCAGATCAGCCAGGACGCGACCTCTTCGCCCTCGGGGGCGGCGGCGACCATGGCGCTGACATAGTCGTAATAGCCGTTGGCTTCGTTGACGAAGCGCTGGCCGTTGCGCAGCACGCCGATGACGCCGGGTTTGCCGCGCTCGATGATGTGTGGGAAATGGCCGATGCTGCCGTCGGAATGTGGCACCTGCGAGACCGGCGCCCACGCCACGGGCGAGGCCACATCGGTGTTGACCCGGGCTCCGACGGTTTCTCCCAGTCGCAGGCCGTCGCCATTCACTCCCAAAGGTGGCAGCGCCCAATGCTCATGACCGGTGGGCGTACGGGGAAACAAGGCCTTGCGCCGCTCGATGTCGTTGGCAAATCCGCCAGCAGCGAGCACCACGGCTTTGCGGGCATGGACATTGAGCGGGCCTTTTGTGGTGTTCACGCGAGCGCCGGTGATGCGTGATTCGTCGCGCAGCAGTTCGGTCACCGGTGCCGACTCCCACAGCAGTACGCCGAGGTCTTCGGCGGATTTCGCCAGCCGCGCCACCAGCGCCACGCCGTTGACCAGTTGCATCGCTCGACCGTGCAGCGTCAGGTCCACTAGGTGACGGGTAAAACGCCGGGTCACGTGCCAGGCCGCCGACAACGAGCGAGTCAGATTGAGAAACGCCGACAGGTCCGCACCGGCCATGATCGGCATGCCCATGAACGATGTTTCGCGCATCGTTGTACGAAGACGCTTGAACAGGCGCCCGACCTTTCGCCCGTCATAGGGGGCGGCAATCACCGAGCGCCCGCCGCTGCCGGCGCCCGGTGTTTCGCCGTGGATGTCGGCGATGGCGTTGCCGTCCGCGAATTGCAGGGCGGTGTGTTGTTCGAAGAACGCCACCATGCGCGGGCCGGCTTCAAGGAAGGCGTCGATCATGGCCGGGTCGTAGTGCTCGCCGAGTTCGTGGCGCAGATAGGTGCGCGGCAATTCCACGTCTTCCACGATCCCGGCACGCCGGGCCAGCGGGTTGCACGGCACCCACGCCCAGCCGCCGGACCACGCGGTGGCGCCGCCGAACACCGGATCCTTTTCCACCACGATGACTTTCAAGCCATGCCAGGCGGCGGTGACGGCGGCCGACAAACCGGCGGCGCCGGAGCCGACCACCAGAACGTCGCAGTCGATATCGGGAAGGG
This sequence comes from Pseudomonas sp. FG35, assembly GCF_057809295.1. Classification (NCBI taxonomy): domain Bacteria; kingdom Pseudomonadati; phylum Pseudomonadota; class Gammaproteobacteria; order Pseudomonadales; family Pseudomonadaceae; genus Pseudomonas; species Pseudomonas sp. FG35. The sequence goes on along the minus strand of NZ_JBMDJR010000007.1, from coordinate 135,220 downwards.
CAGGCATCAAAAAACGCTCCAGCAATCAATTTTTTTTAGAATCATGTTCCAGAAAATAACCAGCGCGGGCGAAGCAGATCAACCGACTGGCGCGCAAAGTGGGCGGTTATCGGACGCCAGGTTCCAGATTTCGCATTCCTCGGGATGTCTTCTAGAATCGGCGAAATTTCACCGAGAGCGCACCATGGCCGGCAGTCAAATCGAACGGGTTTTCAGCGTGCTGGAAAGCCTCACCAGTGAGCCGCGCGGGCTGCCGATGCAGACCCTGGCCGAGCAACTGGACATTCCGAAGAGCGCGACGCACCGCCTGCTCGCCGAGCTGATCCGCCTGGGTTACGTGCGACAGAACCCGGAGACGTTGCGTTACCACCTGTCGACCAAACTGGTTGCGATGGGCTTTCAATATCTGTCGAGCAGCGGGGCCGATATCGTGCAACCGGTGCTCGATCGGCTGGCCCAGGAAACCGGTGAGCTGGTGCGTCTGGGCGTGATCGACGGCGAGCGCCAGACCTGGATCGCCAAGGCGCAGGGCGCGCGCATCGGTCTGCGTTACGACCCGGACATGGGCCGCGACGCGCCGCTGTTCTACACCGCGTCGGGCCATGCGTGGCTGGCGTGCATGAGCGATGCCGAGGCGTTGTCGCTGGTCGAGCGCCAGGGCGCGGAGGTGCCGGCGGATATCGGGCCCAACGCGCCGCGCTCCAATATTGAACTGCTCGAACGCCTGCGCGTGGCACGGGAACAGGGCTATGCCTGTGTGGAAGAAAGCTCGGCGGTGGGTACTTCGGCGATTGCTGCCGTGGTCAAACATCCCGCCGATGGCCGGGTGATCGGCGTGCTCAGCATCGCCGGCCCCAGCGCCCGGATGCCGGGGGCGCGATTGCATGAACTGGCGCCGTTGCTACTGACGTTTACCGAGGAATTGTCGGCAGCCAGCCTGGCCTCGGAGTTGTTCGTTTAAACAAAGCCGTGCGCTGTTCGCCCACTTTTCAGTCAGGCGGGTGGGAGAATCTGGAACCGGGTTCTAAATTGTCGATTGAGTGAGTTTTCCCACAACAATCACAAGAGGATCGCACCTTGAACCCGCCCCTTCGCATCGGCATTGGTTGCGTCACTTCACCCGAACAGGTCGAGGCGAGGTCATGAGCGAACGAATTCTGTCCCTGGCCAGCCTGACCGTGCTGGAGTTGTCGCCCCCCGACATGGTCGAGGTCGCGGCCCGTGCCGGTTACAGCCATGTCGGCCTGCGTCTGGAGCCGGCGACGCCCGAGGAATATCACTTCCCGTTGGTAGCCGATGGCGACTTGCGGCGTCAGACACTGGCGCGCTTGCGTGACACCGGAATCGGCGTGCTCGACGTGGAAATCCTTCGATTGAAGCCGCAGACAGTGGTCGCGGATTTCGAGAAGCTGCTCAGCGTCGGCGCGGAGTTCGGCGCCAGCGAGTTGCTGGTCGCCGGTAACGATCCTGACGAGCAGCGGCTCACCGATCATTTCGCGGCGCTGTGCGATCTGGCGGCGCCCTACGGTTTGCATCCGCATCTGGAGTTCATGCCGTGGACCGATGCGCGCAATCTCAAGCAGGCGTTGCGCATCGTCGACAACGCGGGGCGCGAAAACGGTGCGGTGCTGGTGGATGCGTTTCACTTTGACCGCTCCGGATCGCGGCTGAAAGATCTGACCGGTGTGCCGGCCTCGCGGCTGCGCTACGCACAGTTGTGCGATGTTGCCGGGCCGAGGCCAACGGACATGGCCGAGATCTTGCGTCAGGCTCGCAATGAGCGCCGGTTTCCCGGCGAGGGCGATTGTGACCTGATCGGGTTGTTGCACAGTCTTCCGGCTAACCTTCCCCTGAGTCTGGAAATTCCCACGGTCAAATTGCTGGAGCAGGGCGTGAGCGGATTGCAACGCGCGCAAATGGCGATCGATCGGACACGGGAATTGTTGGCCCGGCTTTGAGTCTGCTCCAAGGGGCGAGAGCCGCCTCGTCACCGTTTATTTTTTTCAGAGAGAGCCCATGACAGTCAGCACCCCGCTTTCCGGCGTCAACCAACCCTTCAAGGGGATCTTGCTGATTGTCGTGGCGACGTTCCTGTTCTCCAGTCACGACGCGCTGTCGAAATACCTTTCGGGTTTTTATCCGATCGTGATGGTGGTGTGGGCGCGGTATCTGGTGCACACGCTGCTGATGGCCGGGATTTTCCTGCCGCAGTCCGGGCTGCGCGTGCTGCGCACCAAACGCCCGTTGTGGCAGTTGGCGCGGGCGTTGTGCCTGTTGGGCACCAGTCTTTTTTTCACCACGGCGTTGCTGTACATCCCGCTGGCCGAAGCCACGGCGGTCAACTTTCTTGCGCCTGTGCTGGTGACGGCGCTGTCGGTGCCGCTGCTCAAGGAGCGGGTGACGCGCGGTCAGTGGATCGCGGTGGTGTGCGGGTTCATCGGTGTGCTGATCATCGTCCATCCGGGCGGTGAACTGTTCACCCCGGCGATTTTATTGCCGTTCTGCTCGGCGCTGTTTTTCTGCTTCTATCAGTTGCTCACCCGCAAGCTCGCGGAAGTCGACAGCCCGACCACCAGCAACTTTTTCGCGGGGTTGTGCAACACGCTGGTGATGAGTGCGCTGGTGCCGTTCTTCTGGCAGGTGCCGAGCGTGGGGCATGCGTTGTTGATGCTGGCGCTGGGCAGTTGCGGAATGACCGCGCACCTGTTTCTGACCCAGGCATTCCGCCATGCCGCACCGGCGTTGCTGGCACCGTTCGGTTATTGCCAGATCGTGTTCGCGGGGTTGCTGGGCTGGTTGCTGTTTGCTCACACGCCAACCCTGATGACGGTGATCGGGATCGCGGTGATCTGTTGCAGCGGACTGGCGGCAGCGTGGCAGCAGAGCCGGCGCTGAAAGCAAAACCGGCCTGAAATCAGGCCGGTCGGTGCAGGAGGGTTATTCGGTAACCGTAGGAATCTTGCGCGGTGCCATGAAGTACATCCAGGTCAGCGCGATGAAGTACATCGCCGGGATCAGAGTGAACAACACGGTGTAGTTGTTGTTGGTGACGGTCAGGATGTGGCCGACGATCTGGGTCATGAACATCCCGCCGATCGCCGCGCACATGCCGCCGAAACCGAACACCGTGCTCATCATGTGCTTGGGCGTGTAGTCCATCACCAGGCTCCAGATGTTGGCGGTCCAGGCCTGGTGCGCGCCGATGGCCAGGGAGATGGCGGCAACCGCGATCCACAGGTTGGCGGAGCCGGCGGCCATGACCACGCCGATGATGCAGCAGGCGAACAGGAACATCGACAGCAGCCGCGCCTTGATCGAGTTCATGCCACGACCGATCAGGAACGAAGACAGAATCCCGCCGCCCACGCTGCCGAAGTCAGCGGTGACGTAGATGATGATCAGCGGAATGCCCATCTGGGTGACGTTGATGCCCAGGTTGTATTGCTGATTGAGAAACGGCGGCAGCCAGTACAGGTAGAACCAGAACACCGGCGCGGTCAGCGAGTAGGCGAGGGCGAAGGCCCAGGTGCCGCGCATGCGCAGGATTTTCGAGAACGGCACGCGGGCCTGTTCCGGTTCGACTTCTTTCTGGATGTATTCCAGCTCCGACTGTTTCACGCTCGGGTGATCTTCCGGGTTGAAATACTTCAGACCCCAGAACAGCAGCCAGATCCCGCCCAGTGCCGACATGCACAGGAACGCGGCCTGCCAGCCCCACACGTGAAGGATCAGCGGCAGCAGCATTGGGGTGAACATCGCGCCGACGTTGGTGCCGGCGTTGAAGATGCCGGTGGCGACGGCGCGCTCGCCGGCCGGGAACCACAGGCGTGTGGTCTTCACACAGGCCGGGTAGTTCGCCGCTTCAGTCAGGCCGAGGATGAACCGGCAGACCATGAAGCCCACCGCCGAAGTCGCCAGGCCATGGGCGCCGGTGGCCAGGCTCCAGAGCAGCACCGCGCAGAAGAACACGCGCTTGACGCCGACCCGGTCGATCAGCCGCCCTTGAAGCACGAAGCCGATCGCGTAGCCGACCTGAAACCAGAAGTTGATGTTGGCGTAGTCCATCGCCGTCCAGCTCATTTCCTTGGCAAGGATCGGCTGCATGACGCCGAGGGCGGCGCGGTCGATGTAATTGAGGGTGGTGGCGAAAAACACCAGCGCCAGCATGCCCCAACGGGTCTTGCCGACGGCCATGGCGCCGCGGATCTTGTCGCCGATGCCACCCGTGGCAGTGCTCATGGCCGGAGCCATGCGGGAAGTCTGTGAAGGAATCATGTGTTCCACCCGTTTTTGGATTTGTTATTTGGTGTGCTTTTTTTGTGCACGCTGCGACCGGCGGTTCAGTTCCGGACTCAAGGTGAGACGGATGTTGGGCAGTGGACGAAAAATCGTCAATTCGCCGAACCGGCATTGTGTTCGATAATCGCACGCAAAACTAACCGGGTAGTACAGTTTAAATTGCTCAATGAAAAACCGGGACCAATAATTCGCTCACCCTATAAAAGCGGCGCAATTTCCGTAGCCGACGTCTCCACCGGGAGTTGAAACATGCAGCGATCCATTGCCACCGTCTCCTTGAGCGGAACCCTGCCGGAAAAACTCGAAGCCATTGCCGCCGCCGGGTTCGACGGGGTGGAGATTTTCGAAAACGATCTTCTGTATTACGACGGCAGCCCCCGGGAAATCCGGCAGATGTGCGCCGACCTCGGGATTGCCATCACGCTGTTCCAGCCGTTCCGCGATTTCGAAGGCTGCCGCCGCGATCGACTGGAACGCAACCTGGAGCGGGCCGAGCGCAAGTTCGACCTGATGCAGGAGCTGGGCACCGACCTGGTACTGGTCTGCAGCAATGCCTCCCCCGACAGTCTCGGCGAGCAACAGATCCTCATCGATGACCTGCGCCTGCTGGCCGAGCGCGCCGGCGCTCGCGGCTTGCGCATCGGTTATGAGGCGCTGGCCTGGGGCCGTCACGTCAATACTTATCAACAGGTCTGGGACATCGTGCGTCAGGCCGATCACCCGGCCCTCGGCGTGTTGCTCGACAGCTTCCACACCTTGTCGCTCAAGGGCGATCCACGGGCGATTGCCGAGATTCCCGGCGACAAGATTTTCTTCGTGCAGATGGCCGACGCGCCGATCCTGGCGATGGACGTGCTGGAGTGGAGCCGGCATTTCCGCTGCTTCCCGGGGCAGGGCGAATTCGATCTGCCGGGGTTTCTCGCGCCGATCATTCAGAGCGGCTACACCGGGCCGCTGTCGCTGGAAATCTTCAATGACGGCTTCCGCGCCGCGCCGCCTCGGGCCAATGCGGCCGACGGTCTGCGTTCGCTGCTGTACCTGGAGGAGAAAACCCGTCAGCGTCTGGAGCAGGAAATCCGTCCTGTGGATAACCGCGACATCCTCTTCGAAACGCCGAAGGCCAGCGAATACAACGGCATCGAGTTTCTTGAATTCGCCGTGGATGAAAGCCTTGGCGCCAAGCTGTCGAACTGGCTGGAGCGGCTGGGCTTCGTCAAGGCCGGCCAGCATCGCTCCAAGAGCGTCAGCCTGTTGCGCCAGGGCGATATCAACTTGATCCTCAACTCTGAACCTTATTCATTCGGCCACAGCTTTTTCGAGGCCCACGGCCCGTCGCTGTGCGCCACCGCCGTGCGGGTCAAGGACAGCGCCAGTGCGCTGGCCCGCGCCGTCGCCTATAAAGGTCAGCCGTATCGCGGACTGGTCGGCCCCAACGAACTGGAGCTGGCGGCGGTGCGTGCGCCGGACGGTAGCCTGATCTATCTGGTGGATCAGGAGGCGGATGTCTACGGCACTGACTTCAATCTGCTGCCAAATGCCGTGGCGCGCGGCGGTCTCAAGCGCATCGACCACATGGCCATGGCGCTGCCGGCAGACAGCCTCGACAGTTGGGTGCTGTTCTACAAGAGCCTGCTGGATTTCGAGGCCGATGACGAAGTGGTGCTGCCGGATCCTTACGGGCTGGTGAAGAGTCGCGCGCTGCGTAGTCGCGACAGTTCGATCCGTCTGCCGCTGAACATTTCCGAGAACCGCAACACCGCGATCTCACACGCGTTGTCGAGTTATCGCGGCTCCGGGGTGCATCACATCGCGTTCGATTGCGACGATATCTTTGCCGAAGTCAGCCGGGCGAAAGAGGCGGGCGTGCCGTTGCTGGATATCCCGCTCAACTATTACGACGATCTGGCGGCGCGCTTCGATTTCGATGACGAATTCCTCAGCGAACTGGCGTACTACAACGTGCTCTACGACCGCGATGCGCAGGGTGGCGAGTTGTTCCACGTTTATACCGAGCCGTTCGAGGGGCGTTTCTTCTTCGAGATCATCCAGCGCAAGAATGGTTACGCCGGTTATGGCGCGGCCAACGTCGCGGTGCGGCTGGCGGCGATGGCCAAATCACGCAGTGGCGCGGTTCGCCAGGCGAAGTTGTAGGAAATTCGTAAACGCGGGATTAAACACCGGCCGCGCGGCTTCCTTCACTGGGGCGCGCGGCCCATAATCGCCAGCCTGTGCAGTGATGGCCGTGAGCCCGCAATGACAATGACTTCAGAACTTCCCGCAGCTCCCGCTCTACCCGCGGTAGAGCCGCGCAAGAGTCGCAAGAACAACCCGGAAAAGACCCGCGAGAATATCCTGCAGGAGGCGATCGTCGAGTTCGTCCAGCAGGGGCTGTCCGGCGCCCGCGTCGATGCGATCGCCGAGCGCATTCACACCTCCAAGCGCATGATCTATTACTACTTCGGCAGCAAGGAGCAGTTGTACGTCGAGGTGCTGGAGAAGCTCTACGGCGATATCCGCAGCACCGAGAACCGTCTGCACCTGGTCGAGTTGCCGCCGGTGGAAGCGATCCGGCGCCTGGTGGAATTCACTTTCGATCACCACGATCGCAACGTCGATTTCGTGCGGATCGTCAGCATCGAAAACATCCACAACGCCGAGTACGTGAAGCGTTCCGACGCGATCAAGGCGATGAACAACACCATCCTCGATTCCCTGGGCGAGATTCTTCGTCGCGGTGCCGATGAAGGGGTGTTCCGCGCCGGGCTCGACGCGCTGGACGTACATCTGCTGATCAGTTCGTTCTGCTTCTATCGCGTGTCGAACCGCCACACGTTCGGTGAGATCTTTCAGATCGACCTGCCGGACGAAAGCATCAAGCAGCGTCATCGCGAGATGATTTGCGAGTCGGTGCTGCGCTACCTGCAAGCGTGACTGAAGTCGAGGGGGCGTCGCCCCCTCACGGTTTTACCCATTCATGCTTTGAAAATGCGCGAGCATCCGTTGTGCATCCGGCGCCCTGCCGCTGAACAGTTCAAACGCTTTCACCGCCTGGAACACCGCCATGTTGCCACCATCCAGGGTTCGGCAACCCAGGGCGCGGGCGCTGCGCAGCAGTTCGGTTTCCAGCGGGAAATACACGATCTCCGCCACCCACAGCTCAGGCCGCAGCAGGGTCGCCGGTACGGGCATGCCCGGTAATTTGGCCATGCCCATCGGCGTGGTGTTTACCAGGCCATTCGCCTGACTCAGTGTGCTCGCCAGATCATGCCCGGCAACCGCCCGGTCAGCGCCGAAATGCTGGTTGAGGTTGTTGGCCAGACTTTCGGCGCGCTCCACGTCCACGTCAAAAATGCTCAGTTGTTGTACGCCTTCGCTCAATAGGGCGTGGGCCACGGCCGCGCCTGCACCGCCGGCACCCATCTGGACTACGCGCTCGCGGGCAACGTCTGGCAGGCCGCGACGAAAACCTTCGGCAAAACCCAGGCAATCGGTGTTGTGGCCGACGCGTTTGCCGTCCTTCAGCACCACCGTGTTCACGGCGCCGATGCCTCGGGCTTCCGGGGACAATTCATCGAGCAGCGGGATGATTGCCTGCTTGCACGGGAAGGTGATGTTCAGCCCGGTGTAGTTCATCCGTTCGGCGGCCAGCAGCAGGTCGGGCAGGGCGTTGCTGTCCAGTTGCAGTTGATCGAGATCGATCAGCCGGTACAGGTAACGCAGGCCCTGTTCGTCACCTTCGTGTTCGTGCAGGGCCGGGGTGCGGGAGGCCTGGATGCCGGCACCGATCAGCCCGGCGAGTATCACGTTGTTGCGATTCATGCGGATCACCCCTTCAGCCGCTGGCTGAAATGTTCCAGGGCCAGGCGATAGCCGTGGCTGCCGAAGCCGCACATCACGGCGGTGGCGATGGCGGAGACGAACGAGTGATGACGGAACGGCTCGCGGGCGTGGACGTTGGACAGGTGCACTTCGATCACCGGCAATTCGCTGGCGACCAGAGCGTCGCGGATCGCGACCGAGGTGTGAGTCCAGGCGGCCGGGTTGATCACGATGCCGGCGCAGCGCTGGCGGGCGCCGTGAATCCAGTCGAGCAGTTCGCCTTCGTGGTTGGTCTGGCGAAACTCCACGGCCAGGCCGAATTCTTCGGCGGCGCGCCCGCACAGGGCAGAGATATCGGCCAGGGTTTCGTGACCGTAGGTCGCCGGTTCACGGGTGCCGAGCAGGTTCAGGTTCGGGCCGTTAAGCACCAGAACGATAGGGGGCATGGGGGGCAAACTCCACTTATTGTTTTTGGCTTGGGCCGAAGGTTTCGACCTGTGGAGTTAAATTGTACTAGATGGTTACTTTAATCAATTGCCCTGCATCGACGACCCGGTTTTGTGGGCGGTGATCGCACACTGATGCAATTCAGTGCGGCAACTGCTCCACCAGAAAATCGATGAAAGCCCTGACACGCAGCGGCATGTGGCGATTCTGCGGGTACAACAAGGTGAACGGCCGCGAGCGTCCGCTGTAGGGTTTGAGCACTTCTATCAGCGAGCCGTCGGCCAGTTCTTTTTCGACAATGAAGCGATAGGTCTGGAACAATCCGGCACCGTGCCTGGCCAGGGTCACGCCACCGAGCACATCGTCCGAGCAGCAGAAATTGCCCTCGGCGAGGATTTCCCGTGGCGTCTCTTCGTCGTAAAACAGCCAGGTGATCCGCCGCCCGTTGCTGGGTAATTCGTACTGGATGCACTCGTGCTGTTCGAGGTCTTCGAGGGTCTGCGGCGTGCCGGCGCGTTTGAGGTAATCGGGGCTGGCAACCATCACCAGCGCCGCATCTTCCAGGTGGCGGGCGATCAGGCCGGAATCGGGAATCGCCCGCACGCGGATCGCCATGTCGTAGCCCTCGCCGACGAAGTCGATGTTGCGGTTGCTGATGTGCATGTCGACCTTCACCTGCGGGAAGCGCGCGCGAAAGGCCGGCAGCAGCGGCAGGATTCGGTGATGGGCGTAGGTCGTAGGAATACTGATACGCAGGGTGCCGGACGGTTCCTGCTGCTGGCCCATGACTTCCCGCTGCGCCTCGACCAGTTGTGCCAGCGCCTGACTGCATTCTTCGTAATAGCGCCGGCCGCTGTCAGTCAATTTCACGCTGCGGGTGGTGCGCGCGAACAGCCGCACGCCCAGGCGTTCCTCCATGCGGGATACCGAGCGGCTCACCGCTGCCGGCGTCACCGAAGCCGCCTGCGCCGCGCCGGTGAAACTGCCGCACTCGGCGGCCAGGCAAAACAGCTCGATGCTGCCCAGCTGAAGATCGTCGAAGTGTCGCTGCATGATTGATTACACCGGGGAATGAGTCTTCGTATGTAGCAAATGCGCGGCCGCTGCGAAAGAACTGCTTACCATTTTGCGCGCGGCTTTTGCGGCTCCCGCACTAGGCTCGAAAGGTAACGGCCACAGCAGGCGTTGGCGCCGATGGTCGGATTTGCCAGGGAATGGCAAGTGTTGAAACTTTAAACCTAACGGATGGGTAGCATGAAGGTATGCAGTTACAAAGGACTGTCAGTGGTGATCATGTTGCATGACGAACATTGTCCGCCCCACGCACATGTGGATGCAGGCGCCTGGAGCGCCCGCTTCAAATTCAGTTTCTGGCACAACGGCGTTGAACTGTGGGATGTGCTGCCGTTGTCGCATCGACCGCCGGTCAGCCTGCTTGAAGGGCTGCGCCAGTCGCTGCGTGAAACCGATCATCTGCGGCGGGCGCGCTGGATCTGGTGGACTCGGTTGCGAACGGCCTGTCTCGACAATCAATGGTGGGACGGGCAGTCGAATCAGGTGGCGGTGCTGCGGGAAGTCACCAGCACGAGTTTCAGGATTGGCTCGGCGTATTACGAGCCGGAGGTCAACAAAACCCTGTTGGCCCTGGTCGGCGCCAACGAAGGAGTGGAAATAGAATTATGAAAACAGTCAAAGCCACGCTGCACGCGGATCGACCCGTCACGGAAAAGCGTCTGGACGAAGCGGTCGACCGTGGTGGCGTGCGCCGACGCAGCAGCCTGCAAGCCGTGTCGGTGGCCTTTCAGAAAACGTGTCTGGTTATCCACTTCGAAGACAACAGTGGCGTGCTGCTCCCAGTGAATCTCTACCGGGAATTCGATGATTTCGAACCGGAAGACTTCACTGGATTGAACGTTGGCTTTGCCGGCACAGCGCTCTGCCACGACGGCAAGGATTTGCAGGTTTCCATCGCCGGCATGATCTCGGCCAGTCAGCCACTGATGGCCATGGCAGCCTCGGTGATCGCCTCCCGCAATGGTCGCCAGAGCAGCACTGCGAAAGCTGAAGCTGCACGGGCCAACGGCAGGAAGGGCGGGCGTCCGCGCAAGATCGATCCCGTGCCATGAACAGGCACAAAAAAGCCGTCGATGAGGACGGCTTTCTTGTTTCTGGCACCTGCGATCAACGTCGGGTCAGCAGCACGCCGGATTCCATGTGGTGAGTCCACGGGAACTGGTCGAACAGTGCGCAGCGGGTGATGCGGTGCGTGTCGTGCAGTTGGGCAATGTTGGCCGCCAGCGTTTCCGGGTTGCAGGAGATGTACAGGATGTTGTCGAAGCGCCGGGTCAGCTCGCAGGTGTCCGGGTCCATGCCGGCCCGTGGCGGGTCGACGAACACGCTGCCGAATTCGTAGCTTTTCAGATCGATGCCGTGCAGGCGACGGAACGGGCGAACTTCGTTCAGGGCTTCGGTCAGCTCTTCGGCGGACAGGCGCACCAAGGTGACGTTATCCACAGCGTTTTCGGCCAGGTTGCTCAGTGCGGCGTTGACCGAAGTCTTGCTGATTTCGGTGGCCAGCACTTTGCGCACGCGGGTTGCCAGCGGCAGGGTGAAGTTGCCGTTGCCGCAGTACAGCTCCAGCAGATCGTCGCTGCGATCGCCCAGTGCTTCGTAGGCCCAGTTGAGCATCTTCTGGTTCACGGTGCCGTTCGGTTGGGTGAACGCGCCTTCCGGTTGGCGATAGCTGAATGTGCGACCGCCGACGTCGAGTTTCTCGACCACGTAGTCGAGGCCGAGCACTTCGCGCTTGCCCTTGGAACGACCGATGATGCTGACGCCCAGATCCGTCGCCAGTTTGGTCGCCGCCGCATGCCAGTGCTCGTCCAGCGGACGGTGATAGCACAGGGTGATCATTGCGTCGCCGGCCAGGGTGGTCAGAAACTCCACCTGGAACAACTTGTGGCTCAGCGCTGCGCTGGCCTGCCACGCCGCCTTCAATTGCGGCATCAACTGGTTGATGCGCAGGCTGGCGATCGGGAACTCTTCGATCAGGATCGGCGTGCGTTTGTCGTCCTGCGAGAACATCGCGTAATGCCGCTCACCCCCCTCGCGCCACAGGCGGAATTCGGCGCGCAGGCGGAAGTTCTGCAGCGGCGAGTCGAACACCGTCGGCTCCGGTGCATCGAACGGGGCCAGCAGGTCACGCAGGCGCGTGACCTTGTCTTCGAGTTGTGCGGCGTAGGCCTGGGAATCAAAAGTCATGCGTTGAACCAACCCAGCTTGATCACGAACAGAATCGACAGGATCACCAGCGCCGGGTTCAGCTCACGGGCGCGGCCGGACAGCAGTTTGATCGCAGTCCAGGCGATGAAGCCGAAGGCGATGCCGTTGGCGATGGAATAGGTGAAAGGCATCGCCAGGGCGGTGACCACGACCGGCGCGGCGACGGTGATGTCTTCCCAGTCTATTTCCGCCAGGCCCGAAGTCATCAACACGGCGACGAACAGCAGCGCCGGCGCGGTAGCGAACGCAGGTACGCTGGCGGCCAGTGGCGAGAAGAACAGCGCCAGCAGGAACAGGATTGCGACGACGATGGCGGTCAGGCCGGTGCGGCCGCCGGCACTCACGCCCGCAGCGGATTCGATGTAGCTGGTGGTGGTCGAGGTGCCCAGCAGCGAACCGGCCATTGCCGCGGTGCTGTCAGCGATCAGCGCACGGCCCATTTTCGGCATGTGGCCGTCCTTGCCCATCAGGCCGGCGCGCTTGGCGACGCCGATCAGGGTGCCGGAGTTGTCGAACAGGTCGACGAACAGGAAGGCGAAGATCACGCTGACCAGACCGATGTCCAGAGCGCCCTTGATGTCCAGTTGCAGGAAGGTCGGGGCCAGCGAAGGCGGCATTGACGTCACGCCGCCGAACGGGGTGAAGCCCATCACGATGGAAACGATGGTCACCGCCAGAATGCCGATCAGCACCGCGCCGCGCACTTTCAGGGCTTCAAGGGCAACGATCAGGGCGAAACCGAGGGTGGCGAGGATCGGAGCCGGCTGTTTCAGGTCACCGAGGCCGACCATGGTCGCCGGGTTGCTGACCACGATGCCGGCGTTGTGCAGGGCGATCAGTGCCAGAAACAGGCCGATACCGGCGGCAATCGCCGAGCGCAGCGGCAGCGGGATGCTGTTGATGATCCACTCACGGATGCGGAAGATCGACAGCAGGAAGAAGCACACCGCCGAAATGAACACCGCGCCCAGCGCCACTTGCCAGGTGTGGCCCATGTGCAGCACGACGGTGTAGGTGAAGAAGGCGTTCAGACCCATGCCCGGCGCGAGGGCGATCGGGTAGTTGGCGATCAGGCCCATGACCGTGGAACCGATGGCGGCTGCCAGACACGTGGCGACGAACACCGCGCCCTTGTCCATGCCGGTCTCGCCGAGGATGCTCGGGTTGACGAACAGAATGTAGGCCATGGCCAGGAAGGTCGTGACGCCCGCCAGAATCTCGGTCCGCACGTTGGTGTTGTGTGCCTTGAGTTGAAACAGCCTTTCCAGCATGTCTGCTCCCCGTGGCGCGCGTGGCGCCGTGAATGTATCGACCTCAACAGCAAAGCACAGACCGTCGCAAGCGCCTGGAAAATTGTGGTGGGCCGGAAAAAGCCGCGCATCATACCAGCAGCGTGAGGAAGATGGCGGATGTTGGTGTCGATCGTCGGCGAAGTTTTGCACCACGGCCAAGTAAGCCATACTGCGCGCTGTTTTTTCTGGGATGGATCGCATGAACAAGGGTTGGATGAAGACCGCTGGACTGATGGCCTCGCTGCTGGCCGGTGTACCGGCGGCACTTGCGGCGTCGGCACCGCCATTGAGCGAGGTGAAAGTCATCAAGGTTCAGTCGTCGTCCTGCGGGCTCGAAGACATTACCGATGGCCAGGTGCAGACCCGTTGCGATCACAGCGCGCCGGGCATCAAGGTGTACGTGCTGGAAATCGGCTACGGCCAGAGTCAGCCTCAGGCAGCACTGGACGGTTTCGAAGTGAACGGCACCCGGAGTCCGGTCTGTGCCTTCGATAACGGCAACCTGACCGAGTGCACGCCCGGCAGCAAATCCGTCGGCTCGCTGTATACCTTCGATCTGGCGGCCCGTCAGGAAGGCACCTTTACCTTCAGCAACACGTCGATCAACGCCCCGCGCAACACGATGTCGACCCAGCTTTACATCAAGTAACGGCTGTCGCCGAACAGGGCAGGGCAAAGCTGACTACGCTTTAAAGACCACCCAGCGGAAAGCGCCCATGACCTATAGAGCCCTGATTACCCTCGCCGAGGGCATCGATGATCTGCAATGCGTGACCCTGATCGACGTGCTGCGCCGCGCCGGCGTCGAAGTGGTGGCGGCCAGCATCGAAGGCCGGCGCATGCTGACCTGCGCCCGGGGCACGCGACTGACTGCCGACGGCATGCTCATTGACGTACTGGCCCAGACCTTTGACCTGATCGTCCTGCCCGGTGGCGCTGTCGGCGCGCAACACCTTGCTGCGCACCAGCCTCTTCAACAACTGCTAAAGGATCAGGCCAGTGCCGGACGACTGTTCGCCGCCATCGCCGAAGCCCCGGCCGTCGCCCTGCAAAGCTTCGGTGTATTACGTCAACGCCGGATGACCTGCCTGCCCGTCAGCAGTCATAACCTTTCCGGTTGCACGTTTGTTGATCAACCGGTGGTGGTCGACGGTAATTGCATCACCGCCCAGGGCTCCGGCGCCGCGCTTGCGTTTGCGCTGACACTGGTCGAGCAACTGGCGGGCAAGGCCGTCAGATTGAAGGTGGCGGGGGAGTTGCTGGCCTGAGAGCGTCAGGCCTTCACCTCTTCCACCGGCACATGCATCCGGTCGCGGTTGGCCAGGGTCGGGAACAGTTTGATCCAGGTTCCGGTCACCACCAGCGTGCCGATGCCGCCCATCACCACCGCCGGCACGGTGCCGAACCAATGCGCGGTGAGACCGGACTCGAATTCGCCCAACTGGTTCGAGGCACCGATGAACAGGCCGTTCACCGCGCTGACCCGGCCGCGCATTTCGTCCGGGGTTTCCAGTTGCACGAACGAGGCGCGGATCACCATGCTGATCATGTCCGCCGCGCCCAGCACCACAAGTACCGCCAGGGAGAACCAGAACGAGGTCGACAGACCGAAGGCGATGGTTGCCACGCCGAATACACCGACGGCGGTGAACATTACTCGACCGACGTTTCGCTCGACGGCAAACCGCGCCAGGAACAGCGACATCATCAGCGCGCCAACTGCCGGCGCCGAGCGCAGCAACCCCAGCCCCCACGGCCCGGTCAGCAGGATGTCCTTGGCGAACACCGGCAACAGCGCCGTGGCGCCGCCGAGTAGCACGGCGAACAGATCCAGCGAGATCGCCCCGAGAATGTCCGGGCGGCTGCGAATGAAACGAATCCCTGCCAGCAACGAATCCAGTGTCGCCTTGCCCTTGTTCAGCGGGGTTTGCCGTGCGGGCAGGTTGAGCATCAAGGTGCAGGCGATGACATACAGAATCACCGTCGGCCCGTAGACCCACACGCTGCCGAAGGCGTAAAGCAGACCGCCGAGGGCCGGGGCGACGATGGTGGCCGATTGCTGTGCAGATTGCGCGGCGGCGACGGCACGCGGGAACAGCGCACTGGGTACGATGCTCGGCAGCAGCGCTTGAGTGGTCGGCATCTCGAACGAGCGTGCGGCGCCGAGCAGGAACGCCAGGATAAAGATCATTTCCCGGGTGACATGATCGGTTGCACTGCCGATGGCCAATGCCAGCGCGATCAGGGCCTGCAACGACTGGCAGATCGCCGCGACTCTGCGTCGGTCGTAGCGATCGGCAACGTGGCCGGTGTGCAGCATGAACAAGACCCGTGGTGCGAATTCCACCAACCCGACCAGACCCAGGTCGAGCACATTGCCGGTCAATTGATAGAGGTTCCAGCCGATCGCCACGGTGAGCATCTGAAAACCACTGGCGGTGAAGATCCGGGCAAACCAGAACGCAAGAAAGGGACGGTGGTGACGTAACAGCAAGGGCTCTTGGCTGGGCATTTGCGGGCCGGTCGTGATCGAGGGGAACCGCGAGATTATCACCAGTCTGTAACAGGAAGTTGCTATGACAGAAAATTTAGTTAGCCAGACATCGATTTTTCTGCGCCGTGGCGCGAAACCCGGCCACCGATGTATTTCAGGGCGTTGCCGTGACTGTGAGGCAACTTGTCACGCGGCAAAAGACCACGCGGTTTCCCGTCGGAAATGGGACTACTCTTTCTACGTTGATTGATCCAGATCAAGACCTTTCGTGGAAACGATCGCGGACCCGTCGGCAGACTCCCTGCGTCGCGATGCCTGTAAAAAGAAGAACGAATCCGAGTTCGCCGCACTCCATACCCGTGGGGGCAGTGGTTCAAGGCCGCCAGTCCTGGACCGTTATCTGATAGAGGAAAGCTTATGTTCGGTTTAGAGGCCCTGGATCTCGCCCGAATTCAGTTCGCATTCACCATCTCGTTCCACATCCTGTTCCCGGCGATCACCATCGGTCTTGCGAGCTATCTCGCGGTGCTGGAAGGCCTGTGGCTGAAAACCGGCAACGACACCTACCGTGATCTTTATCACTTCTGGTCGAAGATCTTTGCCGTCAACTTCGGCATGGGCGTGGTCTCGGGCCTGGTCATGGCTTACCAGTTCGGCACCAACTGGAGTCGCTTCTCGGACTTCGCCGGCTCCGTTACCGGGCCGTTGCTGACGTATGAAGTGCTCACGGCGTTCTTCCTCGAAGCCGGTTTCCTCGGGGTGATGCTGTTCGGCTGGAACAAGGTCGGGCGCGGCCTGCACTTTTTCTCCACGGTGATGGTCGCCATCGGCACACTGATTTCGACCTTCTGGATTCTCGCTTCCAACAGCTGGATGCAGACCCCGCAGGGCTTCGAGATCGTCAACGGTCAGGTCATTCCAACCGACTGGCTGGCAATTGTCTTCAACCCATCGTTCCCCTATCGCCTGATGCACATGGCGACCGCAGCGTTCGTCGCAACGGCGTTCTTCGTCGGTTCGTCAGCGGCCTGGCACCTGCTGCGCGGCAAGGACAACCCGGCGATCCGCACCATGCTGTCGATGGCGATGTGGATGGCGTTGATCGTTGCGCCGATCCAGGCTGTCATCGGCGACTTCCACGGCCTCAACACCCTCGAGCATCAGCCAGCGAAAATCGCTGCGATCGAAGGCCACTGGGAAAACGTCGGCGACGAAGCGACACCGCTGATTCTGTTCGGCTGGCCGGACATGAAGGAAGAAAAAACCAAGTTCGCTGTCGAGATTCCATACCTCGGCAGCCTGATCCTGACCCACTCGCTGGACAAGCAAGTCCCGGCGCTCAAGGAGTTCCCGCCAGAAGACCGGCCGAATTCCACCATCGTGTTCTGGTCGTTCCGGATCATGGTCGGCCTCGGCTTCCTGATGATCTTCACCGGTCTGTGGAGTTTGTGGCTGCGCAAGCGTGACTCGCTCTACACCTCGCGGCCGTTCCTGTACCTGGCGTTGTGGATGGGGCCGTCCGGTCTGATCGCGATCCTGGCGGGCTGGTTCACCACTGAAATCGGTCGTCAGCCGTGGGTGGTCTACGGGCTGATGCGCACGGCGGACGCGTCTTCCAACCACAGTTTCATGCAGATGAGCATCACGCTGATCATGTTCGTGGTGGTGTACTTCGCGCTGTTCGGTGCGGGTCTGGGCTACATGATGCGTCTGGTGCGCAAAGGACCGAAGACCGACGAAGGCAAGGAAACCAACGAAGGTGGTCCTGGCCAGAAACGTACGCCGGCCCGTCCGTTGTCCGCTGCCGACGACGATGGTGCCGAACACGACCGCAGCCTGACCAAGGAGATTTGAGTCATGGGTATTGATCTTCCGCTGATCTGGGCCGTGATCATCATCTTCGGCATCATGATGTACGTGGTCATGGACGGTTTCGATCTGGGGATCGGGATTCTCTTTCCGTTCATCCCCGGCAAGACCGACCGCGACGTGATGATGAACACCGTCGCCCCGGTGTGGGACGGCAACGAAACCTGGCTGGTACTGGGCGGCGCTGCGTTGTTCGGCGCCTTCCCGTTGGCTTATTCAGTGGTGTTGTCGGCGCTGTACCTGCCGCTGATTTTCATGCTGATCGGGCTGATCTTCCGTGGCGTGGCGTTCGAGTTCCGCTTCAAGGCCAAGGACGACAAGCGTCACCTGTGGGACAAGGCATTCATCGGTGGTTCGATTGCCGCAACGTTTTTCCAGGGTGTGGCGCTGGGCGCGTTCATCGATGGTCTGCCAGTGGTCAACCGGCAATATGCCGGCGGTTCACTGGACTGGCTGACGCCGTTCACGCTGTTCTGCGGCGCCGCACTGGTGGTGGCGTATGCCTTGCTCGGCTGCACCTGGCTGATCATGAAGACCGAAGGCAAGTTGCAGGAACAGATGCATGACCTGGCGCGACCTTTGGCCTTCGTGCTGTTGGCGGTGATCGGTGTCGTCAGTCTGTGGACGCCGCTGGCCCATCCGGAAATTGCGACGCGCTGGTTCAGCATGCCGAATCTGTTCTGGTTCATGCCGGTGCCGATTCTGGTGCTGGTGACGATGTACGGTCTGATTCGCGCGGTGGCACGCAATGCCAACTACATGCCGTTCCTGCTGACCCTGGTGCTGATCTTCCTCGGCTACAGCGGTCTGGGCATCAGCCTGTGGCCGAACATCGTGCCGCCGTCGATCTCGATCTGGGACGCCGCCGCACCACCGCAAAGCCAGGGCTTCATGCTGGTGGGCACGCTGTTCATCATCCCGTTCATCCTGGGTTACACCTTCTGGAGCTATTACGTGTTCCGCGGCAAGGTCACCCATGAAGACGGTTATCACTAAGGGTGATCACGATGGCGCCGACAGCGGCGCCATCTCCCTCAACCGGAGGATGCAAGCATGACCGGCAAACATTCCCTGCACGACATTGAAGAAGCCGAAAAAAAGCCGCTGTGGCAGCGGCTCGGCTGGTTGGCCATGATCTGGGTCGGCAGCGTCGGTGCATTGTTCATCGTCGCCAGCCTGATGCGCATGTTCATGAATGCAGCAGGCCTGACCACGCACTAAGACTTCCCATCCCGCTGCCTTGCGGCACGGATTTTTAACCCTCCGACCGGAGGGTTTTTTTTGCCCGGATTATTTGCGTGCCTTGAGGATCACGAATTTCGGCGTGGCCGCGACCTGCTCGACACCCCGGAACAGTCGCGCCAGTTTGCTGTGATAACCCAGGTGACGGTTGCCGACGATGTACAGCGCACCACCGACGACCAGTGCTTCGCGGGCCTGCTGGAACATGCGCCAGGCAAGGAAGTCGCCGACCACCTGTTGCTGGTGAAACGGCGGGTTGCACAGCACCACATCCAGCGATTGCGCTTCCTGTCCGGCAAGGCCGTCGCCTGCGCGCACGATCGCTTCACGTTCACCCAGCGCCGCGCGCCAGTTTTCGGCCGCCGACTGCACGGCCATGAACGATTCGTCCACCAGCGTGTAATGCGCATCTGGGTTTTGCAGGGCGCTGGCGATGGCCAGTACGCCGTTACCGCAGCCTAGGTCGGCGACCCCTGCCGCGCCGAGGTTTTTCGGCAGGTGCGGAAGGAAGGCACGGGTGCCGATGTCCAGCCCTTCACGGCAGAACACGTTGGCATGGTTGAGCAGTTCGATGGCCGGCTCGTCGAGGCGATAACGGGTCGGGTAGGGCGAGACAGCGGGTGCCTTCGCCTCGGGCGTGGCGATCAGCAAGCGTGCCTTCTTCACCGCCAGCGAAGCCTGAACCGGGCCGATATAGCGTTCCAGCAGATCACCGGCGGCGCGGGGCAGATGTTTGACCATGGCTGCGGCGACCACTTGCGCGCCGGGCGCCAATTGGCCTTGCAGGCGAATCAGTTGTTCTTCCAGCAGTGCCAGGGTTTTCGGAACGCGGATCAGCACCCGGTCAAATGGCCCGACCAACGGCTCGCTGGCGGGAATGCCGCGCAGCGCATCGAATGCCTGACCATTGCGCAGCAGGTTTTTTTCAAGGCCTTGAAACGCCAGGAACGAATCGCCGCTGGTGCTGACCTGCACGTTGCCTGACAGGCTGATGGCCAGCGCGCCGAAACTGTCGTTGAGCACCAGAACCCGTGTCTCGATCGGCAGATTCTGTTCGGCCAGATGATTGAGCAGGTATTCGTCGGCTGCGTCGAAGGCTTGTAGCGGTTCGTTCTGCTGTTCGGGCTGGCGGATCAGATCAAGCTGGGCGAAGGGCGTATCGAGCAAAGGCATGGGGCGGGGACTCTGGGTAATCGACGGGTGTCCCGCGGCCCAGGGTTTAGTGCGGCGGAACCAACCGAGTGCACTGCGACGTGAACGCTCACGACATCACTCAGGAAGGCTGCAAATGGTACTTTTTTTTTGTTGGCAATACTCGTCTGATTTCACTGCGATGGTTGAACGAGGTCTAGAGGAATCCGAGCTTGGAAGCCTTGACGATGGCTGACATCTTGTTGCACGCGTTGAGTTTAACGATCAGATTTTTGATGTGATAGTTCACGGTCCGCTCGGCCACATTCAGAATCTGACCGATTTCCCAGGCGGTCTTGCCATAGGCGCACAGCCTGACAATTTCCAGCTCTCGAGTAGACAGGCGCACGGGAGGCGGTTTGGCCGGCACTGGCGGTAGTGCATGGACGAATAATTCACTCAAGTGCTGCGTGATGAAATGCATGACGCCGTATTGATCGTAGAGTTCCAGTGCGAAGATTTCGCTTTGGGGACGTGCCAGACTGATTGTGCAGCACAGGTCATTTTCTTCGTTGAGATACGATTGCGACCAGCCATGTTCCATTCCGTGATTTCGAAGTGCATTCCACATTTGCGGTGCTTTCGAGAAGGCTTTTCTGTTCCAGAGAAATGGCAACATGGATTGGTGGCAGTATGATGTTATTGGGTCCTCTTCACTGTAGTTATTCTCGTATTCTTCGTTCCACGCTTTAGTGAAGTTATTGATATGGAACGGTTTGAATGACGGGGACTCAGGTCGCGAGACTTGAATGCCGCAAAACTGGAAACCTATGTTATTGGCAAACGTTCTCAAAATCGGGAATGCACTCTCGATTTCCTTCGCGCGCGTAAGCTGTTTTATCTGGTACTCCTTCCACCTATCCATTTTTTAGTTCTCCAGGAGCTGGTTCGCAGGGGGGGGGGATTGGATCCAAGATCCCCGACACGAAATCCAGTGTAGGACGCTTCCTGCAAAGTGTTTAAACTTTTTTGCTCTTGAAGAGGCGGGTTATAGAGAATATCCATAACCGGATTTTATATGTGAGGGTTCATATAAAGATCTTTAATGCTCACACTAATTGATTGAATTTTTTCAGAGTGATAGCACTATGGAATGTCATTACAAACTGTCGGTGTTCCCGCGAGGACTAATGCGTAACACTTGAGTCATTGTTGATGGAGTAAATCGATGACCGCCAGCAGCGAAAAATTCAGCCGCCAGACACTGCTCGATGTGCAACCACTGACCCCGAACCTGTTCACGCTGCGTACCACGCGGGATACAGGTTTCCGCTTCCGTGCCGGACAATTTGCCCGGATCGGCGTGACGCGCGAGGATGGAAGTACGGTGTGGCGCGCCTACTCGATGGTGTCTTCGCCGTTCGACGAATTTCTTGAATTCTTTTCCATCGTGGTGCCGGGTGGTGAATTCACCAGTGAACTGAGCCGGCTGAAAGCCGGGGATACCTTGCTGATCGAGCGCCAGGCCTTTGGTTATCTGACGCTGGATCGCTTCATTGATGGCCGCGATCTCTGGCTGTTATCCACCGGCACAGGCGTGGCGCCGTTTCTGTCGATCCTTCAGGACTTCGAGGTCTGGGAGAAGTTTGAACGAATCATTCTGGTCTACAGCGTGCGAGAGGCGCGGGAACTGGCTTATCAGCAGCTGATTGCCGAGCTGACTCAGCGTGACTACCTGGCTGAATATGCTCATAAGTTCCAGTTCATCCCGGTGGTTACCCGTGAACCGTATGCCGGCGCCCTCAACGGGCGCATCACCACGCTGATCGAAAATGGCGAGCTGGAGAATAGGGCAGGCGTGGAGCTGACGCCGGCGCATTCGCGAGTCATGCTTTGCGGTAACCCGCAGATGATCGATGACACCCGGGCCCTGCTCAAGCAACGTGGCATGGCCTTGAGTCTGACCCGGCGACCGGGGCAGGTCGCGGTGGAAAACTACTGGTAAGAAAACGGCGCCCTCAGGCGCCGTTTCAGTCTTCAGGGCCGGTTGTTCTGGGCCTTGAGCAGATCGCGGATCTCGCCCAGCAGTTCTTCTTCCTTGGTCGGCACGGGCGGCAAGGTAGGCGCTACGGCTTCTTCGCGTTTCAAGCGGTTGATGGCTTTGACGCCCATGAAAATCGCGAAGGCGACGATCACGAAGTCAAGAACGCTCTGGATGAATTTACCGTACGCCAGCACCACCGCAGGGGCGCTGCCCTCGGCGGCTTTCAGCGTGATGGCCAGGTCACTGAAATCCACTCCGCCGATCAGCAGGCCGATTGGCGGCATGATCACATCGCCGACAAACGACGAAACGATTTTGCCGAAGGCCGCGCCGATGATGATACCGACGGCCATGTCGACCACATTGCCTTTGACCGCGAAGGCCTTGAACTCGCTGAGCACGCCCATAGTTATTTCCTTGTTACAGATGAGTTTGGTGTACGCAGTGTAAATCAGCATAACGCGTCCTGCGCGTAACACCTTCTTACAAAGCCCGTTTTTATCGACACACCATTTCGCAATTAGTTTGCAAAGTGCCACTAATCGCGCGCGAAATACGCTGCAACTCCCTGATCCTGAAGAAAAATTAATCAATCATCGCGTTACGATCTTTCTATTTATGTTTGTCTGGCTGAGCTCTTAGCCTCTGTCTGGCGCACCTGGATGCGCCTCAAAAAAACAGAGGAACCTGAAATGAATTCCACACTTGGTTCAGGGATTATTCCCCGTCGCACCATTGGCGTATTGGCCGCCAGCCTGCTGACCCTTTCCGTGAACGCCGCCCCCCTGACCCGGGATAACGGTGCGGCAGTCGGCGACAACCAGAACTCGCAAACCGCCGGCGCCAATGGCCCGGTGCTGTTGCAGGACGTGCAACTGATCCAGAAGCTGCAACGTTTCGACCGTGAACGCATTCCCGAACGTGTCGTGCATGCTCGCGGCACCGGTGCCCATGGCACGTTCACCACAACCAACGATCTGAGTGATCTGAGCAAGGCCAAGGTGTTTACCGCCGGCCAGGTCACGCCGGTGTTCGTACGTTTCTCGGCGGTGGTTCACGGCAATCACTCTCCGGAAACCCTGCGTGACCCTCGGGGGTTCGCAACCAAGTTCTACACCGCTGACGGCAATTGGGATCTGGTGGGCAACAACTTTCCGACGTTCTTCATCCGCGATGCGATCAAGTTTCCGGACATGGTGCATGCCTTCAAGCCCGATCCGCGTACTAACCTTGACGATGACTCGCGTCGCTTCGATTTCTTCTCCCATGTACCGGAAGCCACCCGCACATTGACCGAGTTGTATTCCAACTCGGGCACTCCGGCCAGCTATCGGGAGATGGACGGCAATAGTGTGCACGCCTACAAGTTGGTTAACGCCAAGGGCGATGTGCACTATGTGAAGTTTCACTGGAAAAGTTTGCAAGGCATCAAAAATCTCGATCCGCAACAAGTTGAGAAAGTTCAGGGGCGCGACTACAGCCACATGACTCACGACTTGGTAGAAAACATTCAAAAAGGAAACTTTCCCAAGTGGGACTTGTACATTCAAGTCTTGAATCCGCAAGACTTGTCCAAGTTTGAATTCGATCCTCTTGATGCAACCAAGATCTGGCCAGGTGTTCCAGAGCGAAAAGTTGGACAAATGGTGTTGAACCGTAATCCTGCGAATGTCTTCCAGGAAACTGAACAGGTCGCCATGGCGCCATCGAATGTGGTGCCGGGCATCGAGCCTTCGGAAGACCGTCTGTTGCAAGGCCGGATATTTGCCTACGCCGATACCCAGATGTATCGCCTTGGCGCCAACGCCCTGCAATTGCCGATCAATGCCGCCAAAACTGCTGTCAACAATGGCAATCAGGATGGCGCGATGAATGCCGGTGCGAGCACCTCGGGCGTCAACTATGAGCCTAGCCGTCTGCAGCCGCGTGAAGAGACGGCAGGCGCGCGATACAGCCAGACCGCGCTGCAGGGCAGCACGCAACAGGCGAAGATCCAGCGTGAACAGAACTTCAAGCAGGCCGGAGATCTGTATCGCTCGTTCAGCAAGAAGGAACGTCAGGATCTGATCGAGAGCTTTGGCGGTTCGCTGGCGAGTGCCGATGACGAGAGCAAGCACATCATGCTGTCCTTCCTCTATAAGGCGGATCCGGAATACGGCGCCGGGGTGACCAAAGTGGCCAAGGGTGACCTGAGTCGGGTCAAGGCGTTGGCGGCCAAACTGGCCGACTGACCGCGCGCCCCTCAAACCCCGGCAACTGTCGGGGTTTGACCGACAGCAGCGCCGCGCGTCTGGCCAGCGGAGAAATCCGGTCCGGTGCGCCGCGCTGATCGACGATGGCTGCGTTATCATCTCGGTTTTTGCCGGGGGTTCAGATGGCCAAGGCCAAGCGCATGTACGGCTGCACCGAGTGCGGCGCAACCTTTCCCAAGTGGGCCGGGCAGTGCGGCGAATGCGGCGCCTGGAACACCCTGACCGAAACCATGGTCGAGAGCGGCGGTGCCGCCGCCCCGAGCGGGCGCACCGGCTGGGCCGGACAACAGGCCCAGATCAAGACCCTGGCCGAAGTCAGCATTGAAGAGATTCCGCGTTTTTCCACAGCCTCCGGTGAACTCGACCGAGTCCTTGGCGGCGGTCTGGTGGACGGTTCGGTGGTGCTGATCGGCGGCGATCCCGGTATCGGCAAATCGACGATTCTGTTGCAGACCCTGTGCAACCTCGCCAAGAGCATGCCGGCGCTGTACGTCACCGGTGAGGAATCCCAGCAACAGGTCGCCATGCGCGCACGCCGCCTGGGCCTGCCGCAGGATCAACTGCGGGTCATGACCGAAACCTGCATCGAAACCATCATCGCCACCGCCCGCCAGGAAAAACCCAAGGTGATGGTGATCGACTCGATCCAGACGATTTTCACCGAACAATTGCAATCGGCGCCGGGCGGCGTATCCCAGGTACGCGAAAGTGCGGCGTTGCTGGTGCGTTACGCCAAGCAAAGCGGCACGGCGATTTTCCTGGTCGGCCACGTGACCAAGGAAGGCGCGCTTGCAGGGCCGCGGGTTCTGGAACACATGGTCGATACCGTGCTGTATTTCGAAGGCGAGTCCGATGGCCGGTTGCGTTTGCTGCGAGCGGTGAAAAACCGTTTCGGTGCCGTCAACGAACTCGGCGTGTTCGGCATGACCGACAAGGGCCTGAAAGAAGTCTCCAACCCTTCGGCGATTTTTCTTACCCGCGCTCAGGAAGAAGTCCCGGGCAGTGTGGTGATGGCAACGTGGGAAGGCACCCGACCGATGCTGGTGGAAGTCCAGGCACTGGTGGATGACAGCCATCTGGCCAATCCGCGTCGGGTGACGCTGGGTCTGGACCAGAATCGTCTGGCGATGCTGTTGGCTGTTCTGCACCGGCATGGCGGCATTCCGACCCACGATCAGGACGTGTTCCTCAACGTGGTCGGCGGGGTGAAGGTGCTGGAAACCGCGTCTGACCTGGCGTTGATGGCCGCCGTCATGTCGAGCCTGCGCAACCGTCCGCTTCCCCATGATTTGCTGGTGTTTGGTGAAGTCGGCCTGTCCGGCGAAGTGCGCCCGGTGCCGAGCGGTCAGGAGCGATTGAAGGAAGCCGCCAAGCACGGCTTCAAGCGCGCGATCGTGCCCAAGGGCAATGCGCCGAAGGAAGCGCCTCCGGGTTTGCAGATCATTGCGGTGACGCGTCTGGAGCAGGCGCTGGACTCGTTGTTCGAGTGATCAGACGTCAATCAGCGCCCCAAGCTCGCGTTCCAGTTCGGTTTCGTCGGCCAGATTGAGTTCGATCAGGCGACGCAGGCGCTGAATCGACTCCAGGCTGATATGCCGGCACACGAAACCGAGCTGGCCGTGATCTTCATGAGCCAGTTGCACATCCATCTCGATGTGCACGTCCTCGCTCAGATGAATGTCGACGAAAAAGTCCTGCTCGGGATTGCCCAGCCACGGCTCGGGCCGCTCGATCAACAGCCCTTTGAGCGACAGGTCGATCAGCTTCACCGGCCAGATGTACTCGCCCTGGCTCAATTCGGTTCTGGCGTCGAACGCGATACGTTTGAAGCGGCGACGCTCGGACGGGTGCTCGCTCATGGCGCAATCCTCAGGAAGGTCAGCTGACTATAGACCCGACCGGCGGGGTGATGCCAACGAATGGACTGTCTAGACCAATGTCGGGGTATGGCCTTTGCCGCCAGTAGCGCTAAACTCGGGGTGGCTGTCTTTCTTGTCCACCCTGGCTGGAATAATAAAATGAAAAATAATAATAGCCTGCTACGCCACTTACCCTGGCTGCTGCTGGCAATCGTAGGAGCGTGCGCCCTGGGCGTAGTGGCATTGCGCCGAGGCGAGGCGATCAACGCCTTGTGGATTGTGGTCGCCGCCGTGGCCATCTATCTGGTTGCGTACCGTTACTACAGTCTGTTCATCGCTAACAATGTGATGCAACTCGATCCGCGTCGGGCCACCCCCGCCGTGCTCAACAACGACGGTCTGGACTACGTTCCAACCAACAAACACATTCTCTTCGGTCACCACTTCGCGGCCATCGCCGGCGCGGGGCCGCTGGTCGGCCCGGTACTGGCGGCGCAGATGGGCTATCTGCCCGGTACGCTGTGGCTGATCGCCGGCGTGGTGCTGGCGGGCGCGGTGCAGGACTTCATGGTTCTGTTCATGTCGACCCGTCGCAACGGCCGTTCGCTGGGTGACATGGTGCGTGAAGAAATGGGCCGTATCCCCGGCACCATCGCCCTGTTCGGCTGCTTCCTGATCATGATCATCATCCTCGCGGTGCTGGCGCTGATCGTGGTGAAAGCCCTGGCTGAGAGCCCGTGGGGCATCTTCACCGTGATGGCGACCATCCCGATCGCGATGTTCATGGGCATCTACATGCGCTACATCCGTCCGGGCCGCATCGGCGAGATCTCGGTCGTCGGCGTGTTGCTGCTGCTGGGTTCGATCTGGCTGGGTGGGCAGATTGCCGCCGATCCGGTCTGGGCCAAGGCCTTCACCTTCACTGGCGTGCAGATTACCTGGATGCTGGTCGGTTACGGTTTCGTCGCCGCTTCGCTGCCGGTGTGGCTGATTCTGGCGCCGCGTGACTATCTCTCCACGTTCCTCAAGATCGGTACCATCGTCGCCTTGGCGATCGGCATCCTGGTGACCATGCCCGAGCTGAAAATGCCGGCACTGACCCAGTTCGTCGACGGCACCGGCCCGGTGTGGAAGGGCGGTCTGTTCCCGTTCCTGTTCATCACCATCGCTTGCGGTGCGGTATCCGGTTTCCACGCGCTGATCTCTTCCGGGACCACGCCGAAGCTGCTGGATAACGAAACCAACGCCCGTTACATCGGTTACGGCGGCATGCTGATGGAATCGTTCGTGGCCATCATGGCCATGGTCGCTGCCTCGGTGATCGAGCCAGGCGTGTACTTCGCCATGAACAGCCCGGCCGCCGTGGTCGGCGGTGATGTGGTGTCCGTGGCAACCGCAGTCAGTAACTGGGGCTTTGCAATTACCCCGGAAGCCCTGCAAGCCGTGGCGCATGACATCGGCGAAACCACCATTCTGGCTCGTGCCGGTGGTGCACCGACCCTGGCGGTCGGTATCGCGCAGATCCTGCACAGTGTCCTGCCGGGTGAAAACACCATGGCGTTCTGGTACCACTTCGCGATCCTGTTCGAAGCGCTGTTCATTCTGACCGCAGTCGATGCCGGTACACGTGCCGGTCGCTTCATGCTGCAGGACTTGCTCGGCTCCTTCGTGCCGGCACTCAAACGTACTGAATCCTGGTCCGCCAACCTGATCGCCACCGCCGGTTGTGTGGCGATGTGGGGCTGGTTGCTGTATCAGGGCGTGGTCGATCCACTGGGCGGGATCAACACCCTGTGGCCGCTGTTCGGTATCTCCAACCAGATGCTGGCCGGTATCGCGTTGATGCTCGGCACCGTGGTCCTGATCAAGATGAAGCGCCAGCGTTACATCTGGGTCACCCTGCTGCCGGCCACCTGGCTGCTGATCTGCACCACGACTGCAGGCTTCATCAAGCTGTTCGACGCCAACCCGGCGATCGGCTTCCTGTCTCTGGCCAAGAAGTACAGCGATGCATTGGCCAACGGTCAGGTGCTGGCGCCGGCGAAAAGCGTCGAGCAGATGCAGCACGTGATCTTCAACGCCTACACCAACGCTACATTGACCGCGCTGTTCCTGTTCGTGGTATTCAGCATCCTGTTCTATGCGCTCAAGGTCGGCATCGCCGCCTGGGGCAAAAAAGAGCGTACGGACAAAGAATCGCCATTCCAGGCCCTGCCGGACGCGTAACCAGAGGATTGCAGCATGTTCAATGACCTGAGTCGCCTCGGTAAATACCTCGGTCAGGCCGCGCGCCTGATGGTCGGCATGCCCGACTACGACACCTACGTCGAGCATATGCAGACCAAACACCCGGACAAACCGGTGATGAGCTACGAGATGTTCTTTCGCGAACGTCAGGAAGCCCGTTACGGTGGCAAGGGTGGGCCGAAGTGCTGCTGAATCGCTGATCGCGGTTCACCAGAGATAGGTGGGAGCAGGTCTTTCGGCCTGCTCCCATTTTATTTGTGCAATTGAAGGAGATCGAGTTTGTCTTCTCCCATCCCGGTCACGGTGCTCAGCGGTTTCCTCGGCGCCGGCAAGACCACCTTGCTGCGTCATTTATTGAAAGCCGAGCACGGCCTGAAAATCGCCGTGATTGAAAACGAATTCAGCGACGCCGGTATTGACACCCAATTGCTGGGCGACGAGCCGGTGCAAGTCATGACCCTGGCCAACGGCTGCGTCTGCTGCACCATCCACACCGACTTGACCAAAGCTCTGTATCTGCTGCTCGAACGGCTGGACAGCGGCGAAATCGCCTTTGATCGGCTGGTCATCGAGTGCACCGGTCTGGCCGACCCGGCCCCGGTGGCGCAGACCTTTTTCATCGACGAAGAACTACGCGAGCGTTACCTGCTCGACGGCATCATCACCCTGGTAGACGCCGCTCACGCCGAGCTGCACCTGACCCAGACCATCGCCCAGGCGCAGATCGGTTTTGCCGACCGCTTGCTGGTGAGCAAGACCGATCTGGTGGACGAGGCCGCGTTCACCGCGCTCAGCGACCGACTGACCCGCATCAACCGCCGGGCACCGATTCGCGTGGTCGAACACGGCAACATCGATCTGGCCGAATTGCTTGATGTGCGCGGTTTCAACCTGAATGCCGATCTTGGCGGCGGGGTGAGTCTGCGGCCGGTGAGCAAGGCGCCGTCCATCGACCGGATTTCCAGTCTGGTGCTGCGTACCGACCAACCGCTGGATATCGATCAGCTCAGCGAATTCATGAATGAATTGCTGGAAGAGCACGGCAAGCAATTGCTGCGCTACAAAGGCGTGTTGAACATCGCGGGCGAAGATCGGCGGCTGGTGTTTCAGGGCGTGCTGAAACTCTACGGCTTCGACTGGGACACCGAGTGGGCCGAGGGCGAGGCGCGGGAAAGCGTGATCGTGTTTATCGCCGACGATTTGCCGGAAGAGAAAATCCGGGCGGGGTTTGCCAGGGTGGCGGCGAACTGAGTCCGCCGCGCTCTCAGTGCGTGGAGCCGCTGAGAATCGTCTGCTCCAGGTGATCCAGATGACGGTTCATCAGCGACGCCGCCTCGACGGAGTCATCACGCTCGATCGCCTCGACGATCCGGGCGTGATCCTGCCAGCCGCAACAGCTGTGCGTGGTTTCAGTGCATCGCGCAATCGCCAGTGAGGTCAGCGGCACCAGCGAGCCGAGAAAATGCGCCAAAGGTGCATTCTGCGCCATTTTCGCTACCTGCAAATGAAACTCCCCGGACAGGCGAATTGCCGCCCCGCGCCGATCTTGATCCACAGCTTGGCGCTCCCGTTCGATCAGTGCTCGCAGGCGCTTCAAATCTTCAGCCTGCGCATGCTGACAAGCCAGCCGCACCAGCGTGTTCTCGGCCAGACGCCGGGCGTGCAGGGCCTGACGTGTCTGCTCGGCGTCCGGCGCGGCCACCCGTGGCCGATGGTTGGCCCGCAGCACGATGATCTGTTCGTGGGACAGCTGGGTCAGCACCCGACGCACATCGGCGCGGCTGACACCGAACATCTGCTTGAGACTCTCTTCGGTGAAACGGCTGGTGGCATCGATGCGTTGCTCGAGGATCGCATCGAACAGGCGCGGATACAGATCGTCCACCGGCGCGTGCAGGCGGGAGAAGGGCAGGGCCGTCGAGGTCGGGCGAGGGTGCGACGGCGTGGCAAGACTGTTCATGGCCGGTCTCCAGTGTGAGGCGTTTCAGTGGCTCAGGTTGTCATCCGGGATATTCAGCTCGATGCCCATCCGCTGGCCTTCACGCAGGATGTGCCGGCGCATTTCGGCGCTGGCCTGGGCGCTGTTCTTGCTGCGGATCGCGCGTACTACGGCTTCGTTTTCCTCAAGGCGTTCGGCCAGGTGCTCCGGTGAATTGCGCAGCACTTCGGCGCTTTGCTTGAGGGCATTGCTGGTCTGTTGCACCACGCTCTGGAAAATCGGGTTCGAGGTCAGGGTGAACAGTTCTTCGTGAAAGGCGATGTAGGCGCTGACGCCGGCCTCGCTGTCACCCGCTTCGAGGGCTTCGCGCATGTCCATCAGGGTCAGGCGCAACTGGCCGACTTCCTTGCTGCTGATCGACTGCGCCACCAGACCAACGATGAACGGTTCAAGGGTGTAGCGCAGTTGCAGCACGTCTTCGAGGCTGGCGCCGGCCACGGCGCTGTCGTGGTTTTGGTTGTCACTGGTCTGGGCGTCGAGGACCACCACGCCTTTGCCGGGCATCGAGCGCACCAGGCCAAGGGTCTCCAGCACGATCACCGCTTCACGCAGGCTCGGGCGGCTGATACCCAGTTGTTCGGCCAGTTCACGCTGGCCCGGCAGCATTTCGCCGGAGCGCCACTGACCCCGGGCCAGCGCGGCCCGGAGTTTTTCCACCACTGAGTTGACGACGGTTGATGTAGTAATCACGTGTTCGCTCCATGAGCCGTGCCTGCATTGGCGCAGGCACGGCGCTCATTCAGAATTCTTTGGCCGCCGCTTGAGCGACCGTTTTTCTCGGCTGAAAGTTATAGCCCTGCTCGCCGTTGAGCACCTTGTTCGCCCGCTGCACGTCGATGTCCTTTTCCCAACGGGCGATGGCCACTGTGGCGACGCAGTTGCCGATCAGGTTGGTCAGCGCCCGGCCGATGCCCATGAACCAGTCCACCGCCAGTACCAGCACCAGACCGACCACCGGGATCGCCGGGATCGCCGTCAGCGTGGCCGCGAGAATCACCAGCGCCGAACCGGGAATGCCGTGGGCACCTTTGGAGGTAATCAGCGATACCAGCAAAATCGTCAGCAGATCGGTCATGGCCAGCGGTGTACCGGTGGCGTTGGCGATGAACACGATGGCCAGGGTCAGGTAGATCGAAAAACCGTCGAGGTTGAACGAGTAACCGGTGGGAATCACCAGCCCGACAGTCGAGCTGCCGATGCCCAGATGTTCAAGCTTGCGCATGATCTGCGGCAGCACGGCGTCGGAGGACGCTGTGCCCATGACGATCAGTAACTCTTCACGCAGGTACTTGAGCAACGGCCACATGCGCAGGCCGGAAAGACGCATCACCAGACCGAGAATCAGCGCGACGAAAGCGATGCAGGTCAGGTAGAACAAACCGACCAGGCTGCCCAGGTGCTGCAGCGAATCCAGGCCATATTTGCTGGTGGTGAAGGCGATGGCGCCGAACACGCCGATCGGAGCCAGACGCACGATCATGCCCATGATCCGGAAGATCACATGGCTCAGTTCGTTGATCAGCCGCGAGATCCCGGAAGCCGCTTCGCCCACCAGATTCAACGCGCTGCCGAACAGCACCGAGAACAACAGCACTTGAAGGATATTGTTGTCGGCAAAGGCGCCGAGTACCGAGGTGGGGATCAGGTCCATCAGGAACTGGGTGGTGGTGTGCATGTGCTGACCGCGTTCGGCGATGTCGCCCATGTCGGCGGCGGACAGCTGCTCCAGATGGATATTGGCGCCGCTGCCGATCCCGGTGGTGAAGGCGAACACCAGACCGATCACCAGGGCGATGGTGGTCAGTACTTCGAAGTAGATAACCGACTTGA
The DNA here is from genome assembly GCF_057809295.1 of Pseudomonas sp. FG35. Taxonomy (NCBI): domain Bacteria; kingdom Pseudomonadati; phylum Pseudomonadota; class Gammaproteobacteria; order Pseudomonadales; family Pseudomonadaceae; genus Pseudomonas; species Pseudomonas sp. FG35. Next base: position 103,114 of record NZ_JBMDJR010000007.1, on the reverse strand, counting down.
GGCCGATGCGCCCGACCTTCTTCAAGTCGCCGGCGCCACTGATGCCGCTGACCACCACGCAGAACACGATCAGGCCGATGAGCATCTTGATCAGTTTGATGAAACCGTCGCCGAGCGGTTTGAGCTGGGCCGAGTATTCGGGAAGGGTCAGTCCGCAGACGATGCCGAGCATCAGTCCGAGAACCACTTGGAGGAAGATTGAGCGCGAGCACCATCTGAGCATGGGAGGAATCCTGGTCGGTGTCCTGGCTGCCGTGCGCGGGGCGCATCAGATTCAGGACTTAATTATTGTGGTCTTACCGGTATGTCCAGTGCGGGTGCAGTCTAGGCGCTGTTTTTTAGGGATCGCAAGTGAAAAATGACGAATTGGCATGACCGGTCTGACCAGTTGAGCGCGAGGCCCCGACCTTGAGCCATTTAGCGATCGAAACTTTCTTGCGGGCGAAAAAAAACCGGCCATCACTGGCCGGTTTTTCATGTTACGGGTTTAACGTCGCAATCAAGCGCCGTATACCGGCAGTTTCTTGCAGATGGCTTTGACTTTCTCACGAACGGCGTCGATCACCGCTTCGTTGTTCAGGTCAGCCAGGATGTCGCAGATCCAGCCCGCCAGCTCTTTGCACTCCGCCTCTTTGAAGCCGCGAGTGGTCACTGCCGGAGTACCGAAGCGCAGGCCGGAGGTGACGAACGGGGAGCGTGGGTCGTTTGGCACGGAGTTCTTGTTCACAGTGATGAACGCTTTGCCCAGAGCGGCGTCGGCGTCTTTACCGGAGATTTCCTGCTTGATCAGCGACAGCAGGAACAGGTGGTTTTCAGTACCGCCGGAAACCACGTCGAAACCGCGCTCGATGAACACGCCGGCCATGGCCTGGGCGTTTTTCACCACTTGTTGCTGGTAAGCCTTGAACTCAGGCTGCAGTGCTTCCTTGAAGCAGATCGCTTTGGCGGCGATCACGTGCTCCAGCGGGCCACCTTGGGCGCCCGGGAATACGGCGGAGTTCAGCTTCTTCTCGATGTCGGCGTTGGCCTTGGCCAGGATCAGGCCACCACGTGGACCGCGCAGGGTCTTGTGGGTGGTGGTGGTCACGACGTCAGCGAACGGAACCGGGTTCGGGTAGACGCCAGCGGCGACCAGACCGGCCACGTGAGCCATGTCGACGAACAGGTAGGCGCCAACCTTGTCGGCGATGGCACGGAAGCGCGGGAAGTCGAGGATCTGCGAGTAGGCAGAGAAACCGGCCACGATCATTTTCGGCTTGTGCTCGACCGCCAGGCGCTCGACTTCGTCGTAGTCGATCAGGCCGTTGGCATCGATGCCGTACTGGATGGCGTTGTACAGCTTGCCGGAGGAGGAAACGCTGGCGCCGTGGGTCAGGTGACCGCCGTGAGCCAGGCTCATGCCCAGGATGGTGTCACCGGTCGACAGCAGGGCCAGGTAGACAGCGGCGTTGGCTTGGGAGCCAGCGTGCGGCTGAACGTTGGCGTAGTCGGCGCCGAACAGTTCCTTGGCGCGGTCGATGGCCAGTTGCTCGACAACGTCGACGTACTCGCAACCACCGTAGTAGCGCTTGCCCGGGTAGCCTTCGGCGTACTTGTTGGTCAGTACCGAGCCTTGAGCTTCCATCACCGCTGGGCTGGTGTAGTTCTCCGAAGCGATCAGCTCGATGTGTTCTTCCTGGCGCTGGGCTTCTTGCTCCATGGCGGCAAAAAGATCGGCGTCGTACTTGGCAATAGTCAAATCACGGCTGAACATGGCGGTCCTCAAGGATCGGGGGCAGAAAAGGGGGGCATTCTACCCCAACAGGTTTTGGATGGCATATGAAACGACATCATGTCGCAGACAAGTGGCGTTCATGACCAGATATGTGGCGTCCGTGCCGGCCTTCGCTGACCAGCCGGTTCGCACAATAACCGAGGCCGGCCCGCGATTTTGTGATCAACATCAATCCCTGTGGGAGTGAGCTTGCCCGCGAAGATTGCGCCGCCGATCTTCAGTCGAACATGAACAGCGCATCATTGCTGAACTGCGCCTCGAACCGGCCCGCCGGCATCGGCCGCCCGAACAGATAACCCTGAACCTCGTCGCAGCCATGCTCGCGCAGGAAGTCCAGTTGTTCATGGGTTTCCACACCCTCGGCGATCACCGCCAGATTCAGGCTGTGAGCCATGGCGATGATCGCCCGGGCAATCTGCGCGTCCTGCTCGCCGGACGGCAGGCCGTCGACGAAGGTGCGGTCGATCTTCAGCACGTCGATCGGGAATTGCTTGAGGTAGTTCAGCGACGAATAACCGGTGCCGAAGTCGTCGACCGCAATGCTCAGGCCGAGGTTCTTCAAACCGGCAAGGATCTGCATCGCTTCGCTGACTTCGCGCATCAGGATACTTTCGGTCAGTTCCAGCTCCAGGCACGCCGGCGGCAGGCCGGTCTCCTTGAGGATGGTGGCGATCCGCGTGCCGAGCTGGCCGTCGGAGAACTGCCGCGCCGAGATGTTTACCGAGACCTTCGGCACGCGCACGCGGCTCTGGTGCCAGGTCTTGAGCTGACGGCAGGCCTCGCTGATCACCCAGTCGCCGACGTCCACCACCAGCCCGAGTTCTTCGAGCACCGGAATGAAGTCCCCCGGCGGCACCAGCCCGCGGCGGGGATGACGCCAGCGCAGCAGGGCTTCGGCGCCGGTCAGGCGTTTGCCGTCGCCGCTGAACTGCGGCTGGTAATACAGCACGAATTCGTTCTGCTCCAGCGCGTGGCGCAGGTCGCTTTCCAGTTCCAGACGCTCCAGCGCACTGGCGTTCATGTCGGCCTGATAGAACTGGAAGTTGTTCTTGCCGCGCTCCTTGGCGTGGTACATCGCGGTGTCGGCGTTCTTCATCAGCTGGCTGAGTTCGTTGCCGTCCTGCGGGCTCAGGGCGATGCCGATGCTGGCGGTGACGAAGAATTCGCGACCCTCCAGCACGAACGGCCGTACAAGGCTGGCGAGAATCTGCTCGGCCACGTGGATCGCCCGGTTCAGCGCCATCTCGCGGCTGGAGCGGTGTTGCAGCAACAGGGTGAATTCGTCGCCGCCCATCCGCGCCACGGTGTCGTCATCGTCGACGCAGGCCAGCAACCGCGTGGCCATGTCCTTGAGCATGCGGTCACCGGCGGCGTGACCGAGGGAGTCGTTGATCGGTTTGAAACGGTCGAGGTCGAGGAACATCAGCACCACCCACGACTTCTGCCGCTCGGCCGATTGCAGCGCGGTGTGCAGACGATCCTGGAACAGCGTGCGGTTCGGCAGGTGGGTCAGGGCGTCGTAGTAGGCGAGGCGGTGGATCCGCTGCTCGCTGGCCTTGCGCTCGCTGATGTCGCTGAAGAAGCACACGTAACTGGCCAGATCGCCCTCGTCATCGAGCACCGCAGTGATGCCGACCCACGCCGGGTAATGCTCGCCATTGCGGCGCTTGAGCCAGACTTCGCCTTCCCAGGTGCTGTGCTGATGCAACTGCTTGAGCACGTAGCGCAGGTGCGCGTCCTGCTGTTCGTCGACGGTCAGCATGTTCGGCAACTGGTCGAGCACTTCGCTGACCGCGTAGCCGCTGACCCGGCTGAACGCCTCGTTGGCCTGGACGATGTAACCGGCCGGGTCGGTGATCAGGATCGCCGAGGTCGAGTGCTCGAAAACCGTGGCCGCCATGCGCAGGTCTTTCTCGGCGCGGCGCTGCTGGCTGATGTCGCGGCCGACCCCGAGCACGCCTTCGAAGGCGCCATGTTCGTCCCACACCAGCACCAGACGCAGTTCGATCGGGATCTTGCGACCGTCGGCGCGCAGGCAGTCGAACAGGAACATCTGGGTCTGCACCTGGCTTCGCAAAGTCACCAGTTGCTCGGGTTTGCCCAGCGCTTTGCTGACCCGATCCATCAGGTGATAGATGCCGCTCAGTTGCTGTGGGTTGGCGATGGTCGATTGCCAGCCGTTCTGGAAAATCCATTCGGCGTCATAACCCAGCACCGCTTGCACCGACGGGCTGACGTAGTTCAGCGACAGCTGGCTGTCGGTGGAGAAAATCACGTCGCTGATGCTTTCGGCGAGCATCCGGTAGCGTTGTTCGCTGTCGCGCAGGGATTCGCTGGCTTCGATCTGCTCGGTGATGTCCTTGGCCACGCCGATGATCCGCGTCACCTGATCGTGCTTGTCCCGGGCCAGCGCCTGTTCACGAATGTCGAAGCGCCGCCATTTGCCGTCGCGATGACGGAAGCGCAGCTGGCATTGCAACAACTGGCTGTAACCGGCGTGACGCTGCATCTGCCGCGAGCGGTGGTAATAGTCGGCGTCTTCCGGGTGCAGAAGGATTTCCCAGAAATACTCGCCCATCTGATGCAGTTCGGTGCGGTTGTAACCGAGGGTCTGGCCGAGGTGGTGGTTGCTGAAGATCATCCGCTGGCTGATCACGTCCTGCACGTACAGGTGATCCGGCACGGTGCGCACCACGTCCGACCAGAAACCTTCGCGCTCCAGCAGCGACAGTTCGATCAGTTTGCGGCTGGTGATGTCGTTGATGCTCAGGATCACGGCCTTGTAGTCGTGCTGCTCCTGCGGCAGGCGCAGCACCAGCCACAGATGCTGGTCGCGGCCATTGATGTCCGGGAGCTTGATTTCCAGTTCCAGCTGCTTTTGCTGCTGGAGCACGGCGTCGAGTACCTGATTGCCGATGGCGCACTGACTTTGCGGCTGGCCGTCGATCAGCAGTTGCCAGGCGTGGTCGCAGGAATTGACGTTGAGCAGTTGCAGCGCGACCTGGTTGACCTCGGTCACCCGCAGTTCGTGGAGCAATTGCTGGCGCTGCGCCGGCTGGTCGAGCCAGGCCTTGAGCTGGTCGCTGGTCTGGATCTGGGCCTTTTCGAAAACCTGCTTGAGCCCCGAAAGATCCAGCACGCACAACGCCACGCCGGTGCCTTCGAAAATATCCTGATAACGCCGACGCCCTTCATGCACCTGACGCTGACGGCGACGCATGTTGAGCAACGCGATAAACGGCAGCAGCGAGAGCGCCAGGCCCAACAGGCATTTGCCGATGAACGCCGGCAGCAGTTGTTCGAGCACATGCTGACGGTCGAACAGGCCACGCAGTTGCCAGTCGCTGCTGCTCAGCGGCACGGTCAGCACGCTGTTGGCCAGATCGTCCGGGGTCAGGACGCTGGTGCTGCCGATGGGCATCGCTTCGTCGCGGCTGATGATCTGATGGTTGATGCGATTCTCCACCAGCCACAGAGGACGGATCCCGGTTTCGCCCTGTTTAGTCAGTGCTTTAAAGAAGGTGGGTGTCAGCCGCAGTGCCCAGTAACCGCGAGTGCTGCCACTGGCCTGATGCAACAGCAGATGCACCACCGAGCCGTCGTCGTCATTGCTGAAGTAATGCGCCTGAGCGCGGCTGCGGCGTACCAGATCGCTGAGGTAATCGGCGTCTTGGCTGTCAGTCGCGCTGTCGCTGAGGATTTTTCCGGAGGGGCTGAGCAGGGCCAGGCTGCGCAGGTCGGGCAGCGACTTCTGAAGTTTGCGCAGCAGCGCCTGCTGTTCGTCGGCCGACTGCGGTTGTTCGACGATCGGTAGCAGGTTGAGGGCGATCTGCGCGTTCAACGCCATGTTCAGGCTGACCTGTGCGGCGAGGTCAGCGGTGTAGTCGATGGTGTACTGGCGCTGGTTTTTCTGGGTTTCGCGCAGTTGATCGAGCAGTTGCCAGAACAGCAGCGCGAGCAGCAACAGCACCAATGTCGCCAGCGCGCCTTTCAATGTTCCGCGCAGGGACGAGCCGGGCGCCGGTTGGGTGCTGCTCACAGAGGCTGGCGGAGTGACGTTGGACAAGCTGTAATCCTGCGGTCTGGCTGGACTGGCGCGACGTGCACTATAAGCCGGACGCCCAAGAGGCGGCTAGCATGCCTTGAGTTGTGGCGAAGTGCCAGCCCCGCTCGGCTGGACTGCCTTCCGTCATTCAGGTAGCTTTGCCGGTTACGCGGGAGCGTTCCAGCTCCTAGACTTTCCGCGCGCACGCATTGATATCTTCCAGTGAACGACGCGCACGGTCTGGCCGGGCATTGCCTGTGTCCCAATCATTCATCAGTCACTGACCCAAGGTTCTCCATGGCTCAATACGTCTTCACCATGCATCGGCTGGGCAAAGTTGTTCCGCCGAAGCGGGAAATCCTGAAAAACATTTCGCTGTCTTTCTTCCCCGGCGCCAAGATCGGCGTACTCGGCCTCAACGGTTCGGGTAAATCCACCCTGCTGAAAATCATGGCCGGCGTCGACACCGAGTTCGAAGGCGAAGCGCGCCCGATGCCGGACCTGAACATCGGTTACCTGCCGCAAGAGCCACAGCTGGATCCGACCAAGACCGTGCGCGAAGTGGTCGAGGAAGCGGTCAGCGTGATCAAGGATGCGCAAGCGCGTCTGGATGAGGTCTACGCCGCTTACGCCGACCCGGACGCCGACTTCGACAAGCTGGCCGCCGAACAGGCCAAGCTCGAAGCGATCCTGCAGGCCAGCGACGGTCACAACCTGGAGCGCCAGCTGGAAGTTGCCGCCGATGCGCTGCGTCTGCCGGCCTGGGACGCCAGGGTCGAACACCTGTCCGGTGGTGAAAAGCGTCGTGTGGCCCTGTGCCGTCTGCTGCTGTCCGCCCCGGACATGCTGCTGCTCGACGAACCGACCAACCACCTGGACGCCGACTCCGTTGCCTGGCTCGAACACTTCCTGCACGACTTCCCGGGCACTGTGGTAGCGATCACGCACGACCGTTACTTCCTGGACAACGTTGCCGGCTGGATTCTGGAACTCGACCGCGGCGCGGGCATTCCTTACGAGGGCAACTACTCGGGTTGGCTGGAAGCCAAGTCCGATCGTCTGGCCCAGGAATCCAAGCAGCAATCGGCTCACGAAAAAGCCATGAAGGAAGAGCTGGAGTGGGTGCGCAAAGGCGCCAAGGCCCGCCAGTCGAAATCCAAGGCTCGTCTGCAACGCTTCGAAGAAATGCAGTCGCAGGAATTCCAGAAGCGTTCGGAAACCAACGAGATCTACATCCCGGCCGGTCCACGCCTGGGCGACAAGGTCATCGAATTCAAGAACGTCACCAAGGGCTACGGCGATCGCGTCCTGATCGACAACCTGTCGTTCTCCATGCCGAAGGGCGCCATCGTCGGCGTGATCGGCGGTAACGGTGCCGGTAAGTCGACCCTGTTCCGCATGCTGATGGGCAAGGAAACCCCGGATTCCGGGAGCATCGAGATCGGCGAAACCGTGCAACTGGCCTGCGTTGACCAGAGCCGCGGAGACCTGGACGGCAGCAAGACCGTGTTCCAGCAGATCTCCGATGGTTCCGACCAGATCCGCATCGGCAACTACGAGATCCCGTCGCGTACCTACGTCGGTCGCTTCAACTTCAAGGGCGGCGATCAGCAGAAGTTCGTCAAGGACCTGTCCGGTGGTGAGCGCGGTCGTCTGCACCTGGCGCTGACCCTGAAGGAGGGCGGCAACGTCCTGCTGCTCGACGAACCGTCCAACGACCTCGACGTTGAAACCCTGCGTTCCCTGGAAGAAGCCCTGCTGGACTTCCCGGGCGCCGCCATTGTGATCTCTCACGATCGGTGGTTCCTTGACCGCGTCGCGACTCACATCCTGGCGTACGAAGACGACTCGCAAGCAGTGTTCTTCGAGGGCAACTACACCGAGTACGAAGCCGATCGCAAAAAGCGCCTCGGCGAAGCAGCGGCCCAGCCACACCGGGTACGCCACAAGAAACTGGCCTGATTACGGGTTGGTTGCATGAAAAAGCGGAGCCTTCGGGCTCCGCTTTTTTTTGCCTGCAATGCAGACTGTTTTATAGCGTGTGTACTATTTGTTTTCATAAATGCGACATTTTTGTCTGTTGCTGTGTACATATCGTTTGTTACAGTCCGGCTCAATCTCCTCCAACGACAACAAATCTGCCGAGACTTTTCCCATGATCGAATCCGTCGAATCCTTCCTCGCCCGTCTGAAAAAACGCGATCCGGATCAACCCGAATTCCACCAGGCCGTCGAAGAAGTCCTGCGCAGCCTGTGGCCGTTTCTCGAAGCCAATCCGCACTATCTGACCTCGGGGATTCTGGAGCGTATCTGTGAGCCGGAGCGGGCGGTGGTGTTCCGGGTGTCGTGGGTCGACGATCAGGGCAAGGTCCAGGTCAATCGCGGTTTCCGCATCCAGATGAACAGCGCCATCGGCCCTTACGAGGGCGGTTTGCGTTTCCATCCTTCGGTGAATCTGGGCGTGTTGAAATTCCTCGCCTTCGAGCAGACCTTCAAGAATTCCCTGACCTCGTTGCCCATGGGCGGCGGCAAGGGCGGTTCGGACTTCGATCCGAAGGGCAAGAGCGACGCCGAAGTCATGCGTTTCTGCCAGGCGTTCATGAGCGAACTGTACCGCCACATCGGTGCCGACGTGGACGTGCCGGCCGGTGATATCGGTGTCGGCGCGCGGGAGATCGGGTTCCTGTTCGGCCAGTACAAACGCCTGAGCAACCAGTTCACCAGCGTGCTGACCGGCAAGGGCATGACCTACGGCGGCAGCCTGATCCGCCCGGAGGCCACCGGTTTCGGTTGCGTGTACTTCGCCGAGGAAATGCTCAAGCGCCGCGAGCAGACCGTCGAAGGCAAACGCGTGGCGATCTCCGGTTCCGGCAACGTCGCGCAGTACGCAGCCCGCAAGGTGATGGATCTGGGCGGCAAGGTGATTTCCCTCTCCGACTCCGAAGGCACGCTGTATTGCGAGGCGGGCCTGAGCGAAGAACAGTGGCTGGCGCTGCTGGAACTGAAGAACGTCAAGCGCGGACGGATCAGCGAATTGGCTTCCGCCTTCGGCCTGGAGTTCCGCGCCGGTCAATTGCCATGGTCGTTGCCGTGCGACATCGCGCTGCCATGCGCGACCCAGAACGAACTCGACGCCGAAAGCGCCCGCACCTTGCTGCGCAACGGCTGCGTCTGCGTGGCCGAAGGCGCGAACATGCCGACCACCCTTGAGGCTGTGGATATCTTTATCGAGGCCGGGATTCTGTTCGCGCCGGGCAAGGCCTCGAATGCCGGCGGCGTGGCGGTCAGCGGGCTGGAGATGTCGCAGAACGCCATGCGCCTGCTGTGGACGGGCGGCGAGGTGGACAGCAAGTTGCACGGGATCATGCAGTCGATCCACCACGCCTGTGTGCACTACGGCGAGGAAAACGGCCGGATCAACTACGTCAAAGGCGCGAACATCGCCGGCTTCGTCAAAGTCGCCGACGCGATGCTCGCCCAAGGCGTGGTTTAAGCAACGGGGCTCAAGAGCGCTCGATGCGGATCACTTCAATCAGCTGATCACCGGCCGGGCGCTGCCACAGCACTTCATCGTTGAGCCGCGCGCCAAGCAGCGCACGGCCCAGCGGTGAGGCCCAGTTGATCAGGCCGTTGGCCGCATCGGCCTGATCCTCGCCGACCAGTTGCACCCGGCGCTCGGTGCCGTGTTCGTCGGCGTAGGTCACCCAACTGCCGATCTGCACCTTGTCGTTCGACGTCGGGGCCGGCGCGACCTGAGCGCTGGCGACCCGTTGATTGAAATAACGCAAATCCCGTTCGAGATCGGCCAGCCGCTGCTTGTCGGCCTGTTCGCCCTTGGCGGACTGTTCGGCGTGCAGGCTTTGCAGTTCGGCGAGTTTCGTCTGCAACTGGGTAAGTCCTTGCGGCGTGACGTAGTTGGGCTGGGTGCTGACCTGCCGTTCGACCGGCTGATCGGCTTGCGCAGCGGCGTTGTCTTCGTTGACGAAAGCGCGACTCATGGTGGGCTCCTGTTATAGCCGTTGGGCCATGGTCGCAGGCAAAAGGTTTCGCTGGATGTCTGGAAGCGACCTACTGCGAACGATAAGCCCGCGCTGCGCCCTGATCCTTCTCCTGCTGCCAGGCGCGCTCGCGTTCGTCCCAGTGTTCGTTGCGATACTGTTCGCGATCCTTGTTTTCCAGCATCGCCTGACACTGGCGGAAGCCGTCGCTCCAGCCTTCGGCGTATTGCTTGTCCTTGAGATAACGCGGCACGTTCTTGCGAAACTCGCCGCTGATCGAGCCGGCGGCCTGGCGACCGCTGATGCAACCGTCATCGAAACCGTCAGCGAACGCCGGTGGATAACCCTTGGCAATCAGATCTTCGTGGGTGCTCTGACAGCCACCCAGCAACAGCAACACGCCCGCAAAAAACACACACCGCCACATCACACTCTCCCGGGCCGTCAAACGGCTGATAAGGAAAGTCTAGAAGCGGATTCGTCGATGGGTCGTGAAAGAAAGATCAAAACCTCAGTAGTGATACCACTTCACTTCCAGCATCACTTCGGTCTCCGGCGTGGCCAGATGGCTGAACTCACGCTGGGCGCTCAGGCGCAGGCCGAGGTTGCGCGACAATTCCCACTGTTGGTTCAGACTCAGGCTGCGGCGCACTTCACCGTTGAAGAAGTAATCGCCTTTGGCCTCCAGGCTAAGATTGCCCAACGGGTTTTTCCACAGCACGCCGGTATTGAAACCGCCTGCGGGGGAAACGAACTCGGCGAAATCATTGTTGTGTTCAACGCGCACCGTGCCGAGGGCGAACCCCAGCACATCGTCACCCAACGCCCAGGTGCCGCCACCGCCACCGTTGACGTGGCTGACCAACGTCTCGTCGTCATGCTTGCCCGGCACCCGTTCAAGACCACCGGTGACTTGCCACGACAGCGGTTGCAACAGCGCATTGCGCGGCGTCAGCGAGCGGATGGTCGCCAGATCCAGCTGCTGGAACTGCCAGTGATTGCCTTCGTACTGGCGCAGCTTCATCTGCAGGATTTCGATCTGTGCGCCGAGGGGGAAACTCTCGGCGTTGTCGTTGAGGTCGTGATAGGCCATGCGCAAGCCGTACTCGCCGAATGCGCGGTCACCGCGAGTGCCGAGACCGGCCTGCCAGGTGCGCGATTCGTGTCCGTCTTCGGGCAGGCCCGGTTGGGGAATCTGCAGCTCCGGCGCCGGGTTCTTGTTGATCGCCCGCAGCAGTTCGAAACTGCGCTGGGCGCGCTGTGGATCCCTTTCCTGGCCGTTGGCGCGGTAGCGCTCCAGCCGATACGCCGCGTCAACAATCAGCGCCTGGCGATCCCGAGGCAGGGCCTTGAAGGCCGGGTCCTGCAATTGCTGTTGATCGGCGCTGACTTTCAGCACCCAGTCCTGTTCTTCGCCGCTCAGGGGCTCGGCGCGGCTGAGCAGTTCGCGCTCGCGGGACGGGCGGTATTCGATGTGCTCGACCAGACCGGCTTCCTTCACCGCTTTGACGGTGTCGGTGGGGATCGCCGTCAGCGGGAATTGCTCGGTCAGGCGCAGACTTGGGCGCGCCACCTGCAACAGTTCCAGCAGACGATAGGAGCAGTTTTCATCGAAGAAGAAGTAGTCGAACTGGATCTGCTTCAGCTCCCACACATGCTCGACCATCCGCGCTGTTTCGGCTTGCGTCAGATTGAGCCGGTATTCCCACAGGTCGCGGTTTTCAAGGCTGCGGTATTCCGAGAGTTTTTCCTGATAGGGCACCAGCGCGAACAGTCCCGGATAGCCACCCATCAGGCCTTTCCAGGCGTAAAGAATGCTGTTGTCCGAGCCTTCGATGTAGGCGCCGAAGTTGATCGCGTAACTGAGCAACGAAGTCTTGTCGCTTTGCACGTCGGCCTGGTCGATGCGCAGCAGGGTATGGCCGAACATCGACGACGGGCTGTTGAGATAGGCCGCCGGGAAAATCATCACTGCGCTGTGGGGCGAGACGTCCTTGAACCATTTCTTGAATTCGGCGCAGTCCGGCGTCGGCAGGTCGGTCAGGTTGAGTTGATCTTTCAGCCAGCGGGTGCGTGCCGGGTAGACGCACTGGGCGTGTTGCTCACCGAGACTGGCGGGGGCGTACAGCGCTTGCACGGTAGCGGCCAGCTCATGGTCGGGGTGTTCGTTGCCGTCGGGGGCGAGGAAGAATTTTTTGTCGCTGACGTAGCTGCGCCAGCCACCGAGCTTGGCGGTTTCGTAATGACCGAGGGAAATCCAGAAGCGGTCGTTGGCCAGTTGCTGCAAACGTTGAGGGTCGATGTGGGGCGCGGCGGACAGCGGGGCGCAGACACACAGCGCCAGCCAGGCAAGGCGTTTGAGCATAAATGGCAACTTAAGTCGAAAGAAACAAAGACCCAAGGAGGGCGGGCCGAAAAAATAAAACCCGCTTCCCGAAGGAAGCGGGTGGGTCGAGCTTAAGCCTGAGTCGCGTACTTGGCCAGACGTGGGTCTGCCTTCAGAACGGCCAGGGTGTTGGTATGCACGTCTTCAGCGGTCACGTCAGCCTTGCTGAAGATCTGCTGGAAGTGCTCGTGAGTGACAGCAGCGAAGTGCGCACGGTCTTCCGGCGCCACGCCCAGTACCACGGCATAGGTCGTCAGCGCTTCGCCGTTGCCTTTTGCCATGTCTTCGGACAGCTCGTTCATCATGCCATTCATGGCAAACCAGGATTTGCCGCCATAGGTCAGCGAAGCGTTGGTGGAGCAACCGTTGGTGCCGGACGTCATGCCGAACGTGGCGTTGCCGGAGGTGCCGTTGGTGGTGGATGCCAGGAAGTGAGCCGGGGTGCCACGCTGACCTTCGAACAGCATGTTGCCCCAACCGCAATCCGGGCCGCCTGGAGCTTGCGCCATTGCGTTGATGGATACAGCGGTGAAGAGAGTACCGAGAAGAATCCGTTTCATAGCTTTGTTCTCTTTATGTGCATACCAATGGACAGGGTTCTGGCCCCCCAAGCTCTGTACGAAACAGATCCAAACGAAGCCAGTGGGCCGGTATTAGTTCCAGCCGCGCAGTTTGGAGTTTAGGCACGTTCCCGGGGTTCCGTGATTTTTTACAAAAGATTTGGTGATAACCCCGGTTTTACTGGGGCAGTGTCATGGTTGGCCGGTTGTCTATGCTTTGTCGTGTGGCGCGCCTTGCCAGTGGGGCTCGGGCAGCGCCAGAATGCCGCTATCTGCCCCGCCTGATTGTTAAGGAAGCCCGATGCCTGATCCTGTTGCTGCCAGCTTGCGTCTAGCGCCCGAAGCGCTGACCCGTCCGTTTTCCGCTGAACAGTTCAGCTTCACTACCACCAATGATCTGGAGCCCTTTCGCGGTGTGCTTGGCCAGGAACGTGCGGTCGAAGCCTTGCAGTTCGGTGTGGCCATGCCACGCCCCGGTTACAACGTGTTCGTCATGGGCGAGCCCGGCACCGGCCGGTTCTCGTTCGTCAAACGCTACCTGAAGGCCGAAGGCAAACGCCTGCAGACCCCGGCGGACTGGGTCTACGTCAACAATTTCGATGAGCCGCGCGAGCCCCGTGCGCTGGAACTGCCATCGGGCACTGCCGGTGCTTTTATCGGCGATATCAACGGCCTGATCGACAACCTGCTGGCGACCTTTCCTGCGGTGTTCGAACACCCGTCCTACCAGCAGAAAAAAAGCGCCATCGACCGCGCCTTCAACCAGCGCTATGACAAGGCACTGGATGTCATCGAACGTCTGGCTTTGGAAAAAGACGTCGCCCTGTATCGCGACAGCAGCAACATTGCCTTCACCCCGATGCTCGAAGGCAAGGCGCTGGACGAAGCTGAATTCGCTCAATTGCCGGAAGCCGAGCGTGAACGCTTTCACGACGATATTTCCGCTCTCGAAGAACGCCTGAACGAAGAACTCGCCAGCCTGCCGCAGTGGAAGCGCGAGTCGAGCAACCAGCTGCGTCAGCTCAACGAAGAAACCATCACCCTGGCCTTGCAGCCCTTGCTCGCACCGCTGTCGGAAAAGTACGCGGAAAATGCGGCCGTCTGCGGTTACCTGCAAGCGATGCAGGTCTATCTGCTGAAAACCGTGGTCGAGCAACTGGTCGATGACAGCAAGACCGACGCCGTCGCCCGCAAGCTGCTGGAAGAGCAATACGCCCCGAGCCTGGTGGTTGGCCATCCGGCCAGCGGCGGTGCACCGGTGGTGTTCGAGCCGCATCCGACCTACGAAAACCTGTTCGGCCGCATCGAGTACACCACCGATCAGGGCGCGCTCTACACCACCTATCGCCAGCTGCGTCCGGGTGCGCTGCACCGCGCCAATGGCGGTTTCCTGATTCTTGAAGCGGAAAAAATGCTCGGTGAGCCGTTCGTATGGGATGCGCTCAAGCGCGCCCTGCAATCGCGCAAGCTGAAGATGGAATCGCCGCTGGGCGAGATGGGCCGTTTCGCCACCATGACGCTCAACCCGCAGCACATTCCGCTGCAGGTCAAAGTGATCATCATCGGTGCCCGTCAGCTGTATTACACGCTGCAGGACCTTGATCCGGACTTTCAGGAGATGTTTCGCGTTCTGGTGGACTTCGACGAAGACATCCCGATGGTCGACGAAAGCCTGGAGCAGTTCGCCCAGTTGCTGAAAACCCGAACTTCGGAAGAGGGCATGGCGCCGCTGACCGCCGACGCGGTGGCGCGCCTGGCGACCTACAGTGCGCGTCTGGCCGAACACCAGGGGCGTTTGTCGGCGCGGATCGGCGATCTGTTCCAGCTGGTCAGCGAGGCGGATTTCATCCGGCATCTGGCCAACGATGAAATGACCGACGCCGGCCACATCGAGCGTGCGCTCAAGGCCAAGGCCACTCGCACCGGTCGGGTGTCGGCGCGGATTCTCGACGACATGCTGGCGGGGATCATCCTGATCGACACCGACGGCGCGGCGGTCGGCAAGTGCAACGGGCTGACCGTGCTCGAAGTCGGTGACTCGGCGTTCGGCGTGCCGGCGCGGATTTCCGCCACGGTGTACCCGGGCGGCAGCGGCATCGTCGACATCGAACGTGAGGTCAACCTCGGCCAGCCGATCCACTCCAAGGGCGTGATGATCCTCACCGGGTATCTGGGCAGCCGTTACGCCCAGGAATTCCCGCTGGCGATTTCCGCGAGCATCGCGCTGGAGCAATCCTACGGCTACGTCGATGGCGACAGTGCGTCGCTGGGCGAGGCGTGCACGCTGATTTCGGCGTTGTCGAAAACCCCGCTCAAGCAATGCTTCGCGATCACCGGCTCGATCAACCAGTTCGGTGAAGTGCAGGCGGTGGGCGGGGTCAACGAGAAGATCGAAGGCTTCTTCCGTCTCTGCGAAGCGCGCGGGCTGACGGGCGAGCAGGGCGCGATCATTCCGCAGGCCAACGTCGCCACCTTGATGCTCGATGAGAAGGTGCTGGCAGCGGTGCGTGCCGGGCAGTTCCACGTTTACGCGGTGCGTCAGGCCGACGAAGCGTTGAGCCTGCTGGTGGGCGAGCCGGCCGGTGAGCCGAACGAACAGGGCGAATTTCCGGAAGGCAGCGTCAACGCGCGGGTGGTGGAGCGTCTGCGGGTGATTGCCGAGATGATCAGCGAAGAGGATCTGAAGGAGGCCGAGAAGGAACTGGCGCAGGAGGCGCTGGCGGAGGCCAAACCGGCCTGAGTCAGCGGCAGTCAAAAAAACGGGAGTCTTGGCTCCCGTTTTTGTTTTGTCGCGAACGTCGGCAAAAGTGCCATCACTCTGGCGTCAATATTCACACAATGACCATTCGGCGCCTTCTGGTTCTGGGCGGCTTGCGCGGCGGACTTTTCTTCTATTCTCTGCTCAAGGACATCGACAGTATCACTGGATCGAAACAGCTCTTCAGCAAGGGCTGAACACCGGCTTTACCGAGGGTCGCCGCCATGTCGCGCAACCTCTGCCTCACCCGTCAATGCCTGGGTCTCGTGACCCGTATCGAATGCGCCATCAAGCCGTTGGCCGGCGATAACGGCATGTGGACATTGCTCTTCGCCGCCGGCATGGCTGGTGAACAACCTTCCGCCATCAAAGCCCAGGGCCCGTTTCACGGGCCGATCGCCGCCGAGTCGATTCTCGACACCATCGTTGAAAGCCTGACGATGCACGGCTATGAGCTGGCCAATGATCCACAGATCTGGTCGTTGCATCTGCAGGCGCAGTTGCGGCAGATCAACGGTGGGCGCGGACGCAGTATCGGCACTTTCGATCACTAGAGTGCCGATCATCAGCGCCGATCAGGGTGCAGCGCCCTGGGTCTGCGCCTTGTCGAGTTTGACCTCAAAGCCGTATTGCACGGTGGCGAGGTCGGTTCGCTGGTAGGTTTCCACGTGCGTCGGACGGCCATAGAAATAATGCACGCCGAATAACGCCGGCCCTTCCGCGCTCGCGTCGTGGCTGACCGACAGAATCTGCTTCAGGTAATGACCGCTGTCGTCCTTGACGAAGAAGCGCCATTCGTTGGCCGGGTATCGCTTCAAATCCACCACCAACGCGTTGTTCCTGATTTCCAGACCTTTGGGCAGGGCCTTGGCTTCATAAGCCTGTTTGTCCACCGTGGCCAGGAACAACGGCATCGAGCCGACGGCAATCGCCGGGGTTTCCGGGAACAGGTTCAGGTCGTAGGTGATGGTCGCCTGTAGTGGATCGACCTGGTATGCCTCGGGCGGCAGCTCGATGGGCTCGTCGAGTTTGCCGTTGTGCTTTTCAGTGAAGAACGTCACCGGGCTTTCGCCGGGGCTGAAGTCGTCGCCGAGCATTTCATCATTGAAGGTTTTGCGGTGGTCGAATTCGATGCGCGCGGCGCTTGGTTCTTCAACCGACTGGCGGATATGAACGCCGCTTTTCAGCTGTTCTTCAGTCAGGGACGCGCCTTTGAGCCATTCGGGAGCCTGATCGTCGTAGACAGTGATCGGCAGGTCGAGCGGCTGCACGGCTTTTTCCGTGGTATGCGGATCGAATTCGCGCACCGGCAGGTCCAGCGCCTTGCGGGTGACGGTCGCCTCGGAAAAATCCAGCAGGCTGACTTCGAGGGTGTCGATCGGGCCGTTGAAGTACACCTTGTTGTAGTGGTGCGGATGCTGTTGCTCAAAGGCCTGTTGTTCATCGTCCAGCTTTTTTTCCAGCGCCTCGCTCCAGGCTTTTTGCTGCTGCAGGTACGCCAACTGCTTTTGATAGAACGCCACCTGCTCGGGGTTTTCGTTGATGGCGCCGGCACGCACCAGATATTGGCCCGTCGAGTCGCGGGCCTGAACGATCAACGGATTGAGCCGGGTGTTGGCGACTTCCGGGGCGAGCGGCAGCTGGTTGCTGAACTCGAGTTCGGCGTAGTGCGTGTCCAGTTTCAGCAGGGTCACGCTGAGGTTGCCGTCGGAGCGGGTCTGGCCGACGTCCTTTTTGTCCAGGTTGAAACTGTGCAGGCGTTTCGGGGCGATGACTTCCACCTGGCCTTGCAGGCTGACCGGGCGCGGCAGGTTCTTCTTGTCGACATTCAGCCCTTCGATGAACGGGTAGGTGACGGTCAGGTCATCGGGGTTGGTGACGTTGGAGCTGGACGGACTCAACTGAATGCCCGGATCGGTCTCCGACCATTCCGGCTGATAGGCGATGATCCGTTTGTTGCTCAGGGTCACCGAATGCCATTCCACGCCATGGGGGAACAGAAAACCGCCGGGGATGTTGAGCACGAAGGGGAACACCGGCTGCAGGTCGGTGAGGTAATCGGAACTGGAGTCCTTGTGCAGCACGAACAGGCCATTGATGAACGTGTCGACCAGCGCCTGGGGTGTTGGGTAATGCCTGAGCACGCCGAGAGCGTCCTCGCCGTATTCGGTGCGGGGCGGTTTGTTGTCGAGCTTCTGTTGTGCGCGTTCAAGCAACAGCAGCGAACCGCCGAGTTCGGTCACGGCGTCCTTGAGTTTCGGGTCGGTGATGGCGTCCAGCGATTGCTCGAACCGCGCAGTCTTTTCTTCGAGGCTGACGGCGGGTTTTTCATCGCCGGGCGAACACCCGCCAAGCAATATGGCGAGACAAATTCCGGCAGTCGTTATCGGCAATCGCACATCCATTTCCAGTCGTCCTGTCCACTGTCGCTGGGCTGTCAATGGTTTGGACACTAGCAGAAAAACTTTGACACACACACGCAGGTGGCGGATTTCCGGGCGGTTTCTGGCTGTCATGGGCGGCTGGTATACTCGCCGCCGATTTCAACCCTTCTTGTGTGAGAGTCAATGGAACGCTTTATCGAAAATGCAATGTACGCCACGCGCTGGCTGCTGGCGCCGATCTACATCGGGCTGTCCCTGGGGCTGCTGGCGCTGGCATTGAAATTCTTCCAGGAAGTGTTTCATGTCATTCCCAATGTCTTCTCCATGGCCGAGTCCGAGCTGATTCTGGTGCTGCTGTCGCTGATCGACATGGCGCTGGTCGGTGGCTTGCTGGTGATGGTGATGATTTCCGGCTACGAGAACTTCGTGTCCGAGCTGAACATCGATGAAGGCAAGGAAAAGCTCAGCTGGCTGGGCACCATGGACTCCTCGTCACTGAAGATGAAAGTGGCGGCGTCGATCGTGGCGATCTCCTCGATCCACCTGCTGCGGATCTTCATGGATGCCAAGAATGTCGATCCCGAACACCTGATGTGGTACGTGATCATTCACATGACCTTCGTGATTTCGGCGTTCGCCATGGGTTATCTGGACAAGCTCACCAAGCACTGATGCGCTGTCGTTGGCTGTAACAAAACCGCCCGTCTGTTGCGAAACAGACGGGCGGTGTCGTTTGTGGCTTGTACTTTGTTCGGCCGAGGCATATCCCTGTAGGTCTCAAGGCTTGCCACCGCGTGAGGTGCGTTCATGAACCTGCAAGAACTGAATGCGTTTGCCGTCGCCAGAAAGGTCGACGAACTGAACCTGATCTCCATGGAAGGCGGAATCTATCTGCTTGAAGCCCGGATGCATGGTGCGGCGTAC
Source organism: Pseudomonas sp. FG35 (assembly GCF_057809295.1). Classification (NCBI taxonomy): domain Bacteria; kingdom Pseudomonadati; phylum Pseudomonadota; class Gammaproteobacteria; order Pseudomonadales; family Pseudomonadaceae; genus Pseudomonas; species Pseudomonas sp. FG35. The sequence goes on along the minus strand of NZ_JBMDJR010000007.1, from coordinate 84,285 downwards.
CCGCTGAGCGATGCGCAGGGAAAAATGCTGACACTGCGTTCGGTCGAGCATGCCCGGGATGTGCTGCATAACTTTCCGATGCTGCCGTTCAACCTGGTGCACACCTCGGTGCACGATGAAATGTGCGGTCTTGGCGCCAGTGCCGAAGAAAGCCTGAAGGTGCCGCTGGCCTGGCGGTCCGCACTGTAGGCCCAGGGGCCTGATCATTGCCGGAACATCTGTGCTAGTCTGCTCGCCCTTTTGGTTCCGGGCGCGCCGGGACGCGCTGTGTACGCACGGCGTGTTCCGAGGCCGTCCGCACAGCGGAGCAGTGTCATGTCCGAAGTAAATCTGTCCACCGACGAAACCCGCGTCAGCTACGGTATCGGCCGTCAGCTGGGTGACCAGCTGCGCGACAACCCGCCACCGGGTGTCAGCCTGGACGCCATCCTGGCCGGTCTGACCGACGCATTCGCCGGCAAGGAAAGCCGTGTCAGCCAGGAAGCCATGTCCGCCAGCTTCAAGGTGATCCGCGAGATCATGCAAGCTGAAGCCGCTGCCAAGGCTGAAGCCGCCGCAGGCGAAGGTCTGGCATTCCTGGCTGAAAACGCCAAGAAAGAAGGCATCACGACTTTGGCATCCGGCCTGCAGTTCGAAGTGCTGACTCAGGGTGAAGGCGCCAAGCCATCCCGTGAAGACACCGTGCGTACTCACTACCACGGCACACTGATCGACGGCACTGTGTTCGACAGCTCCTACGAGCGCGGCCAGCCGGCTGAATTCCCGGTCGGTGGCGTTATCGCGGGCTGGACCGAAGCCCTGCAACTGATGAATGCCGGCAGCAAATGGCGTCTGTACGTGCCGAGCGAACTGGCTTACGGCGCTCAAGGCGTTGGCAGCATCCCGCCGCACAGCGTTCTGGTATTTGACGTCGAGCTGCTCGAGGTTCTGTAATCCCGTTACCCTGCACAAGCGTGGCTTGTGCAGGGTTTCTCCGCGTTTTTCATACTTCGATCTTGTTGTGCAGTTCACTGGTCGGGCGCAAGGCCCGGGCATAGCAGAACAGGAACAGATTGCGCACCAGCTCCTTGAGCACCAATGGCTCGCTGGAACTCAGGCCGCTGACGTCCAGATCCCCTTGATCCTGCAACTCGTGCAGGGCTTCTTCTTCCAGTACGGCACAGACTTCACCGGTTTCCCGATGCAGGATTCTGAGGTACGGGTGCGGGCGATCCAGCCAGGCGTCGATCAAATAAGTCATGGGTCTCATCTCCATTGAAAGGGTTTCAATGAGAATAATTCTTATTCGTCAAATAGCAAGCGCCTATTGGCGGTTTGTGATTTTTTGCGGGTAAAGATTGCGTAAGGTCAAAACAGCTGGCGTTTGGCTATCGCGAGGATTTGCTGGGGATTGCGGGGGGGTGAAGCTCCATCCCACGGCGGGCGCGGGATGGAAGACAGCAGACTCAGACTTTTCTGACGAACTCGGATTTGAGTTTCATCGGGCCGATGCCGTCGATCTTGCAGTCGATGTCGTGATCGCCATCGCACAGGCGGATGTTCTTGACCTTGGTGCCGACCTTGACCACCAGCGAGGTGCCTTTGACCTTCAGGTCCTTGATCACGGTGATGGTGTCGCCGTCTTGCAGGACGTTACCGACCGAATCTTTCTTCACGGCATCATCGGACGTCACTTCGGCTTCACCGCCGGCAGACCACTCGTGGGCGCACTCCGGGCACACCAGTTGGGTGCCGTCTTCGTAGGTGTATTCGGAATTGCATTTCGGGCAGGGTGGCAACGTGCTCACTAAGGCTCCTTGGAGAGGGGATCGCTAAAAGTCGCACATTGTATAGGGTTTTAACCGCTGATGGCAGGCAACAAAAAACCGCAGGCTCCAACGGAGGCTGCGGTTTTTTGATGACGCGATGCTGATCAGTGCGTGCGGGCGACCGCGAACTCGCTCAGCTCAACCAGTGCATCGCGGTATTCGCTGGCCGGCAGCGCGTCGAGGCACTTGATCGCGCGAGCCACGTAATCACGGGCCAGTTGCGCGGTGTATTCCAGCGAACCGGAGGCTTCCACGGCGATACGGATGCTTTCCAGGTCTTCGATCCCGCCTTTCTGGATCGCCTGGCGTACCAGTGCGGCTTGCTCCGGCGTGCCTTCGCGCATGGTGTAGATCAGCGGCAGGGTCGGCTTGCCTTCGGCCAGATCGTCACCGACGTTCTTGCCCAGGGTTTCGGCGTCGCCCTTGTAGTCGAGCAGGTCGTCGACCAGCTGGAACGCAACGCCCAGGTGGTCACCGAAAGTGCGTAGGGCTTCGCTCTGCTCGGCGGTCGCGCCAGCCAGTGCTGCGGCGCTGTGTGTCGAAGCCTCGAAGAGCATCGCGGTCTTGCCGCGGATGACTTCCATGTAGGTTTCTTCGGTGGTGCTGGCGTCGCGAACCTTGGACAGTTGCAGCACTTCGCCTTCGGCGATGATGCGCGTGGCCTGGGACAGGATTTTCATCACCGGCATCGAGCCCAGTTCGACCATCATCTCGAACGAGCGCGAGTACAGGAAGTCGCCGACCAGCACGCTCGGGGCGTTGCCCCACATGGCGTTGGCGGTCGAACGGCCACGGCGCATGCCGGACATGTCGACCACGTCGTCATGCAGCAGGGTGGCGGTGTGCAGGAATTCGATGGTGGCGGCCAGCAGGCGCATGTCGTCGCCTTCGCGACCCAGGGCCTTGCCACACAGCAGCACCAATAAAGGACGCAGGCGTTTGCCGCCGGCCGACGTGATGTAATCGCCGATTTTCGATACCAGCGGCACTCGGGAAGTCAGCTGCTTCTTGATGATGCCGTCGACGGCGCTAAAATCGTCCGCCACCGCGCGGTAGAAAGCTTGGGGTTGCATCAGCGACAGGTGCTCCAGAAGGGTTGCGCGGCATGCTAGGACCCGCGTCCGGGCCTGTCAAGGCGCGATGGATGGCCCCTTGCATGACTTTGAAGGCTTGCGTACAATCGCGCACCCTGAACTTCCTGGGCAGCACCTGCCTTACGCAATTGCACTTGGGCCGTTCCAGCCCCATGCAGCCATGCCAGCCAATACCTCTTCTTATAAAGAGCTGGGTGAGCAGGATTATCGGAGAAATACCATGTACGCAGTAATCGTTACCGGCGGTAAGCAATACAAGGTCGCTGAAGGTGAATACCTGAAGATCGAAAAACTGGAAGTCGCTACTGGCGAATCCGTGACTTTTGACCGCGTTCTGTTGGTCGCCAACGGCGACGACGTGAATATCGGCGCACCTGTTGTTGCTGGCGCAACCGTCAAGGCTGAAGTGATCTCCCAAGGTCGTCACGATAAAGTCCGCATCATCAAGTTCCGTCGCCGTAAGCACCACATGAAGCGTATGGGCCACCGCCAGTGGTTCACCGAGATCAAAATCACCGGTATTCAGGCTTAATTTCAGCCTAATTCCTCACTAGGAGAATTGAACTCATGGCACACAAAAAAGCTGGTGGTAGTACCCGTAACGGTCGCGACTCAGAAGCCAAACGCCTTGGCGTGAAGATGTATGGCGGCCAGGTCATCAAGGCCGGCAACATCATCGTGCGTCAGCGCGGCACCCAATTTCACGCTGGCTACGGCGTTGGCATGGGTAAAGATCACACCCTCTTCGCGAAAATCGAAGGCGTGATCAAGTTTGAAGTAAAAGGCGCCTTCGGTCGTCGTTACGTGAGCGTTGTCGCAGCCTAACTGCGAGAGTGCTGGAGAAGCCCTGTCTTGCGACGGGGCTTTTTCGTTTGTGGGGTGAGTCTCTTGCAAAGCTGTTTGTATGGGCTGCCGGCGTGCGATGCAGGTCGTGGATTGGGGTCGCTGCGCTCATTTTTGCAAGAGTCTTATGTCTTGATTGTTTTTCGGCTCGTCCGTACGGCGAGAGGCGTTGGTTATGAAGTTTGTTGATGAAGTATCGATCCGCGTAAAGGCTGGTGACGGCGGCAATGGCTGCATGAGTTTCCGTCGGGAAAAGTTCATTGAAAACGGCGGTCCGAACGGTGGTGACGGCGGTGATGGCGGTTCCATCTTCATGATGGCCGACGAAAACCTGAATACCCTGGTGGACTACCGTTACACCCGGCACTTCGATGCCGAGCGTGGCTCCAACGGCGGCAGCACCGACTGCACCGGCAAGAAGGGTGAAGACCTGATCCTGCGCGTGCCGGTCGGCACCACCGTGATCGATTCCGCCACCCAGGAAGTCATTGGCGACCTGACCAAGGCTGGTCAGAAGCTGATGGTGGTTCAGGGCGGCTGGCACGGTCTGGGTAACACCCGTTTCAAATCCAGTACCAACCGTGCACCGCGTCAGACTACGCCGGGCAAGCCGGGCGAGCAGCGCGACCTGAAGCTGGAAATGAAGGTTCTGGCCGATGTCGGTCTGCTGGGCCTGCCGAACGCCGGTAAAAGTACCTTTATCCGTTCGGTGTCGGCTGCCAAGCCGAAAGTCGCCGACTACCCGTTCACCACTCTGGTGCCGAACCTCGGTGTGGTCAGTGTTGACCGCTGGAAGAGTTTCGTCATTGCCGACATTCCGGGTCTGATCGAAGGTGCTTCCGACGGTGCCGGCCTGGGGATCCGTTTCCTCAAGCACCTGGCGCGTACTCGTCTGTTGCTACACCTCGTGGACATGGCGCCGCTGGATGAAAGCAGTGCGCCGGACGCCGCTGAAGTGATCGTCAACGAGCTGATCAAGTTCAGTCCGTCGCTGGCCGAGCGTGATCGCTGGCTGGTGCTGAACAAGTGCGACCAGATCCTCGAAGAAGAGCACGAAGCGCGGGTCAAGGAAATCGTTGATCGTCTGGAGTGGACCGGTCCGGTCTACGTGATTTCGGCCATTGCCAAAGAAGGCACCGAGCGCCTGACGCGCGACATCATGCGCTACCTGGAGGATCGTGCCGATCGCCTGGCCAATGATCCGGCCTACAAGGAAGAGCTGGCCGATCTCGATCAGCGCATCGAAGACGAAGCCCGTGCGCAGTTGCAGGCGCTGGATGACAAGCGTGCCCTGCGTCGCAGTGGCGTGAAGTCGGTTCACGACATCGGCGACGATGATTGGGACGAAGAAGATGTGGATGACGAAGACGGTCCGGAAATCATTTACGTGCGTGACTGATTCGTTGCAGTAAACTTAAGCGCCGCTCAATCGAGCGGCGTTTTAGTATCTGGAAATCGATTGTTGGTCACGAAGAATCACGAATAACGTCACGGGCAGAGCCAGGTCGCGCTGCCCTCAAGCTAAGGTTGAAGATGATGCGGAGCAAGGTGACAGGTGCGCAGCGTTGGGTCGTGAAGATCGGCAGCGCTTTGCTGACAGCGGATGGCAAAGGGCTGGATCGCACGGCAATGGGTGTCTGGGTCGAGCAGATGGTGGCTCTGCATGAGGCTGGCGTCGAGCTGGTGCTGGTGTCCTCCGGGGCGGTGGCGGCAGGCATGAGTCGCCTGGGCTGGACTGCGCGACCCAGTGCGATGCATGAGCTCCAGGCTGCCGCTGCAATCGGTCAGATGGGTCTGGTGCAAGCCTGGGAATCGAGCTTTGCCGAGCATGGCCGGCACACCGCGCAGATTCTTCTGACTCACGACGACCTGTCCGATCGCAAGCGTTACCTGAACGCCCGCAGCACCTTGCGTGCGCTGGTCGAGCTGAAAGTCATCCCAGTGATCAACGAGAACGACACCGTGGTCACTGACGAAATCCGCTTCGGCGACAACGACACGCTCGCGGCGCTGGTGGCCAACCTGGTCGAGGCTGATCTGCTGGTGATCCTGACGGATCGCGACGGCATGTTCGACGCCGATCCGCGCAGTAACCCTGACGCCCAACTGATTTACGAAGCGCGCGCCGATGATCCGACACTGGATGCGGTGGCGGGCGGTACTGGCGGTGCATTGGGTCGTGGCGGCATGCAGACCAAGCTGCGCGCGGCGCGGCTGGCGGCACGTTCCGGGGCGCATACCATCATTGTTGGTGGGCGTCTGGAGCGCGTGCTTGATCGTCTGAAGGCGGGCGAGCGCATCGGTACGCTGCTGTCGCCTGAGCGCGGCATGCTCGCGGCGCGCAAGCAGTGGCTGGCCGGGCATCTGCAAACCCGTGGCACGCTGGTGCTGGATGATGGCGCGGTTTCTGCGTTGTCCCAGGGCAACAAAAGTCTGCTGCCGGTCGGCGTCAAACTGGTTCAGGGCAGTTTCCGTCGCGGCGAAATGGTGGTTTGCGTGGCGCCGGACGGTCGTGAGATCGCCCGCGGCCTGGCGAACTACAGTGCTCTGGAAGCACAAAAAATCATCGGTCAGTCGTCAGATGCGATTGTCGGTTTGCTGGGTTACATGGCTGAGCCGGAACTGGTTCATCGTGACAACCTGATTCTGGTGTAAGGAAAACGCGATGCGCATGGCAAAAGGATTGTTGGGCTTGCTGATGGCGCTGCCATTGCTGGCCTCGGCCGAGGAAATCGGTCAGGTGTCGACGGTGTTCAAGTTTGTCGGGCCGAACGACCGGATCGTGGTCGAGGCATTCGATGATCCAAAGGTCGAGGGTGTGACTTGCTACCTGTCGCGCGCCAAAACGGGCGGTGTGAAGGGTGGGTTGGGGCTGGCCGAGGATCGTGCCGAGGCGTCCATTGCTTGTCGTCAGGTCGGGCCGATCAACTTCAAGGGTGAATTGAAGGATGGCGAAGAGGTGTTCAAAGAGCGCACTTCGTTGGTGTTCAAGACCATGCAGGTGGTGCGCTTCCTCGACAAGAAGCGCAATACGCTGGTGTATCTGGTCTACAGCGATCGCCTGATCGAGGGCAGCCCGCAGAATGCGGTGACGGCGATCCCGATTCTGCCGTGGGCATCGGCTCATTAATCGCGCGTAAAAAAAGAGGAGCCGGTTGGCTCCTCTTTTTTTTGGCCTTGATTTCAGCAAAATCACAGGCAATAAAAAACCGACCCTGAGGTCGGTTTTTTAATGACTACGTCGCTTAGGCAGCTGCTTTCAGTGCCTTGACGTGGCCATTCAGGCGGCTCTTATGGCGAGCAGCCTTGTTCTTGTGGATGATGCCTTTATCGGCCATACGGTCGATAACTGGCACAGCCAGAACGTATGCAGCTTGAGCTTTTTCAGCGTCTTTTGCGTCGATGGCTTTAACTACATTCTTGATGTAGGTACGAACCATGGAACGCAGGCTGGCGTTGTGGCTGCGACGCTTCTCAGCCTGTTTTGCACGTTTTTTGGCGGAAGGTGAGTTGGCCACCGTCGAGCTCCTCGAAAGACTTTTTAGGAAATAGCAAACAAAATAGGCCGCGAATCATGCCGATGAAGAGATGTCTTGTCAAGGGCGCTTGAGACGTTCCGCTAAGTGGTAGGTATAAAGAGGCGGGATATTTATTTCCGGCGCTTGACCTGTAAACTCGCGAGCTTTGGCTCTGTGCTGTTGCGGCGCGGAGTATCGCACAAGTGGGCGCGTTATTCGCCTGCTGTTTATCGACAGGCACACATTCCTTCAATGAATCTGCTCAAATCGTTGGCCGCCGTCAGCTCTATCACGATGCTTTCCCGGATTCTCGGGTTTGTTCGCGACACGCTCATTGCCCGCATCTTCGGCGCCGGAATGGCGACCGACGCCTTCTTTATCGCCTTCAAACTGCCCAATCTGCTGCGCAGGATCTTCGCCGAGGGGGCATTTTCCCAGGCTTTTGTGCCGATTCTGGCCGAATATAAAAGCCAGAAGGGCGAAGAGGCGACCCGCACCTTTATTGCCTACGTTTCCGGCCTGCTGACGCTGGTACTGGCGCTGGTCACCGCGCTGGGCATGATCGCCGCGCCCTGGGTGATCTGGGCCACGGCGCCGGGTTTCACCGATACGCCGGAAAAATTCCAGCTGACCTCCGACCTGCTGCGAGTGACCTTCCCTTATATATTGCTGATCTCCCTGTCTTCGCTGGCGGGTGCGATCCTCAATACCTGGAACCGCTTCTCGGTGCCAGCGTTCGTGCCGACCCTGCTCAACGTCAGCATGATCGTGTTTTCGCTGTTCCTGACGCCGTATTTCGATCCGCCGGTCATGGCCCTCGGTTGGGCAGTGTTGGTAGGTGGACTGGCGCAATTGCTCTATCAACTGCCTCACCTGAAAAAAATCGGCATGCTGGTGCTGCCACGCCTGAATCTGCGCGACACCGGCGTCTGGCGGGTGATGAAGCAGATGTTACCGGCGATCATCGGCGTTTCGGTCAGCCAGATTTCCCTGATCATCAACACTATTTTCGCCTCGTTCCTGGTGGCGGGCTCGGTGTCGTGGATGTATTACGCCGACCGTTTGATGGAGTTGCCGTCCGGTGTACTCGGTGTGGCGCTGGGCACGATCCTGCTGCCGACACTGGCCAAGACCTACGCCAGCAAGGATCGCCACGAATATTCGCGGATACTCGACTGGGGCCTGCGGCTGTGCTTCGTGCTGGTACTGCCGTGTGCGCTGGCGTTGGGGATTCTGGCCGAGCCGTTGACGGTTTCGCTGTTCCAGTACGGCCAGTTCAGCGGATTTGACGCGGAGATGACGCAGCGGGCATTGATTGCCTATTCTGTCGGTCTGCTTGGGATCATCGTGATCAAAGTGCTGGCGCCCGGCTTTTATGCGCAACAAAACATCCGTACGCCGGTAAAAATCGCAATCTTCACTCTGGTAGTTACTCAGCTGTTCAACCTGGTGCTGATCGGTCCGCTGGCCCATGCCGGTCTGGCGTTGGCGATCAGTGCCGGTGCCTGCCTTAATGCCGGGTTGCTGTTCTATCAACTGCGCAAACAACAGATGTATCAACCACAGCCGGGCTGGTTGAAGTTCGGTTTCAAGCTGTTGGTCGCGGTGGCGGTGATGTCGGCGGTGCTGTTGATCGGCATGCATTTCATGCCCGCGTGGGATCAGGGTCACATGTTGGAGCGCTTCCTGCGCCTGGGCGCCCTGGTGGTTGCCGGTGTGGTGGCTTACTTCGGCATGTTGCTGCTGCTCGGTTTCCGCCTGCGCGACTTCAATCGCAAGGCCTTGAGCTGAGGTTTCACCCTTGAAAAGCGGGCGCGAGCCGGCAGTTTTGTCGGCTCGTTCACTTTGGGTTACGGTGTTGCCTGTCGTCGGCCGTCGGGTGTGGTTATAATCGGCCACTTTATGAGCAAGAAGCGCGTTATGCAGCTGGTTCGAGGCCTCCACAATCTGCGCCCCCAGCATCGGGGCTGCGTCGCCACTATTGGCAACTTTGACGGTGTTCACCGCGGTCACCAGGCCATCCTGGCCCGACTGCGTGAGCGTGCGCTCGAGTTGGGCGTACCCAGCTGCGTGGTGATTTTTGAGCCGCAGCCACGGGAATTCTTTGCCCCGGAGACCGCGCCGGCGCGCCTGGCCCGGTTGCGCGACAAGCTGCAACTGCTGGCCGCCGAAGGCGTCGACCGGGTTCTGTGCCTGGCGTTCAACCAGCGCCTGAGCAAGCTCAGCGCCAGCGAGTTCGTTGATACCATCCTGGTTGATGGCCTCGGCGTGCAGCATCTGGAGGTCGGTGACGATTTCCGCTTCGGTTGCGACCGTCTCGGCGATTTCGATTTCCTGTTGCAGGCCGGGCAGGTCCACGGTTTTACCGTGGAAGCGGCGCAAACCGTCGAGCTGGACGGCATCCGCGTCAGCAGCACTCAGGTGCGCAACGCGCTGGCCGCCGCCGATTTTGCCTTGGCCGAGCGCCTGCTGGGTCGCCCGTACCGGATTGCCGGGCGCGTGCTGCATGGCCAGAAGTTGGCCCGCCAGTTGGGTACGCCCACGGCGAATATTCAACTCAAACGCCGTCGCGTGCCGTTCACCGGGGTTTACCTGGTCGACGTCGACATCGACGGCAAGACCTGGCCCGGCGTCGCCAATATCGGCGTGCGGCCCACGGTGCAAGGTGATGGCAAGGCCCACCTTGAAGTCCATCTTTTAGATTTTGCCGGCGATCTGTATGACCGGCGTTTGACGGTGGTTTTCCACCAGAAGCTGCGTGAAGAGCAGCGTTTCGCCTCCCTGGAGGCATTGAAAACGGCGATCAGCGCGGATGTCGCCGCCGCCCGTGCACTAGCCGCACCTAGCGCCCATCGCTAATGAAGAGCCTTAAATGACCGACTATAAAGCCACGCTAAACCTTCCGGACACCGCCTTCCCAATGAAGGCCGGCCTGCCACAGCGCGAACCGCAGATCCTGCAGCGCTGGGACAGTATTGGCCTGTACGGAAAGTTGCGCGAGATTGGCAAGGATCGTCCGAAGTTCGTCCTGCACGACGGCCCTCCGTACGCCAACGGTACGATCCACATCGGTCACGCACTGAACAAGATTCTCAAGGACATGATCATCCGCTCGAAGACCCTGTCGGGCTTCGACGCGCCGTATGTCCCGGGCTGGGATTGCCACGGCCTGCCGATCGAGCACAAGGTTGAAGTGACCCACGGCAAGAACCTTGGCGCGGACAAGACCCGCGAACTGTGCCGTGCCTACGCCACCGAGCAGATCGAAGGGCAGAAGACCGAGTTCATCCGCCTCGGCGTGCTGGGCGACTTCGCCAATCCGTACAAGACAATGAACTTCAAGAACGAGGCCGGTGAAATCCGCGCCCTCGCCGAAATCGTCAAGGGCGGTTTCGTGTTCAAGGGCCTGAAGCCTGTGAACTGGTGCTTCGATTGCGGTTCGGCCCTGGCCGAAGCGGAAGTCGAGTACGAGAACAAGAAGTCCTCGACCATCGACGTCGCGTTCCCGATCGCTGACGAGGCCAAACTGGCCGCCGCGTTCGGTCTGCCATCGCTGGCCAAACCTGCTGCCATCGTGATCTGGACCACCACCCCGTGGACCATCCCGGCCAACCAGGCGCTGAACGTTCACCCGGAATTCACCTACGCCCTGGTCGACATCGGCGACAAGCTGCTGGTGCTGGCTGAAGAGCTGGTCGAATCCTGCCTGACCCGTTACGGCGTCGAAGGCACTGTATTGGCGACCGCTCCGGGTTCGGCGCTGGAACTGATCAATTTCCGTCACCCGTTCTACGACCGTCTGTCGCCAGTGTACCTGGCCGACTACGTGGAACTGGGCGCCGGCACCGGCGTGGTTCACTCCGCCCCGGCCTACGGCGTGGACGACTTCGTGACCTGCAAAAAATACGGCATGGTCAACGACGACATCCTCAACCCGGTACAGAGCAACGGCGTCTACGTGCCGTCGCTGGAGTTCTTCGGCGGCCAGTTCATCTGGAAGGCCAACCCGGCCATCGTCGACAAGCTGACCGAAGTCGGTGCGCTGCTGCACACCACCGTCATCGAACACAGCTACATGCACTGCTGGCGCCACAAGACCCCGCTGATCTATCGCGCTACCGCGCAATGGTTCATCGGCATGGACAAGGAGCCGGTATCCGGCGACACCCTGCGCGTACGCTCGCTCAAAGCCATCGAAGACACCAAGTTCGTCCCGGCCTGGGGCCAGGCGCGCCTGCATTCGATGATCGCCAACCGTCCGGACTGGTGCATCTCCCGTCAGCGCAACTGGGGCGTGCCGATCCCGTTCTTCCTGAACAAGGAAAGCGGTGAACTGCACCCACGGACCGTCGAGCTGATGGAAGAAGTCGCCAAGCGCGTTGAAGTCGAAGGCATCGAAGCCTGGTTCAAACTCGACGCTGCCGAACTGCTGGGCGATGAAGCGCCGCAGTACGACAAGATCAGCGACACCCTCGACGTCTGGTTCGACTCGGGCACCACCCACTGGCACGTCCTGCGCGGTTCGCACCCGATGGGCCACGAGACCGGCCCGCGTGCCGACCTTTACCTGGAAGGTTCGGACCAGCACCGTGGCTGGTTCCACTCTTCCTTGCTGACCGGCTGCGCCATCGACAATCACGCGCCGTACCGCGAGCTGCTGACTCACGGCTTCACCGTCGACGAGACGGGCCGCAAGATGTCCAAGTCGCTGAAAAACGTGATTGAGCCGAAAAAGATCAACGACACCCTGGGTGCCGACATCATGCGCCTGTGGGTGGCCTCGACCGATTATTCGGGCGAAATCGCCGTGTCGGACCAGATCCTGGCCCGCAGCGCCGATGCCTACCGTCGTATCCGCAATACCGCACGTTTCCTGCTGTCGAACCTGACCGGTTTCAACCCGGCCACCGACATCCTGCCGGCCGAAGACATGCTGGCGCTGGATCGTTGGGCCGTGGACCGTGCCCTGCTGCTGCAACGCGAATTGCAGGAAAACTACGGCGAATACCGTTTCTGGAACGTCTACTCGAAGATCCACAACTTCTGCGTGCAGGAGCTGGGTGGTTTCTATCTGGACATCATCAAGGATCGCCAGTACACCACCGGCGCCGACAGCAAGGCCCGTCGTTCGTGCCAGACCGCGCTGTTCCACATCTCCGAAGCGCTGGTGCGCTGGATCGCGCCGATCCTGGCCTTCACCGCCGACGAACTGTGGCAATACCTGCCGGGCGAGCGCAACGAATCGGTGATGCTCAACACCTGGTACGAAGGCCTGACCGAGTTGCCGGAAGGCTTCGAGCTGGGTCGCGAGTACTGGGATCGCATCATGGAAGTGAAGGTGGCGGTCAACAAAGAGATGGAAATCCAGCGCGCGGCCAAGGCCGTCGGTGGCAACCTGCAAGCCGAAGTGACGCTGTTCGCCGAAGACGCGCTGACTGCCGACCTGGCCAAACTGAGCAACGAGTTGCGCTTTGTCCTGATCACCTCGACTGCCACTGTTGCGCCGTTCGTGCAGGCTCCAGCCGACGCTGTGGCCACCGAAGTCAGCGGGCTGAAGCTGAAGATCGTCAAATCCGCCTTCCCGAAATGCGCCCGTTGCTGGCACTGCCGCGAAGACGTCGGCGTGAACCCGGAGCATCCGGAGATCTGCGGCCGTTGCGTGGACAACATCGATGGCGCCGGTGAGGTTCGTCACTATGCCTAATGCCGTTGGCCGTTTCGGACGGCTGAGCTGGCTCTGGTTGAGCTTGCTGGTTCTGGTCATCGACCAGGCCAGCAAGTTCTACTTCGAAGGCAAGCTCGAGATGTTCCAGCAGATCGTGGTCATTCCCGATCTGTTCAGCTGGACGCTGGCCTACAACACCGGCGCTGCCTTCAGCTTCCTCGCGGACAGCTCCGGCTGGCAGCGCTGGCTGTTTGCCCTGATCGCGATTGCGGTCAGTGCGGTGCTGGTGGTCTGGCTCAAACGCCTGGGTCGCAACGAAACCTGGCTGGCCATTGCGCTGGCGCTGGTGCTGGGCGGCGCACTGGGCAACCTTTATGACCGCATTGCCCTCGGCCATGTGATCGATTTCATTCTGGTGCACTGGCAGAACCGCTGGTACTTCCCGGCGTTCAATTTCGCCGACAGCGCCATCACCGTTGGCGCGGTGATGCTGGCACTGGACATGTTCAAAAGTAAAAAAACCGGAGAAGCCGTTCATGACTGAACAGGTATTGGCTGAGCAACGCATCGGCCAGAACACGGAAGTCACCTTGCACTTTGCATTGCGCCTGGAGAACGGCGACACGGTCGACAGTACTTTCGACAAAGCCCCTGCGACCTTCAAGGTCGGCGACGGCAACCTGCTGCCGGGCTTCGAGGCGGCACTGTTCGGTTTCAAGGCTGGCGACAAGCGTACACTGACCGTCGAGCCGGAAAACGCCTTCGGCCAGCCGAACCCGCAAAACGTGCAGATCATTCCGCGTTCGCAGTTTGCGGACATGGAACTGTCGCCGGGTCTGCTGGTGATCTTCAACGATGCGGCCAATACTGAGCTGCCGGGTGTGGTGAAAGAGTTCGACGACGCGCAAGTGACCGTCGACTTCAATCACCCGCTGGCTGGCAAGACGCTGACCTTTGACGTGGAAATCTTCTCCGTCAAAGCGCTGTAATTGCTGTTCTGCAGGAGCCGGCTGACCGGCTCCTGTAATGATCCAATCTTTCGCGCGCAAGACACGAGGCACCGCATGCAAATCAAACTCGCCAACCCCCGTGGCTTCTGCGCCGGCGTGGACCGGGCGATCGAAATCGTCAACCGCGCCCTGGAGGTCTTCGGGCCGCCGATCTATGTGCGTCACGAAGTGGTGCACAACAAGTTTGTGGTCGAAGACCTGCGCAGTCGTGGCGCGATTTTCGTCGAGGAACTCGATCAGGTACCGGACGACGTTATCGTGATCTTCAGTGCCCACGGCGTCTCGCAAGCCGTGCGCACCGAAGCCGCCGGCCGTGGCCTGAAAGTGTTCGACGCTACCTGTCCATTGGTGACCAAGGTACACATCGAAGTCGCGAAATACAGCCGCGACGGCCGTGAATGCATCCTGATCGGTCACGCCGGTCACCCGGAAGTCGAAGGCACCATGGGCCAGTACGACGCCAGCAATGGCGGTGCGATCTACCTCGTCGAAGACGAGAAGGATGTCGCCGAGTTGCAGGTACATAACCCGGACAAACTGGCCTTCGTCACCCAGACCACACTGTCCATGGATGACACCAGCCGTGTCATCGATGCGCTGCGTACGCGTTTCCCGGCCATTGGCGGGCCGCGCAAGGACGATATCTGCTACGCCACACAAAACCGTCAGGACGCGGTCAAGCAACTGGCCGACGAATGCGACGTGGTGTTGGTGGTGGGCAGCCCTAACAGCTCCAACTCCAACCGCCTGCGTGAACTGGCCGAACGCATGGCCACGCCGGCCTACCTGATCGACGGCGCCGAAGACCTGCAAAAGAGCTGGTTCGACGGTGTCGAGCGTATCGGCATCACCGCCGGCGCCTCCGCCCCGGAAGTTCTGGTGCGTGGCGTGATCCAGCAGTTGCAGGCCTGGGGCGCCACCGGCGCCGACGAACTGGCCGGGCGTGAGGAGAACATCACGTTCTCGATGCCTAAAGAGCTGCGCGTTCGCTCGATCTGATCGCTTTATCCTTTCGACACAGCGCCTGTTCAGCCTTTTGACTGACCAGGCGTACGCGACCGGTTGCCGCCAGCACCACCTGGAGCTGGCTTACCGGCTCGCGAGCCGAGCATAGATGTAACGTCCCCGCCTGAAATTTCCGGTCCGGCACCAGTGGCTGGCCCAGGCTGCTGAAGCGTATGTAGCGGCTCACCAGCCAGTTGCCGACAATCGGTATCTTTGCGTCACTCGCCTGCTCGATCAGCAAGGGATTACCGGCATCTCCCGGACCCTTTCCGCTGATATCCAGAATGATCCGCCAGCCTTGGCCCCAATCACCGTTGATGCCATGAATCACCACGCTTTGGTTGCGCGTGATGGCCATGGTCCGGGCATTGCGGATCCCGTCGAGCAAAGACTGCGCGGCCAGCTGCCGCCGGTTTGATTCGGTGAGGTCCGCCAGCGCCGGACTGACCAGCGACAGAACAATTGCGCCGATCGCCAGTCCCATAAGCAGTTCGACCAGACTGAAACCCTGTTGCGGCATGTGCGCGTCCTCCCTGGATTGTGCACAGCGGCGCAATCCGTGCGCCGTTCGCGGTAAATCAACCGGCGCATGCCGGTCGAATGTTCTAGGTTTGTACAGGTATAGCCGACGGCAACGGAGGGCATCGATGGATCATCGTACAAAAGGTTTCACGCTGATCGAGCTGTTGGTGGCGGTCGCGGTGTTTGTGATCCTGATCACGATGGCGGTGCCGGGATTCACCCGTTCGGTGCAGGGCAGCAAGGCCGACACCGAGGTCGGCGACCTGCAACGGGCCCTCAACTACGCAAGGCTCGAGGCGATCAACCGGGGCGTCACCACCCGCTTGCGGCCGAGCGCCGGCGGCAGTGTCTGGACCGGCGAGTTGTCGGTCTACGACAGTACTGGCACTCCGGCCAATGTATTGCGGGTTGTTCCAGCGATGAGCAGCGGCGCGGCTCTGACGCTACCCTCTGGAGTGACCGCGCTGGATTTCAACAATCTGGGCGGACTGGCGGCACCGTCCACGGCGGTGGTCATCAGTTATGTGCTGGGAACGCAAAGCAGGACGCTGAACGTGTGTCTGAACGGACGAATTCAATTGGGTGGAAGTTGCGGATGAGGGCAGGGAGCAAGCACGCACAGGAGGGCATGACGCTGATCGAAGTGCTGGTCGCGTTGTTGATTCTGACGGTCGGATTGCTGGGCGCGGCGGCGGTTCAGCTCAATGCGCTGAAGTACACCGACAGCTCGCGCATGACCAGCCAGGCGAGTTTCATCGCCTACGACATGATGGACCGAATCCGCGCCAACTCGGGCGCCGACTACACCGTCACACCGCCGACCACGGGCAACCTGAGTGTCGCCCGGGATCAGGATCTCTACGACTTCACCACCAACATCGTCAATTTCGGCGGCCCGACCGCCACCGGCAGCATCACCCTCAATCAGCGCGTGTACACCATCACCATCACCTGGAGTGACGCGCGCGCCGCCAATACGACCAGTGCGCCCCGCAGTTTCGTCCTGACCAGCCGCGCCGCGGTCGATCCGGTGGCCACGCCATGAAGCGCCATAACCTCGGCTTTGGCCTGATCGAAATGCTGGTCGCCCTGGCGCTGGGATTGATCGTGGTGCTGGGTGTGGTGCAAATCTTCCTGGCGGCGAAGAACACCTACGTCAGCCAGAACAGTGCGGCCGCCATGCAGGAAGACGCGCGGTTCGTGTTGAGCAAGATGATTCAGGAACTGCGCATGGTGGGCATGTTCGGTTGCCTGGGCACGATTACCGATTCCAGCTCGGCGGGAGATTTCAATGCGGCCCAGATCACGCCGATCAGCTGGGACAACGCCAACCTCAAGCTGACCCTGGTCACCGCCGATGTCGGCAGCGCGGGCGGGACGCCGACCTGGACCGTGGTCTCCGATTGCCGCAACAGCGCCACCGCTTATACCGGCGCACGGGCTGCGGCGACGGGACAGATCGCGTTTCCGATCCGTCGGTTGATCTACAGCTTCAGCAACAACCAGATTCTGATGGGCACCGGCAGCGGTAATCCGGCCCAGCAAGTGCTGGTGAATAACGTCAGTGCGTTCACTGTGATGTTCGGTCTGGCGAGTTCCGCGACCGACGTCGCGGCTTCCACCTACAGCGCCAACCCGGGTGATCCGGCGCGGATCCGCAGCGTGCGCCTGAGCCTGACCCTCACTGACCCGAATAATCGGGTCCGCAATCAAACCTTCAACGTGGTTGCCGCCTTGCGCAACCGCTTGCAGTGAGGGGCGAGCGATGAGTGTTTCTCTCCATCGGCGACGGTCCCAGGGCGGCATGGTGTTGCTGGTCAGCCTGGTGTTTCTGCTGCTCCTGACGGTGATCGGCCTGTCATCGATGCAGAGCGCCAACCTGCAGGAAAAAATGGCTGGCAGCGTGAGCCTGCGCAATCAATCGTTCCAGACTGCCGAGGCGGCACTGCGCATCGGCGAAAGTGCGGTGCAGCTGGATGGTTACACGCTGGCGGTGTGTGCCAGCACTACTCAATGTGCGCCGCCGGCGGAATCCTCGGTGGTCAGCGCGGCGGGGTTCAACTCCACGTCGGGCGTGACCTGGATCGCCGCCGGCAGTGGGTTCTACGGGGTGCAGAACATCGGCACGACCCTGACTGCGGTGAACGTGCCGAGCAACACCTCGGCGACCTTGTACCGGGTCACGGCCGTTGGCATCGCGGGTACTTCGCGCAGTGTGGTGGAGAGTGTCTATGCGAAGTATTGAGCGACGCTTCAAGTGGTTGTCGCTGCTACTCGGCATGCTGGCCGGGCTCTATCTGGCCGCGCCGGCGTATGCCTTCACACCGTCCGATTCGCCGCTGTTGAGCGCGGCCGCCGTGCCGCCGAACGTGATGTTGATGATCGACGACTCGGGCAGCATGAACAGCATCATCTATGCGACAGGATTTGATCCGACCGTGGATCGCACGGCGGCCCGCCAGTGCAACGCAGTCATTGGCCTGTGCCTGAGCTCGAGCGCCATTACCGGCGATACGATCTTTCTCTCGAGCCTGCCAACCTCCGGCTGCTCCGGCGGCGCTTATGCGTTCTACAACAACAGCCTGACGCCGCTCTGCCTGAAGCTGCCGGATCCGGTGGGCAGCGGCAACACTCGCTATTCGGCGGATTACATTTCCTACGTGGTCGGGCTGGCGATCAACAACGGCACACGCGACTTCACCACCGGGGCCATTCCCAATGATTACCGGATCAACGTGGCGCGCAACGTCTCCACCGCACTGGTCACCAGCAACCGCAACCTGCGCATGGGCCTGGCCACCTTCAATCCGGCTACCAGCAACAACCCCGGCAACGGCGGTTTCATTGCACGCTCCATCAGCGACCTGTCACCGGTCAGCGGCAGCGTGACCCAGGCCCAGGCCGACACCAACTACAACGCACTGATTTCCTCGATCAACGGCCTGAGCGCGGTGGCCAACACTCCCCTGGCCGAGACCTATTATGAAATCACCCGCTACATGCGCGGGATGGCGCCTTACTACAACAGCACGCCGAGCACCTACACCAGCCCGATCCAGTATCGCTGCCAGAAAAACTACGGCGTGGTGATCACTGACGGTTTGCCGACCTACGACCGCACCTTTCCGAGCAACGACCCGCTGGGCGGCAGCCGCTTGCCGAACTGGGATGGCATCAACAATGACGGGAACAACCTGAACGGGGACGGGGAGGGCGATACGCTGTACCTGGACGATATCGCCAAGTTCGCCTTCGACATCGACATGCGTTCCTCCGGCACCGACGCGGCTGGCAAGAGCTGGAATGCGGTGGACTTTCCCAGGCAGAACATGAACACCTACACCGTGGGTTTCACCGCCTCCAATGACATGCTCTCGGACGCAGCGGATTACGGACAGGGCCGCTACTACCAGGCGACCGACAGCGCCGGCCTGAACGCCGCGCTGTCGTCGGCACTGAGCGATATCACCTCCAAGGCCGGCTCCGGCGGCAGCGGTGTGGCCAGTGGCACCACGCTCGCGAGCGGCACCAGTTACTTCCAGACCAGTTATGACCCCAAGGACTGGCGCGGCACGATCAAGTCCTTTGGTTTTACCTCGGCCGGGGCGGTCAACACCTCGGCGGTATTGTGGTCCACCGACACGGCCATCGTGCCCGGCGCCACCGCGCCGACCTACCAGTCGTGGAACACCCTGAACAACGCGGCGGTGACGCTGGCCTACGGCAACCTCTCCCCGGCCCAGCAGACTGTTCTCAGCCAGGGGTTGCCCACCGGTATCAGCGGCATCGACCTGGTCGAATGGAGCAAGGGCACCAACAAGACCGGACTCAAAGTGCGCAGCGTGTTGCTCGGGGACATCATCAACTCACCACTGGTGCTGGCTTCGCCCACGGAAAAAACCGCTTCCGATCTGGCCGGTGACACCACTTACAGTACCTACCTGACCACCAAAGCCTCGAACATGAATGCCAGCCTCGTGGTGAACGCCAACGACGGTTTTGTCAGTGTCATCAACTCGGCCAACGGTACCCGACGCTATGCCTACATGCCGTCCAGCGTATTGCCCTCGCTGCGCCTGATTGCCGATCCGAATTACATCAACGGCGTCAGCCACAAGTTTCTGGTGGATGGTCAGCTCGGTGTATTCGACGCGCAATTCGGTACGGCGTGGAAAACCCTGGCCATCGGCGGCACGGGCGCCGGCGGCAAGACTTTCTACGGGCTCCAGTTGTTCGATGCCTCGGCGGGCAACATCATCCGTGCCTTGTGGGAGGTCAGCGCTCCGGCCACCGCCAGTACTTCCAACGCATTTAATGATCTGGGTTACGCCTATGCCCGCCCGGAAGTGGCACGCTTGGCCGATGGTCGCTGGGCGGCATTCATTGCCAACGGTTACGGCAGCAACTCCGGCGTGGCGGCGCTGTATGTGCTGGATGTCCGTGACGGCTCGCTGATCAAGAAAATCGTCATCGACAGTACGGAAACCACCAACGGTTTGTCCTCGGTGAAGCTGCGGGTCAATTCGCAGAACGTGGTGCAGGCTGCGTATGGCGGTGACTTGAAGGGACGGTTGTGGAAGTTCGACCTGAGCGCCACGTCGTCCGACAGCTGGGGCGTAGCGTTTTCCGGCAAGCCGTTATTTACCACGGCTGGCGGGGCGACTCAGCCGATCACCGCGCAACCGTTGCTGGCGGACAACGCTCTGGGTGGCAAACAGATTTTCGTCGGCACCGGCAAATTCAACGAAACCGCCGACAAGACCAACAAGGATTTGCAGGCGTTCTATTCGGTGTGGGACGCCGATGGCGGGTCGGGCCAGATCACGGTCAGCAGTTTGCAGGCGCAGGCGATTACCGGGGTGTTCTCCGGCAGTACCGGGCAGTTCGTCACCACCAGCCAGAACGACACGACGTATCCGGCGGAGAAGGGCTGGTACCTGCCGCTGGTGTACAACAACGCATTGACCGGCGAACGGGTGATCAACCAGGCCAGTCTGGTGCTGGGACGCATCGTGTTTACCACGGCCAGCGTCGATACCACAGACCCGTGTTCCAGTTTCGGTACCGGCAAACTGATCGAACTCGATGCGTTCAGCGGTAAGATGCTCAACTACGCGGTGCTCGACACCAACGCTGATGGCGTGGTCGACAGCAACGACACGATTTCCAGCGGCGTGGTGTTCACCGGCGGTATCCCGACCCTGAACGCCATCGTCAACGGTGCATCACGCAAGGTCGTGAACGATTCCAGTGGCGGTATCACCACCCTGGTGGAAAAATCCGGCGGCGGCAGCCGTCGTATCATGTGGCGGCAAATTCAGTAAGCGAGAGTTCGAGGCATGCGCAGATCCAACCGAGGTTTCACCCTGATCGAAATCATGATCGTGATTGCGATCATCGGTATCGTCATCACCATCGGCTATCCGAGCCTCACCGAATACGTAAAGAAGGGCCGCCGTGCCGACGTAGTCAGCAATTTGTCGGAACAGGCACAGATCCTCGAACGCTTCTATTCGAAGAACAACGTCTACACCGGTGTCACTGGGTTGAGCACCGGCAACGATTTCTACACCATCACGCCGACGATCACCGATCAGACCTTCCAGCTGACCGCGACCCGCAAGACCGGCACGGCTATGGCCACTGACAAGTGCGGGGATTTCACTCTCACCAACACCGGTGTCAGAAGCATGAACAACGCGACCACCGGGCTGACTACCAAGGATTGCTGGGGCCGCTGAGCCGCTTTATTTCGGGCGCCTTTTGCGCCCACTGTCTTTTTACGGTTGGATCAAACATGACCAGGCAACAGCAAGTGGTGATTGTCGGTGGCGGGGTGATTGGCCTGCTCACTGCGTACAACCTCGCCTCCGAGGTCGGCAGCGTGGTGCTGCTGGATCGTTCGAACGTCGGCCAGGAATCGTCCTGGGCCGGCGGCGGTATCGTGTCTCCGCTGTACCCGTGGCGCTACAGCCCGGCCGTCACCGCGCTGGCGCACTGGTCGCAGGATTTTTATCCACAGCTGGGCGAGCGCCTTTTTGCCGATACCGGGGTCGACCCCGAAGTGCAGACCACCGGCCTGTATTGGCTGGACCTGGATGACGAAGCCGAAGCGCTGGCCTGGGCCGCGCGGGAAAACCGTCCGCTGCGGGCTGTGGATATCTCGGCGGCGCATGATGCGGTGCCGGTGCTCGGAGGCGGTTTTTCCCGGGCGATCTACATGGCCGATGTGGCCAACGTGCGCAATCCGCGGCTGGTGAAGTCTTTGAAAGCGGCGTTGCAGGCACTGCCGAATGTGACGATTCACGAGCAGTGTGAAGTCAGCGGGTTTGTCCGTGAGGGCGAGCGGGTGGTGGGCGTGCAGACCTCCACGGGTTTGATCACCGGTGATCAGGTCGTTCTCACCGCAGGGGCGTGGAGCGGCGAACTGCTCAAGAACCTGGACCTGTCGCTGCCGGTGGAACCGGTCAAGGGTCAGATGATTCTGTACAAGTGCGCAGCGGATTTCCTGCCGAGCATGGTGCTGGCCAAGGGGCGTTATGCGATTCCGCGCCGTGACGGGCACATTCTGATCGGCAGTACGCTGGAACACGAAGGCTTCGACAAGACCCCGACGGACAACGCACTGGAAAGCCTCAAGGCCTCGGCAGTCGAGTTGCTGCCGGCGCTGGCCGATGCCGAAGTGGTGGGGCACTGGGCCGGGCTGCGACCGGGTTCGCCCGAGGGCATTCCCTACATTGGCCGGGTTCCGGGGGTTGACGGTCTATGGCTGAACTGCGGGCATTACCGCAACGGGCTGGTGCTGGCGCCGGCGTCCTGTCAGTTGTTTGCCGATGTGATGCTGGGGCGCGCGCCGATCATTGATCCGGCGCCGTATGCACCGGCCGGACGGATCTGAAGCCATATCAACAAAACGCAGCCGACAAAGGCTGCGTTCCCCTGAATGTTCAATCCAGCCCCAGTTTCTTGAGCCTGTAGCGCATCGACCGAAACGAAAGACTCAACCGCTGCGCCGCCGCCGTGCGATTCCAGCGGGTTTCTTCCAGCGCCTGCAGAATCAGTTTGCGTTCGACGCTTTCCAGATAGTCTTCCAGGTTGTCGATCTGCGTCAGATCGGCAATCCCGGCCTCGGCGGCGCCATTACCTTCACTCAGGCGTAAATCCTCGGCCTCGATCGTGCGGTTTTCACACAGGGTGTGCGCCCGCTCGAGTACGTTTTCCAGCTCCCGCACATTGCCCGGAAAACGGTAGTTTTTCAGCGCCTCGAGGGCATGGGGATGAAGGCGTGCCGCCGGTTGCCCGGTGCCATTGGCCAGGCGCTTGAGCATGTGGCCGGCCAGTGCCTCGATGTCCTCGCGACGTTCGCGCAGGGACGGTACACGCAGTTCGATCACGTTCAGCCGGTAATACAGATCCTGACGGAATCGCTCGGCAGCCACTTCAGCATCGAGATCCTTGTGCGTCGCGCAGAGTATGCGCACATCGACCACGGTTTCCTGTTGGCCGCCGACGCTGCGCACGGCTTTTTCCTGGATCGCCCGCAGCAGCTTGACCTGCATCGGCAGTGGCAGGTCCGCCACTTCATCGAGAAACAGTGTGCCGCCATGAGCCGCCTGAAACAGCCCCGGTTTATCCTCCACCGCGCCGCTGAAACTGCCTTTGCGGTGGCCGAAGAACTCGCTTTCCATCAACTCAGACGGAATCGCCCCGCAGTTCACCGGCACGAACGGCTGGCTGGCGCGCGGGCCCTGTTCATGAATCAGTCGGGCCACCAGCTCCTTGCCGCTGCCGGACTCGCCGCTGATGTAGACCGGTGCCTGGCTGCGGGCCAGTTTGTCGATCTGCTTGCGCAGGTTGCGCATCGGCGGTGAATCGCCGAGCAACCGCCGGTCGATCGAAGTGCAGACATTGCCCGGCGCCGGCATGCGCAATGCCGAGCCGACCAGCTCGCGCAGGCGTGTCAGGTCCACCGGTTTGGTCAGGAAGTCGAATGCCCCGGCCTTCAGGGCGTTGATTGCCGTTTCCAGGCTGCCGTAGGCGGTGATCATCGCCACCGGCAGTTGTGGATAACGTTGCTGAATGTGCTGCACCAACTCCAGGCCGGTGCCGTCGGGCAGGCGCATGTCGGTCAGGCACAGATCGAAGGTCTCGCGGTGCAGCAGTGCCTGGGCTTCTTCGAGATTGCGTGCGCTGAAGGTGTCGAGTTTCATCCGTCCCAGGGTGATTTCTAGGAGTTCGCGGATATCCGGCTCGTCGTCGACGATGAGGATTTTTTGCCGTGGGCTCGTGTTCAACTTTGTTTCCGTCCGTGAGCAAAGGTGATGCGAAAGCAGCCGCCGCCTTGGCGTGATTTGAAGTCTAGGCGCGCTTGATTGCTTTCGCACAGCTCACGGGACAGATAAAGCCCAAGGCCGGTACCCTGGCTACTGGTAGTAAAAAACGGTTCGAACAGGTGAGCCTGTTGATCCAGCGGCACGCCGGGGCCGTTGTCCTGCACTTCGAGCACGGCCAGCGTGCTCTCGGGGTCGATGAACAGCGTCATCCAGACCTCGGCCGGGTCGTGCAAAAGGGCGCTGTGGCGCCAGCCGTTGCGTAACAGATTGTCGAGAATCTGCGTGAGCTGGCCGGGATCCATCAACGTGCGGAAATCCCCCAGGCCGATGTGCAGGTGAATGTGCTGGCGCTCGCCGGAGCGTTCGCGGCTCTCGTTGACGAACTGCTCCAGCCACGGCTTGAGGTCGAGCCGTTGCGGTGCGCTTTGCTGGCGGCGGGACAGTTGCAGGACGTTTTCGATGACTCGGTTCATGCGCTGGGAGTGGTCTTGAATGATCTGCGTCAGACGCCGATCCGCGCTGTCGAGTTCCTCGGACTCCTGCAACAGCTGCGCTGCATGACTGATGGCCCCCAGCGGATTGCGGATTTCATGGGCGATACCGGCGGTCAGCCGGCCCAGCGCAGCCAGTTTCAATTGTTGGGCCTGCTGGGCTATCTGGGCGAGGTCTTCAAGAAACACCAGGGTCTGGCGGTTCGGGTTCTGTTCCAGGGCGATGAAACTCGGCTGCAGCTCCAGGCCGTTGCCGGCAATTTTCAGGCTTTGCGGCCGCAGGGTCGGGTTGTTCAGCCACAGTTGCAGGCGTTCGACCAATGCGCTCGAGTGCTCGTCGATCAAGTCACCTTCAAGATGCGTTTGGCCCAGCAGGACCCTGGCACTGTGGTTGGCCAGTTGCACCCGGCGTTGTTCGTCGAGCACCAGAATGCCGGTGCGCATGCGTTGCAGGATCAATGCGTTGAGGGCTTCCAGCCCCACGACTTCGCTGGCGCGCTGTTCGGCCAGGTTCTCACTGACTTCGAGACGGCGCATCAAACCTTGCACCAGCAATGACGCCGCGAAGCAGAGGGCGCCGAGGGTGCCGGCCTGCAGATAATCGTTGGCGCTCAGGGGATGGCTGAAACTCAGCAGAAAGCTGAGCCCGACGATGCCGAGGGTGGCGATGGCGGCGATCAGCAAGCCGATACGTCGTCGCAGCAAGGTGTTGCTGATGGCCACCGAGACGATCAGCAGGTTGCCGATCGCGCTGGCCACGCCGCCGGCCGCATAGAACACGCCGCATAGCAGCAGGATGTCGACCAGTGCCAGGCCGAACAACTGGGCGGGGCGGCGAATGTTCTCGAGAAACACCACCAGCAGGATGTTCAGCACCAGGTACAACCAGCTGCCATTGCGCAGCCACTCGTCGTTGGCCGAGGTCAGCAGGCGGTTGTCCATGTTGCTGGAGATCAGCAACACCAGGGTGATGCCGACACTCAAACGGTACAGATGATAGAGGCGCAGCAGTCGCTGAGCCTGTTTGCTGTCGGCGTTGTCGGCCTCAGCGATCACTGGAGCCGGGGCCTTGCTCAAGATGAGCCTGGCTGCAATACCACTGTTGTTGAAGGTTCAGCGCGCGGTCGCGGGGCAGATGCACGCCGCAGTGGGCGCAGCGCACCATCGGCGCGGCATCCTGTTCGCGAGGCGATCGGTTGGACGAGGCGGGGGCCTTGAATTTGCGCCACAACCAGACAGCGGCGGCGATCAAGGCAATCCAGAACAGTAAACGAAGCATGATGGGCGGCTTTTCGGCTAATGATCCGGCAGTTTAGCCAAGGACCCGACAAGCGCACAGCCCAATCACGCGCGGCAATAAAAAGGGAGATCCGAAGATCTCCCTTTTTGGCATCACCGAAGTGATCAGTCGAACAGACCGAAGGTCATGTAACTGAAGATGGAACGGTCGCTGTCGCTCGACTCTGGTTCCGGCTCTTCGATCACGTCGCCGTTTTCGTCTTTCGGCTTGAGCTCGTTCGGGATCGCGTCTTTCGCGTCCTGGAACTGCTTCTGCACGTCCTGGTTGGCGCGGGTCTCTCCCGGCGGCAGCGGCGGACGGGATTCGATCAGGCCCAGAGTGGCCTTGCTCAGGAATGAACGGTTGTCGGCTTCGGCAACGCGAGGCACGAACTGACCGTCCTGCAGGCTCGGGTGATTCGGGTAGTTGAGCTTCAGGGTTTCCAGGCTGGTGGCCGCCAGTTCGTCCAGATGCAGGCGCTGGTAGGCTTCGGTCATCACCGCCAGGCCGTCACCGACCGATGGGGTTTCCTGGAAGTTTTCCACTACATAACGACCACGGTTGGCAGCGGCGACATAGGCCTGACGGGTCAGGTAGTAGTCGGCCACGTGGATTTCGTAGGCGGCCAGCAGGTTGCGCAGATAGATCATGCGCTGCTTGGCGTCCGGCGCGTAGCGGCTGTTCGGGTAGCGGCTGGTCAGCTGGGCGAACTCATTGTAGGAGTCGCGGGCGGCACCCGGGTCACGCTTGGTCATGTCCAGCGGCAGGAAGCGCGCCAGCAGGCCGACGTCTTGGTCGAACGAGGTCAGGCCCTTCAGGTAGTAGGCGTAATCGACGTTCGGGTGCTGCGGGTGCAGACGAATGAAACGCTCGGCAGCGGATTTTGCAGCTTCCGGCTCGGCGTTCTTGTAGTTGGCATAGATCAGTTCCAGCTGCGCCTGATCGGCATAGCGACCGAACGGGTAACGCGACTCCAGAGCCTTCAGCTTGGCTGTGGCGCTGGTGTAGCTGTTGTTGTCCAGGTCCTGTTGAGCCTGCTGGTACAGCTCGGCTTCACTCAGGTTTTCGTCTACGACTTCCTTCGATGAGCAAGCAGCGGTCAATGCGAGGATGGCGATCAGCAGCAGGTGTTTCACTTGCATGGCGGCTTGCGTCCCTATGACGGCCGCTGTCTTGGGCGGGGCCGTCCTGTTATGATGAGCGCCCCGTTGAAAAGCCCCGGGGCAAAAGACGCCGTATTTAACCACAAGCGCGCAGCCGAAACCAAAGGCTGTAGCCGACGCCCAGTCCGAGCATGTCCGATAAAATTGAACTTCGCGCAGAGGTGCCGTCCGAATTGGGCGGCCAACGCCTCGATCAAGTCGCCGCCCAACTCTTCGCCGAGCACTCGCGCTCGCGCCTTTCCGCCTGGATCAAAGAAGGTCGCCTGACTGTGGACGGGGCGGTCATCCGCCCGCGCGACATTGTTCATGGCGGTGCCATCCTTGAGCTCACTGCCGAGCAGGAGGCCCAGGGTGAATGGGTCGCTCAGGACATCGAACTCGACATCGTCTATGAAGACGACGACATTCTGGTGATCAACAAGCCTGCGGGTCTGGTGGTGCACCCGGCTGCCGGTCACGCTGATGGCACCTTGCTCAACGCCTTGCTGCACCACGTGCCGGACATCATCAATGTCCCGCGCGCCGGTATCGTGCATCGTCTGGACAAGGACACCACCGGTCTGATGGTGGTGGCCAAGACCATTCAGGCGCAGACCAAGCTGGTCGCCCAGCTGCAGAGCCGTAGCGTCAGCCGGATCTACGAGTGCATCGTGATCGGCGTGGTGACCGCCGGCGGCAAGATCAACGCCCCGATCGGCCGCCACGGCCAGCAGCGCCAGCGCATGGCGGTGATGGAAGGCGGCAAGCCTGCCGTCAGCCACTACCGCGTGCTGGAGCGTTTCCGTTCCCACACCCACGTTCGGGTGAAGCTGGAAACCGGTCGTACCCACCAGATTCGCGTGCACATGGCGCACATCAACTTCCCGTTGGTCGGCGACCCGGCATACGGCGGTCGTTTCCGCATTCCCCCGGCCGCGAGCCAGACCATGGTCGAATCCCTCAAGCACTTCCCCCGTCAGGCCCTGCATGCGCGGTTCCTTGAGCTGGATCACCCGACCACCGGTGAGCGCATGAGCTGGGAATCGCCGCTGCCGGAAGATCTGGTGTGGCTGCTGACCCTGCTCAAGCAGGATCGCGAGGCATTCGTCGGATGAACTGGCTGACGCCGGACTGGCCCGCGCCGGCCAGCGTCAAGGCCTGTGTCACCACCCGCGGGGGCGGCGTCAGCGAGGCGCCGTTCGACAGCCTCAACCTGGGCGATCATGTCGATGACCGCCCGGAGGCTGTTGCCGAAAACCGTCGGCGTCTGACCGAACACTTCTCTATAAAGCCTGCCTGGCTGCAGCAAGTGCACGGGATTGCCGTGGCGCATGCTGATCCGTCCGTGGTGGCCACGGCGGATGCCAGTTGGACGGCAACACCCGGTATCGCTTGTGCAGCGATGACCGCCGATTGTCTGCCGGCACT
The DNA here is from genome assembly GCF_057809295.1 of Pseudomonas sp. FG35. Classification (NCBI taxonomy): domain Bacteria; kingdom Pseudomonadati; phylum Pseudomonadota; class Gammaproteobacteria; order Pseudomonadales; family Pseudomonadaceae; genus Pseudomonas; species Pseudomonas sp. FG35. The sequence continues at coordinate 56,147 of NZ_JBMDJR010000007.1, read as the reverse complement.
GTTCTGCGACCGTGCCGGTACTCGCGTGGCAGCGGCTCATGCCGGTTGGCGTGGATTGGCGGCCGGCGTGCTGGAAGCCTCCCTCGACAGTCTGGATGTGCCCGCCGAAGACGTTCTGGTCTGGCTCGGCCCGGCCATCGGCCCGCAAGCCTTCGAAGTCGGTCCGGAAGTCCGGGAAGTCTTCATCAATCAATTGCCCGAGGCCGAGACAGCCTTTGTCCCGAGCCACAACGCCGGCAAGTTCATGGCCGACATCTATAAGCTGGCGCGGCTGCGTCTGGCGGTCTGCGGTGTCACCGCTGTTTATGGTGGCGGTTTCTGTACAGTGACCGATCCGCGCTTCTTTTCCTATCGCCGTGCGCCTCGCACTGGTCGCTTCGCCTCTTTAGTCTGGCTTACCCGCTAAACTCTCTGATCTGCATCAACTCCCGGACGCTTGAATCTTCCAGAATCGACCGCATCTATAGCGGTATCTGGCAGGTTTCTTTATTCAGGATGGTTTTTTAGGTCCGGCCTGCTCAAAAGGAAGGTGACCCATGCGTATAGACCGTTTAACCAGCAAATTGCAGTTGGCTTTGTCCGATGCCCAATCCCTGGCTGTTGGCCACGATCATCCTGCCATCGAGCCGGCGCATTTGATGCAGGCCATGCTTGAACAGCAGGGTGGTTCGATCAAACCCCTGTTGATGCAGGTGGGCTTCGACGTCAACAGCTTGCGTAAAGAGCTGACCAAAGAGCTCGATCAATTACCGAAAATCCAGAATCCGACCGGCGACGTCAACATGTCGCAGGATCTGGCGCGTCTGCTCAACCAGGCCGATCGTCTGGCCCAGCAGAAGGGCGATCAGTTCATTTCCAGCGAGCTGGTGCTGCTCGCCGCGATGGACGAGAACAGCAAGCTCGGGAAGTTGCTGCTCGGCCAGGGCGTGAGCAAAAAGGCTCTGGAAAATGCAATCAACAACCTGCGCGGTGGCGAGGCGGTCAACGACGCCAACCACGAAGAGTCGCGTCAGGCACTGGATAAGTACACCGTCGACCTGACCAAACGCGCCGAAGAAGGCAAGCTTGACCCGGTGATCGGCCGTGACGACGAGATCCGTCGCACCATTCAGGTGCTGCAACGCCGCACCAAGAACAACCCCGTGCTGATCGGCGAGCCTGGCGTGGGTAAAACCGCGATTGCCGAAGGTCTCGCGCAACGCATCATCAATGGTGAAGTGCCGGATGGCCTGCGCGGCAAACGTCTGCTGTCCCTCGATATGGGTGCGCTGATTGCCGGTGCCAAGTATCGCGGCGAGTTTGAAGAGCGCCTGAAAGCGCTGCTCAACGAATTGTCGAAGCAGGAAGGGCAGATCATTCTGTTCATCGACGAACTGCACACCATGGTCGGCGCCGGCAAGGGCGAAGGCTCGATGGACGCCGGCAATATGCTCAAACCGGCCCTGGCCCGTGGTGAGCTGCATTGCGTCGGCGCGACCACGCTCAACGAGTACCGCCAATATATAGAGAAGGACGCGGCCCTCGAGCGACGCTTCCAGAAAGTGCTGGTAGACGAGCCGAGCGAAGAAGACACCATCGCGATCCTGCGTGGCCTCAAGGAGCGTTACGAGGTTCACCACAAGGTGGCGATTACCGACGGCGCGATCATCGCGGCGGCCAAGCTCAGCCATCGCTACATCACTGACCGACAGCTGCCGGACAAGGCGATCGACCTGATCGACGAAGCGGCCAGCCGCATCCGCATGGAGATCGACTCCAAGCCGGAAGTGCTGGATCGTCTGGAGCGGCGCCTGATTCAGTTGAAAGTTGAATCCCAGGCGCTGAAGAAAGAGAGCGATGACGCGGCGAAGAAACGTCTGGAGAAACTCCAGGAAGAAATCGATCGCCACGAACGTGAGTACTCGGATCTGGAAGAAATCTGGAACTCGGAAAAAGCCGAGGTCCAGGGTTCTGCACAGATTCAGCAGAAGATCGAACAGTCCCGTCAGGAGCTGGAAGCCGCGCGCCGTAAAGGTGATCTGAACCGCATGGCCGAGTTGCAGTATGGGGTGATCCCGGATCTGGAACGCAGCCTGCAAATGGTCGACCAGCACGGCAAGAGCGAAAACCAGTTGCTGCGCAGCAAAGTGACCGAAGAGGAAATCGCCGAAGTCGTTTCGAAGTGGACCGGTATTCCGGTGTCGAAAATGCTCGAAGGCGAACGCGACAAGCTGATGAAGATGGAAAGCCTGCTGCACCAACGCGTGATCGGCCAGGACGAAGCGGTGGTGGCAGTAGCCAACGCGGTCCGGCGTTCGCGCGCCGGGTTGTCCGACCCGAACCGCCCGAGCGGTTCGTTCATGTTCCTCGGCCCGACCGGTGTCGGTAAAACCGAGCTGTGCAAGGCGCTGGCCGAATTCCTCTTCGATACGGAAGAGGCGATGGTGCGAATCGACATGTCCGAGTTCATGGAGAAACATTCCGTGGCACGGTTGATCGGGGCACCACCGGGCTACGTCGGCTACGAAGAGGGTGGTTACCTGACCGAAGCGGTACGGCGCAAGCCTTACTCGGTGATCCTGCTGGACGAAGTCGAGAAGGCGCATCCGGACGTGTTCAACATCCTGCTGCAAGTGTTGGAGGATGGTCGTCTGACCGACAGCCATGGCCGCACGGTGGACTTCCGCAATACCGTGATCGTCATGACCTCCAACCTCGGTTCGATGCAGATCCAGGAACTGGTCGGTGATCGTGAAGCGCAACGAGCAGCGGTGATGGATGCGATTTCCACCCACTTCCGTCCGGAGTTCATCAACCGGGTCGACGAAGTGGTAATTTTCGAGCCATTGGCGCGGGATCAGATCGCGGGCATCACCGAGATCCAGCTGGGCCGTCTGCGCAGCCGTCTGGCCGAGCGCGAGCTGAAGCTGGAACTGAGCCCTGAGGCAATGGACAAGCTGATTGCCGTCGGTTACGACCCGGTCTATGGCGCACGGCCGCTGAAGCGGGCGATCCAGCGCTGGATCGAGAACCCGTTGGCGCAGTTGATCCTGTCGGGACGCTTCATGCCGGGCGAGACCGCAACCGGTGTGGTGCAGAACGACGAGATCACGTTCAACTGACACCTGCCGGTGGTGAAGTAAGGAAGGCCTCGCACTGCGAGGCCTTTTTTTTCGCCAGGCTGTTGAACTCAAAGGAAAAGGCTTGTAAAGTGCGCCCCGCAGTCAGTCACCAACACGGTTTCAGCTCACTGAGCAGAAAACTGAAATAAGTTGCAAATCATTAACTTGAAAGCAATTTAGGGGGTTGACAGAGGTGTTCTAGGTTGTAGAATAGCGCGCCTCAGACACACGAACGCAGCGATGCGAAAACGATGTCTAAAAGCTGCAAGTTTCACCGTTGTAAATTGAAATATGTAGTTCCGTGATAGCTCAGTCGGTAGAGCAAATGACTGTTAATCATTGGGTCCCAGGTTCGAGTCCTGGTCACGGAGCCAATTTCAAACCGGGGTATAGCGCAGTCCGGTAGCGCGCCTGCTTTGGGAGCAGGATGTCAGGAGTTCGAATCCCCTTACCCCGACCATTTTTGGGTCGTTAGCTCAGTTGGTAGAGCAGTTGGCTTTTAACCAATTGGTCGTAGGTTCGAATCCCACACGACCCACCATTTTTGAAACCAGGTAACACTGGGATCGAATCTTAAGATCAGAGGCCAAAAGCGCTGATCGAAGAAGGCGATCTTTGAAAGGTCGCCTTTTTTTACCGGGGTATAGCGCAGTCCGGTAGCGCGCCTGCTTTGGGAGCAGGATGTCGGGAGTTCGAATCCCCCTACCCCGACCATATTAAAAATCCTCGTATCGAAAGATACGGGGATTTTTTTTGCCCTGCGGAAATGTTTCATTCAAGTCGTCATACAACTTGCCGATAGCCCGCTAACGAAAGGGGCCTGCCGCATCAAGCGCCCCTGAATTCTGCCAATACAAGAAAAAGGGCGTTCGTCATGTTGCTTCGTCAGTTGAATATTGCTCCCCGTGCCGCCTTGGGCTTCGCCCTGATCGCGGTGCTGGTGGCATTGCTGGGGGTGTTTGCGCTGGGGCAGATGTCGAGCATCCGCGACAGCGAAGTGGCAGTGGAGACGCAATGGCTGCCGAGCATTCGCGGCGGTGACGAGATTCGCGAGATCATGCTGCGCATTCGCACCATCTCCCTGCGCATGGCGCTGGATCAGGATCCGGCCAACATCGCCACGTACCGGAGCCAGATGGACACCCGCGACAAGGAACTGAGCGAGAAAATCGCCGCTTACGACCGGCTGGTGACGACCCCGGAAGGTCAGCAGTTGTACGATCAGTTCAAGAAAACCTTCGCCGCCTACCGTACCGGGATCGCTCAGTCATTCACTCTCGCCGAGCAAGGCAAGCGTGACGAGCTGACCAAGCTGCTGCTGGTCGACATGAAAACCGTGGTCGACGGCTCCGGTAAACAACTCAATGACCTGGCAGACCTGTTCGCCCGTCAGGTCGCCGCTGAAAGCCAGAACTCTGCCGCCCACTACGAAACCTCGCGCACTATCGTGAGCTTGTTCATTGCTTTGGCGGCGCTGGCCACCGTCGCCTTGGCCATGTTGCTGACCCGCAGCATCGTCCGCCCCCTGAGCGCCGCCGTCGACGCCGCTGAGCACGTCGCCAGAGGCGATCTGACCCGTCCGATCGAAACTCACGGCAACGATGAGGTCAGCCGTCTGCTCAAGGCGTTGGCGACCATGCAGCAGAACCTGCGCGAAACCCTGCAGGGCATCAGTGGCTCGGCCACGCAACTGGCGACCGCTTCCGACGAACTGAGCGCGGTGACCCACGACAGCACGCAAGGGCTGCAGCAGCAGAACAACGAAATCGAACAAGCCGCCACCGCGGTCAACGAGATGACCACAGCGGTGGAGGAAGTCGCTCGCAATGCGGTGTCGACGTCCGACGCCACCCGCCAGTCCAGCGAGTCGGCGCAGTTGGGCCAGGAGCGGGTCAGTGAAACTGCTGGCGCCATCAACGCCCTGGCCAGTGAAGTCGAGCACACTGGTGAGTTGGTGCAATCGCTGGCCAATCAGTCGCAAGACATCGGCAAAGTGCTGGATGTGATCCGGGCGATCGCCGAACAGACCAACCTGCTGGCACTCAACGCCGCCATCGAAGCCGCGCGGGCCGGGGAGAGCGGACGCGGGTTTGCGGTGGTCGCCGATGAAGTCCGGGCGCTGGCTTATCGCACTCAGCAATCGACCCAGGAAATCGAGCAGATGGTGCAGGGCATGCGCAACGGTTCGAGCCTGGCGCTGGAGTCGATGCAGGCCAGTGCCTCGCGGGCGGCCACTACGCTGGTGCTGGCGGAGCGGGCCGGTGAAGCGTTGCAGACGATCACGGCCTCGGTAAACGAAATCCACGAGCGCAATCTGGTGATCGCCAGCGCCGCCGAAGAACAGGCGCAGGTGGCGCGGGAAGTGGATCGCAATCTGGTGAACATACGCGATCTGTCGGTGCGCTCGGCGGCGGGTGCCGATCAAACCAACGCGTCGAGCCATGAACTGTCGCAACTGGCCAACGCCCTGCAAGGCATGGTGCGACGCTTCCAGCTGTAATCGTGCAGGCGTGAAAAAGCCGCGCTTCTCGTCAGAGAAAGCGCGGCTTTGTTTTATCGGGCAGGCTGAGAAATCAGGCACCGTCCTGGTCTTTCAGGTGTTCGAACAGACCTTTGGGCATTTTCTTGCCGTTGGCTTCGAAGTTGGCTTTGACGTTGTTGTACGCCTCTTGCTCGTCGATGAAACCGTCGTGGTTGGTGTCGATCTTGTCGAAGTCGGACTTCGGAGCAACTTTCAGAAACTCGGCGCGCGAAACCTTGCCGTCGCCATCGGTGTCGGTCTTGGCCATCGACGCATCGCCGCATTTGCCTTCACCGCATTTGCCTTCCGGGGTTTTCACCGAGGTCTCGGCCGAAGCGACCATGTAGCCCTGGGCCAGCGGTTGCGCGGCGAATACCGAGCCGGACAGCATCAGGCCGCCAGCCAGTACGGCACCGACCAGGCCAAGGGAGTTTTTGCCGATTTTCGAAGTACGGGACATTGCATTCTCCTTCGGTTGCACAGCGCAACCACACGTTAAGGGCGATCAAGCCGGAGCAGGTGTGCTCGGGTGTGGCCATTAAGCGGTGGCGGTGTATCGCGTCTGTGTCGAGGAGCGGGGCGTTTGTAAGCGAAGGTGGGGAAAGCTGGGGCAGATACAGTAGAAAACAAAACACCGTGAGGGCGAGCCCGCCCCCACGGTGTTTTTACATCAGTGCAGCTTCAGGCGCGGCTCGGTGCCGCGTCCGATCTTGCTGCCGAGCATCAGCATCGCCGTGCGGAACGGCCCGTACAGCGCCATCTGGTGCATGCGGTACAGCGACACGTAAAACATCCGCGCCAGCCAGCCTTCGAGCATCACGCTGCCGGTCAGGTTACCCATCAAGTTACCCACAGCCGAAAAACGCGACAGCGAAATCAGCGAGCCGTAGTCGGTGTACTTGTACTCCGGCAAGGTTTTGCCTTCGATCCGCAGTTTCAGCGATTTGGCCAGCAGCGACGCCTGTTGGTGCGCAGCCTGGGCCCGTGGTGGAACGTTGCGATCGGAGCCCGGTTGCGGGCAGGCGGCGCAGTCACCGAAGGCGAAAATATTTTCATCGCGGGTGGTTTGCAGCGTCGGCAGCACTTGCAACTGGTTGATGCGGTTGGTTTCCAGCCCGTCGATGTCCTTGAGGAACGCTGGCGCGCGGATCCCGGCGGCCCAGACTTTCAGGCTGGCCTTGATCTCGTTGCCATCGGCGGTGATCAGGCTGTCAGCGGTGACCTGGCTGACCGAAGCGTTGGTCATCACGTTGACCCCGAGTTTCTCCAGAGTCTTGTGCACCGGCCCGCTGATACGTTCAGGCAGTGCTGGCAGCACCCGTGGCCCGGCTTCGATCAGGGTGATGTGCATGTTTTCCGGTTTGATCCGGTCCAGACCGTAGGCGGCCAGCTCATGAGCGGCGTTGTGCAGTTCTGCCGCCAGTTCGACGCCCGTGGCGCCGGCGCCGACGATGGCCACGCTGATCTGCTGGACCGCATCGGTCTGCCCGGCGTGAGCGCGCAGATAGTGATTGAGCAGTTGCTGGTGGAAACGCTCGGCCTGCTTGCGGGTGTCGAGGAACAGGCAGTGTTGCGCGGCGCCTTGGGTGCCGAAGTCGTTGGTGGTGCTGCCGACCGCGATCACCAGCGAGTCATAGGGCACTTCTCGCGCCGGCACCAGCTCAACGCCGTTTTCGTCGTAGGTGGCGGCCAGCTGGATCTTCTTCTGCTCACGATCGAGCCCGCTCATGCGCCCCAGCTGAAACTCGAAGTGGTTCCATTTGGCCTGGGCGACATAGTTGAGTTCGTCTTCGGAGGAGTTCAGCGATCCGGCGGCCACTTCGTGCAGCAGCGGTTTCCAGATGTGCGTGAGGTTCGCGTCGACCAGCATGATGCTGGCGGTGCCGCGTTTGCCCAGGGTCTTACCCAGACGGGTAGCCAACTCCAGACCGCCGGCGCCGCCGCCGACAATGACAATACGATGGGACATAGGGATAGCTCGCAAGGTTTTGAAAGGAAATCGGTGCAGCTACCCGAGCGAGCGCGATGCAGCTCATAGCGTCAGGTAACTGATTAAACGGCTCAACAGGCCCAGACCAATGGTCACTGCCAGCACCAGCACCAGGAGCATCCACGGCCGGAATGGCCGGCGCTCGACACGGTGTTGGGACAACTGCAGGTACTCTTCGACATGCTTCTGGTCTTCGGGGTTCAGGCGGCTGGTCATAAAGGCCTCGTCAGGTAGACGTTACTGAATGAGAACACGCTACAGCGGTTTTCAACCGGGATTGAACGCAGCATAGCCACTGTCCGGGACCGGTTCGACAGACACACTGTCCCCGAGGCGAATGATCCCGCTTTGTAACACTCGCGCGGTGATTCCGCCATGCCCGCGCACGGCCTGGAACGTTCCGGGGCCAAGGTTGTTTTGCAGACGCGCACACGGCTGGCACCAGCCTGTGGTTTCGAAAATTGCCTGACCAATGCGAAAGCGCCGCCCCTTGAGGCTGAACAGGTTGATCCCGCTTATAACGAGATTGCGCCGCAGATCTTCAGGCGTGACCGGTTGTTCGGCCGACCGGCCCATCAGGCCGCTGATCACGGCCAGATGTTCCCACTGAATCAGCGTCACCTGCCGCGCATTGCGCACACCGGTCCGCGCGTGGTCGCCGGTGAGCCCGGCTTCCAGCCGCGCTTCCACGGCGTCGAGCGCGAGCATCGGCCCCCGTGATTCGGGGCGCACGCCAATCCAGCGCACGCTTCCGGTCTGCGGAACATCGGCGATCAATTGTTGAAGTGGCGTCACAGGCTGATCCCTACATCGAACACGATACTGCGCCCCAGATTGCCGCGCAGGAAGTCCGGCGCGTCGGGATGGGCGAACAGCACCCGTGCAAAGGTCGGCCCGACCAGCGACAACGAGCGCCAGCCCTGACGCAGGTATTCGGTGGGCGGCGGAAAGTGGCTATTGAGGTCGAGCACTTCGCGCTTGAGGCTGGCGAAGGCAATGATGTCCAGCTCGCCGAGATCCATGCCGCGTTCCTTGTAGTTGTGCGCTTTCTTGCGCAAGGTCGGCGCCAGTCTCAGCAGAAATTCATTGGCCGGAATCCGCCGCGGCTTGGCTTCACGCCGCACCAGTTGGCTGAGGGAAAACGCACTGCGCCGACGTTGCAGCTCATCGCGCCATTCGTCGTTCAGCCGACGACCTTCGTCGAGGACGAAAAACACCTCGAAATTGGCGTCGCGAAACAGCACGTCCGGCGGCTCACCGGCCGGGGCGAATTCGTCGGCGCGATAAGGAATGTTCAAGCCTTGCAGCAGGCGCTGGCAGACCCAACGCTCACGCTCCCATTTGCGGGCATTGGACAGAAAGGCGTTGGCTTGCTCGGCCGCGATGGTCAGCAGGCGTAAATAATCTGAGTCATCCATAGGCCCAAGCTTAGCGTTCAATTGCGACAAGCAGAAAGCGTTCGCGCGGCAAAGTGCATCAGTAGGCAGTCCGGAGGGGCGGTGTAGACTGATGGCACCGTGTATCAACGTCGAATGAAAGGGGCTGAATGTGAAATTTCGCTGGCTGTTGTTGTTCGCTGTCGTTCCGCTGTGGGCCCATGCGCTGGAAATCGGCGAGCGGCTGGCACCCTGGACGCTGCTGGATCAGTACGATAAGTCGTTCACTCTCGATAACTCCACTACGACGCTGTTGGTGGCGCGCGACATGGACGGCGCGAAACTGTTCAAGCAAGCCATGGCGGATCAGCCCAAGGGCTATCTGGAGGCGCGGCATGCGGTGTTTGTCGCCGATATCCAGCGCATGCCGGCGCTGATCGCGAAGATGTTCGCCGTTCCGGCGATGCGTGACTACAGCTATCGAGTGCTGCTTGATCGCGAAAGTCGCGTGGCCTCTCGCTACCCCGGGGCCGAAGGTGCGGTGCTCTGGTTGCAGCTCAAGGACGGGCGCTTGCTGGCCCGGCACGAATACACCCAGGTGGCGGAACTGCGCGAGGCGCTGGAGCAGGCGCGCCCATGATCGGCGCCGAGTTGCTGTCGTCCGCAAGCCTGCTACTGGGGTGGCTGGTTTACTTGCCAGTGGTGATTTGGGCGATCTGCCGCGCACCGTGGGTCGAACTGTTCAGCGACAGCCGCCGTCAGCACTTGCTGTTCGGCACGGTGTTCGCGTTGTTTCTGCTGTGGCTGGTACGCAGGGATTTCGATACCGGCGTGTCTTACCACTTCATTGGCATGACGGCAGTGACGCTGCTGCTGGACTGGCCGCTGGCGATCGTCGGCGGACTGGTGGCGCAACTGGGACTGGTGCTGTTGGGGCGTCAGGATCTGGTGGCTGTCGGGGTCAACGGCGCCTTGCTGATCCTGTTGCCGGTGCTGATCACCGAGTGCGTGGCGATCCTGGTCGAGCGCGCCCAGCCGCGCAATCCGTTCGTGTACATCTTCTGTTCCGGTTTTTTCGCCGCGGCGCTGTCGGCGTTGTTCTGCCTGACGCTGAGCCTGACCTTGCTCTGGTACGACGGCCTCTTTGCCATGCCGGAATGGCTGGAAGATTTCATCGGTTACCTGTGGCTGCTGATATTTCCCGAAGCCTTCATCAACGGCATGGTGGTCAGCGCGTTGGTGGTGTTCTGCCCGGAATGGCTGGAGACCTTCAACCGCACCCGCTACCTTTCGGCGCCGTGGAAGGACGACGATCCCAAGTCTTGATCCACATCAAATCCACTCTGCGCGCGGCATTTCATGCTCGGCCAAATCCCTTCAGGAGCAGCGGCATGAGCGTGTACGAGTGGGCGAGGCAGGAAACCCGGCAGAGTCTGGAGATGGCGCAGGAGGTGGGGTTCGATCCGGGCCTGAGCCTGCGCGCCTTGCTCAGTGCGGTGGTGCAGCAGAGCAAGGCGGTGCGCAACGCCGAAGACCTGGCCGACGAGTTGCGCTTTCTGGCGGAAAACCTCGACGACGATCAGGACTACGGCTTCATGCGGCCCTGAGCGCGATCAGTGACGCGGGTCGAAGTCGCCGGAAAACAGTTCGTCCTCGGCATCCGGGGCCACCGGAATCTTGTGTTCTTCCGACGCCCAGGCGCCGAGGTCGATGAGTTTGCAGCGGTCCGAGCAGAACGGACGGTATTTGTTCTCCGGGGTGAATTCCACGGGCGCGCCGCAAGTCGGGCAGTTGACGGTTGGGGTCTGGCTCATGATTGGCCTCCGGATAAAGTCAGGTAAAAGTGATGCAGGCGCTCGACCTCGCTGTGCAGCCAAGCGAGGTCGCGGTCGTTGACCACCACATCGTCGGCACGGCTGATGCGGTCTTCGCGGCTGGACTGGGCTTTGAGGATCGCCTGGACCTGCTGTTCGCTGGTCTGGTCACGCTGCAAGGTGCGTTCGATCTGCAGTTGTTGCGGTGCGTCGATTACCAGAATTCGCTGGGTCATCGCGTATTGCCCGGATTCGATCAGCAGCGGCGAAACCAGAATCGCATAAGGCGATTTTGCCAGCGCCAGGTGATGGGCGATTTCTTCGGCGATCAACGGATGCAATAAGGCTTCGAGCCAGCGCCGTTGCTCCGGCACCTCGAAGATCAGTTTGCGCAGGGCTGCACGATCCAGCGTGCCGTCGGCCTGCAACACGTCGGGGCCGAAGTGTTCGGCGATCTTCGCCAGCGCCGGACGGCCCGGTTCGACCACCCAGCGCGCCGCGTGATCAGCGTCCACCACGTGGATACCAAGATCGATGAAGTGCTGGGCGGCGGCGCTTTTGCCGCTGCCGATGCCGCCGGTCAGGCCGAGAATCCAGGGTTTTTCCACAGGGGTATTCATTTCAAACCGACAAACTGCCAATAGAAGCCGGTTATTTGACCACCCCAGAGCAAGGCAATCCAGCCGGCAATCGCCAGATACGGGCCGAAGGGGATCGGCGTCGAGGTTTTCTGGTCGCGCAGCTTGAGCAAAATCACCCCGAGCACGGCGCCCACCAGCGAAGACAGCAGGATGGTCAGCGGCAGAATCTGCCAGCCGCCCCAGGCCCCGAGCAGCGCCAGCAGCTTGAAATCGCCGTGACCGATGCCGTCCTTGCCGGTGATCAGTTTGAACAGCCAGAACACCGACCACAGCGCCATGTACCCAAGCACCGCGCCCCACAGGGCATCGTGCAGCGGCACGAACAGCTCGAAGCTGTTGACGATCAGCCCCAGCCACAGCAGCGGCAGCACCAGCACGTCGGGCAACAATTGATGTTCGGTGTCGATCAGGCTCATGGCCAACAGGCCCCAGGTCAGCACGATCAGCAGGCACGCCGGCCAGCCGAAACCCAGGTGCCAGGCGATGAACGCCGAGAGCAGGCCGCAGGCCAGTTCGGTCAGCGGGTAACGCTTGCTGATCGGTGCGCTGCAACTTGAACAGCGCCCGCGCAGAAACACGTAACTCAACACGGGAATGTTTTCCCAGGCCCGGATCCGGTGGCCACAGTGCGGGCATTGGGAGTGCGGCAGCATCAGGTTGTAAGTGGGTAACGGTGCTTCACCGGGCAGCCCCAAAACATCGTGAGCCTGCTGGCGCCATTCACGCTCGAGCATTTTCGGCAGGCGCCAGATCAACACGTTGAGGAAACTGCCGACCACCAGCCCCAGCAGCAGGGCGGTGAAGACAAAGGCCAGCGGATACAGGCTGAAGAGTTCGTCGATAGGCATGTCAGATCGCTGAGCCGAGTTGGAAGATCGGCAGGTACATCGCCACCACCAGACCGCCGACGATCACCCCGAGCACCACCATGATGAACGGCTCCATCAGGCTGGTGAGGTTGTCGACCATGTTGTCCACCTCGTCCTCATAGAAACCTGCGACCTTGTCGAGCATCTCGTCCAGTGCGCCGGACTCTTCGCCGATGGCGGTCATCTGCACCGCCATGTTCGGAAAGATGCCGGTGGAGCGCATCGAGAAATTCAGCTGCATGCCGGTGGAAACGTCCTGACGGATGCGCAACACGGCGCGCTTGAACACTACGTTGCCGGTGGCCCCGGCCACCGAATCCAGTGCTTCCACCAGTGGCACGCCGGCCGCGAAGGTGGTCGACAGGGTCCGGGCAAACCGCGCCACGGCGGACTTGTACATCAATGTGCCCACCAGCGGCAGCTTGAGAAACCAGGCGTCACGCCGGTCGCGCAGCGCCTGGGATTTTTTCAGGGCATGGCGGGTGCCGAAAAAACTGGCCACCAGCAAACCGAGAATCGCCCACCACCATTGCTGCATGAATTCGGACAGGCTGATCACCATCAACGTGAAGGCTGGCAGTTCGGCACCGAAGCCAGAGAACACCGACTGGAACTGCGGCACCACCTTGACCAGCAGAATCCCGGTAACCACCGCTGCCACCAGCACCACGGCCGACGGGTAGGTCATGGCCTTCTTGATCTTGGCCTTGAGGCTTTCGCTCTTTTCTTTGTAGGTCGCGACCCGCTCCAGCAGGGTGTCGAGGGCGCCGGACTGCTCGCCGGCATCCACCAGGTTGCAGTACAACTCGTCGAAATATTGCGGTTTCTTGCGCAGCGCGGCGGCGAAACTGTTACCGGCGGCGACCTCCTGTTTCACCTCGTCGACCAGCTTGCGCATGGCCGGGTTTTCGAAGCCTTCGCCAATGATGTCGAACGACTGCAACAGCGGCACGCCGGCCTTCATCATGGTCGCCATCTGCCGGGTGAAGAGGGCAATGTCCTGGGCCTTGATGCGCTTGCCGAAGCTCAGCAACGAGGCGGATTTCTTGCGCACCTTGCCGGGGTTGATGCCCTGCTTGCGCAATTGGGCCTTGACCAGCGCGGGGTTCTGGCCGCTCAGCTCGCCGGTCACCTTGCTGCCTTTGCGGTCCGTGCCTTCCCAGGCATAGACACTGATTTTCGCTGCCTTGACGGCCATGTTCAGTCCTTGGTGACCCGGTTGATTTCTTCAAGGCTGGTGATGCCTTGCATGGCTTTGATCAGGCCCGAGGTGCGCAGGTCGTTGAAGCCGTCCCGGCGCATCCGGGTATCGATTTCCAGTGAGTTGCCCTCGGCCATGATCAGCCGTTGCAACTCGGGAGTGTTCTTCACCACTTCATAAATCCCCACGCGACCCTTGTACCCGCCGTTGCAGTGATCGCAGCCGACGGGCTCATAGATTGTGAAACTGCCGATGCGTTCCTCGGGGAAGCCTTCCTTGAGCAAGGTTTCGCGGGGAATCTCGATGGCTTTCTTGCATTGGCTGCAGAGTTTTCGCGCCAGACGCTGGGCGATGATCAGGCTCACCGACGTGGCGATGTTGAAGCCGGGAATGCCCATGTTGTGCAAGCGGGTGAGTGTCTCGGCGGCGCTGTTGGTGTGCAGCGTGGAGAGCACGAGGTGACCGGTCTGCGCTGCTTTGATGGCGATCTCGGCGGTCTCGAGGTCACGGATCTCGCCGACCATGATCACGTCCGGATCCTGACGCAGGAACGAGCGCAGGGCCTGGGCAAAGTCCATCCCTTGGCGCGGATTGACGTTGACCTGGTTGATGCCTTCCATGTTGATCTCCACCGGGTCTTCAGCGGTAGAGATGTTGATGTCGACGGTATTGAGGATATTCAGCCCGGTGTACAGCGAAACGGTCTTGCCCGAACCGGTGGGGCCGGTGACCAGAATCATTCCTTGCGGCTGTTTCAGGGCGGCCATGTACAGATCTTTCTGCTCCGGCTCATAACCGAGGGCGTCGATGCCGATCTGCGCGCTGGAGGGGTCGAGGATCCGGATCACCACTTTTTCGCCCCACAGGGTTGGCAGGGTGTTGACCCGGAAATCGATCGATTTGGTCTTTGACAGGCGCATCTTCAGGCGCCCGTCCTGAGGTTTGCGGCGCTCCGAGATGTCGAGGCTGGCCATCACCTTCAGGCGTGCGGCGATGCGTCCTGCCAATTGAATCGGTGGCTTGGCCACTTCGCGCAGGATGCCGTCGGTGCGCACCCGCACCCGGTAGTTTTTCTCGTAAGGCTCGAAGTGCAGGTCGGAAGAGCCGCTCTTGATTGCGTCCAGCAGCATCTTGTGCACGAAGCGCACCACCGGCGCATCGTCGGCATCGAGCCCGCCGATGGCGTCCTGCTTGCTGTCATCGATGGACTCGACGTCCAGCCCGTCGAGGTCGACATCGGCCATGTCTTCCAGGCCGGAGGCGTGGGTGTCGAAGAATTTCTCGATGGCGTCGGTGAGCTTGTCGTCCTCGACCAGAATGGCTTCGGTGCTCAGCCCGGTGCTGAACTGGATGTCGTTGATCGCCTGATGATTGCTCGGGTCGGAGATCCCCACGAACAGCTTGTTGCCGCGACGCCACAGGGGCAGGGCATGGTGCTGGCGCACCAGTTTTTCACTGACCAGACCCTTGGGCTGGGTTTCCCTGTCGAGACAGTTGAGGTCGAGGAACGCCATGCCGAAGTGCTCCGAGGCAATCTCGGCGACCTGCGCGCTCTTCACCAGTTTGTTTTGTACCAGATAGCTGACCAGCGACAGGCGATTGCGCTGGGCCTGCTGCCAGGCGTGCTGGGCGCTTTTTTCCGTGAGCAGTTCGGCCTGTACCAATTGCTTGGCCAGACCGCTCAGAGCGATGTCATTCATGGGAATCCCGGATGCAGACAGTTCATGACTTATAGCCTAGTCAAGTGACAGCGCCAAACACGCGGGGTGCAGGTGACAAAAAGTGTCAGATAGTGCGGTTACGGGTTGTAGGAATCGGCAGGGAGTCCGGGTCACGCCCAGCAGGCCGGGGCTGCGAGCGCTTGGCACGGGCTGTGCTGAGTCAATTTCAGATCATGAGATTCCGACTCATGCATGGAGCGTGTCTATGAAGAAACAACAAGGTTTCACTCTGATCGAGCTGCTGATCGTTGTGGCGATCATCGGGATTCTGGCGACGATTGCCTTGCCGCAGTACTCCAAATATCAGGCGCGGGCCAAGGTCACGGCGGGGATTGCCGAAGCGTCGGCGCTGAAGGTCAACTTCGAAGATGTCATCAATGCCGGCTCTACTGATCCGAGCATAACTAACGTCAATGCAGGTACGACTGCTACACAAAATTGCACGCTGGCGGCGAGCGGTAAAGTTGCCGACGGCACAGGGACCATCACCTGCACCTTGCTCAACGCTCCGGCGCCTGTGTTGGGGCAAACCGTCACCCTGACCCGTACAGCGGCAGCAGGTTGGTCGTGCAAGTTCTCTGGTTCGAAAGACTATTCGACCACCAGTTGCCCGGGCGTTTGATCCACACTGCTTAAAGCTGCTGCTCTATAAAGAATGCCCCGCACTGCGGGGCTTTTTTTTGGCTGACGGTTTAATAAAAGCTCCAATTATTTCAGCGAGTTAGGAACTTTCAGAAAAGCCGTAACTTGCACGTCTTTTTGCACAGGGTCATGCAAATTGCATGATTTCGGAGATTTTATTAATTTGTAAGTTGTTGATTTGTAAAGATTTAGTTGATTTTTAAAAGTTGGCACAGCGTTCGCAATATCTCCAGTAACCCTGCTGACAAGACAACCAGCAGACTTTCCAGAAAAACAGGAGTTACTCGTATGAAGAAGTTCGCTATCACTGCCGCTGCTGCTACCGCGCTGACCCTGACCATGGCTTCCGGTGCATTTGCTCAATCGACTCAGACTACTCAGGCTCCAATGACCCTGGCTGCCGGTGAAGTCACCAAGGCGAAAGAAGCTACTTCCGATACCTGGATCACTACCAAAGTGAAAAGCGATCTGGTAACCGAAAAAGGCATTCCTGGTACCGACATCAAAGTCGAAACCAACAAAGGTGTGGTTTCCCTGTCCTCTGATGTCGCGATCACCGAGGCTCAGAAAACTACTGCTGTAAACATCACCAAGAAAATCAAAGGCGTGAAAGCGGTCTCCGCTGACGGCCTGAAAGCCGAGTAAGGCAAGACTTCTCGCCTGGACAGGGAGAAGACGCGACAGGCGGGCCGAGCAATACGTCTGCCGCACTTTAGAGTTCATGCGACCGGCCACACGGAATGTGGCCATTACAGGCCCCGGCATTTATGTCGGGGCCTGTTCTATTTCTGGGGAGGAAAAAGTGCGGAGGTCAGTTGCCGCGTTTGCTGTTGATCTGCTTCAGGCGATTGCCTTCAAAACGCAGGTATTGGTACATGCCGTTGCTCGGGCCGTAGGTCCATTCCTCGACCTGAAACTCTTCCCGGCGGTTGACGCTGCGCTTGTAACCGAGCAGATCGCGACTGACCGGCTCACCGCATTTTTGCAGCACCTCGCTGGCACGGTCGCCAAGGCTTACCAGCTGGCTGCCGCAGCGCAGGGTATCGGACGCCGCAGCCTGGCTGGCGATCAACGCCAGCCCCATTGCAGTCAGCCAGTTTCGGTTCATCACTCGGCATCCAGATGCATTTGCGTCACCACCCGGCCGTCGCTCTCCGCTTCGCCGAGATTGGCGTCGATGAAGTACACGCGATCGTCGGCCAGTTGGCCCTTGTCCACCAGATAGTCCTTGATGCTGCTGGCCCGGTCCTGACCGAGCTGGCGCAGCAGCACGTCGCTGGAGCTCCAGAACTTGATCACGTCGGCGCGCATTTTCGCGGTGCGTTCTTCCTTGCCCAGATCCTTCCACTCGGCCGGTGGCTGGGTTTTCAGGCGAGTGCGATAGATGCCTTCAAGCAGCGGACCTTTTTCGTTTTCCGGTACCTGGATCAGCGAAGCCTGAGCCGGCACCTTGTCGCCGCGGCGCTGGAGCATCTTGTAGTAGTTGTACTGGTATTCACGTTCCAGGCGCTGTTCTGCGAGCAACGGACCGTCACTGCTTTTTGCCGCAGTGCCTTCGATTTCCAGGCGCAGGGCCGGACGCTCCTTCAGCGCTTGCGACAGTTTCACCAGCGCCGCTTCGGCGTCTTTGCTCAGGTCGCTGGAACCCGGTGCGAAGGACACGGTGCCGAGGTCTTCCGAGCCGCCACCGCTGACCAGACCGCCAATCAGCTTGAACGGTGCGGCGGCGGCTTTGACGATCAGGTTGCGCAGGGTCTGCCAGACAATCGGCATCACGCTGAATTGCGGGTTGTTCAGGTCACCGGTGACCGGCAGCTCGATGGAGATCTTGCCGTCGACGTCCTTGAGCAGGGCGATAGCCAGTTTCAGCGGCAGGCTCACGGCATCCGGGCTGTCGACTTTCTCACCCAGTTGCAGCTGCTCGACCACCACTTTGTTCTCGGCCTTGAGCTGGCCTTTGGTGATCAGGTAATGCAGGTCGAGGTTGAGCCGGCCCTTGCGGATCCGGTAGCCGGCGAACTTGCCGGAGTAGGGGGTCAGGGTGGTCAGTTCGACCCGTTTGAAACTGGTGGCGATGTCGAGGCTGGCCATCGGATCGAACGGGTTGACCGCGCCCTTGATGGTCACCGGTGCATAGCGGTCGACCTTGCCCTTGATGTCGACGCTGGCCGGTTTCGCCTGACGGCTGTCGATGGTGCCGATCTGGCCGTTGAGCTGCTGAATCGCGGTGGCGAAGTTGGGGGTCAGGCTGAAGTCGGCGAAGTTGGCCGAGCCGTCGTTGATCGCGATGCCACCGATGTGAATGCCCAGTGGTTTGTCATTGCTCGCCGGTTTCGCCGCAGCGGTCTTCGCCCCGGAGTCGGCCTGCTGCGGGATCAGCAGGTCGTCGATGTTGGTGGTGCGGTCATCGTTGATCATGAACCGTGCATACGGCTGGAACAGGTTGACCCTGTCGATCGACAGGCTGTCGCCGTGCTGATAGTTCAGGCCTTCGACCACCACTTGCTGCCACTTGAGGAAGTCGCGGGTTTTCAGGGTGTCGAGGGTGTGCAACTGATCGATCTGAGCACGACCGGTGACGCTGAGGGCCAGCGGGTCAGTGCTTTTCAGGTTCACTTTCAGGTCGCTGCCGAGCATGCCGCTGCGCAGTTCGAGACGAATGAACGGGTTGATGTAGGACTGCGCGACCCGCAGGTCGATGTCCTGGGTTTTCACGTTGAGCTGCGCGGTGACCGGGGCCAGGTTGACCACGCCGTCGGCGCTGATCTTGCCTTGCTTGCCCAGGCCGGTGTCGAGTTTGAGGTTGAAAGGTGAGCCGTTGAGGCTGTCGAAGTTTTGCAGATCGACGTTCAGCGGGGTGAGGTCCAGAGTGACTTCGGGCTTCGCCGAACGATCGGCCAGATGCACTTTGTAGTCACGCAGTTGCACGTCCTTGAGCAGCACTTGCCACGGTTTGCTCGGCGCGGTCGGCTCGGGTTTCGGCGAGTCGGCGGCGGCCGGAGTGCTTTTGGGTTCCGCCGCAGCTTTTGCGGCGGGTTTCGACGGCTGGCTGGCGAACAGTTTTTGCCAATCCAGTTGGCCGTCCGCTTCCAGGGCTGCCCAGGTTTCCAGTTTCTGACTGCGGATCTTGCCAACCACCACTTGCTGCTTGGCCAGGTCCACCGTGGTGTCGCTGACGTCGAGACGCTCGAGTTTCGCCAGCGGGCGTCCGTCCGGCGCCTTGATGGCGAACGGCGCGATATTGACCGCCACGTTGTTCAGCAGCAGTTCGGTTTCCTTGGACAGGTTGAGCTTGTAGTCGGTGCTCAGGCTGACGACCCCGTTTTCCAGCACCAGTGGCACGGCATCACGCACGTAGGGCCAGAAGGCTTTCATCTGGCCGTCGGTGATCTTGAGGGTGCCTTCGGAAGCGATCGGGATCAGGCTGAAGTTGCCTTTCCAGTCGATCTGCCCACCGGCCGGGCCGATCGCGACGAGGGTCATGTCGGCGTTGTCTTCGGGCAGTGTGCTGAGGTTTTTCAGCTCGAAGTCGAGCTTGTCGTAGAGAAATTCGATCGGTTCGCTGGGGCGCGCATCCACGAAATGCAGGTTGCCGCCGGCCAGCTGGATCCGGTCGATGCGCAGCGGAAACGGTTTGGCGTCGGGATCGGCCGGGGTGGGCTCGCTGGCGGGGAGCTTGAACAGGCCGAGCAGGTTGAGCTGACCATCCTTGGCGAACAGGATTTCGGTTTTGGATTTTTCCAGTTCGATGTCGGACAGATGCAGGGCTTTGGTCCACAGGCTGTCGAGTTGCAGGTTGGCGTACAACCGTTCGAAGCCGACCTGTTCCTTGCCCGGCTCACCGATCACCAGGCCCCACAGCGTGAGTTCAAGGCTGAACGGGTTGAGTTCGATGCGCTGCAGATGAGCCGGCACCGTGGCGTAGTTGGCCAGTTGCTGATTCACCACCCTGAGCGCAATGCCCGGCAAAATCAGGAAACCCAGCAGGCTGTAGAGGGCCAGAGCAGTCAACAGGGCGCCAATCGCGCGAATCAATCCTTTGGGCATGTGCGGCTTCATCTGTCTGAATCGGAGTGCCTTGGAGTATGGCACGCGATTCCGGTTCCGAAGTACATCGCGCGAGACAGGATTGTTCAGATTTGTCTGCAATTTCTGTAGGAGCCTCCGAAGACTGCTCCTACAGGGGCAAAGATCAGAGCTGCAGAATCAGTGTCTTCAACGGCGGTTGTTGATCCCGCGAAGGGAAGTCGGCACCTGGCGTCATCACGCTCCATTCACGCACCGGCCGCCCGGCTTTTTCGGCGCAGCGCAGCACCTGTTCACGCCAGTCGTCCATGCTGACTTTCGCCAGGTTGTTGCAGCAGATCAGCACGCCATTCTCTGCGGTGGTCAGCAGGGCCGGCTTGAGCAGGCTTTGATAATCGCGCAGCAGGTCGACGGTGCCGAACGCACTCTTGGCCCACGCGGGTGGGTCGAGCAGCACCAGATCGTACTGGCGCTGTTCGAGACGCTGATAGCTCGGCAATTTCTGCCCGCGACGCTGGCTGATCGGCAGGCCGGCCAGTTGGCGGATCGCCGGGAAGTAGTCGGACTGGATGAATTCCATGGTCGGCAGTTGCGGATTGAGCTGACCGTTCTCGCGCCCCACCGCCAGATTGCCCTCGGCGAAATCCAGGTTGCACACCTCGCGCGCACCGCCGGCCGCTGCGCTGAGACCGACGCCGCAGGTGTAGGCGAACAGATTGAGCACACTTTTACCCTTGGCGTGATCCTTGACCCAGCCGCGGGTGTTGCGCAGGTCGAGGAACAGCAGCGGATCCTGCCCGGCGTGACGTCCGCGCACGCGATAGTTCAGGCCCCATTCGTGGCCGACCAGATCGGCCAGCGCGGCGTCGTCGGCGCGGTAGACGCTGTCTTCACGATCGATCCGCGAGTTGCCACGGGAGCGGTCGTTGTAGACCAGCAGGGTTTCCAGACCAAGAGTCTGGTTGACCATGGTGTGCAGTTGCAGCAGGTCTTCACGCGCCAGGGTCTGGTGGAAACTTTGCACCATCAGTTGCGGGCCGTAGCGGTCGATGGTCAGGCCGCCGGCACCTTCCTGGCTGCCGTGGAACAGCCGATAGCAGTCGGTGCCCTGACTGTGCAGCTCGGCGAGCAGATCCTGGCGTTGATCGAGAGCGGCGCGCAGCGCCAGGTTCAAGGAAGACATGCGGGCGCCTTGCTGGAGAGAATCGGGGCGCGGGAGTTTAGCAGTTTGGCAGGCAATCGAGGGGGTCCCATCGTGAGCAGGCTCGCTCCCACAGTCGATCATAAGTCCCTGAGGGAGCGAGTCTGCCCGCGATGCTTTTGCAGCCTTACTGGTTCAAGCGTTTATCGATCAAACCCTGCACCACGCTCGGATCCGCCAGCGTCGAGGTGTCGCCAAGGCTGTCGAGCTCGTTGCAGGCGATCTTGCGCAGGATCCGCCGCATGATCTTGCCCGAGCGGGTCTTCGGCAGGGCCGGGGCCCACTGGATCAGGTCCGGTTTGGCGAAGCTGCCGATTTCCTTGCTGACGTGGGCCAGCAGTTCTTTCTTCAGCTCATCGTTGGGTTCGGTGCCATTCATCGGTGTGACGAACGCATAAATCCCCTGACCTTTGACGTCGTGGGGATAACCGACCACGGCGGCCTCTGCAATGCTGTCGTGCAGCACCAACGCACTTTCCACCTCGGCGGTGCCGATGCGATGGCCGGAGACATTGATCACGTCATCGATGCGCCCGGTGATCCAGTAATCGCCGTCCTCGTCACGACGGGCACCGTCGCCGGTGAAGTAGTAACCGGGGTAGGGCTTGAAGTAGGTGTCGACCATGCGCTGCGGATCGCCGTAAACGCTGCGGATCTGCGCCGGCCAGCTCGACTTGATCGCCAGTACGCCACTGCCGGCGCCCTTGATTTCCTTGCCGTGCTCATCGAGCAGCACCGGTTGCACGCCGAACATCGGCCGGGTGGCGCAGCCTGGTTTGATCTGCTGAGCGCTGACCAACGGGCTGAGCATGATGCCGCCGGTTTCGGTCTGCCACCACGTATCGACAATCGGGCAGCGCTGTTCGCCTACGACGTTGAAATACCATTCCCACGCTTCCGGGTTGATCGGCTCACCGACACTGCCGAGCAATCTGAGGCTTTGTCGCGACGTTTCCTGCAAGGGCCCGGCGCCTTCACGCATCAATGCGCGCAGGGCGGTGGGGGCGGTGTAGAAGATGTTGACCTTGTGTTTGTCGATCACCTGCCAGAACCGCGAAGTGCTCGGGTAGCTCGGCACGCCTTCGAAGATCAGTGTGGTGGCGCCGTTGGCCAGCGGGCCGTAGACGATATAGCTGTGGCCGGTAACCCAGCCGACGTCGGCGGTGCACCAGAACACTTCGCCATCGCGGTAGTCGAGGACGTACTTGAAGGTCATCGCCGCTTGCAGCAGGTAACCGCCGGTGGTGTGCAGCACGCCTTTGGGTTTGCCGGTGCTGCCGGAGGTGTAGAGGATGAACAGCGGGTCTTCTGCGTCCATCGGTTCCGGCGGGCATTCGTCGCTGACGTCGCGCACGGCCTGGTGATACCAGAGGTCGCGGCCTTCGACCCAGTCGACTTTGTTCTGGGTGCGCTCGACCACCACGACGGTGCTGACATTCGGACAACTCTGCAGGGCTTTGTCGACGTTCTGTTTCAGCGGCACGAATTTGCCACCGCGCACGCCCTCGTCGGCGGTGATCACGGTGCGGCAGTCGGCGTCGAGAATGCGGTCGCGCAATGAGTCCGGGGAGAAACCGCCAAACACTACCGAGTGAATCGCGCCGATCCGTGCGCAGGCGAGCATGGCGTAGGCCGCTTCGGGGATCATCGGCATGTAGATGCACACCCGGTCGCCTTTTTTTACGCCACGGCTTTTCAGCACGTTGGCCAGGCGGCAGACGTGGTGATGGAGTTTGCTGTAGGTGATTTGCGTCGATTCGGCAGGGTCGTCGCCTTCCCAGAGGATGGCAGTCTGATCGCCGCGCGTTTCCAGATGGCGGTCGATGCAGTTGTAGCTGACGTTCAGCTTGCCACCGGCAAACCAGGCGGCGTCGCCGGTCTTCAGGTCATAGCGCTGGACGGTCTGCCACGGCGTGCTCCAGTCGAGGAAGCGGGTGGCCTGTTCGGCCCAGAAGGTGCTGGGGTGTTCAATGGATTCGCGGTACAGGCGCTGGTAGTCGTCCTGACTCAACTGTGCAGCCCGGCGGACGGCATCGGCTTTGGGGAACGTGCTGATATCGAACATGACGGTTCCTTATTCTTGTTGTGCGACAAGGATAAAGATGCGCCGAGAGCGGAGAGGGTTCAATACCTGTGAACAAACACCCCCTCATGGCGAGGGGGTGTGTTCAGGGCGGGATCAGCCGCGGTGACGGCCGCGGAAGTAGTTGATCAGGCCTTGGGTGGACGCGTCTTCAGCGGCGGTTTCTTCGCTGCCGACCAGACGGTTGTACACGCCCTTGCCCAGTTCCTTGCCCAGCTCCACGCCCCACTGGTCGAAGGCGTTGATGCCCCAGACCACGCTTTGCACGAAGACTTTGTGTTCGTACATCGCCACCAGTGCGCCGAGACGACGCGGGCTGATGCGCTCGACCACCAGGGTGTTGCTCGGACGGTTGCCCGGGATCACCTTGTGCGGTGCGAGTTTCTGCACCTGGTCTTCGCTCATGCCCTTGTCGCGCAGTTCCGCTTCGGCTTCCGGCAGGGTCTTGCCGAGCATCAGCGCCTGGCTCTGCGACAGGCAGTTGGCGTACAGCCACTGATGGTGGTCGGAGACCGGGTTGAAGCTGACGATCGGCACGATGAAGTCGGCCGGGATCAGTTGGGTCCCTTGGTGCAGCAACTGGTGATAAGCGTGCTGACCGTTGCAACCGACGCCGCCCCAGATCACCGGGCCAGTGTCGGTCGACACCGGGGTGCCGTCCTGACGCACGCTCTTGCCGTTGGATTCCATGTCCAGCTGTTGCAAGTGCTTGGTGATGTTACGCAGGTAGTGGTCGTACGGCAGGATCGCGTGGCTTTGCGCGCCCCAGAAGTTGCCGTACCACACGCCGAGCAGGGCCAGCAGCACCGGCATGTTCTGTTCGAACGGCGCGCTCTGGAAATGCTGGTCCATGGTGTAGGCACCGGACAGCAGTTCCTTGAAGTTGGACATGCCGATGGCCAGCGCGATTGGCAGGCCGATGGCCGACCACAGCGAGTAACGACCGCCGACCCAGTCCCACATCGGGAAGATGTTTTCTTCGCGGATACCGAAGGCCACGGCGGCGGCATTGTTGCTCGATACGGCGATGAAGTGGCGATACAGCTCGGCTTCCGAACCACCCTGGGCCAGGTACCAGGCGCGTGCGGCCTGGGCATTTTTCAGGGTTTCGAGGGTGTTGAACGATTTCGACGAAACGATGAACAGCGTGGTCTCGGCGCGCAGTTTTTGCGTCAGCTCGTGGAATTCGCTGCCGTCGATGTTTGCCAGGTAATGGCAACGCACGCCTTTCTGGGCGTAGGACAGCAGGGCTTCGGAGACCAGCTCGGGGCCGAGGAACGAGCCGCCGATGCCGATGTTCACAACGTCAGTGATCGGCTTCTCGGTGTAACCGCGCCACAGACCGTCGTGGATGCGGCCCACGAGATCGGTGATCTGGTTCAGCACCTTGTGTACCTCAGGCATCACGTTGACACCGTTGACCGACAGCTTGTCGCCGACCGGGCGACGCAGGGCGGTGTGCAGTGCCGGGCGGCCTTCGGAGGAGTTGACGATTTCGCCGTCGAACAGCGCCTTGATCGCGCCTTTGAGATCGACTTCATTGGCCAGACCCACCAGCAGGTTGCGGGTCTCGGCGTTGATCAGATTCTTCGAATAGTCGAGAAACAGTCCGCAGCTGCTGAGAGTGAACTGATTGAAGCGCTGCGGATCGGCGTTGAAGGCTTCGCGCATGCTGAAATCCTGCATGGCTTGGCGGTGATCTTTCAACGCTTGCCAGGCAGGCAGAGCGGTAACGTCATGAGGAGTGCGGTAGTACGCCATCGCTGCGGTTTTCCTTTTTACTTGAACGGCCTTTTGAACACTGAAAAGACCTCCCCGCCATGTTTGGGCGAGGGGGCAACTGCGTCGACACGATTACTTTGGCGCAGGGCGAATACAGTAAACCCAGCGCCGCGATCTGTCTTGGCTTTGTCTGACCTGTTTTCGGTACTTTTTTAACATTGATAACAGACGGGGCCGACAAACGGCGGGTAATGCGAGCAGTCCCTGCTATTGGTGTCGAGTCGAACGGCGGGCAGTTTGCCCGATGGGCAGGTGCTCAGCAATACAGTCTGGAAGTGCGTGCAGACGCTGTGGGAGCGGGGTCGCCTCCACAGCGTCTGCCGGTGTTCAGGCGGGGGTATCGAGATTCAGATGCAGGTTGTCGATCAACCGGGTGGTGCCGAGAAATGCCGCGACCAGAATCACCAGATCACGATCTTCCGCCGTTGCCGGACGCAGGGTCAGGGCGTGGCGGATTTCCAGATAATCCGGACGCAGCCCGGCGGCTTCCAGTTGCTGGCGTTGCGCCTGGATCAGGGCAGGGAAGTCGCGTTCGCCCTGCTTGATCGACTCGGCAATGCTGCTCAGGGTGCGATAGACCACTGGCGCCACGGCGCGTTCTTCTTCACTGAGGAAACCGTTGCGCGAGGACAGCGCCAGACCGTCGGCGGCGCGTACGGTCGGCTCGCCGATGATCTGGATCGGCATGTTCAGGTCGTGCACCAGTGCGCGGATCACCGCCAGTTGCTGGAAGTCTTTCTGGCCGAAGATCGCCAGGTCCGGCTGGACCATGTTGAACAGCTTGCTGACCACTGTCGCCACGCCTTCGAAGTGCCCCGGACGGCTGGCGCCGCAGAGGCCTTCGGACAGTTGCGGAACGCTGACCCGGGTCTGCCCGGCCATGCCGTCGGGATACATTTCTTCGACAGTCGGGGCGAACAGCAGAACGCATCCGGCTTCCAGCAGTTTTTCCTGATCCGCCGCCAGGGTACGCGGGTATTTGTCGAGGTCTTCGCCGGCACCGAACTGCAGCGGGTTGACGAAAATGCTCGCGACCACGAAGTCCACGCGCTGGGTGGCCTTGGTGATCAGGGCAATGTGGCCGCTGTGCAGGTTGCCCATGGTCGGCACGAAGCCGATGCGCTTGCCTTCACTGCGGGCGCGCGCCACGGCGGCGCGCAGTTCACGTACGGTTTTGACGGTGTTCATGCAGAGAATCCGTGTTCGATCCCGGGGAAAGTGGTGGCTTTGACTTCACTGACGTAAGCCTTCAGCGCGGACTGGATGCTGTCCTGACCCTGCATGAAGTTCTTCACGAATTTTGGCACACGGCCGCTGATCGACAGGCCGAGCATGTCGTGCAGTACCAGCACCTGGCCGTCGGTGTCGCTGCCGGCGCCAATGCCGATCACCGGAATCTTCACCGCCTGGGTGATTTCAGCCGCCAGTTCGCTCGGCACGCATTCGAGCAGCAGCATGGCCGCGCCGGCCTGCTCCAGGGAGATCGCGTCGGCGCGCATCTGGCGTGCCTGGTTCTCGTTGCGACCCTGCACTTTATAGCCACCGAGAATGTTCACGGCTTGCGGGGTCAGGCCCATGTGAGCGCAGACCGGCACGCCGCGTTCGGCCAGCAGGCGGATCGAGTCCGCCAGCCACAAGGCGCCTTCGACCTTGACCATGTGCGCGCCGGCCTGCATCAGCAGGGCACTGTTGGTCATGGTTTGCTCGAGGGTGGCGTTGGCCATGAACGGCAGGTCGGCCAGGATCAGGGCATCAGAGTTGCCGCGTTTGACGCTGGCAACGTGGTAGGCCATTTCTGCGGTGGTCACCGGCAGGGTGCTGTCGTGACCCTGCAGGACCATGCCGAGGGAGTCGCCCACCAGCAGCACTTCGACACCGGCCTCATTGCAGGCGTGGGCGAAGGTCGCGTCATAGCAGGTCAGCATGGTGATCTTTTCACCTTTCTGCTTGAGGCTCTGGAGCGTGGTCAGGGTGATGGCTGGCATGTAAGAAATCCTCGTTCAGGCGCTCTGGAAACTACTGCGAGTAACGCGCGTGATTCGTCATCTATTCAGGCGCACGCTCTTTTGTCGTGCTTATAAGGCCTGGATTGCGCCCTTGTATGCCGGGTTGGCGGCAGCGGGACGCCTATAGTCGTGATGAGGCCTCAGGAAGTCAATTGCATGTGTTACCGCATTGTTACGAGGGGAGTGTTACCGTCGTTACTGATGCGATTCAGCGGGCCGGCGGGCCTGATCTGCGGGTTTTTTGTCCTACAAGAACGCAAAATGCGGGAGCCGATGAGCTCCCGCATCAGCGGTTTTTGTCAGGCGTGAGAGAGGCGTTCGAGGCCGACGAACGGGCAGGCTGCGAGAAGATCGGCAAGGGTGCGGCCATCGGCCAGACGCAGATCATCGGGAGCCAGTTCGGCCAGGGGATAGAGAACGAACGCGCGTTCCTGCATGTGGTAATGCGGGACTTTGAGGCGCGGCTCGTCGATCAGGCGATCACCGAACAGCAGAATGTCCAGATCCAGCGTGCGCGGGCCCCAGCGCTCCAGGCGTTCGCGGCCCTGATCGTTTTCGATCGCCTGCAAGGCATCGAGCAGATCCAGCGGGGCGAGCGCGCTGTCGAGCGCGGCAACCGCGTTGGTGTAACGCGGTTGGCCCGGCAGCAGCGAGTCGCTTTGGTAGAAGGCAGATACACCGACCAGTTCGGTGTCGGGCAATTGCTTCAGTGCGTCGACCGCGCTGCGCAATTGTTCGGCCGGGTCAGCCAGGTTGCTGCCCATGCCAATGTAGATGCGTTCCATGCCTTATTCGCCCGTGGCGCTCGGTGCGCCGGCACGTTTGCGCTTGGAACCGCTGCTGCGGCGACGTTTGCGCGGTGCGCCACTGGCGTCATCACCCTTGCCGCTGAGGTCGCGGATCATGTCGCGACGTTCGCTGTCGTTGGCGTCCTGATAATCGGTCCACCATTCGCCCAGGCCATCGGTCTGCTCTCCGGCGCTTTCACGCAGCAGCAGGAAGTCGTAGCCGGCGCGGAAGCGCGGATTGTCCAGCAGCAGATCGGCGCGTTTGCCGCTGCGGCGTGGCAGGCGTTCCTGCATGTCCCAGATTTCGCGGATCGGCATGGTGAAACGTTTTGGAATCGCAATGCGTTGGCACTGTTCGGCGATCAGTTCGTGAGCGCCTTCCTGCATCGCCGGAATCGGCGGCATGCCACGCTCTTGCAGACGCAACACGCGGGCCGGCAGGGCAGGCCACAGCAGCGCGGCGAACAGGAACGCCGGGGTCACCGGTTTGTTCTGCTTGATCCGCAGATCGGTGTTGGTCAGTGCTTCGCTGATCAGCGTGTGGGTGTATTCCGGGTTGTGTTCCAGCGCATCGGCACTGGCCGGGAACAGCGGGGCGAACAGTTGCAGGTCGACCAGCATCTCGAAGGTGATGGCACCGTGACCGGAGAGGAACAGCTTGAGCACTTCCTCGAACAGGCGGGCCGACGGGATCTCGCGCAGCATCGGCGCCAGTTCGCGGATTGGCTGGACGGTGTGCTTCTCGATACCGAAATTGAGCTTGGCGGCAAAACGCACGGCCCGCAGCATCCGCACCGGGTCTTCCTGGTAACGCTGCTTCGGGTCGCCGATCAGACGGATCAGGTGATTGCGGATGTCGTGCACGCCGTTGGCGTAGTCGAGGATGCGCTCGCTGACCGGATCGTAATACAGGGCGTTGATGGTGAAGTCGCGGCGTTGCGCGTCTTCTTCCAGGGTGCCGTAGACGTTGTCACGCAGAATGCGCCCGCTCTCGTTGCGCGAAGACTGGTTGCTGTCTTCGTCGTCTTCGTTTTGCGGGTGATTGGCGCGGAAGGTCGCGACTTCGATGATTTCGCGACCGAAATGGATGTGTACCAGCTTGAAGCGGCGGCCGATGATCCGCGCGTTGCGGAATTCGGCACGAACCTGCTCGGGGGTGGCGCTGGTGGCGACGTCGAAGTCTTTGGGCGTGATGCCCAGCAGCATGTCTCGCACACAACCGCCAACCAGGTAGGCCTGGTAGCCGGCGCCCTGCAGACGTTCGACGATGTTAACCGCGTAACGGCTGAATTGCGCCTTCTGCAGCGAATGTTGGCCGCTGTTGAGGACTTCAGGCGTGCTACGGATGTGTTGCGTACGACGCAGGGGAGTTCGGAATGACTGGAACAGCTTCTTCAGCATGGGATGCACTGTTTGAAGGAATGTTCGGCCATACCAGAGAATGACCGCATGATGGGCCGGGATTCTAGCATTTAGTCGAGGGATGGTGTAGGACGCTGCCGTTTTGCGCTGCAAGCCGCAGGCTAGAGGGGGTGGGGATGCGTCAGAAGGGGGGATTTGCCGGAAAGAAGAAACTACAAGGGGAGCCGAAGCTCCCCAAGAAGTAGTTGCGTGCTCTTTTTATTATTGATTCGGGCTTCTTGTTTTTGTTGAGTGCCCTCGCCATGAAGCTTTTCCTTCATGACCCTCCCAATCGGGAGCCAAGAGCAAACGGATTGCTTTGGTCGCTGTGTTGCAGTGATCTTGCGATCCAACCAGTACAGGCTCTGTCTTAAGACAGTTTTTGTTGTTCTCGGCCTGGTCGTGGGGCTAGCCCCAAATACAACGCCTCTCCAAAAGAATCAGTTAGCTGCGCCTCTCGCCGTCTTGTTTTTATTGTGCGTGAGTCGATTCGTCTTATTTTTATTGTCTTGTGCATTGCTTGTTATTGTTCTTGTACCAAACATATAGCAGGTGCCGTGCCAACTTTTGCGAGCCCCAATAAAACAAGGGGTTAGGTCGATATAACCGTTTTCGCAGGCCAAAAAAAAGCCGGGGTTTCGTTACCGATAACCCCGGCTTCTGTTACGTGAAAAGACTGAGGTAACAGTTTTTTCACCTCTTCAACGGTAACCCGCACACTCGACAGGTAACGTTCAGCTCTCGCTGGCGACCCCGGTCTTGCGCCGTGGAATGCCCAGACGCTGACGACGCTCCCACAGGCATTTGCGGCTGACGCCCAGTTTGCGCGCCAGTTCGGTCTCGGTCATGTGATCCTGATGCTCGAGCACGAAATGCTGGAAGTAGTCTTCCAGTGATAGGTCTTCGGTCGGCTCGTGGCTGCTGTTGCTGGCGTTACCGGCCGGTTGCGCCGGCAGGCCGATGAATTCGTCGTCCTCCAGATCACCCAGCTCGATGTCGATGCCCAGCAGGTCGGCAGAGATTTCCGGGCTTTCGCTCAGAATCACGGCGCGCTCGACGGCGTTTTCCAGCTCCCGTACGTTACCCGGCCAGGAATAGTGCCGGATCGCCTGTTCGGCATCGGCGGCAAATTTCAGGTCGGTGCGGTTGATGCGTGCGCTCTGGCGAGCAAGGAACGCATTGGCGATTTCGTTGACGTCGGCGCCTCGCTCGCGCAGGGCCGGCAGTTTCAACGCGATCACATGGAGGCGGTAGTACAAGTCTTCACGGAACTGGCCGATTTTCGCCAGGCTCTTGAGGTCGCGGTGGGTCGCGGCGATCAACCGGACATCGACTTTCTGCGACTGAACCGAGCCAACCCGGCGAATTTCGCCTTCCTGCAAGACACGCAGCAAACGAGCCTGAGCTTCCAGTGGCAACTCGCCAATTTCGTCGAGGAACAGCGTGCCGCCGTCCGCCGCTTCCACCAGACCGGCGCGACCGGCGCTGGCACCGGTGAACGCGCCTTTCTCGTGGCCGAACAGTTCGGACTCGATCAGGCTTTCCGGAATGGCGGCGCAGTTCACCGAGATCATCGGTGCCTTGGCGCGTTTCGACAGGTTGTGCAGGGCACGGGCCACCAGCTCTTTACCGGTACCGGACTCACCCTGGATCAATACGTTGGAATCGGTCGGCGCGACTTTACGGATCTTGCCGTAAAGATCCTGCATCGGCGGACACGAACCGATGATGCCGATCTCGCCATTGCTGTTGTCGATGGCGGATTTGCCGCTGCCATTGGCCGATTTCGCGGGAGCTGCTTCGCCGGCAGCAGGCGCCGACTGGCGATCGCGCAGGATCCGCGCGACAGCCTGAAGCATTTCATCGTGGTCGAAAGGCTTGGCGATGTAATCCACCGCGCCCATCTTCATCGAGTCGACCGCCGAGCGCAGGCTGGCGTAGCTGGTCATGATCAGCACCGGCGTGCCCTGGCCGAGCTTGATCAGCTCGGTGCCCGGAGCACCCGGCAGACGCAGGTCGCTGACGATCAGATCGAATGTGGGAATACTGAAGCGTTCTTGTGCTTCCTGCACTGAACCGGCTTCGCTGACCTGGTACTGGTTGCGTTCCAGCAGGCGGCGCAAGGCGGAGCGGATAATGGTTTCGTCTTCGACGATCAAAATGTGCGGCATTGATTCGATACTCTCGACGGTCTCAGTTCACAGCGGACGTCGCTTCGACATGGCGCGGCAATGTCACCCGGATACGGGTGCCGCGCTGGCTCTGAACATCAGCCGGGCTGTCGATGGTGATTTGTCCATAATGCTCTTCAACGATGGAATAGACCAGTGCAAGGCCCAGACCGGTGCCTTCGCCAGGATCCTTGGTGGTGAAGAAGGGTTCGAACAATCGATCCATGATGCTCGACGGAATTCCGCTGCCTTCGTCTTCGACGATCAGATCGACCGTGTGTTCGCCGGCTTCGCTCTTGACCCGCACCGCACTGCCGGCAGGCGAGGCGTCACGGGCGTTGGAGAGCAGATTGATGAGCACCTGGGCGAGCCGCTGCGGATCGCCTTCGACCCAGTGATCGGGATCGCACAGGTTGTAGAACTGCACTTCGAAATTGCGCCGGTTGAGGGCCAGCAGGCCGATGGCGTCCTGGGCGACTTCCGCCAGACAGACGGGCTCGTCGCTGTGCTGATGGCTGCCGGCGTGGGCGAAACTCATCAACGACTGGACGATGCGTGACACGCGTTTGGTCTGTTCGAGGATCTGGCCGCTGATTTCCGTCAGCTCACCGTCGTCTTCGCGCTCTTCGCGCAGGTTTTGCGCGAGACAGGCGATACCGGTGATCGGGTTGCCGATTTCGTGGGCAACACCCGCCGCGAGGCGACCGATGCTGGCCAGGCGCTCGGAATGCACCAGTTTGTCTTCGAGCATCTGGGTTTCGGTCAGGTCTTCCACCAGCAGCACCAGGCCGCTATTGCCCGGTGCCAGCGGCTCGTCGATGGCCGCCTTGTGCAGGTTCAGCCAGCGGGTCTGGCCGTCGAGGGCCAGGTGCTGCTTGTGCAAGTGCTCGTCGGGCAGGTGGATGAAGCCTTGCAGCAGATCTTTCCACGGATTGGCGATGGTGCTCAGGCGCGAGCCGACCACCCGTTGCGCGGCAATCCCGGTCAGTTCTTCCATGGCCTTGTTCCACATCAGGATCTCCTGATCCTTGGCCAGCGAGCAGACGCCCATCGGCAGTTCCTGCAGGGTCTGGCGGTGGTAGCGGCGCAAGGCGTCGAGCTCGGCCGCCAGACCGGTCAGGCGCGAGTGGTAATCCTCGAGGCGGCTTTCGATGAAATGGATGTCTTCGGTGACGTAGTTTTCGCCGCCGGCCTTGTACGGCAGGAAGGTTTCCACCATGTCCTGGGCGACGCTCGGGCCCATCAGGCCGGAGAGGTTGGCTTCGATCCGGTCACGCAGGCGGCGCAATGCATAGGGGCGGCGCTCGTCGAACGGCAGATAAAGGTCGCGCAGGGCCTGTTCGACTTCTTTCTGCGCAGCCTTGGCACCCAGTGGCTTGGCCAGTTGCGTGGCGAACTCCTGCGGAGAAGCGGCGTGCAATTCGCGGCGCTGCGGACGGCGTACGTTATCCACAGCGCAAGCTTCGGCGGCGCTGGCCTCTTCGGGGCTGGCATTGGTGAACAACGAAATCAGGGTGAACATCAGGACGTTGGCCGCCAGCGAGGCGATGGCCGCCATGTGCCAGCTGGTGTCGTCCAGTACGTAGATCATGTTCAGTAACGGAATATAGAAACCCTGCAGATTGCCGACCAGCGGCAACAGCATGGTCACGACCCACACCACGATCCCCGCCAGCAGACCAGCGATAAAGCCGCGGCGATTGGCGGTCGGCCAGTACAGCACCGACAGCACGCCCGGCAGAAATTGCAGGGTCGCGACGAAGGCGACGATGCCGAGGTTGGCCAGGTCCTGCTCGGCGCCGAGCATCAGGTAGAAGCAGAAACCGGCCATGATGATCGCGACGATCAGCGCCCGGCGGGTCCATTTCAGCCAGCGATAGATATTGCCCTCGGCCGGTGGCTGGTAGAGCGGCAGCACTAGGTGGTTCAGGGCCATGCCCGACAGCGCCAGCGTGGTGACGATGATCAGGCCGCTGGCCGCCGACAATCCGCCGACATAGGCCAGCAACGCCAGCGACTTGCTGTTGGCGGCGATACCGATGCCGAGGGTGAAGTATTCCGGATTGGTGGTGGCGCCGAGTTTCAGGCCGGCCCAGAGAATCAGCGGCACGGCCAGGCTCATCAACAGCAGGAACAGCGGCAGGCCCCAGCTCGCGCTGACCAGCGAGCGCGGGTTGAGGTTTTCGGTGAAGGTCATGTGATACATGTGCGGCATCACGATCGCCGAGGCGAAAAACACCAGCAGCAACGTGCGCCACGGGCCTTCCTGCAACGGTGTGTGCAGAGCGGCGAGGGCGGTCTGATTCTGCAGCAGCCACAGTTCAAGCTGTTGCGGGCCGTCGAATACGCCGTACAGCGCGTAGAGGCCAACGCCGCCGAGGGCCGCCAGTTTGATCACCGATTCGAAGGCAATCGCGAATACCAGCCCTTCGTGCTTTTCACGGGTGGCGATGTGGCGCGAGCCGAAGAAGATCGTGAACAGGATGATCAGCGCACAGAACGCCAGGGCCACGCGATTCTGCACCGGTTCGCCGGTGAGGATGCCGATGGAGTCGGCCACGGCCTGGATCTGCAACGCCAGCAACGGCAGTACGCCGATCAGCATGAAAATCGTGGTCAGCGCACCGGCCCAGGTGCTGCGAAAGCGAAAGGCGAACAGGTCTGCCAGCGACGACAGTTGATAAGTGCGGGTGATCTTGAGGATCGGATACAGCAGCACCGGCGCCAGCAGAAACGCGCCGGATACCCCGAGATAACTGGACAGAAAACCGTAGCCGTACTGATAGGCCAGACCCACCGTACCGTAGAACGCCCATGCACTGGCGTAGACCCCCAGCGACAGGGTGTAGGTCAACGGATGGCGAATGATCGCCCGCGGGATCATGCCCCGTTCACTGATCCAGGCCACGCCGAACAACGCGGCCAGGTAGGCGGCGCTGATCAGCAGCATCTGGGTCAGGCTAAAGCTCATCGGCATCTTTTTGGCTCTGCAGGATGAAGGTCACGACAATCAGGATCAGCCAGAGCAGATAAGGGCGATACCAGGCGCCCGTAGCGTCGATCCACCAATCCATGATGGCGGGAGAAAACAGATAGATCCCCACGACCAGAAGCAGGACCAAGCGATAGATGTACATCCCGGCCTCTCTTTTTTATGCGCGTGCCCGAAAACGTGCGGCGATGGTAACGGATGGGCGCGCCACTGCAAGTGTCGTCACAGCAGTTGCGCTTCGGGCAGGGTCAGTGTGCGCGGGATTTTCAAGGCATCCCAGTGGGCGCTGCCCCAGTTCAACAGTTCCTGCGGCGAGGCGTGGACCAGTTCGTGCCCCGGGTTTTGCCCCAGTGCACGCAAGGCCCGCAGCAGCAATGGCGTGGCCTGATCGGCTTCAAGCGGTGGCGAGCGGTATGACTTGCCGAGCTTGTTGCCGTCCGGCTGGGTAATCAGTGGCAGATGCAGATAGCGCGGTTGGCGCAGGCCGAGCAACTCCTGCAGATAGAGCTGGCGCGGCGTGGAGTCGAGCAGATCGGCGCCGCGCACGATGTCGGTGATGCCCTGCCAGGCGTCGTCGAGCACCACCGCCAGTTGGTAGGCGTAGAGGCCGTCGCGGCGGCGGATCACGAAATCACCCACGTCGCGGCCCAGATGCTGGCGGTATTCGCCCTGCACCCGGTCGATGAAGTGGTATTCGAGCTCTGGCACGCGAAGACGGATCGCGGCGTCTTCCTGACCGTGGCCGGCATTGCGGCACAGTCCTGGATAAATGCCGTGGTACGGCTCCAGTTGTTTGCGCGAGCAGGTGCAGGCGTAGGCGAGGCCGTGATTGAACAGGCTGTCGAGCACTTGCGCGTAGGCTTCGTGCCGATCGCTCTGGCGAACCATTTCGCCGTCCCATTCGAAACCGTAGCTTTCCAGTGCCTTGAGTATCGCCGCTTGCGCGCCCGGCTCTTCGCGAGGCGGATCGAGGTCTTCCATGCGCACCAGCCAGCGGCCGCCCACCGAGCGTGCGTCCAGATAAGAGGCCAGGGCGGCAACCAGCGAACCGAAGTGCAGGTGCCCGCTGGGGGTCGGGGCAAAGCGGCCAATGTAGGCGGGGGAGGAGTTGGCAGTCATGAGGGCGATGTTACTTGAAGAGTAAAAAATGGCAGAAACAAAAACGGAGCGTTCGCACGCTCCGTTTTTCGTTCAGGCCGGGATTATTTACCGACCTGCTTTTCCTTGATTTCCGCCAGGTTCTTGCAGTCGACGCACATGTCGGCAGTCGGACGGGCCTCGAGGCGCTTGACGCCGATCTCGATGCCGCAAGAGTCGCACCAGCCGTACTCTTCGTCTTCGATCAGTTGCAGGGTCTTGTCGATCTTCTTGATCAGTTTGCGCTCGCGGTCGCGGGCGCGCAGCTCTAGGGCGAACTCTTCTTCCTGGCTGGCACGGTCGGCCGGATCAGGAAAGTTGGCCGCTTCGTCTTTCATGTGATCAACAGTGCGGTCGACTTCCTGCATCAAGTCCAGTTTCCACTTGGTCAGGATCTTGGTGAAGTGCGCGCGCATTGGAGCGCCCATGTACTCTTCGCCCGCTTTCGGGACGTAGGGTTCGAAACCGCTGAGTGTCTGACTTGCCTGTTGCTTTGCTTGGGTGGGCATGAAATGGACCGCCTCTACTCTTGTAATCCATTGCGCAGGATTGCTCCATCACCGACACCTGCCGGCCCTGCGGCTGCAAGCGGGCGAACTTACCAGATCAATTCGGCCCGCGCTACTCCCGGATGTCGAGCGCGTGGCCGTTGGGGCTTGCAAATGTTTGCCAAGCCATGCCCGGTGATGTTGCAGACCTGCTCAATCACTGATTTTAGTCAATCCTGGAGCGTACGCTCGGGTCGTTACAGTCCAGTGTTCTTGTGGCTGTGACCGCTGCGGGTTCTCGCTCGTTCCGGCAGATGGGTAGAATCGTTTCTTTTCCCTCGTTGAAGGAAGGCCAATGGCTCAGCCCTACAGTGCGCGCAGTCGTGCGATCGAACCGTTCCATGTCATGGCGTTGCTGGCGCGGGCCAATGAATTGCAGGCCGCCGGCCACGACGTGATCCACCTGGAAATCGGCGAACCGGACTTCACTACCGCCGAACCGATCATCCGCGCCGGCCAGCAAGCCCTGACAGCCGGGAAAACCCGTTACACCGCAGCCCGTGGCATTCCCGAACTGCGCGAGGCGATTTCCGGCTTCTATCAGACGCGCTACGGCCTGAACATCGATCCGCGCCGGATTCTCATCACCCCCGGTGGTTCCGGCGCGTTACTGCTGGCCAGCGCGTTGCTGGTGGATCCGGGCAAGCACTGGCTGCTGGCCGACCCCGGCTACCCTTGCAACCGACACTTTCTGCGTTTGGTCGAAGGCGCGGCGCAGCTTGTGCCGGTTGGCCCGGACGTGCGTTATCAACTGACGCCGGACCTGGTGGCGCGCCACTGGGATCACGACAGCGTCGGTGCGCTGGTCGCTTCGCCGGCCAACCCGACCGGTACGATTCTGACCCGCGATGAACTGTCCGGGTTATCCACAGCCATCAAGGCGCGTCACGGGCATCTGGTGGTGGACGAGATCTACCACGGCCTGACTTACGGCACCGACGCCGCCAGTGTGCTGGAAGTGGACGACAGCGCCTTTGTCCTCAACAGTTTCTCCAAATATTTCGGCATGACCGGATGGCGTCTCGGCTGGCTGGTGGCGCCGGATGCGGCGGTCAGTGAACTGGAAAAACTCGCGCAGAACCTCTATATCAGTGCGCCAAGCATGGCCCAACATGCGGCGCTGGCCTGTTTCGAGCCCGACACCATCGCGATTCTCGAAGAGCGCCGCGCCGAATTCGGCCGTCGCCGTGACTTCCTGCTGCCGGCACTGCGGGAGCTGGGCTTCAACATTGCCGTGGAGCCAGAAGGTGCGTTCTATTTGTATGCCGATATCAGCCAGTTCGGCGGCGATGCCTTCGCGTTCTGCCGGCATTTCCTTGAAACCGAACATGTCGCGTTCACGCCGGGGCTGGATTTCGGTCGCTATCAGGCCGGTCATCACGTGCGCTTTGCCTACACGCAAAACCTCCCACGCCTACAGGAAGCGGTAGAGCGTATCGCCCGTGGCTTGAAGAGCTGGCAAGGCTGATGCGCTTTCATCCTCCTCTTGAAGAAGGCCGGTTGATCCGGCGTTACAAGCGTTTTCTCGCCGATATCGAAACCGTTGGCGGCGAGTTGCTGACCATTCATTGCCCCAATACCGGCTCGATGCTCAATTGCCAGGTCGAGGGCGGGCAGGTCTGGTTCAGCCGCTCCAATGATCCGAAGCGCAAGCTGCCCGGTACCTGGGAAGTCGGCGAAACCCCGCAGGGCCGGCTGTTTTGCGTGAATACCGGACGCGCCAACGCACTGGTCGAAGAAGCCTTGCAGGCGGGTGTCATCAATGAGTTGAACGGTTTCACCGGGCTCAAGCGCGAAGTGGCGTATGGACAGGAAAAGAGTCGGATCGATTTTCGCCTCGACTATCCGACGGGCCCGGCCTACGTGGAAGTGAAGAGTGTCACGCTGGGTTTCGACGGAACGGCAGTGGCGGCGTTTCCCGATGCGGTGACAGAGCGCGGCGCCAAGCATTTGCGTGAGCTGGCGCATCTGGCGCGGGACGGGATTCGTGCGGTGCAGTTGTACTGCGTCAATCTCACGGGAGTCGAGGCGGTGCGTCCAGCCGAGGAAATCGACTTCGCCTACGCCGCTGCGCTGCGTGAGGCGGTGGCGTGCGGGGTCGAAGTCCTGGCGTACGGCGTGCGGTTGAGCCATGAAGAGATGGTGATCGACCGGCGGCTGGACGTGCTGCTCAACGGTTAGACATCGATCCACAGCCCTTGCGCGTCTTCACGGCAAGGGATGGCCGTCAGCGATTGCCCGGTGCAGGGGCCGGCGACGCATTCTCCGTCCTCGATCAGAAACAGTGCGCCGTGGGTCGCGCACTGGATCAGGCTGTTGCTCGGGTCGAGAAACTGGTCGGTGTGCCATTCCAGGCCGACGCCCCGATGTGGGCAGCGATTGAGATAGACGTAAGCCTGCCCCGCGCGGCGCACGGCCAACAGTTTTTTCCCGTCGATATCGAAACCGCGACTGCCGCCTTCAATCAGATCGGCACCCGCGCAAAGAAACTTCATGGTTATCCTCAAGTGTCGGCTCGTGTCCGGATATGTCCGAGCTTGACGTTCAAATGCAAACAATTATCAAATGGCCGCCTTCGCCCGTGGCGAGGTGAGCGCTGCCGAGGATACTTGGCCTGCCGTTCCGATGCCCGGGAAAACCTTTCAAGGAAGCTGTCTATGCGCCTGAGTACCCGCGTTGCCGTGCTGTGTGTCGGACTTTGGGTCAGCCACCAGGCTGCAGCGGCCGAGTTGCCGCAACGTTGGGTCAGCGCTGGCGGCGCCTTGTCGGAGTGGGTGAGTGCACTGGGGGGTGAAGCCAAACTGGTGGGGGTCGACACCACCAGCCAGCATCCGCAGTCCCTGAAGTCGCTGCCGAGCATCGGCTACCAGCGCAGCCTGTCGGCCGAAGGCATTCTCAGCCTGCGACCGGACATCCTCATCGGCACCGAAGAAATGGGCCCGCCGCCAGTGATCTCGCAGGTGCGCAGCGCCAAGGTGCGGGTGGAATTGTTCTCGGCTCAGCCGGATCTGCCGACACTGGAGAAAAATGTCACTCATCTGGGGCAGTTGCTGGGCGCCGAAAGCCAGGCCGCGCAATTGCTGCAAAGTTATCAACAGCAACTCGATACGCAAAAGGCTCGTGTAGCGCAGGCCCAGACCCAACAGAAAGCGCCGGGCGTGCTGTTGCTGCTCGGACATGCCGGCGGCAAGCCGCTGATCGCCGGCAAAGACACCGCTGCCGATTGGCTGCTGCAACAGGCGGGCGGGCATAACCTTGCGACCCACACCGGTTACAAGCCATTTTCCGTGGAGTCCCTGGCCAGTCTCGATCCTGAAGTGCTGGTGTTCGCTGACCGTGCGCTGACCGGCGAGGCGGCGAAAGCGGCGCTGTTCAAGGAAAACCCGATCCTCAATTCCAGCCGTGCCGCCAAGACCGGCCGGGTGCTGGAACTGGACCCGACGCTGCTGGTCGGCGGGCTCGGGCCGCGTTTGCCGGCTGCGCTGAAGACCCTGTCTGACGGTTTCTATCCGGCCCAGAGCAGCCAATGACCACGCTGGTCAAACCCCGCGATTTGTTCATCGGCCTGATCCTGCTGTGTCTGCTGGCGATCTGGCTGTCGCTGGCGTTGGGGCCGGTGAGTCTGCCGTTGTTCGATACCTTGCGCGCTGCCCTGCGCATGATCGGTGTGCCGCTGGCGCCGGACGGGCTGGAGCAGTCTGAACTGATTCTCGGGCAGATTCGTCTGCCGCGTACGCTGCTCGGGTTGGCAGTTGGCGGTGTGCTGGCGCTGTCCGGGGTGGCGATGCAGGGGCTGTTTCGCAATCCGCTGGCGGATCCAGGTTTGGTTGGCGTCTCGAGCGGCGCGGCGTTGGGCGCGGCGGTGGCGATTGTCGGTGGTTCGTTTTTTGGCGGACTGCCAGAGTGGTTCGGGCCTTATCTGCTGTCGGTTTGCGCGTTTCTCGGTGGCCTTGGCGTAACTGCGCTGGTCTATCGACTCGGCCGCCGTAACGGGCAGACCAATGTGGCGGCCATGTTGCTGGCGGGGATTGCCCTGACGGCGCTGGCCGGTTCGGCAGTGGGGCTGTTTACCTATCTGGCCGACGACGCGACATTGCGCACGTTGACGTTCTGGAACCTGGGCAGCCTCAACGGCGCAAGTTACGCGCGGTTGTGGCCGCTGCTGATCATCACCGCCGGTGTTGCGCTTTGGCTTCCACGTCGGGCGAAGGCGCTCAATGCGTTGCTGCTCGGCGAATCGGAAGCCGGGCATCTGGGAATCGATGTCGAACGGCTCAAGCGTGAGCTGGTGTTCTGCACGGCGCTGGGCGTCGGTGCGGCAGTGGCCGCGGCGGGCATGATCGGTTTTGTCGGGCTGGTGGTGCCACATCTGGTGCGCTTGCTCGTGGGGCCGGATCACCGGGTGTTGCTGCCGGCATCGGTGCTGGCCGGAGCCAGTCTGTTGCTGTTGGCTGATCTGGTGGCGCGGCTGGCGCTGGCACCGGCGGAGCTGCCGATTGGCATCGTCACCGCGTTCATCGGTGCGCCGTTCTTCCTTTATCTGTTGCTGCGAGGGCGTGTCTGATGCTGCGTGCGCACAACCTGCACATCCGCCGTGGCCGCAAGACCGTTCTGGCCGACGTCAGCCTGCAACTCGAACCGGGAGAAGTGCTGGGTGTACTGGGGCCGAACGGCGCCGGTAAAAGTACCTTGCTCAGTGCGCTTTGCGGAGAGTTGAGTGCCAGCGACGGGGAAGTGCTGCTGGACGGTGAGGCCTTGAGCCATTGGAGTGGTTCTCAGCGTGCCCAGCGGCTGGCGGTGTTGCCACAGGTATCGACGCTGGACTTTGCCTTTCCTGTCGAAGAAGTGGTCGGCATGGGGCGTCTGCCTTATCAGAGCGGACGGGTGCGCGATGACCAGATCGTCGCTGCCGCATTACGGGCCGCCGATGCCGGACACCTGAGTGGCCGCAGTTATCTGGCCTTGTCCGGCGGCGAGCGTCAGCGGGTGCATCTGGCGCGGGTGCTGGCGCAACTTTGGCCGGGGCAGGCGGGGCAGACTCTGCTGCTTGATGAGCCGACCTCGATGCTCGATCCGTTGCATCAACACACGACGCTGCAAGCGGTGCGCGAATTTGCCGATCGCGGCGCGGCGGTGCTGGTGATCCTGCATGATCTGAATCTGGCGGCGCGTTATTGTGATCGCATCCTGCTGCTGGAGGGCGGCCGGCCGGTCGCACTGGATACACCGCAGCAGGTCTTGCGCCCGGAATCGCTGAAGGCGGTTTTCGGTCTGGAAGTGCTGGTGCAAACGCACCCGGAGCGCGGGCATCCGCTGATCATCGCCCGCTGATTTCATCATCGAGGGTGAGGGTATGCGCGGGATTTTGCTGTTGGCGGTGTTGTGGCTTGCGGGTTGCCAGCATGTTGCGGCGCCGCCGGTCGTGGGCGAGATCCGTGATTTGCGAAGCGGCGAGCGTCTGACGGCGCAGCAATTACTGACGCAACTGAGCAGACCGGCGCGGGTGATTATTGGCGAGCAGCATGACAACGCCGATCACCATGCCCTTCAATTGTGGTTGTTGCAGAACCTCGAAGAAAAGCGCCCCCAAGGCAGTCTTCTGCTGGAAATGCTGACGCCCGATCAACAGTCGCGGGTTGATGACGTGCGCCATGCCGCAACGCTACCTGCCGATCTCCCTGCTGCATTGGCCTGGCAGGACGGTTGGGACTGGAATCTCTACGGCCCGATTGTGCGGTTCGCCCTGACGCAATCCTGGCCGTTGCTGGCAGCCAACCTCGATAACATCGAAATTCGCGCGTTCTATCGCGATCCTCCGGTTCTGAGCGGGGAGCGCAGCAACGCTAAATTTGTGAAAGAAACGCTGTTGGAGCA
The DNA here is from genome assembly GCF_057809295.1 of Pseudomonas sp. FG35. NCBI lineage: Bacteria > Pseudomonadati > Pseudomonadota > Gammaproteobacteria > Pseudomonadales > Pseudomonadaceae > Pseudomonas > Pseudomonas sp. FG35. The sequence continues at coordinate 14,262 of NZ_JBMDJR010000007.1, read as the reverse complement.
GATCGGCGATTCTCACTGCGGCTTGCTGCCGTCAGCACAAATGCCGGCGATGCTGGCTGTTCAGCAGCAACGGGATCGGCGAATGGCATCGCGTTTATTGGCGGCCCCCGCGCCTGCCTTGTTGTTGGCGGGTGCTTATCACGCGCGCAAGGACGTGGGGGTGCCGCTGCATGTGCTGGATCTGGGCGCGCCCGAGGCGCCGACGGTGCTGATGCTGGCGGAGCAGGGCAGTCAGATTACGGCGGCGATGGCTGATTATGTCTGGTTCACAGCGACCAAGCCGAAACCGGATTATTGCGCCGAGATGCGTAAGCAGTTCGGCAAGAAATGACTTTTCCACAGGCAAAAAAAGACCCGGTAAAAACCGGGTCAAATAACCGTGATTAGCCTGATGAGGAGATAATCTGAGAGTCCGAACCAAGGGCTTTTCAGAATATCGACTGATCTCGCGATCAGTTGTGATAATCATAGCGATTCTCATTACCAAGTCAACTGCTGTTTTTTCATTTCTGTCGTTTTGTCCCGGCAATGGCGTAAACGCCCCGTGAATACCGGCGTCAGGTCTGGCTGTTAAATCCCGTGAGCTGCTTGTTGAGCTGGTCGATACGCCGCGCCATGCTTTCGATCAGGCTGTGGGCGATTTTCGGATTGGTGCGGGTCATGCTCAGAAACTGATCGCCGGGAATCAGCATCACCGTGCTCGCTTCCCGGGCAATGACCGTTGCGTTGCGCGGTTCGCCAGTGAATACAGCCATTGCGCCGAAGATCTCATCCTTGGGCACATCGCCTACCTTGTGCCCATTAACAAACGCTTCGGCGTGTCCTTCGATAATCACGAACACATGGTCGGCGTCATCGCCCTCGCGGATCAGAATGTCTCCGGCGTCGACCCGCTTGAAACCATTGGTGCTGCGAAACTCACGCGGCTTGAACTCGGCTACCGCGTGCGCCAGTAGTGCCATTTGTCCGAGCAGATAGCGCAGAAATTGCTCAGAGCGCGAGGTTTCTCCATACACATGTTGAAACAAATCGCTTCGGCGATAGGGCAGTAATGTCAGCGGGTTGTCTGAGTACAGCGTGCAATCCGCCCATTCCGGACCCTGTTGCAGGCCGATCAAATCTCCTTCATGCCAATAGAAAAGACCACGACCATCCAGTCGACCAGTGATGACACCTTGTGTGAGCAAGAACAACTGGTCATCCGGCAAACGTGCCAACAGATCATCCGTGGCTTCCAGTTCCAGGGCCGGCCCGCACGGCACCAGGCCTTCAAGCCATTGAGCAGGCAAGCTCTGCAAGTGGTTGATCAATGCATCGGCCTGGGCCGATTGTTCCCCGAGCAGGTACATGGCGGTCAGTGCCCGTCAGTTCTTGTGGCGAGAGGAAATGGCTTCGAGCTGCTTGTTCAAAGCATCCTTGCGTTCGGCGGGAATGTCGTTCCAGTGCACATCCATCAGCGCCCCTTCGATCGCGTACAACAACACCTTCGACGCCCGAAACCCGCGAGTGCGCACGGCCCGGTAGGCATCCACCGCGCCCAGGCGACGCAGATCCGAGGCGCTATGGATGCCCACGGCATGCAGCCATTGCGCCGACGTCTTGCCAAGATTCTTCAGGTGTTGCAGTTCATCATTCATCAAGCCTCCTTGCGACGGCCGAATGGTGCGTGGGCGAGCTTCTCAGGAGTGTAGCCATCAGTAGGAAAAGCGTGGTTGTTTGGTCGGATTCAACGCAAACGCTTCTAAGAAACGTCAGTTTTTGCTGATGAATAACGGGAGGAGGGCGAGGGAGGATTACGAATGGCACGCAGTCCAGCGCAAAGCGGGGGCGCTGGACGAGTTTGGGTAGTGCGAGGCTCAGCGGGTGCGATAACGCAGGCGCGTACCGAAATTCATCGACATCAGGATTTCGTCCGCACTCAGCTCCGGCGGGAAGTAGGCCCCGGAGATCTGCGCATGAGCCAGGCTCGCGCCTTCCAGCGAAGCGTTGCGAAAGTCGATGCCGCGCAGGTCGGCGGAACGGAAGTAGGCGTCCCGGAAGTCCACGCCATCGGCGTTCAGTTCGCGCAGGTCGAGGCCGCGAAAGTCACCGCCCACCATGTCGATCGGGCCGTCTTTCGGGCGTTCATTGTTGAAACCTGTGATGTCGTCTTTGTGCAGCAAGGCATAAAGCGGGGTGTCGAGAAGTTTCGGCTGGCTCATGTCAAATCACCTGTTGGTTTTATGACGCCAGTATAGTGCCACTATTTGACGGCCGTGAAGCGGGCGAGGGCTTCACGGCCGAAATAGTTTCTTACAGACCTGGCAGGCGCTGGCGGATCTGCGCCACAACGGTGTCCAGGGTGCCGGACTCATTGGTCTGCACGCGTTTGCTGCGCAGGATTTCTTCCGGCGTCAGGGCTTCGCGGTTGGCCTGTTGTGCTTCGATCACGGCAAGGGTCGCGTCGGACGGATCCTTTTTGTCTGCCTGACGAATCGCCAGCCAGCTCTCGATCACTGCCTGCGGAGCGTTGCAGTCAAGGATCAGGAAAGGCGTGCCAGTGGCTTCAGCGACTTTGGCGGCGTTGTCGCGTTGTTCGCGCTTGAGGTAAGTGGCATCGATCACCACCGGGAAACCGGCGTGCAAAATCACTTCGGCAATTTCATGCAGACGCGCATAGGTTGCAGTGCTGGCGTCGGTGCTGTAGATCCCGGCCTGAACATCATTGGCAACGGTTTGCTCACCGAACAGGCGCTTGCGCTCGACATCGGAACGCAGGCGGATCGCGCCCAGTGCTTCGACCAGACGCATGGCAACGTGGCTTTTACCGACAGCGGAAACGCCATGGGTGATCGCCATGAAGCGCGAAGGAATGGTGCTGTAGCTTTCCGCCAGGTTGGCGTAGTTGCGGTACTGGCGCAGGGTGGTGGCGCGCTGCACCGGTGTCGCGTCGGCCGGCATGCTGAACAGTGCGACTTTCGCACGCACCAGCGCACGGTACGCTTTGTAGAAGTTCAGCACTTCCAGGCCTTGATAGTCGCCGGTCAGTTCCAGGTATTGGCTGATGAAACGACGGGCCAGGGATTTCAGGCCACGGTCTTCAAGGTCCATCGCCAGGAAGCCGGTGTCGGCCCATACGTCGGTGAAGCGGAACGGTTCGTTGAATTCGATGCAGTCGAAGATCACGACCTTGCCGTCGATCAGCGTGGCGTTGCCCAGGTGAATGTCACCGTGGCATTCGCGAGTGAAACCGTCGGTCTTGCGTTGGGCGAACAGCGGCTTGAGGCGATCGAAGCTGCTTTCAGCCCATGCTTGCAGAGCGTCGAGTTGCAGCAGATCGTTCTTGTCGCTGAGGAACGGCAGGATCTGTTCGAAGTTCTGGCGTACCGGCGCCATCACGCTTTCAGGCGTGCCGGCATCGTGCTCGGCCGGGACTTTCGGCGCGTTGAGGTGGAAGCGGGCGATTTGCTCGGCCATCGCGTCGATGTGCGCGGTGGTCAGCTCGCCGTTGGCTTGCAGGGTGCTGAGCAGGCCGGACTGCGGGAACTGACGCATTTTCAGCACGTACTCGATGGCCGGGCCGTCGCCACCCAGTTGCGGGGCTTCGGCGCTGCCGGTCACTGGAATCACTTCCAGATACAAATCTTCGGTCAGGCGCTGGTTCAGGCGCAGCTCTTCACCGCAGAAGTGCTCACGGGATTCGAGGCTGGTGAAGTCGAGGAAACCGAAGTTCACCGGTTTCTTCACTTTATAGGCGTAGGGACCGGTGAGCAGTACCCACGAGATATGGGTTTCGATGACCTGGAACCCTTCGACGGGATGCGGGTAGAGGGCCGGGTTTTGCAGGGCAGCGATCAGGGACTGGCTCACGGACGATCCTTCAGAGACTGGGGGAAGTTCAAGGCGCTCATTATGGCCGCTCGCCAGCCCGACGCAAACCTCGGAGCGCTCCTGTTGAGTATGAATAAAGTGCGTATAATCCGCCGCCATGACTCGTACTCGATCCCCCCGTACCCCTAAAAAACCAGCTTCCCGGGGCCTGCGCCCATGGTTGGGCTGGGCCCTTAAACTCAGTCTGGTCGGCCTTGTGGTGCTGGCCGGCTTCGCCGTTTACCTCGATGCGGTGGTGCAGGAGAAGTTCTCCGGCAAGCGCTGGACCATCCCGGCCAAGGTATACGCGCGTCCGCTCGAGCTGTTCGTCGGACAAAAGCTGAGCAAGGACGATTTCCTCACCGAACTCGATGCCTTGGGCTATCGCCGCGAAGCTGTGAGCAACGGTCCCGGCGCGGCGGCGGTCAATGGCAACACGGTTGATCTGAACACCCGTGGCTTCCAGTTCTATGAAGGCCTCGAGAAACCGCAGCCGGTGCGCGTGCGTTTCTCCGGCGATTACGTGGCCGAACTCTCGGCGACCAACGGTTCGAAGCTTTCCGTGGTGCGCCTGGAGCCGCTGATGATCGGCGGTATCTACCCGAAAAACCTTGAAGACCGGATTCTGATCAAGCTCGATCAGGTGCCGCCGTATCTGCTGGAAACCCTGGTCGCCGTGGAAGACCGGGATTTCTACAGCCACTGGGGCGTATCGCCGAAATCGATTGCCCGCGCCGTCTGGGTCAACACTTCGGGCGGCAAGATGACTCAGGGCGGCAGTACGCTGACCCAGCAACTGGTCAAGAACTTCTACCTCACCAACGAACGCAGCCTGACCCGCAAGCTCACCGAAGCGATGATGGCGATGCTGCTCGAGCTGCATTACGACAAAAAGGAAATCCTCGAGGCTTACCTCAACGAAGTCTTTGTCGGTCAGGACGGTCAGCGTGCGGTGCACGGTTTCGGTCTGGCCAGCCAGTTCTTCTTTGCTCAGCCTTTGTCCGAGCTGAAGCTGCACCAGGTCGCGCTGTTGGTCGGGATGGTCAAAGGCCCGTCCTATTACAACCCGCGCCGCAATCCGGAGCGGGCGCTGGAGCGACGCAATCTGGTGCTCGACGTGCTTGAACAGCAGGGCGTCGCTTCCGCCGAACAAGTGGCTGCCGCGAAGAAAATGCCGCTGGGCGTAACCACGCGCGGCAAGCTGGCCGACAGTTCGTTTCCGGGTTTCATCGATCTGGTCAAGCGCCAGTTGCGTGAAGACTACCGCGACGAAGACTTGACCGAAGAAGGCCTGCGGATTTTCACCAGCTTCGATCCGATTCTGCAGATGAAAGCCGAAGCGTCGGTCAACGACACTTTCAAGCGCCTGTCCGGTCGCAAGGGTTCCGACGACGTGGAAGCGGCGATGGTCGTTACCAACCCGGAAACCGGCGAAGTCCAGGCCATGATCGGCAGCCGTCAGGCGAGTTTTGCCGGGTTCAACCGGGCACTGGATGCGGTGCGGCCGATTGGCTCGCTGATCAAACCGGCGGTTTATCTGACGGCGCTGGAGAAGCCGAGCCAGTACACGTTGACCAGTTGGCTGTCGGACGAGCCGCTTTCAATCAAGGGTGCGGATGGTCAGGTCTGGAAACCGCAGAACTATGACCGCCGCTCCCACGGTACGGTGTTCCTGTATCAGGGGCTGGCACATTCCTACAACCTGTCGACCTCGCGCCTCGGTCTGGCGGTTGGCGTTCCGAATGTCCTCAAGACGCTGGGTCGCCTGGGCGTGACCCGCGAGTTTCCGGCGTTCCCGTCGATGCTGCTCGGTGCGGGCGGAATGACCCCGATTGAAGTCGCGACCATGTACCAAACGCTTGCCAACGGTGGTTTCAATACGCCGATGCGCGGGATTCGCAGCGTGCTGACTGCCGACGGCGAACCGCTCAAGCGTTATCCGTTCCAGATCGAGCAGCGTTTCGATCCGGCCTCGATCTATCTGATCCAGAACGCCATGCAGCGGGTCATGCGTGAAGGCACCGGCAGTTCGGTTTATAACGTGTTGCCAAGAACCCTGACGCTGGCGGGCAAGACCGGCACCAGTAACGATTCGCGCGACAGCTGGTTCGCCGGCTTCAGCCAGGATCTGCTGGCGGTGGTCTGGCTCGGCCGCGACGACAACGGCAAGACGCCGTTCACCGGGGCCACCGGTGCGTTGCAGGTCTGGACCAGCTTCATGCGCAAGGCCGATCCGCTGCCGCTGGACATGCCGCAACCGGATAACGTGGTGCAGGCCTGGGTCGATTCGCGTACCGGCCAGGGATCTGATGCCAACTGTCCGGGCGCCGTGCAGATGCCGTATATTCGCGGCAGCGAACCGCCACCCGGCGCCTCCTGCGCGGGCGAAAGCCCGGCCTCGGGCGAGTCGGTGATGGATTGGGTCAAGGGCTGGATGAATTAAGCAAAGAGGGTTTCAAGTGAACAAGTGGTTGATTCCAGCGGTGACCGCCGTGGCTTTGCTCAGCGGCTGCTCCACCGTACAGCGTGGTTCGATCCCGGTTGTGGACTCCGGCACCGCCGTGTCCAACAGCGAGCGGATTTCGGCCAATGGCGGTTTCCGTCAAACGACGGTGAAACGTCCTGCACAGGCCCAGGCTCAGGCGATCCCGCAAGGCGATACCGGTGTGGTAGTGATGGTGCCGGGCGGCGCAGCGGCTTCGGCGCCGATCAGCACTTCGCCAATCGTTCCGGGCCCGGCGTCCGGTGGCATCACGCCGGGGCCGTATAACCCTTCGCCGGTCGAGTCGGCGCCGATCAGCTCCGGCAGTTACAGCATGCCTTCGACGCCGAGCGGCATTCCTTCGGCCAGCAGCGGTGGCGGTCTGTCTGCCGATGAGCAGCTGGACGGCCCGGTTCTCGCACTGTTGACCACTGCGCAACAGCAGCAGGCCGGTGGCGACCTCAATGGTGCGTCCTCCAGCCTGGAACGCGCCCAGCGTGTAGCGCCGCGCGAGCCGCAAGTGCTTTACCGTCTGGCGCAGGTGCGCATGGCCCAGGGCGATGCGCCGCAAGCCGAGCAGACCGCTCGTCGCGCACTGACCATGGCCAATGGTCGTCCGGACTTGCAGGCCAGTCTGTGGGAATTGATCGCTCAGGCACGTGAGAAGCAAGGTGATTCCGCCGGCGCCACTCTGGCCCGTCAGAAGGCCAAGGTTTCGCTGTGATGGACAGTCGTTTCTCCAAGGTCGCCGATCAATTGCTGTTGATCGAGCGTGAACTGCGCGCCCAGGGCTGGTGGGATGACGTCCAGCCCTCGGTCGAAGCCCTGAGCAGCGTCGAGCCGTTTTCGGTCGACACCCTCGATTTCGAGCAGTGGCTGCAATGGATCTTCCTGCCGCGGATGAAGATTATTCTTGAGCAGAATCTGCCATTGCCCAATGCCTCGGGCATTCAGGAAATGGCTGAGATGGTCTTCGCCCAGCGCAATCTGCAGGGCAAGGATCGGCAGCTTCAGGTGTTGCTCAAAGAGTTCGACCTGCTGATCACCGCTTCACGCTGAACCGGGAGCTGCCAGTCGTTACTGGCAGTTTTCCGCTATCTGTTTCTTTGCCTCTTCAGTACGTTGCTGGCGCTGCTCGTCATTCAGCCGCCGCAATTCTCCCTCCACTTCCTCCCTCAAGCGCGGATTGTTCTGCAGTTGCGCGAGATTCGTTCGCGCCTGTTCGCAAAATGCCTTGAGTTGGTTCTGCTGCTCCGCCACTTGCTTCTTGACCTTGTCATCGATGGCTTTCTGATCGCCCAGCGCGCCGCTGCCAGGCAGTGCCGCTGGTTTGGGTGCGGTAGAGGAGGGCGTCTTCACGGCGGTGGATGACTGCCCTTGTGGTGGCTGTTGATCGAAATGGGTGACCCCCTGGGCATCGACCCATCTGTAGATCTGACCGGCCATACACCATGGGCTGACGCTGATTAGCAGAGTTAAGAGAAGCGTTCGCATGCTGATTCCTTGGCAAAACTGCGCAATTGAAGCTAACAGAGTAGCGGTTTCCGGGTTTTTTCTTGCGTTCTCATGTGCTTACCCACAATTAAGCACATTGACGGCTTGACTTGCAGAGGGCGAAACAGAAGAATCCAAAGTCCGCTGTACAGGGACTGCCAGAAGCAGACCCTCTCGGCAGATCATGAGGCGCATATCCGCGTCGACCTGTTACACCCGCAACGCGTTACCTCGCGCTGGGTGGGAAAGGCCCGCAACACTTGGGACGATCCCAATACTTGCTCAGTCAGTGCTGACGTAGTCGGCGACCACCGTCGCTCATGCTCTGCCGAGAAGTAAACCTATTAAGACCCGTTCGCTTTTTTGTGGACGGTATTCTGGCGTTTTAGAGGTGAACAACGTGGAGCTTTTATCTGGCGGTGAGATGCTCGTCCGCTTTTTGCGTGACGAAGGCGTCAAATATATCTACGGGTACCCGGGTGGTGCTCTCCTTCATGTTTACGATGCCCTGTTCAAAGAGCCGGAAGTGACTCACATCCTGGTTCGCCACGAACAAGCGGCTACCCATATGGCTGACGGCTACGCCCGTGCCACCGGTAAAGCCGGCGTGGTATTGGTGACTTCCGGTCCAGGCGCCACAAACGCCATCACCGGTATCGCCACCGCCTATATGGACTCGATTCCAATGGTGATCATTTCCGGTCAGGTGCCAAGCACCATGGTCGGCACCGATGCGTTCCAGGAAACCGACATGATCGGTATCTCACGGCCGATCGTGAAGCACAGCTTCATGATCAAGCACGCTTCGGAAATCCCGGAAGTCATGAAGAAAGCCTTCTACCTGGCGCAATCCGGTCGTCCGGGCCCGGTCGTGGTCGATATCCCGAAAGACATGACCAACCCGGCCGAGAAGTTCGAATACATCTTCCCGAAGAAAGCCAAACTGCGTTCCTACAGCCCGGCCGTTCGCGGTCACTCCGGGCAAATCCGCAAAGCGGCAGAAATGCTCCTGGCGGCCAAGCGTCCCGTGCTGTACTCCGGCGGTGGCGTGATCCTCGGCAACGGCTCCGCGCCGCTGACCGAACTGGCAAAAATGCTCAACCTGCCGGTTACCAATACCTTGATGGGCCTGGGTGCCTATCCTGGCACTGATCGTCAGTTCATCGGCATGCTCGGCATGCACGGCAGCTATACCGCCAACCTGGCGATGCACCATGCCGACGTGATCCTGGCGGTCGGTGCGCGTTTTGACGATCGCGTGATCAACGGCGCGCCGAAGTTTTGCCCGAACGCCAAGATCATCCATATCGACATCGACCCGGCTTCGATTTCCAAGACCATCAAGGCCGACGTGCCAATCGTTGGTCCGGTGGAGAGCGTCCTGACCGAAATGGTCGCGATCCTCAAGGAAATCGGCGAAACCCCGAACAAGGAAGCCGTTGCCAGCTGGTGGAAGCAGGTTGATGAATGGCGCGGTGATCGTGGCCTGTTCCCTTACGACAAGGGCGACGGCAGCAAGATCAAGCCACAGACCGTGATCGAGACCCTGTGCGAAGTGACCAAGGGCGATGCCTTTGTGACCTCGGACGTGGGCCAGCACCAGATGTTTGCTGCGCAGTACTACAAGTTCAACAAGCCTAACCGCTGGATCAACTCCGGTGGCCTGGGCACGATGGGCTTTGGTCTGCCGGCCGCGATGGGTATCGCTTTGAGCTTCCCTGACACCGATGTTGCGTGCGTCACCGGTGAAGGCAGTATCCAGATGAACATCCAGGAACTGTCGACCTGCCTGCAATATGGTTTGCCGGTCAAGATCGTCATCCTGAACAACGGTGTTCTGGGCATGGTTCGTCAGTGGCAGGACATGAGTTACGGCAGCCGTCACTCGCACTCCTACATGGAATCCTTGCCTGACTTCGTCAAGCTGGCTGAAGCCTATGGCCACGTCGGCGTGCGCATCACCGAATCGAAAGATTTGAAGTCGAAGATGGAAGAGGCGTTCGCCATGAAAGATCGCCTGGTGGTGATCGACATTTCGGTCGACACCAGCGAGCACGTCTATCCGATGCAGATCAAAGACGGCTCCATGCGCGATATGTGGCTGAGCAAGACGGAGCGTACCTAATCATGCGGCACATTATTTCCTTGCTTCTGGAAAACGAACCCGGTGCTTTGTCTCGCGTAGTCGGCCTGTTCTCGCAGCGCAACTACAACATCGAAAGCCTGACCGTGGCGCCAACCGAAGACCCGACCCTGTCGCGTCTGACGCTGACCACCGTCGGTCACGATGAAATCATCGAGCAGATCACCAAAAACCTGAACAAGCTGATCGAAGTGGTCAAGCTGGTGGACCTGTCGGAAAGCGCTCACATCGAGCGCGAACTGATGCTGGTCAAGGTCAAGGCCACTGGCGCTCAGCGCGCCGAGATCAAACGCACCACCGATATTTACCGTGGACAGATCGTCGACGTCAGCGCCAGCGTGTATACCGTTCAACTGACCGGTACCAGCGACAAGCTCGACAGCTTCATTCAGTCCATCGGCACCGCATCGATTCTGGAGACCGTCCGCAGTGGCGTCACCGGTATTGCCCGCGGCGACAAAGTACTCAGCATCTAAACCAAATTAGCGAATGGCCTGAACGGCCTGGATATAAAGGGGAAATTCATGAAAGTTTTCTACGATAAAGACTGCGACCTGTCGATCATCCAGGGCAAGAAAGTTGCCATTATCGGTTACGGCTCCCAAGGCCACGCCCAGGCGTGCAACCTGAAAGATTCCGGTGTCGACGTTACCGTCGGTCTGCGTAAAGGTTCGGCTACCGTTGCCAAGGCTGAAGCCCACGGCCTGAAAGTGACCGACGTAGCTGCCGCTGTTGCCGGTGCCGACCTGGTCATGATCCTGACCCCGGACGAGTTCCAGTCCCAGCTGTACAAGAACGAAATCGAGCCGAACATCAAGAAAGGCGCCACCCTGGCCTTCTCCCACGGCTTCGCGATCCACTACAACCAGGTTGTTCCGCGTGCCGACCTCGACGTGATCATGATCGCGCCAAAAGCCCCGGGCCACACCGTGCGTTCCGAGTTCGTGAAAGGCGGCGGTATCCCTGACCTGATCGCGATCTACCAGGACGCCTCGGGCAACGCCAAGAACGTTGCGCTGTCCTACGCCGCTGGCGTTGGTGGCGGTCGTACCGGCATCATCGAAACTACCTTCAAGGACGAGACCGAAACCGACCTGTTCGGCGAACAAGCCGTTCTGTGCGGCGGTACCGTCGAGCTGGTGAAAGCCGGTTTCGAAACCCTGGTTGAAGCTGGCTACGCGCCGGAAATGGCCTATTTCGAGTGCCTGCACGAACTGAAACTGATCGTTGACCTCATGTACGAAGGCGGTATCGCCAACATGAACTACTCGATCTCCAACAACGCTGAATACGGCGAGTACGTGACGGGTCCGGAAGTGATCAACGCCGAATCCCGTCAGGCCATGCGCAACGCCCTGAAACGTATTCAGGACGGCGAATACGCCAAAATGTTCATCAGCGAAGGCGCAACCGGCTACCCTTCGATGACCGCCAAGCGTCGTAACAACGCCGCTCACGGTATCGAAATCATCGGCGAGCAACTGCGCTCCATGATGCCGTGGATCGGTGCCAACAAGATCGTCGACAAAGCCAAAAACTAAGTCGTCGAACCTTGTATGAAAAAAACGCGGCCTCGGCCGCGTTTTTTCGTATGGGCGTGCGGTTCTGGTATAAAGCTGCATCGTTTGTGGCCGAACCGTCGTCCCAGACACCTGTCGAAAATGTCCAATCCGTTGCAAGGTACTGTCCATGAGCGAACGTCCCGAAGAGCCGAACCAGGCTTCCGACGCCGAAAGCCTGCTGCCCATCGATGAGCACATCGAAGAAGGGCATGACGCAGAAGGCCGTAAAGTCCGGCATCGTGGTATCTATCTTCTGCCAAATCTGTTCACCACTGCGAACCTGTTCGCAGGGTTCTATTCCATCATCAATTCGATGAGTGCCCAGGCTGCGTTGAGCGCCGGTGACTCGGCGAATGCGAGCAAGTACTTTGCCTTTGCCGCCATCGCGATTTTTGTCGCCATGGTGCTCGACGGTCTTGATGGTCGCGTAGCGCGCATGACCAATACCCAAAGTGCCTTCGGCGCCGAGTACGACTCGCTGTCGGACATGGTCGCCTTTGGTGTCGCGCCGGCATTACTGGCATTCGGCTGGGCGCTGGGTGACATGGGCAAGGTCGGCTGGATGGTTGCCTTCATCTATGTGGCGGGTGCGGCGTTGCGTCTGGCGCGCTTCAACACTCAGGTGGGTACCGCCGACAAGCGCTACTTCATCGGCCTGGCCAGCCCGGCTGCTGCCGGTGTGGTCGCGGGGATTGTCTGGGCGTTCAGCGATTACGGGATCCAGGGTTCGAAGATGTCGTTCTTGGTCGCGTTGATGGTGGCGGCCGCCGGCATGCTGATGGTCAGCAACATCAAGTACAACAGCTTCAAGGAGCTGGATCTGAAGGGGCGGGTGCCTTTCGTGGCGATCCTTGCAGTGGTGCTGGTGTTTGCTGTGGTGTTCAGCGATCCGCCTCGCATTCTGCTGCTGGTGTTCCTCGCCTATGCCGCTTCGGGCCCGGTGCAGTATCTGTTGCATCTTCGTCGTCACAAACACGCCGATTGATGTAATTTCCCTCATACTCCGCAGTCTATGGTGCATCTGTCCTCCAAAGCTGCGGAGTTGCCATGCTGATCAAAGTCCCCAAAGCGTCCGATTGCCATGAGTCGGACGTCACGCCTGAATCCATTTATCTCTCTCGCCGGCAATTGCTCGGAGCGACCGCGGCTGGTTTGGCCATGAGCAGTCTGCCGCGCTGGGCCAGTGCCGAAGAGGCTGCCCGCTATGCCGATGTCGAGGCCGGAAAGGCGCCCGCCTGGTTCAACGAGAAATTACCCTCTGTCAAATGGGGCGCGGTGAGCGTCAAGGATGAGGCGATCACACCTTTCAAAGACGCGACCCATTACAACAACTTCTATGAATTCGGCACCGACAAGGGCGACCCGGCGGCCAATGCCGGTTCGTTGAAAACCGAACCGTGGAGTGTTGTCGTGGACGGGGAGGTCGGTAAACCGGGGCGTTATGCCCTGGAAGACTTCATGAAACCGTACCAGTTGGAGGAGCGTATCTATCGCCTTCGTTGTGTCGAGGCGTGGTCGATGGTGATTCCCTGGATCGGTTTCCCCATTTCGGCGTTGTTGAAGCAGGTTGAGCCCACTTCCAATGCCAAATACATTCGCTTCGAAACCTTGCAGGATCCGAAGAGCATGCCCGGACAGCGTTCGGGATTTGCCTTGATCGATTGGCCATATGTAGAAGGCTTGCGTCTGGATGAGGCGATGAATCCCTTGGCGATTCTGGCGGTGGGTATGTATGGCCGTGAATTGCCAAACCAGAACGGTGCGCCGTTGCGTCTGGTGGTGCCGTGGAAGTATGGCTTCAAGAGCGTCAAATCCATCGTGCGGATCAGTCTGGTCAGCGAGCAGCCGAAGACAACCTGGCAAAGCATTGCGGCGGATGAGTACGGGTTCTATGCGAATGTGAACCCCACGGTCGACCATCCTCGTTGGACTCAAGCGCGGGAGCGGCGACTGCCTAACAGTCTGTTCAAACCGAATGTGCGTGATACGCAGATGTTCAACGGTTATGCGGACGAGGTCGCTTCTTTATATACAGGGCTCGATTTGCGGAAGAACTACTGATGCGATATCCGATCTGGCGCGTAGGTGTTTTCCTGGCTGCGGCGATCTGGCCGCTGTTGTGGTTCTATCAGGCCTTTGCGGATCTGCTTGGGCCTGATCCCGGGAAAGTCCTGGTTGATCGGCTGGGACTTGGGACATTGGTGTTGCTGTTGATCACCCTGAGTATGACGCCGCTGCAGAAAATTACCGGCTGGGCCGGGTGGATTGCTGTGCGTCGGCAGTTGGGGCTCTGGTGTTTCGCCTATGTGGTTCTGCATCTTTGCAGCTATATGGCGTTCATCCTCGGTTTTGACTGGTCGCAACTGGGTGTCGAGTTACGTAAGCGTCCATACATTATTGTGGGTGCTCTGGGTTTTCTGGGGCTACTGGCATTGGCGGTTACCTCCAACCGATATAGTCAGCGTCGTTTGGGTACGCGCTGGAAAAAGTTGCACCGGCTGGTGTACGTGATTCTGGGGTTGGGACTGCTGCATATGTTGTGGATTGTGCGTGCTGATCTTAAGGAGTGGGCAATCTATGCCTTTATAGGTGTTTTCCTTTTGGCGCTGCGTATTCCTCCCTTGACCCGCCGGATCCCGCGTTTGATGGGTAAAAAGCAGGTTTTTCAGGAAAAGCGAAATTAAGGGTTGACGGCAGATTCTGAGTCTCTATAATTCGCCCCACTTCCGGCG
>NZ_JBMDJR010000006.1:0-372994 GCF_057809295.1 Pseudomonas sp. FG35 | reverse complement strand
CGCTGATCACCCTGGAATCCGACAAGGCGAGCATGGAAATCCCGTCGCCTGCCGCTGGCGTGGTCAAGGCTATCAGCGTCAAGTTGAACGACGAAGTCGGCACCGGCGACCTGATCCTGGATCTGGAAGTGGCGGGTGCTGCGGCCCCTGCGGCTGCCGCTCCGGCCCAGGCTGCTGCGCCAGCCGCTGCGCCGGCGCCGGCTGCTGCACCTGCCGCACCGGTTGCCGACAGCGTTCAGGACATCCACGTTCCGGACATCGGCTCGGCCGGCAAGGCCAAGATCATCGAAGTGTTGGTCAAGGCTGGCGACAGCGTTGAAGCCGACCAGTCGCTGATCACCCTGGAATCCGACAAGGCGAGCATGGAAATCCCGTCGCCTGCCGCCGGCGTGGTGGAAAGCATTTCCATCAAGCTGGACGACGAAGTCGGCACTGGCGATCTGATCCTCAAGCTGAAAGTCAAAGGCGCCGCTCCGGCTGCTGCCCCGGCTCCAGCTGCCGCTGCCGCTCCGAGCGCTCCGGCGCCAGCTGCTGCTCCGGCTGCCGCTGCACCTGCTGCCGCTCCGGTTGCTGCTCCAGCCAAGCCTGGTGCGAAAGTTCACGCCGGCCCTGCCGTGCGTCAACTGGCTCGCGAGTTCGGCGTCGAGCTGAGCGCTGTCGGCGCCAGCGGTCCGCACGGTCGCATCCTGAAAGAAGACGTGCAGACCTACGTCAAAGCCATGATGCAGAAGGCCAAGGAAGCACCGGCCGCGGCTGCTGGCGCAACCGGTGGCGCGGGCATCCCGCCGATTCCGGTCGTCGACTTCAGCCGTTTCGGCGAAATCGAAGAAGTGCCGATGACCCGCCTGATGCAGGTCGGCGCCGCCAACCTGCACCGCAGCTGGCTGAACGTGCCGCACGTGACGCAATTCGACTCGGCGGATATCACCGAGCTGGAAGCGTTCCGCACCGCACAGAAAGCTGTCGCAGAGAAGGCTGGCGTCAAGCTGACCATTCTGCCGCTGCTGCTCAAGTCCTGCGCACACCTGCTCAAGGAACTGCCGGACTTCAACAGCTCGCTGGCGCCAAGCGGCAAGGCGATCATCCGCAAGAAATACGTGAACATCGGCTTCGCCGTCGACACCCCGGATGGCCTGCTGGTACCGGTCATCAAGAACGTCGACCAGAAGAGCCTGCTGCAACTGGCCGCCGAAGCCGCTTCCCTGGCTGAAAAAGCCCGGACCAAGAAGCTCTCGTCGGACGAGATGCAAGGCGCCTGCTTCACCATTTCCAGCCTCGGCCACATTGGCGGCACCGGCTTCACGCCGATCGTCAACGCGCCGGAAGTGGCGATCCTCGGTGTTTCCAAGGCAACCATCCAGCCAGTCTGGGACGGCAAAGCCTTCCAGCCGAAACTGATGCTGCCACTGTCGCTGTCCTATGATCACCGTGTGATCAACGGCGCCGCTGCTGCACGCTTCACCAAGCGTCTGAGCGACCTGCTGGCGGACATCCGCACCATCCTGCTGTAAAGCGCTCGGCCCTCCGGCAACGGAGGGCCGACTGCGTTCCACGTTTTCGAGCGCCACACGCTCGTACCTCAACCCCGTCAGTTTGGCGGGGCTTTTTTTTGTCTGAAATAACTGCCGCCCGCACTTTTCCCACAACTTTTTCTGATTTAAGCCACGAGCTTAGTCCACATCCTATCGACATTTTTCAGCGGCAGACAACTAACCTTGGCACATCAAAGTTAAACCAATAAAACCGGGAAACTTTATTCCTTACTATTATTCATTCGAATGGATTCGAACATGCTGAAACCTACTGTCGGCCCGATCATTGGTCACACAACAACTAATCAGGCGCGAATCTTTATTCGTGGCGGGCTGCAACATAACGCGGCCGTATTTGCCGGCATCCGTTACCGAACATTGGATTCCAAACAATGGCAACCGAGCCAGTTTGTCAAACTCGATCCAACCCGTGACATGACTGAAGTGCTGGTGCTCGATCATTTGCAAGCCGACACGGACTACGAATACCAGACCGGCTGGTTCAGCCCGATGAATCCTGTCCATACCATCCACAGCGTGGCGGAGTTGCCGCTGCAATGGCCACGGGAGACTTATCGCCTGCGCACCCGCAGCCATCAGCCCTTACAACCCCGCGCCTACATCCTCGGTTCGTGTCGCTACCTGCGCATGACATCCGGCATCCCGGTGCTCCCGCATCTGGGCGACCGGATCTTCGCTTCCATCAGCCAATTGATCGAAGGCGCACAACCTGCGATCAGCGCCATCATGATGTGTGGCGATCAGATCTATGCCGACGATCTGAACCTGTTCGCTCCGGACCGCGACTATGACGAGATCATTGCAAAGTATCGTGCGGCGTTTTCCCTGCCTAACATTCGACGACTGATGTCCGGCACTTCGACTTACATGATTCTGGATGATCATGAAATAGAAGATAACTGGCCAATGAACGCCGAAAAATCCGACGACATACTGTTTCGCAATGCAATGGCGGCTTACGAAATCTATCAAGCAAGTCATAGCCCGATCTGCTCGACAACAACTAACGGCACAATCGACCTAACTTCGCTGAAGCACTACTGGTATCAATTCAGCGACGGCGATATCGAATGGTTTGTGACGGACAGTCGAACTCGCCGCAACTTGTCGAGGGACAACCGCCGCCTCCTCGACGAAGAACAGGAACAGGCCCTGTGCAAGTGGCTGGTCGAAAGCCCGGCGCGGGTCAAGTTCGTGGTCACCAGCGTCATGTTCTACCCTGACCGCAAATTGAACGGCGATGATGCCTGGGCAGGCTTCCCCGAACAGCGCCTGCGTCTGCTGGAAACCATCCGCCGGCATCGGATCAGGAACGTCGTGTTCATTTCCGGCGATGTGCATGGTTCGCTGACCAGTCGCCTGAGCCACAGCGAAGACCCGGAGTTTGAAGTCCACACCGTCGTGTCTTCGCCGCTGAGCAACAGCAAACTGCTGCCCTACGCCACCGCCGCGACCTTCACGCTTGATCAGCCACTGGCGCAGACCGAGGCAGGCACATACCGGCACGCGCTGACCAGCCAGGTCATCAGCCAGGACAACTTTGCACACATAGTGGTCGAGGCCGAGCGGATCCAGGTCAACTATCACGACCGGGATGGCAGGCACCTGCAATCCATCGATATTCCGTTGCGATGAAATCCAGCGGCACGACCGTTCCGGATGCCGGAAGGCTCTGGAACGGTCATCTGCGCGCTTGATCGCATTAGTTTCCGGCAAGTGCTGGAGAAATGTTCACTGCCGCCGACATATTCTTATAGCACTTGGCCTTCATGTCTCTTGTCAGTCGGTGCCGCAATGATGCAACCTTGCCGCAGGCAACAGTAAAGAGGGCGAGAGCCCGGCGCGTTCAGCAAATTTCCAAGCGAGTTCCCTTCATGAAGAGCCAACCCGATGCCGCCAGCCGTATGGTGGCCGAGGTAGTGACGCAGTTGCCTGTGCCCTCGCGGCTCGGCATGCTGCGTTTCGAGCGCTTGAATGAAGCCAGTTGGGCCATGTTGTTTCTCGATCCCAACTGTGAACGCCAGTTCGGCCAGCCCGCCGTCGAACTTTGCGCCTTGGTCGGCTCGCCCTACGCCAGCCTGATGGAGCCCGAAGCGCGCTATCAGTTGCATGACGCAATCCAGCAACAACTCGGCCAAAGCCCGCATTACCTGGTGCGCTATACCCTGCACACCGCCGCCGGCGCGCTGAGCATTCTTGAACTGGGCGAAGCCTACAAACAGCACAACCGCCACTTGCTGCGCGGTTACTTGCTGGCGGTCGACAATGTGTTCGACGAGACACCTTCGCTGCCGTCCGTCGACCTTGAAACCCAGAATTCACGCCTGCAAATCGCCCTTGAGCTCAATCAGCGTGCCCAGCAGGAACAACTGCAGCATCTGGAACGGGTGCGAGCCCAACAGGACCTGATCCTGTTGCTGGCCCGCCAGCGCTACAGCAGCCAGAACTCCCTGCAGGAAGCGGCCGAGCTGATCACCCGCTGCGCTTGCGATATCTACGAAATCGACTGTGCCAGCCTGTGGAACCTCGAAGGCCAGAAGCTGGTGCCAATCTCGGCGTATCACCGCGCCACCCAGGAATACATTCTGCCGGACGTGATCGACGTCAGCGGCTTCCCCGATTACATGGACGCGCTGCACGGTAGCCGCGCCATCGACGCGCACAACGCAATGCGCGACCCGCGTACCCGGGAAATGGCCGAAGCCCTGCGCCCGCGTGACGTTAACGCCATGCTCGACGCCAGCATCCGCGTCGACGGCCAGGTGGTCGGCGTGTTGTGCCTGGAGCAGACCGGTGTCACCCGCGCCTGGCAGTCCGACGAAATCGCCTTTGCCGGTGAACTGGCCGACCAGTTCGCCCAGGTCATCAACAACCACAATCGCCGCACCGCCACCAGCGCCCTGCACCTGTTCCAGCGCGCGGTCGAGCAAAGCGCCAACGCCTTCCTGCTGGTCAATTGCGACGGCGTGGTCGAGTACGTCAATCCGAGCTTCACCGCGATCACCCAGTACACCACTGAGGAAGTCCACGGCCAGCGCCTGTCGGAGCTGCCGGCCCTGGAAAACCTCAGCGAGCTGCTGTTCGACGCGCCCTCGGCGCTGGCCAAAAGCAATAGCTGGCAGGGCGAATTCAAAAGCCGCCGGAAAAACCTCGAACCCTACTGGGGCCAGTTGTCGATTTCCAAGGTCTACGGTGACAACCGTGAGCTGACGCATTACATCGGCATTTACGAAGACATCACCCAGACCAAACTGGCGCAGCAGCGCATCGAGCGCCTGGCCTACACCGACAACCTGACCAACCTCGGCAACCGGCCTGCATTTATCCGCAACCTGGATGAACGCTTCGCCCGTGACAGCGATACCCCGATCAGCCTGCTGCTGGTGGACATCGACAACTTCAAGCGGATCAACGACAGCCTCGGCCACCAGACCGGTGACAAGCTGTTGATCAGCCTGGCCCGGCGCCTGCGCAACAGCCTGAGCCCCAGCGGCAGCCTGGCGCGGTTCGCCAGTAATGAATTCGCGGTGTTGCTCGACGACACTGACCTTGCCACCGGGCAGCAGATCGCCAATCAATTGCTGGCGACGCTGGATAAACCGATGTTCGTCGACAACCAGTTGATCAGCGTCACCGGCTCCGTGGGCCTGGCCTGCGCGCCGCTACACGGCCGCGACCCGCAGACCCTGATGCGCAACGCCGGCCTCGCCCTGCACAAGGCCAAGGCCAACGGTAAACATCAGGTCCAGGTGTTCACCGAAGCGCTGAACGCCGAGGCCAGCTACAAACTGTTCGTCGAGAACAACCTGCGCCGCGCTCTGACCCAGAACGAGCTGGACGTGTTCTATCAGCCCAAGCTGTGCCTGCGCAGCGGTCGCCTGCTGGGCATGGAAGCGCTGCTGCGCTGGAATCATCCGGAGCGCGGCATGATCCGCCCGGATCAGTTCATCAGCGTCGCCGAGGAAACCGGCCTGATCATCCCGATCGGCAAGTGGATCGCCCGCCAGGCCTGCCGCATGAGCAAGGCGCTGACCGCCGCCGGCATGGGCAATCTGCAAGTGGCGATCAACCTGTCGCCCAAGCAGTTTTCCGACCCGGATCTGGTGGCCTCGATCGCCAACATCCTCAAGGAAGAAGCGCTGCCGGCCAATCTGCTGGAACTGGAACTGACCGAAGGCCTGCTGCTGGAAGCCACCGAAGACACCCACTTGCAGCTCGACCAGCTCAAGCGTCTGGGCCTGACCCTGGCCATGGACGACTTCGGAACCGGTTACTCGTCGCTCAGCTACCTGAAAAAATTCCCGATCGACATCATCAAGATCGATCGCAGCTTCATCCACGAAATCCCGGACAACCAGGACGACATGGAAATCACCTCCGCCGTGATCGCCATGGCCCACAACCTGAAACTCAAGGTCGTGGCCGAAGGCATCGAGACCGCCGAGCAACTGGCGTTCCTGCGCCGGCACCGCTGCGACGTTGGCCAGGGCTATCTGTTCGACCGGCCGATTCCGGGCGGCGAGCTGATCCAGGCACTCAAGCGCTACCCGCGTGGCCCACTCTCTCTGTAACCCACCGGACACTATCCGCACATTTTGCCTGGTGATTAACCGGGCATCATTGGGCACACTGTGGGTCAGCTTATAGACATCCCATCCTGACTGAGAGGAACGATCATGGTTCTGCGCTCGGAAATTCTGGTGAACAAAAACGTGCTACCGACTAAAGAACAAGCTCTGCCTGGCCGCGAAACCGCAATGACCCTGCCTGAAAAGCACTTTGTGTTCGAAGACACGCCGCTGCTCGGCCCGTTTTTCGAAGACGTCGACTTCGCAATCTTCGGGCTGGGCTGCTTCTGGGGTGCCGAGCGCCGCTTCTGGCAGCGCGAAGGCGTGGTCAGCACCGTGGTCGGTTACGCCGGCGGTTTCACGCCGAACCCGACCTACGAAGAAGTCTGCTCGGGCCTGACCGGCCACGCTGAAGTGGTGCTGGTGGTGTTCGACAAGGCCAAGGTCAGCTACGAAGAGCTGCTGGCGATGTTCTGGGAATTGCACAACCCGACGCAGGGCATGCGTCAGGGCAATGACATCGGCACCCAGTACCGTTCGGTGATCTACGCGACCCATCCGGAGCAACTGGAGGCGGCGTTGAAGAGCAAGGCTGTTTATCAGGCCGAACTGTCGAAGGCGGGTCTGGGTGAAATCAGCACCGAGATTGAACAGGCGCCGACGGTTTACTTCGCCGAGGCCTATCACCAGCAGTATCTGGCGAAAAACCCGGAAGGCTATTGCGGGATTGGCGGCACTGGCGTGTGCATGCCGCCGAGTCTGGCGGGTAACTAAGCCCGCCCTGATCGCTCCCGCGCTTAGCGTGGGAGCGATTGACGGTTGATCAGCTCTCGGCGATCAACCAATCCATCTGCCACCCACCCTGGGTCTGGCCCAGTTTCTTGGACAACCACGGCAGCAGCTCACGCAATTCTTCCTCCAGCCCCCACGGCGGATTGGCAATCGCCAGGCCAGAGCCGTTAAGGCTGTTCGGCGTATCCAGTGGATGCACCAGCAACTCGACCCGCAGCAACTTCGGCGCACCGGTGCCGGCCAGATCCTGATAGAAACGACGCAATGCGCGCTGATCCTTCACCGGATACCAGATGGCCGCGACGGTCTGGCGCATCCGCGAGATCGCCTCTCTCAGCGACGCCGCACAACGCTGCATCTCGTCGAGCTTCTCGAACGGCGGATCGATCAGCATCACCGCACGCTTCTCGGCCACCGGCAGCAACGCCCGCGCCACATGCCAGCCCTCCCCCAGATGCACGGCCACACGGCGGTCGCCCTTCATGTTGTCCTTGAGCAGCACGCCGTCTTCCGGGTGCTTCTCGTTGAGCAGCACGCGATCCTGGGAACGGGTCAGACGCCGCGCCAGTTCCGGCGAACCCGGGTAGTAGCGCAACTGGCCGTCCGGGTTCATCTCGTGCAGCACGTTCATGTAGTCCGCGGTCAGCGCCGGCAGATCCGGCTGGTCCCACAACCGCGCGATGCCTTCCAGGTACTCGCCGGTACGATTCGCCTGATCACCCTGCAGGTCATACAGACCGATGCCGGCGTGGCTGTCGAGATAGGCAAACGGCTGCTCCTTGCGCGACATCAGGGCGATGAGGCGGGTCAAGGTCAGGTGTTTGAACACATCGGCGTGATTGCCGGCATGGAAGGCGTGACGATAATTCATGGCTGCTCCTGCGAGGGCCGTGAAGTTTACCTTTTACCGGGCGGCAAGTCAGGGGTTGGGGGCTGAGTGGGTGGTCTTGCTGTCGGGTACATCCTTGAGAAACCCCTCACCCTAACCCTCTCCCAAAGGGAGAGGGGACTGACGGAGGTGATCTTTCGGTTTGCATCGACCTGAAAAATCACCGCGACCTAAGGCTTGGCCAAGCCAAGTTCACCACCGAAGTTGCAGGTCGGCGTACGTCACCTATTCACCTTGGTCGGTCCCCTCTCCCTCGGGGAGAGGGCTAGGGTGAGGGGATGGGATCTAAGGCCGGTCACGCAACCTGCGGCCAATCACATCCAACACATCACAGCCATCACGCAGCGGAATCACGCAGAGCTGGGCGAAGTCGCTGAGGATGAACGAGTCGCACTCGACCGAGCCGCGCATGCACATGTTTTCCAGGACCTGGATCACGGCGCGGATGCGGTAGTTGGCGGCGTCCATCAGGATGTCGAGCGGGGCGTGGGTGTCGATGAACAGGGTGGGCATGTCGTTGCAGTTGCTGGTCAGCGCCATGAGGCGGTTGTCGGGGTGGGGGATGAAGGGCTCGTAGGGTGGATCTGGATGAAGCGTGCTCATTGTTTAATCCTCTGGTAGTGAAAGAGGCGCACACCGTTTCCCTCCTACAGGATTGGGTGGCAGCCATGCGCGGGGTAGGAGGACTGAGACCAGAGCACTCAGCCACGCCGAAGCGTGCCCGCGCATAACCGCCGCAAAGGATCTTACGGTCGAGCGAAGACTGCCGCAAATCGGGCAACGACGCTTATGCACTGCTCTGAAATCAGGGCTCCTACGCCCTGTCTCCACTCGCGGAGACAGCCAAAGACTATCCCCGCAGCACCGCGCCCACCAGTTCACGCAAACCGCCGCAACTCGCGGGAAACGTCCGAAGCCTTTGCCCGGAAATTTCACTCTGACTCGTCCCGCAAGTAGTCCAGCAATGCCGAAGCCGACGATTCGTCCGACGCCGAAACCGCAAAAAACCTGACAACCTTGCAACGCAAAACGTCGGCGGGAAACGCCTCGAACAACGCCGGCTGTTCCTCACTCAACCACTGCAAGGCGTTGTTGATCCGGGCGTCGCCGCCGAATTGCGCCAGCAGCTTTTCCGGCACCGACCACCAAGGAAACTCCCGACCCGAGACCCGCGCCCTGCCCCCGATCTCGACGGTCTGACCATTGATCAATCCTCGCGTGAGGACCGGTAGCAATTGCCCGGCATCCACCTCGGACGACTCAAGGATCGGCAACAAAAACCGCCCATCCCAAAACCGGAAGAACACTGCTTTCCCATCCGGCATCAGCACCTGAGTCAAACTGCGAAAGTGCTCGACCACCACCTCAAGCCCCGCCGAAGAAACCGCCAGCCAACCCCAGTCGCGGGATTCGGTGGTCGCGATCCAATCCAGAAACTCACTGCCCGCGTCGACGATTCCCACGTAGGGCATCACCGCATCCCACTCGGTATAGATCGTTTCCACCCAGACCGGTTTCGGCATCTGCGCTTTCAGCGGCCAGGCCTTCAGTGGCTCTGCCGCACTGGCGCTACTGAAAATCGCAAACAACTGCTCCGACGGCTTCAGCGGCACATCCTTCAACCATTGATCAGCCTGCACAGACACCCTCCTTACAGCGCTCGCATTCTTCGCAGAACGGCGCGTCTCCTTTGAGGCTCATGATTTGCGCGGCAGTCAGAATCGCAGCCGGTGCCGCCGTCAGTTTTTCCGGCAAGCCCGGCACTGTCGGCGCCGCACTTATCGCCGCCATCGGCGCGCCGCCCACCACAATTGGCACGCTGCTGAAGATCCCGCCGGGGCCAATGTTGATCCACTGCCCGCCCGCCTGAATCGTCGCGCTCGCCCCGCCGTCGATCACTACCTGCTGGCCGGCGCTGACGTGGAATTGACCACTGGCATTGATAGCCTGATTGCTTACGCGGATGTGTCGGTCGCCGGTCACCGTGAGGTGGTCGTCCTGCTTCACCTCGGTCTGACGCTGGCCGTGGGTGATGCGCTGTTCATCGGCTTTCAGCTCGTGCTTGGCGAGGCCTGTGACGACAACGCTGCGCTGGTTATCCACTTGCACCTGCTGATCGTTCAATACGTGCTGGGTCCAGTTTCGCTGGGCCCGCAGGTAGATTTCCTCGGCGCCTTTGCGATCTTCGATACGCAATTCGTTGTAGCCTCCACCGCCGGGACTACTCTGGCTGCGGAAAATACTGCGGGTCTTGTCGGCCGGCAGATCCAGCGGCACCGGCGTGGCGGCGTTCGGCAGGCAACCCATGACCAGCGGTTTGTCGGCATCGGAATCGATGAACCCCACCAGCACTTCCATGCCGACCCGCGGAATCAGCACGCTGCCATAACGATCATGAGCCCAACCGCTGGCAACCCGCAGCCAGCAGCTGGAATGCTCGTTGAGTTCACCGTCGCGATCCCAGGCCAGTTGCACCTTGACCCGGCCGTACTCGTCGCAATGGATTTCACTGTCTTGCGGGCCGGTGACCACGGCCGGTTGATAGCCGAGCATCCGTGGTTTTTCCGGGCCCATCGGCGGGCGGAAGAGCACGTCCCACGGCGTGGCGAGAAAGGTATTACGGTAACCCTGGAATTCATCACCTTCGCTGGTCACCGATTCCTCCAGCACTTGCGGCTGTCGGCCACGGTGTTCGATAGCAGTCAGCAGCCAGAGGTCATTCAGATCCTGGCGCGGATGCTCGGTCAGTTGCAGGAAATGTCCACTGACCAAGGCAGATTGATCGCTGCGGCCCTCGGCCTGACGGTAGTCGGCGACATGCCGCTCAAGGGTGCGCTGGGCCAGTTGCTTGCCGGTTTCGCGCTCGGTGAACTGGCCGGGAAACTGGTAATCCTCCAGCACCGGGCGCTGCTCGCTTTCGGCGCGACTTTGCAGCGCCAGCCGGGGCTTGGTGAAGTCGTAATCACGCCGGGTGACCACGCTGGTGCGGGTCTCAACGCGTACGGTGAAACGCTTGATCGCCGGCGCCGATGCAGCCATGCCGCTTCCCGGCAGGTACAGCGTCGGCTCGGTCAGACGCGGGAATACCGTCTGATCGTCGCCGAACACCAACAGATGTCCGTCCGGGCTGTGCTGAAAGTGAAAATGAATACCGACTTCGGCACACAGGCGCTGGATGAACGCCAGATCGCTTTCGGCGTACTGCACACAATATTCACGGGGCGGGTAATCGCTGCCGAGGCGAAACGCGAAGGCATCGCGTAGGATCGCGTGATCCTTGAGGATCTGCGTCACGATCTGCGGCACGCTTTGATGTTGGAAGATTCGCTGATTGATCCGATGACCCAGGTAGGCCAGACGCGGAACGAGGCTGACGTGATAGCGGGTCAGACGCTTGCCGGAATCCCCCTGCCCGACCCGATAGATCTGACCGTGGATACCGGAACCTTCTTCATCAAAACTCAGAAAAGCCTGACAGTGCAGCAGGCTTTCCAGATCCAGATCCGGCCGTTCACTGACCAGCTCCAGGTCAAAGCGAAAGGGTTGGCTGATGGCTTCCTTGCCCGTGAACTCAAGGACCTTGAGGTCAAATTGGGCGCCTTCGACGGTCAACGTGAAACGCGGTTGATTGGCAGGCGCGAACATCCGATGTCTCTCTGCAGATTGAGGGCGGGCGATTCTGCATGAGGCGCGAGGGGTGAAGACGGGGTGACCGAAAAATCAGATTTCCCCTACTTGAAACTTCGATCTCCCCTTCAAAAATCGGCGCATTCGACTACAGACTTTTCCTTCAGAAAAATCGCAGGCAATAAAAAACGGCCCGCTTCCTTTAGGACGCGGGCCGTTTTCTGGTGAGTCTCAGCTCATTCCCATCACTTGTTCAGATGGAAATCCTTCTCGGCCGCTTCAAAACGCTGAACCATACCGGCGCTCGGCTGGCCCATCAGGCTGACGAAGTAGATCGCCAGGCTGGCGAAGATGAAGCCCGGAATGATTTCGTACAGACCCAGCAGTTCGAAATGCTTCCACACGATCACGGTGATCGCGCCGACCAGGATGCCGGCCAGTGCGCCGTCACGGGTCATTTTCTTCCAGATCACCGAGATCAGCACGACCGGACCGAAGGCTGCACCGAAACCGGCCCAGGCGTAGGACACCAGACCCAGCACACGGTTGTCCGGGTTGGCGGCCATCGCGATGGCGATCAGTGCAACCAGCAGCACCATGGCGCGACCGACCCATACCAGTTCGACTTGCGAAGCGGATTTACGCAGGAAAGCCTTGTAGAAGTCTTCGGTCAGGGCGCTCGAGCACACCAGCAACTGGCAGCTCAGGGTGCTCATCACCGCCGCGAGAATAGCCGACAACAGCACGCCTGCAATCCACGGGTTGAACAGGATTTTCGCCAGTTCGATGAACACACGCTCGTGGTTTTCGGTCACTGGACCTGCCACCTCCGGGTGCGCCGAGAAGTAAGCGATACCGAAGAAGCCCACGGCCACGGTACCGCCCAGGCACAGGATCATCCAGGTCATGGAGATGCGACGGGCGTTGGCGATGGATTTCACCGAATCAGCGGCCATGAAGCGCGCCAGGATGTGCGGCTGACCGAAGTAGCCCAGACCCCAACCCATCAGCGAGATGATGCCGATGAAAGTGGTGCCCTTGAGCATGTCGAAGTTGCTCGGGTCCTGTGCTTCGATCGCCAGGAACGTGGTGTCGACACCGCCGGTAGCCAGCAGCACGATGATCGGCGTCAGCAGCAGGGCGAAGATCATCAGGGTGGCTTGTACGGTGTCGGTCCAGCTCACCGCGAGGAAACCGCCGACGAAGGTGTAGGCAATCGTCGCCGCAGCACCGGCCCACAGCGCTGTCTCGTAGGACATGCCGAAGGTGCTTTCGAACAGACGGGCACCGGCCACGATGCCGGAAGCGCAGTAGATGGTGAAGAACACCAGAATCACCACTGCCGAAATGATCCGCAGCAGACCGCTCTTGTCTTCGAAACGGCTGGAGAAGTAGTCCGGCAGGGTCAGCGCGTCACCGTTGTGTTCGGTTTGAACACGCAGGCGACCGGCGACGAACAGCCAGTTCAGGTAGGCACCGACGATCAGGCCGATGGCGATCCAGCTTTCGGACAGGCCGGACATGTAGATGGCGCCCGGCAGGCCCATCAGCAACCAGCCGCTCATGTCGGAAGCGCCGGCGGACAATGCCGTCACCACGCTGCCGAGGCTGCGGCCACCCAGAATATAGTCAGAAAGGTTGTTGGTGGAGCGATAGGCCATGAAGCCGATCAGCACCATTGCTGCGATGTAGATCACGAACGTGATCAGGGTTGGATTGCTTGCGCTCATTACGTACGTGCCCTGGCTTTGTTTTTATGTAGCGGCGGCGGTTGCACCGTTTGCAGACTGACGCCTGACAGACGATTCGCACGGCCGCGCATTTATGACCAATGTTTCCCCAGGAAAGCCATTGGCCGGTGCGTCGGGTTTCCCCGGTTGCACCTTGGGCGCGAATCCTATGCAACAAAGCAAAACAGGTGCAACCAGTTTCTTGAGAATTAGTTGCACCCAGTCGGATTTATCCTACGGAAGTGGTTTTTTGCTCCCTTTTAACGCAGTCGCACAGCTTTTCTAGAAGCAAAAGCACCAAGCAAGAGCAGCACTTTCGTACCAGAAATTATTTCCTGACGAGCTGCAGAATATTCCGACAAAAAAGGGTTGCACCCGGTTGCACCTGTTTCGGCTCGCGGCTAATCTTGCCGCCAGCTGTTGTCGCGCAACTGCGGCACCTATGAGGATAAAAATATGGCTACCACCACCCTTGGGGTCAAACTTGACGACCCGACCCGCGAACGCCTGAAGGCCGCCGCAACCTCGATTGATCGCACACCGCACTGGCTGATCAAGCAGGCAATTTTCAATTACCTGGAAAAACTCGAGGGTGGTGCAACCCTGACCGAGCTGAACGGTTTGACCGCCAAGGACGCCGACGACGCGGGCGAAGTCCATACCGATCACGCTCACCAATGCTTCCTCGAATTCGCCGAAAGCATCCTGCCGCAATCGGTGCTGCGCGCCTCGATCACCGCCGCTTACCGACGCCCCGAGCCGGAAGTGGTGCCGATGCTGATCGAGCAGGCGCGCCTGCCGGCGCCGATGGCCGAAGCCACCAACAAACTCGCCGCAACCATCGCGGAAAAACTGCGTAACCAGAAGAGTGCCGGCGGTCGTGCAGGTATTGTTCAGGGCCTGTTGCAGGAATTTTCCCTGTCGTCCCAGGAAGGCGTGGCGCTGATGTGCCTGGCCGAAGCACTGCTGCGGATCCCGGACAAAGGCACTCGCGATGCGCTGATCCGCGACAAGATCAGCACCGGCAACTGGCAGCCGCACTTGGGCAACAGCCCGTCGCTGTTCGTCAACGCGGCGACCTGGGGTCTGTTGCTGACCGGCAAACTGGTTTCCACTCACAACGAAGCCGGCCTGACTTCGTCCCTGAGCCGCATCATCGGCAAGAGCGGCGAGCCGATGATCCGCAAGGGCGTCGACATGGCCATGCGCCTGATGGGCGAGCAGTTCGTTACCGGCGAAACCATCGCCGAAGCCCTGGCCAACGCGAGCAAGTTCGAAGCCAAGGGTTTCCGCTATTCCTACGACATGCTCGGTGAAGCGGCGCTGACCGAACACGACGCCCAGAAGTACCTGGCCTCGTACGAACAAGCCATTCACTCGATCGGCAAAGCGTCCCACGGCCGTGGGATTTATGAAGGTCCGGGCATCTCGATCAAGCTGTCGGCCCTGCACCCGCGTTACAGCCGTGCCCAGTACGAGCGCGTGATGGACGAGCTGTACCCGCGCCTGCTGTCGCTGACCCTGCTGGCCAAGCAATACGACATCGGCCTGAACATCGACGCCGAAGAAGCCGACCGCCTGGAGCTGTCGCTGGATCTGCTCGAGCGTCTGTGCTTCGAGCCGCAACTGACCGGCTGGAACGGCATCGGTTTCGTGATCCAGGCCTACCAGAAGCGTTGCCCGTACGTGATCGACTACGTGATCGACCTGGCTCGCCGCAGCCGTCATCGCCTGATGATCCGTCTGGTGAAAGGCGCGTACTGGGACAGCGAAATCAAGCGCGCCCAGGTCGAAGGCCTGGAAGGCTATCCGGTCTACACCCGCAAGGTGTACACCGACGTTTCCTACATCGCCTGCGCCCGCAAACTGTTGTCGGTGCCGGAAGTCATTTACCCGCAGTTCGCTACGCACAACGCCCACACCCTGTCGGCGATTTATCACATTGCCGGTCAGAACTATTACCCGGGCCAGTACGAATTCCAGTGCCTGCACGGCATGGGCGAACCGTTGTACGAACAGGTTGTAGGCAAGGTTTCCGAAGGCAAGCTGAACCGTCCGTGCCGCGTGTACGCTCCGGTCGGCACCCACGAAACCCTGCTGGCGTACCTCGTACGTCGTCTGCTGGAAAACGGTGCCAACACCTCGTTCGTCAACCGCATCGCCGACCAGTCGGTTTCGATTCAGGAGCTGGTGGCCGATCCGGTGGCACAGATCGAGCAGATGGCGACCGTGGAAGGTGGTTTCGGCCTGCCGCACCCGCGCATCCCGCTGCCGCGTGACCTGTATGGCTCCGAGCGCGCCAACTCTGCCGGCATCGACATGGCCAACGAACATCGTCTGGCGTCGCTGTCCTGCGCCCTGCTGGCCACCGCGCACAACAACTGGAAAGCCGCGCCGATGCTCGGTTGCGCCTCCAGCAACGAAGCGCCGGCACCGGTGCTGAACCCGTCCGATCTGCGTGACGTGGTCGGCCATGTGCAGGAAGCCACGGTCGAAGACGTCGACAACGCCATTCAATGCGCCCTGAACGCCGCACCGATCTGGCAGGCCACCCCGCCGGCCGAACGTGCCGCGATTCTGGAACGTGCCGCTGACTTGATGGAAGGCGAGATCCAGCCGCTGATGGGCCTGCTGGCCCGCGAAGCCGGCAAGACCTTCGCCAACGCCATCGCCGAAGTCCGCGAAGCCGTCGATTTCCTGCGTTATTACGCGGTGCAGGCACGCAACGATTTCAGCAACGACGCCCACCGCCCACTGGGCCCGGTGGTGTGCATCAGCCCATGGAACTTCCCGCTGGCGATCTTCAGCGGCCAAGTTGCCGCGGCACTGGCCGCCGGTAACCCGGTGCTGGCCAAACCGGCCGAACAGACTCCGCTGGTCGCCGCACAAGCCGTACGCCTGCTGCTCGAAGCCGGGATTCCGGAAGGCGTGCTGCAACTGCTGCCGGGTCGCGGTGAAACCGTCGGCGCCGGTCTGGTCGGCGATGAACGCGTCAAAGGCGTGATGTTCACCGGCTCCACCGAAGTCGCGCGTCTGCTGCAACGCAACATCGCCGGTCGCCTCGACAACCAGGGCCGTCCGATTCCGCTGATCGCCGAAACCGGCGGCCAGAACGCGATGATCGTCGACTCTTCGGCACTGACCGAACAGGTGGTGATCGACGTGGTGTCGTCGGCCTTCGACAGCGCCGGTCAGCGTTGCTCGGCCCTGCGCGTCCTGTGCTTGCAGGAAGATTCCGCTGATCGCGTCATCGAAATGCTTAAAGGTGCGATGGCTGAAAGCCGTCTCGGCAACCCGGAGCGCCTGTCCGTGGACATCGGCCCGGTGATCGACGCCGAAGCCAAGGCCGGCATCGAGAAGCACATCCAGGGCATGCGCGACAAAGGTCGCAACGTGTACCAGGTGGCTATTGCCGATACCGAGGAAGTCAAACGCGGCACCTTCGTCATGCCGACCCTGATCGAGCTGGAAAGCTTCGACGAACTGCAACGCGAGATCTTCGGCCCGGTGCTGCACGTGGTGCGCTACAAGCGTAAAGAGATCGACCAGTTGATCGCCCAGATCAACGCCTCCGGTTACGGCCTGACCCTCGGCGTGCACACCCGCATCGACGAGACCATCGCCAAGGTGATCGACAACGTCAACGCCGGTAACGTCTACGTCAACCGCAACATCGTGGGTGCCGTGGTCGGCGTCCAGCCATTCGGTGGTGAAGGCCTGTCGGGTACTGGCCCGAAAGCCGGTGGCCCGCTGTACCTGTACCGTCTGCTGTCGACGCGTCCTACCGATGCCATCGAACAATCCTTCGCTCGCGCTGATGCTGCCGTGGCGCCGGACGTTCGTCTGCGCGACGCCATGAGCAAACCGCTGACCGCTCTGAAAGCCTGGGCCGACAGCAACAAGTTCGCCGACCTGAGCACCCTGTGCGTGCAGTACGCGGCGCAGTCGCAAAGCGGTATCACCCGCGTACTGGCCGGCCCGACCGGCGAGAAGAACAGCTACGCGATCCTGCCGCGCGAGCACGTGCTGTGCCTGGCGGACATCGAAGGTGATCTGCTGACCCAACTCGCTGCAGTACTGGCAGTAGGCGGTTCGGCAGTCTGGCCGGAATCCGACACCAGCAAGGCATTGTTCGCACGCCTGCCGAAGGAAATTCAGGCGCGAATCAAACTGGTTTCCGACTGGAACAAGGACGACGTGGTGTTCGACGCGGTTCTGCATCACGGCCATTCCGACCAGTTGCGTGCGGTCTGCCAGCAGATCGCCAAGCGTGCCGGCGCCATCGTCGGGGTTCAGGGCCTGTCCCAGGGCGAGACCAACATTGCACTGGAGCGTCTGGTGATCGAGCGTGCGTTGAGCGTCAACACCGCGGCAGCAGGCGGCAACGCCAGTCTGATGACCATCGGTTAATCAGCAACTCTGTCAGCAACATAAAAATGGGCGCCCTCACCGGCGCCCATTTTTTTGGCCTCTCCATCACCGTTATCAATCTTCCTGTTCAGCCTTTATTCGCACGCCTAGACTCGGTTCATTCCAAAAAAAGGTAGGCCGCCATGTCCGAGACGCTGCTCAGTTCCCGCAATCTGGCTTTCGAGCTGTACGAAGTCCTCGATGCCGAGGGCCTGACCCGGCGCGAGCGGTTTGCCGAGCACAACCGCGAAACCTTCGATGCCGCCATCGGCACGGCGCGCAACATCGCCGAGAAGTACTTCGCACCGCACAACCGCAAGGGCGACGAGAACGAGCCGCGCTACGAGAACGGTCAGGCAATTCTGATTCCCGAGGTGAAACCGGCGGTGGATGCGTTCCTCGAAGCCGGATTCCTCAACGCGGCGCGCAGTTTCGACGCCGGCGGCATGCAACTTCCCACACTGTTGTCCCAGGCCTGCTTCGCCCACTTCCAGTCAGCCAACGCGGCGTCGACCTCCTATCCGTTCCTGACCATGGGTGCGGCCAACCTGATCGAAAGTTTCGGCACCGAAGAGCAGAAGCAACGCTTCCTTCAACCGATGATCGACGGCCGTTTCTTCGGCACCATGGCCCTGACCGAGCCCCATGCCGGTTCGTCGCTGTCGGATATTCGTACCCGAGCCGAGCCTGCGTCCGACGGCACTTATCGCCTCAAGGGCAACAAGATCTTCATCTCCGGCGGTGACCACCCGCTCTCGGAAAACATCGTGCACATGGTGCTGGCCAAGCTGCCGGACGCGCCGGCCGGGGTGAAAGGTATTTCACTGTTCATCGTGCCGAAGTTTCTGGTCAACGATGACGGCAGCCTGGGCAAGCGCAACGACGTGCTGCTGGCCGGGCTGTTCCACAAGATGGGCTGGCGCGGAACGACGTCCACGGCGCTGAACTTCGGCGATAACGGTGAGTGCGTCGGTTATCTGGTGGGCAAGCCGCATCACGGCTTGAGCTACATGTTCCAGATGATGAACGAAGCTCGGATCGGTGTCGGCATGGGCGCGGTGATGCTCGGTTACGCCGGTTACCTGTACTCGCTGGAATACGCCCGCGAACGGCCGCAGGGTCGGGTGCCGGACAGCAAGGACCCGACGACGGCGCCGGTGGCGATCATTCAGCACGCGGACGTCAGACGCATGCTGCTGACACAGAAATCCTACGTTGAAGGGGCGTTCGATCTCGGTCTGTATGCGGCGCGCCTGTTCGATGACACCACCACGCTGGAGATCGAAGCCGAGCGCAAACAGGCTCACGAGCTATTGGATTTGCTGACGCCGATCGTCAAATCCTGGCCGTCCGAGTTCTGCCTGAAGGCCAACGAACTGGCGATCCAGATTCTCGGCGGCCACGGTTACACCCGCGAATACCCGGTGGAGCAGTACTACCGCGACAATCGCCTGAACCCGATCCACGAAGGCACTCACGGCATTCAGTCGCTGGACTTGCTGGGACGCAAACTGGCGCAGAACGGTGGTGCCGGGCTCAAGCAACTGATTCGCCTGATCGCCAACACCGCCGAGCGCGCAGTCCCGTACGAATCCTTGACCGCACTGCGTGAGCCGTTGGAGAAACTGGTGGCGCGCTTGCAGAGCGTGACCATTGGTCTGCTGACCGACCTGGCTCAGGGCAAGGTCAACAGCAGCCTGGCGAACTCGGCGTTGTACCTGAAGGTGTTCGGGCATGCGGTGATTGGCTGGCGCTGGCTGGAGCAGGCGATTCGGGCGGAGGAAGGGTTGGCCAAAGGCAATGCGGCGGATGCCGACTTCTATAAGGGCAAGTTGCAGGCGGCGCGGTATTTCCTGACGTGGGAAGTGCCGGGCTGCCAGCATGAGCTGACGTTGCTGGAGGCGCGGGATGATACGTGTCTGGCAATGCAGGATGCGTGGTTCTGATCCCACGGTGATCGTTAGCGATCGTTCCCACGCAGAGCGTGGGAACGATCAATCTGACGACACATCAGCTCAACTTGAACCCACCCATCTGCCGCGCCAGATCATCCGCCAGCCGCTGCAACATCTGACAATCCTCACGACACGCCCGAACCTCCCCCGCCGTCGCCCGGGCCAGATCGGAAATGCCCTGTACGTTGCGGTTGATCTCCTCGGTCACCGCCGACTGCTCCTCAGTCGCTGTCGCCACCTGATGGTTCATGTCGCTGATGCGCTCGACCTGCCCGGTAATCGCCGTCAAAGACGCCCCGGTACGCTGGCTCGATTCGACTCCGGTACCCGTCGCGGCCTGCCCGGTGCGCATCGATGACACCGCATTCTCCGCGCCCTGTTTAAGGCTGCCGATCATCTGCTGAATCTCGTCGGTAGACGCCTGAGTCCGGCGCGCCAATGTCCGCACCTCGTCGGCCACCACTGCAAAACCACGCCCCATATCGCCGGCTCGAGCAGCCTCGATGGCAGCGTTCAACGCCAGCAGGTTGGTCTGCTCGGACACCCCGCGAATCACCGCCAGCACCTGATCGATCGACGCCACTTGATGCGCCAGCTCACCCACCGCGCCCGCCGCGACGCCAATTTCATCGGACATGCTTTCTATATGGCGAATCGAGCCGCCGACCACTTCCCGCGCCTGCATCGCTTCATCGCGGGCGGTTTGCGAGGCGAGTGCCGCATTACCGGCGTTCTGGGCGATTTCCTGCACGGTCAGGCCCATTTCGTGGACGGCGGTGGCAACCATGTCGGTCATTTCCTGCTGGCGGCCGGAGCGCTCGGCGGTGTTATCCACAACCCTGGCCACCTGGCCCACGGCAACGCGCAGACGCACGCTGGTGGTCAGCACTTCGCCGATCATCCCGCGCTGGCTGTCGAGGAAACGGTTGAAGCCCCGGGCGAGGTCGCCCAGTTCATCGGCGCGGCTGGAATCTAACCGATGAGTCAAATCTCCACCACCGCTACCGATTGCTACCAATGCAGCTGTTACCTGACGAATCGGTCGCACCAAGCCCTGGGCCAGCCAGATCACCAGCGCCAGGCAAACCAGCGCCACCACCAGGCCGATGCCGCTGCTCATCCACATCGCCCGGCGGGCTTCGGCGTAGATCTGCGACCGTGGCACTTCGGCCACCAGGGTCCAGCCGAGATCGCGCAAAGGCAGGCTGAAGGCGAGGAAATCTTCGCCGTCGCGCTGAAAGCTGCTGTTGGCGGCGACTTTATGGCCCATGACCGCTTGTGCTGCCGAGACGCCGATCTGCTCGCTCAAGGTGCGCTTGCCGCTGAACTGTGCCTCGGGATGGACCTGGATAAGACCGTCGGAACGCACGAGATAGACCTTCCCGCGCTCGCCGAAGCTGAAGTTGTGAATCAGCTCCGACAGCTCTTTCATGCTCAGCCCGAGCCCCGCGACACCGACCACTTTGCCGGCCTGCTCCACCTTCAAATCGATGAACAGCGCCAGCTCTCCGGTGGCCCCGTCGTTGTCGATGTTCAAGGTTCGCGGCTGATTGCTGTCGAGGAAGGAGTAGAACCACGCATCGGCCGGTTTGTCGCGACTGAGGGTGCGATCCAGGCCTTTTTCGGTGATGTAGTGATTGGATTCGGTGCCGATGATCAAAGCAGTAAAAGCCTTGTGTTCGGCGCGGATGCCTTCCAGATACTGCGCGAAACCCGCGGTTTTGGCGGAGTCCTCACCATTGGCCAGCCAGTCGCGGACCATGGTGTTGCTGGCGATATCCTTGGCGGCGGTGAGGGGTTGAACGAGGATTCGTTCGATGTCGTTGCGCGTCGCTTCGATGCTCGACGGCAGCGCCTGTTCGACCAGATAGCTCTGGGCGAGGCGGTTGACCACCAGGGTATAAATGCCAACCACGATCAGAATGCTGACCAGCAGGGCGGTGCCCATGCCGAGGATCAACTGCCATTGAATACTGCGACGCCAGAACTGCATGGAGCACCCCCAAAGAATAAGAGGCTGAAACACTGCAACAGCCGTGCCGATTGTATACATTCCGACTGACAATATCGCTTTAGTATTGTACTGATTCGCATATTTCATCGTGAGTACATTCGCTACCGCTAATTCGCAGAAACACTGTACATACAAACATCCTGTCAGATATGACAGGTTACAAATTCAAATGCCATTTTATAATTAAGTAACTTGAATCAGTGCACAACATCACTTTCAAGTTATCTCCTATTTTTAGACAGGCATAACTAAAAAAATTAAAGGAAATTCTTTATGAGCATTGAAGTAGTAATCAATAAAGCAATCAACAACTCAACAAATAGTTATGAGGAAGTTATTCTCCCCCCAAAAAAAGCCGAGCTATTCATGAATATAGGAGATGAAATGCTATTCTCGGATGGAACGAACCATCGCATCTATAGAAAAATGTATACTCAGGTGAATGATCAGTTCGATTTTAAAATCTCAGTCTGGACGGCGATTCTGCTTTAATAAGCCAGGAGTCCCTCAGGGGACTCCATTATTAACCTATACTAAAAACTTCAGAACTTAATAAATCATCCAGCCATTTAATCTATAACCAATTAATTTCTATCTATTGCTTTGGCAATAGTCTCGACCGTGGCGCTGACTTGCTCTTGGTAACGCTCGAGTTCCTGCTCGTGCTGCTTCTTCATTTCAATCTGCTGCGAGCACAGATTCATCGCCGCCAGCACCAGCAGGCGGTCGCCGATCAGGGTCGGGTATTTGCGCTTGGTGTCGGCCAGTGCGGCCTTGAGCATCAATGCGGCGTCCAGCAGGGTCTGTTCTTCCCCGGCTGGTGCCTTTATCGAATAGTCCTCCCCCAGGATGGAGATGACTTTTACCCCTGCTGTGCCGTGGTTCATGCGCTGACAGGACCTGCGTTGACGCGATCAACCAGCGCCTGGATGCGCGCGGCGGTGGCACCGTGCTTTTCTTCCTGTTCCATCAGGCTCAGTTGCAGGCTTTCGTTTTCATCCTTGGCCTGGGCCAGTTCCGTGGACAGGGTCTGGTTGGTTTCCGACAGGGCCTGGTTCTGTTGCACCAGATCACTGACGAGCTGTTCCAATTGGCTGAGGGATGCTTCCAACATTTTGATCTTCCAGGGCTTTTTCAAAGGGCGCGTACGATAAAGAAAAGTCGTCGTTGACGCCAGGGTTAAACCGGCGCAAGGCCTTGATTTTCCTGGCGGCTCGACCGTTCTTGCGAGTGTTAGAGACTGTGATCTGCCGATCTGGTTCCTGCACTTCGTCGCTTGCGTGCGGATGCGACAAATACGCACACCACCTCAAGACTTTAGTCGTATGACCGATAAGTCACTCAACAGCAGTCTCAGCCCGCACGGATGCGGCCCTTCCCTGGTATCCGCACCATGTCCCTTCGCAACATGAATATCGCCCCCCGGGCGTTCGCCGGTTTCGCCCTGATCGGCGGCCTGATGCTGATTCTCGGCGTGTTCGCCCTGAATCAGATGAGCAAGATCCGCGCAGCGGGCGAAGATATCGCCACCGCCAGCGTGCCTTCGATCAAGGCTCTCGACGAATTCACCCAGTTGACCCTGCGCCTGCGCGTGCTGTCGTATCGGTTGCTGATCAACCGAGAGCCAGACGTCCAGCAAAAAACCATTGAGCTGTTCGATTTGCGCAACCGGCAGATCGCCGACGCGCAACGCGCCTACGAGCCGCTGATCGATGGCCCGCAGGAACGCGCGGCTTACGATCAGTACGTGCAGTTGCTGGCGCAGTACCGTCAACTCGAAGACCGCATGAAGACTCTGTCGCGCAACAATCAGGTCGACGAACTGCGGCAGATGCTCAACACCGATTTGCTCGCCAATTCCGAAGCGGTGAATACCGCTCTCGCGCGTTTGCTGGAGATCAACACCCAACAGATCGCCGAGACCAATCAGGGCGCCACGGATCAGTATTCGATGTCGTTCAATCTGGTGGTGACCCTGCTGGTGATCGCCACCGGTCTGACCTTCCTGTTCGCCTGGTTGCTGACCGTCAGCATCACCAAGCCGATCGCCAAGGCTCTGGATGCAGCGGAAACCATCGCCGAAGGCAATCTGACCCAACCGATCCAAGTGGACGGCACCGACGAAGCCGGGCGCCTGCTGGCGGCCATGGCCAAGATGCAGTCGAAGCTGCGCGACACCCTGCAGCGGATTTCCGGCTCGGCCACCCAACTGGCCTCTGCCGCCGAAGAGCTGAACAGCGTCACCGACGAAAGCGCCCGGGGTCTGACCCAGCAGAACAACGAAATCGAGCAGGCTGCCACCGCGGTCAACGAGATGACTAGCGCCGTGGAAGAAGTTGCGCGCAACGCCGTCAGCACCTCGGAAGCTTCGAAGAACGCCACCACCTCCGCTGGCGACGGCCGCGATCTGGTGCAGGAAACCGTCAGTGCTATCGAACGCATGAGCGCCGACGTGCAGAGCACCGCGACCCTGATCGGCGATCTGGCCAACGAATCCCGTGACATCGGCAAGGTGCTGGACGTGATCCGTGGCTTGGCCGACCAGACCAACCTGCTGGCGCTCAACGCTGCAATTGAGGCGGCCCGCGCCGGTGAAGCCGGTCGTGGATTTGCGGTGGTCGCCGACGAAGTTCGCGCCCTGGCGCACCGCACCCAGCAGTCGACCAGCGAAATCGAGCGCATGATTGGCAGCATCCAGAGCGGCACCGAACACGCCGTGGATTCGATGCGCAACAGCACCGAGCGCGCCGAATCGACCCTGAACATCGCCCGTGGTGCCGGCCTGTCGCTGGACACGATCAACACGGCCATCGTTGAAAT
Organism: Pseudomonas sp. FG35; assembly: GCF_057809295.1. NCBI lineage: Bacteria > Pseudomonadati > Pseudomonadota > Gammaproteobacteria > Pseudomonadales > Pseudomonadaceae > Pseudomonas > Pseudomonas sp. FG35. The sequence goes on along the minus strand of NZ_JBMDJR010000006.1, from coordinate 348,636 downwards.
CAACGAGCGCAACCTGGTGATCGCCAGCGCCGCCGAAGAGCAGGCGCAGGTGGCGCGGGAAGTGGATCGCAACCTGGTGAACATCCGCGATCTGTCGGTGCAATCGGCGACCGGGGCGAATCAGACCAGTGCGGCCAGTAATGAGCTGTCGCGCCTGGCGCTGGATCTGAACAATATGGTTGGGCGGTTTAGCCTGTAATTTTGAGATCAAGATCAAAAGCCCCCCTCACCCCAGCCCTCCCGAAACGTCGGACCGCCCCCAAGGGGGCGAGGGGGAAGGGAGCAGATCGGGGGGCTTTTCAGATCGTGAGTTCGACTCGCAATTGCAAGTCGGTGCAACTCGCATAAACGCCGCGATCAGTCCCCTCTCCCTCCGGGAGAGGGTTAGGGTGAGGGCAGCGGTCTGAAGCCAGGCACAACCGCTAATGACTCCGCCGCAAAAACCTTTTTGACAGCATCACATTTCAACAGGTTAGAATCGCTGGCACGCAGACTGCATGGTCAGTTTGTGCCCGTCTTTCCGCTTCTGGAGTACTGCCTTTGAATGCGACGACCATCAACAGCCTGTTCTTGATCGGCGCGTTGCTGGTAGGCGCAAGCATTCTTGTCAGCTCCCTTTCCTCCCGTCTCGGCATCCCGATTCTGGTGATCATCCTCGCGGTCGGCATGAGTGCCGGGGTCGATGGCGGCGGCATCATTTTCGATAACTACCCGACGGCCTATCTGGTCGGCAACCTCGCACTGGCAGTGATCCTGCTCGACGGTGGGTTACGCACCCGGGTGTCCAGTTTCCGCGTGGCCTTGTGGCCGGCCTTGTCGCTGGCCACGGTCGGCGTCCTTATCACCACCGGCCTCACCGGCATGGCGGCCGCGTGGCTGTTTGACCTCAACCTGATTCAAGGCCTGCTGATCGGCGCCATCGTCGGCTCCACGGACGCCGCCGCGGTGTTCTCGCTGCTCGGCGGCAAGGGCCTGAACGAGCGGGTGACCGCCAGCCTGGAAATCGAATCCGGCAGCAACGACCCGATGGCGGTGTTCCTCACCGTGACCCTGATCGACATGCTCGCCAGCGGCCAGACCGGCCTGCACTGGAGCCTGCTGACCCACCTGATCCGCGAATTCGGCATCGGTGGGGTGATCGGTCTGGGCGGTGGCTGGCTGATGCTGCAACTGGTCAACCGGATCAACCTGGCCACCGGTCTGTATCCGATTCTGGTGATCGCCGGCGGTCTTGTGGTGTTCGCCCTGACCAACGCCCTGCACGGCAGCGGCTTCCTTGCTGTGTACCTGTGCGGTCTGGTGATCGGCAACCGCCCGGTGCGCAGCCGTCACGGCATTCTGCACATGCTCGACGGCATGGCGTGGCTGGCGCAGATCGGCATGTTCCTGGTGCTGGGCCTGCTGGTCACCCCGCATGACTTGCTGCCGATCGCCCTGCCTGCGCTGGGTCTGGCGCTGTGGATGATTCTGTTCGCACGGCCGCTGTCGGTGCTGGTCGGGCTGCTGCCGTTCAAAGCCTTCCATGGCCGCGAAAAGGCGTTCATTTCCTGGGTCGGTCTGCGCGGCGCGGTGCCGATCATTCTGGCGGTGTTCCCGCTGATGGCCGGGCTGCCGAATGCGCAGCTGTACTTCAACCTCGCGTTCTTCATCGTGCTGGTGTCGCTGCTGGTGCAGGGCACGAGCCTGCCGTGGGTGGCCAAGCTGCTCAAGGTGACGGTACCGCCGGAGCCGGCGCCGATTTCCCGCGCCGCCCTCGAAGTACACGTCACCAGCGAGTGGGAACTGTTCGTCTACAAGCTCGGCGCGGAAAAATGGTGCATCGGTTCGCCCCTGCGCGAACTGAAAATGCCCGAAGGCACCCGTATCGCCGCCCTGTTTCGCGGTCAGCAACTGCTCCATCCGTCGGGTAGTACGGTGCTGGAAGTCGATGATTTGCTGTGTGTTATCGGCCATGAGCACAACCTGCCGGCCCTCGGAAAACTGTTCAGCCAGGCGCCGCAACGCGGCCTCGATCTGCGCTTCTTCGGCGACTTCGTACTCGAAGGAGATGCCCAGCTCAAAGCGGTTGCCGCCCTGTACGGCCTGCCCGCCGAAGGCATCGATCCGGACATGACCCTGGGCCACTTCATTGCCCAGAAAGTCGGCGGTGCACCGATCGTTGGCGACCAGGTGGAATGGAACAACACCCACTGGACGGTTGCGGTCATGGACGGGAACAAGATCGGCAAAGTGGGCGTCAGATTCCCCGAAGGAAGTCGCCCGGGCCCCGGGCTCTTCCTCTAAACTGCGTCCACTCTCACTTGCTTGACCGGTCTCTATGCCTACCCTGCGCTCCTTTTTCCTCGCGGCCCTGCTGGGCCTGAGTCTTTCCGTCGGCCCGCTGCAAGCCGCCGAACCACCGTCCAGCGACGCCGTGCAGGCCAGCCTGGACAAGCTCACCGACAGCAAACTGCCCGAGGCCGACAAGAAGGCCCTGCAGACGGTCCTGCAAAACACGCTGAACCAGCTCAACAACCGGCGTGACTACGAGCAGAAGCTGATCGACCTCAAGCAGCAACTGGCCACTGCGCCGAAGCAGACCATCGAGAATTCGCGCGAACTGACCCGTCTCAAGGCCAGCGCCGTGGTACCGGTAGCGCAGCGCTTCCCCAAGGAAAACATCCAGCAGCTGGAGCAGATGCTCACCGAACGCTCGACCCAGCAAAGCGATTTGCAAAAGGCCCTGGCCGACGCCAACAGCCTGATCATCACCGCCCAGACCCGCCCCGAGCGCGCCCAGGCCGAGATTTCCAGCAGCCAGACGCGCATCCAGCAGATCAACAACATCCTCAAGACCGGCAAGGACGCCGGCAAGACCGTCAGCGCCGAGCAGCGCGACCTGCTCAACGCCGAGCTGGCCGCTCTGAACGCGCTGATCCCGCTGCGCCGTCAGGAACTGGCCGGCAACAACCAATTGCAGGATCTGGGCAACAGTCAGCATGACCTGCTCTCGGAAAAGTCCGACCGTCTGGATCGCGAGATCCAGGAACTGCAAACCCTGATCAACCAGAAACGTCTGACCCTGTCGCAGGAAACCGTGACGCAGCAGTCGATCGAGGCCCAAAAGTCCGGCAGCAGCGCCCTGCTCGCCACGGAAAGCGCGGCCAACCTCAAGCTCTCCGACTACCTGCTCAAAAGCACCGACCGTCTCAACGAACTGACCCAGCAGAACCTGCAGACCAAGCAGCAACTGGACAGCGTGACCCAGAGCGATTCGGCCCTCGACGAGCAGATCAACGTGCTCAAGGGCAGCCTGCTGCTGTCGAAGATTCTCTACAAGCAGAAGCAAGCGCTGCCGCGCCTCAAGGTCGACCGCGATCTGGCGGACCAGATCGCCGACATTCGCCTGTATCAGTTCGAAATCAACCAACAGCGCGAACAGTTGAGCAATCCGGCGACTTACGTCGACAACCTGCTGTCCACCCAGCCACCGGAGCAAGTCACGCCACAACTGCGCAAGAGTCTGCTGGAGCTGGCCAACACCCGCGTTGATCTGTTGGAACGGTTGAGTCGCGAGCTGAGCGCGATGCTCAACGAGTCGATCACCCTGCAACTGAATCAGAAACAACTGCTGAGCACCGCGCAAAGCCTGCGCGCGACCCTTGACGAGCAGATGTTCTGGATTCCGAGCAACAAGCCGCTGGACACCGAATGGATGCGCGGCGTGCCGGAGCGTCTGAAGCGTCAGATCGACACTTTGCCGCTGGCCTCAAGCTTTAGCGAACTGACCGACGGCCTGACCCAGCGACCGCTGTTGTTCCTGCCGCTGGCACTGCTGATCGGCGCGCTGCTGTGGCGCCGCAAGCAACTGTATTCGCGCCTGAACAAGGTTCACCAGGACATCGGCCACTTCAAGCGTGACAGCCAGTGGCATACGCCACAGGCGATCCTGATCAATATTCTGCTGGCGATGCCAGTCGCGCTGGGCCTGGCCCTGTGCGGGCTGGCGTTGCAGATCGACGCCCGTGGGCAGAACGCCAACATGGGCGCGGCGCTGCTGCAAATGGCCCAAGCGTGGCTGGTGTTCTACACCGCTTACCGGATCCTCGCGCCGGGTGGCGTGGCCGAATTGCACTTCCGCTGGGAAAAACCGCAGGTCGAATTTCTGCAAGGCTGGGTGCGTCGCCTCGGCCTGGTGGTCATGGCCCTGGTGGCCGTGGTGGCGGTTGCCGAACTGCAACCGGCGGCGCTGGCCGACGATGTACTGGGTATGCCGGTGGTGCTGACCTGCTATGCGCTGATGGCGTGGCTGCTCAGCCGCCTGCTGATCAGCAGCCCGACCCACGAAAACGCCTCGCTGTTCCGCAAGGCTGTGGGCGTGATGTTCACCCTGCTGCCCATCGCGCTGTTCGTCGCCGTGTGCTTCGGCTACTACTACACCGCGCTGAAGCTCAGCGACCGCTTGATCAACACCCTGTACCTGCTGATGTTCTGGCTGGTGATCGAAGCGACTTTCGTCCGAGGTCTGGCGGTCGCGGCACGCCGTCTGGCCTACCAGCGCGCCCTGGCCAAACGTCAGGCCGCGAAAGAAGCCGGCGACGGCGAAGCGGTGATCGAAGAGCCAACCCTGGACATCGAGAAGGTCAACGAACAGTCCCTGCGCCTGATCCGCCTGGCGCTGCTCGGCGGTTTCATCGCCGCGCTGTACTGGGTCTGGGCCGACCTGATCACCGTGTTCTCGTACCTCGACAACATCACCCTCTACGAATACACCAGCGGCACCGGCGCCAACATGAGCATGGTGCCGATCAGCATCGGCGACATGCTCGGCGCGCTGATCATCATCGGCATCACCTTTGCGCTCGCCCGCAACTTGCCGGGCCTGCTTGAAGTGTTTGTGCTATCGAAACTCAATCTGGCCCAGGGCAGTGCCTACGCGACCACCACGCTACTGTCGTACGTGATCGCCGGGGTCGGTTTCGTCTCGACCCTGTCGACCCTCGGCGTGAGCTGGGACAAGTTGCAATGGCTGGTGGCGGCACTGTCGGTCGGCCTCGGCTTCGGCATGCAGGAGATCTTCGCGAACTTTATCTCCGGCATCATGATCCTGTTCGAGCGCCCGGTGCGGATCGGCGACACCATCACCATCGGCAACCTGTCGGGCACGGTGAGCAAGATCCGCATCCGCGCCACGACCATCACCGACTTCGACCGCAAGGACATCATTGTCCCGAACAAGACGTTCATCACCGGGCAACTGATCAACTGGTCGCTGACCGACACCATCACCCGGGTGACCCTGAAACTGGGCGTCGATTACGGTTCGGATCTGGATCTGGTCAAGGAATTGCTGCTCAAGGCCGCCCGGGAAAACCCGCGCGTGCTCAAGGAGCCCGAGCCGCATGTGTACTTCCTCAACTTCGGCGAAAGCACCCTCGACCACGAATTGCGCATGCATGTGCGTGATCTCGGCGACCGCAACCCGGTGCTCGATGAGGTCAACCGCTTCATCAACCGCGAGTTCAAGAAGCAGCACATCAACATCTCGTTCCGCCAGATGGAGGTTTACCTGAAGAACCTCCACGGTCAGGAATACAAGATGGTGCCGATCGAGCCGGAAACCAAAACCATCGTGCCGGTCAGCGATGACCAGAAACCGTTGCAGGAACCGCCGCCGGCCAAACTCGACTAACCCGGCTAATCCCAGCAGAATGCCCGGACATTCTGCTGGAGCCGGTCCTTGAAAGCCCTCGACGAACTGACCTTCGACAACCGCTTCGCCCGCCTGGGCGATGCGTTCTCGGCCCACGTGCTGCCCGAACCGATCGACAATCCGCGACTGGTGGTTGCCAGCCCGGCGGCCCTGGCGCTGCTGGATCTCGACCCGGCAGTGGCCGACACCCAGGAATTTGCCGAATTGTTCGGCGGCCACAAGCTATGGGCCGACGCCGAGCCGCGGGCGATGGTCTATTCCGGACATCAGTTCGGCGGCTACACCCCGCAACTAGGCGATGGGCGCGGATTGTTGCTGGGCGAGGTCTACAACGCCGCCGGCGAGCACTGGGACTTGCATCTGAAGGGCGCCGGGCAGACACCGTTCTCGCGCATGGGCGACGGTCGCGCGGTGCTGCGTTCGTCGATCCGCGAGTTTCTCGCTTCCGAAGCGCTGCATGCGCTGAACATCCCGTCTTCACGCGCCGCCTGCGTGATCGGCTCCGACACCCCGGTCTGGCGCGAGAAACAGGAACGCGCCGCGATGGTGCTGCGCCTGGCGCCGAGCCACATCCGTTTCGGCCACTTCGAATACTTCTATTACACCAAGCGCCCCGAACAGCAGAAGCTGCTCGGCGAACACGTGTTGGCGATGCACTACCCCGAGTGTTTGGAACAGCCGGAACCGTATCTGGCGATGTTCCGCGAAATCGTCGAGCGCAACGCCGAACTGATTGCCAAGTGGCAGGCGTACGGCTTCTGCCACGGGGTGATGAACACCGACAACATGTCGATCCTCGGCATCACCTTTGACTTCGGCCCGTTCGCCTTCCTCGACGATTTCGACGCGAACTTCATTTGCAACCACTCCGACGATCAGGGCCGCTACTCCTTCAGCAATCAGGTGCCGGTCGGCCAGTGGAACCTCAGCGCCCTGGCCCAGGCCCTCACGCCGTTCATCAGCGTCGAAGCCCTGCGCGAAACCCTAGGCCTGTACCTGCCACTGTTCCAGGCGCACTACCTCGACCTGATGCGCCGCCGCCTCGGCTTCACCACCGCCGAGGACGACGACCAGATGCTCCTGGAACAACTGCTGCAACTGATGCAGAACAGCGGCGTCGACTACACGCTGTTCTTCCGCCGACTGGGCGAAGAGTCAGCCGAGCAGGCCGTCGCTCGCCTGCGCGATGACTTCGTCGATATCAAGGGTTTCGATGCCTGGGGCGAGCGCTATGTCGCCCGTGTCGCACGCGACGGCGCGACCGATCAGGAACAGCGCCGTGCGCGCATGCATGCGGTGAATCCGCTGTACATCCTGCGCAATTACCTGGCGCAGAAGGCAATCGATGCTGCCGAGCAGGGTGACTATTCAGAAGTGCGCAGATTGCATGCGGTGCTGAGCAATCCATTCGAGGAACAGCCCGGAATGGAGAGTTACGCGGAACGTCCGCCGGAGTGGGGCAAGCATTTGGAGATCAGTTGTTCGTCGTAAGCGGGAACGACTGAACCTTGATAATCGATCCGTACGGCTCCAGATCAGTCGTACGATCCCGTTTTATTCACCGAGCCGATCATGACCGACCCACTCCTCATCCCCTGCCCCTCCTGCAACGGCCTCAACCGCATCCCCGCCGAGCGCCTCAACGACCACCCGAAGTGCGGGCGCTGCAAGTCCGAGGTGCTGTTGAACAAGCCGTTCGAACTCAAGCAAGGCGATTACGCCAGTCAGATCAAGGGCGATCTGCCGTTACTGGTGGACGTATGGGCGGACTGGTGTGGGCCGTGCAAGTCGTTTGCGCCGGTGTTCGAGCAGGCGGCTGCGCAGTTGGCAGGCAAGTGCCGGCTGGCCAAGCTGGACAGCGAGGCCAATCAGCAGTTGTCGGCGCAGTTGGGGATTCGTTCGATTCCGAGCCTGATTCTGTTGCGCAACGGCCGGGAAGTGGCCCGTCAGAGCGGGGCCTTCCCGTTGCCGCAGTTGATGGCCTGGCTGCGCAGCCAGGGCATCTGACGAGGCCTCAGGCGTCTTCGAGCAGGTTGTGCAGTTCGACGAACTGCTGCGTCAGCTTGTGCCGTGGATCGAGGTGGATCAGCGGCATGCTGGCCTGATGCGATTCGCGCATGCGCACTGAACTGGCGAGGTAGACCGGCAGCACCGGCAGGCCCTCGGCGATCAGTTCGTCGAGGATCTGCTGCGGCAGGCTGGCTCGGGCCTGGAACTGGTTGACCACAATGCCTTCAACTTCCAGGCCTTCGTTGTGGTCTTCCTTCAACTCGTCGATCTCGGCGATCAGACCGTACAGGGCCTGACGCGAGAAGCTGTCGCAGTCGAAGGGAATCAGTACCCGATCGGCGGCAATCAGGGCCGAGACCGCATAGAAATTCAGCGCCGGCGGCGTATCCAGATAGATCCGGTCGTAATCTTCCGACAACTCGTCGAGCAGCTTTCGCAGCTTGTTGATCTTGTGCTTGGCCTCAAGCTTGGGCTGCAGGTCAGCCAGCTCGGCGGTGGCGGTAATGATGTGGAGGTTGTCGAACGGCGTTTCGTAGATATCCGCCTGGTTCTTTTTCGAGAACGGCCCGGAAGACAGGGTCTGCTTGAAGAAATCGGCAATGCCCATCGGAATGTCATCACCCGTGAGCCCGGTCAGATACTGAGTGGAATTGGCCTGGGCATCAAGGTCGACCAACAGCGTGCGATAACCCTCGCTGGCGCTTACCGCCGCCAGATTGCAGGCAATGCTGGATTTGCCTACGCCACCTTTCTGATTGAACACCACGCGCCGCATGACAAAACCTCCGTGTATCAAAGAATGACCGAGTGTAGTGGTGCCCGGTGCCGATTCGCTACCTCGATGGACGCGGACTACAAAGTCAGGCGCCAATCTCCCAATGAATACGGCGCAAAGACACCCGTTGATCGCCGATTCGCCTGACAGACAGACACCCGGCAATCTGGATAATGGCCAAGTGACAGCTCATGCCGCGTACCATTCGGTTCATTTCGTCGTTCAAAATGTAACCAGCATTTGCTACACACTCGTCGCACCGGGATAATGCGCGCCACCCGGCGCCACGCGCCATGCCATTTCAGGCTAAATCAGCTCAGCGGCGACGTTGGCGAAACCGCGTCAACTCAGCCCGCAGGGGCGGGATAAATGTCCGTGATCAACTTCAACATCGCCCAATGGCGCGCCTGGGCTCCCGGGCTCGACAGTGTGGAAGCCTGGCAAGCCTGGAGCCGACAACCGGTCGTGCTCGAAAGCAGCGATGCCGCACCCGATGTGTCGTTTCTGCCGGCCATGCAGCGCCGTCGTCTCAGCCGTCTGGCGCGGATGGCGTTCAGTGTCGGCTGGCCGCTGGCCGACGGTCGGGAAAATCTGCCGCTGGTGTTCGTCTCCCGGCACGGCGAAACCCCGCGCACCTTTGAAATTCTCAGCGATCTGGCCAACGATCAGCCGCTGTCGCCGACCCAGTTCAGCCTGTCGGTGCATAACGCGATCATCGGCCTGTGGTCGATCATGCGCGGCGAAACCAGCGAAATGACCGCACTCGCCGCGGCCGGCGACGGCCTCGAACACGGCATGCTCGAAGCGGCGACGTTGTTGAACGAAGGAGCCCCGGCAGTGCTGCTGGTGATCACCGAGGAACAACCGCCCGAAGCCTATTCGACGTGGATCGACGACGTACCGTTTCCCTATGCAGTCGGGCTGTTGCTCACCGCCGGTACCGACTGGCGGCTGACCCTGAACAGCGCCCCCGAAGCACGGTCAAAAACGCAGTGGCCTCATGCGCTGAATCTGCTGCGAACCCTGCTCGATCAGCAACCCCATTGCCAACATGCCTGGAAGAATCGTCTATGGACCTGGCAACGCAACCCGTGATCGGAAAAAATCGCGATGCCTATTACTGGCGTCTGCTGGCGACTGCCACCAGCTTCGCCCTGTTCGGGCTCGGTGGTCTGTGCCTGCGCCTGCTGGTATTTCCATTGCTCGGTTTCCTGCCGGGCGACGCCATTGCGCACCGCGAGCGGGCGCGCCAGACCGTCAGTCGGCTGTTCTGGTTTTTTGTCCGCTTCATGGCCCGTACCGGCGTGCTGACCTACGACATTCAGGGCGCCGAACGTCTCGGCCGTCCGGGGCAGATGATCATCGCCAACCACCCGTCGCTGATCGATGTGGTGTTCCTGATCGGTCTGGTGCGCGGGGCCAATTGCGTGGTGAAGAAAAGCCTGTGGGAAAACCCCTTCACTCGCGGCCCGCTGCGCAGCACCGAATACATCAGCAACGACGGCAGCATGGACATGCTCGACGCTGCCGCCGGTGCCCTGCAAAGCGGGCAGACCCTGATCATTTTCCCTGAAGGTACCCGCACACAGCCGGGTCAGGCGCCGGCCTTTCATCGGGGGGCGGCGGCCATCGCGCTGCGCGGTGCGAAAATCGTCACCCCGGTAGTCATCAAGGTCAGTCCGACCACCCTGACCAAGGCCGAGCCCTGGTATCGCATTCCCGGTCGCCGCGTGCACTTCAGTTTTCACGTCGGGGCCGATATAGACCCACAGACTTTCGCCGCGCAGGGCCCCGCGCCTCAGGCTTCGCGCAAGCTCAACGACTATTTGCACCAATTCTTTATCAAGGAGCTCGCCGAAGATGAGCGATCTAAACCGTGACATCAAAGAGCTGATCATCGACGCCCTGGGCCTCGAAGACATCAGCGCAGAGGACATCGGCGACGACCAGACGCTGTTTGGCGAAGGCCTGGGCCTGGATTCCGTCGACGCTCTGGAACTCGGCCTGGCGATCCAGAAAAAGTACGGCATCAAAATCGACGCCGACGCCAAGGACACCCGCAACCATTTCTCCAACGTGGCGAGCCTTGCGGCGTTCGTCACGGCAAAACAGGCAGCTTGAGACCGGACCATGCAAACTCGTGACGACATCTTCAACACCCTGCGCGATGCCCTGGTCGAGCTGTTCGAACTGGACCCGGCCCGCGTGAGCCTGGAATCCAACCTGTATCAGGATCTGGAAATCGACAGCATCGACGCCGTCGACCTGATCGATCACATCAAGCGCCAGACCGGCAAGAAAATCGCCGCCGAGGAGTTCAAGTCGGTGCGCACCGTCAGCGACGTGGTCGAGGCGGTCTACCGTCTGGTTCAACCGGCGGCATGAGCCGACTGATCGGTCTCGGCCTGCTGCTGGCGGGCCTGCTGTATCCCTTTGCGGTGTATTTCGGCATGGAGCATTTCGCCCCATGGCAGTTCGGCCTGCTGCTGGGCGGCCTGTGGCTGGCCCGCGCGCTGACCGGCGAACGCAAGCCCGGCAGCCTGTGGATGGCCTTTGTGGCGATCGTGTTCTGCCTGCTGCTGGCGGTGTTCGACAGCCCTTTGCTGCTGCGTTGGTACCCGGTGCTGATCAGCGGCTTCATGCTGGTGCTGTTCAGCCTGAGCCTGAAATACGGCCCGCCGATGGTCGAACGCCTGGCTCGCCTGCGTGAGCCGCAACTGCCGCCCAAGGCGATTCGTTACACCCGCCAGGTCACCGTGGCCTGGAGCGTGTTTTTCTTTTGCAACGGTTTGTGCGCCGCCCTGCTGACACTGTGGGCGCCGCTGAACTGGTGGATGTTGTACACCGGTCTGATCTCCTACGGATTGATCGGCCTGATGTTTGCCATTGAATGGCTGATACGACAACGGGTAAGAGGTCGCCCATGAACTGGATAAAACTTGAGCAGCTGTTGCTCAAGGCCCTGCCGGCGCGCGCAGTAACAAGCGCACCGGCACTCGATCACGCACAACTGCGCGAACAGGCCCTGAGCCTGGCCGCCGGTCTGCAAGCACGCGGCGTGAAGCGTCTGGCGGTGCATCTGGAAGATGCCGCCGACCTGGCCGTCGCCCTGCTCGGTGCCTGGCGTGCCGGCGTCAGCGTGTTGCTGCCTTCGGATCTGCAAGCGCAGACCCGTCAGCGCTGGTCGAACGACGTCGATCTGTGGCTGACCGATCAGGCCGATGACGCTCGCCTGAGCGATCTGCAGCAACCGGCCCTGCCCGCCGCCGAACTGGATCTCGACCAGTGCCGCCTCAGCCTGTGCACCTCCGGCTCCAGCGGCGAGCCCAAGCGCATCGACAAATCCCTGCGGCAACTGGCCAACGAAGTCGAAGCCCTCGAACAGCTGTGGGGTGCGGATCTCGGTGAGGCCTGCATTCTTGGCAGCGTCGCCACCCAGCACATTTACGGTTTGCTGTTCCGCGTGCTGTGGCCGCTGTGCGCCGGGCGTCCGTTCCTGCGCAAGCAACTGGCCTTCCCGGAAGACCTGCAACGCGCCAGCCGCGAGCACCCGGCCTTCGCCTGGGTCGCCAGCCCGGCGCTGCTCAAACGCATGGGCGACAACCTCGACTGGCCAGCGCTGAGCGCCGTGCGCCGGGTGTTTTCCTCTGGCGGCGCATTGCCGGCAGACGCCGCGCAAAGCCTCTATCAGCGCCTGGGACAGTGGCCGACAGAAATCCTCGGCAGCTCGGAAACCGGCGGCATCGCCTGGCGTCAGGGCGAATCGTTGTGGCAGCCGTTTGCCGGTGTCGAGTTGAGCCAGGACAGCGACGGCGCCCTGCTGATCGCTTCGCCTTACCTGCCCGCCGGGCAGGTCGAACACACCGCCGATGCGGCGCGCATTCAGGCCGATGGCCGCTTTGAACTGCTCGGGCGGCTCGACCGGATCGTCAAACTCGAAGAAAAACGCATATCCCTGCCGATGCTTGAACAGGCGCTGGTGGCCCACGACTGGGTCGCCGAAGCGCGTTTGGGCGTGGTGCAGGAAAACCGTGCGTCGCTCGGCGCCCTGCTGGTGCTCAGCGAATCCGGCCTGTTTGCCTTGCGCGAACATGGCCGGCGCAGCCTGACCGAAACCCTGCGCCGTCATCTCGGCGACCACTGCGAAGCCCTGGCCCTGCCCCGCCGCTGGCGCCTGCTGCGGCAATTGCCGCTGACCTCGCAGGGCAAGTTGCCTCAGGCCGACGTCGAAGCCTTGCTGCTGGCACCACGACCGAAGGCGCCGGAGATTCTGGAACAGGCCGAAACCGAGGGCGAATGGAACCTGCAGTTGAGCGTTCCGCCGGACCTGGCCTACTTCAGCGGCCACTTCCCCAAGGCCCCGGTGCTGCCGGGTGTGGTGCAGGTTGAATGGGCGCTGAACCTGGGTCGGCAACTGCTGAACCTGCCCGGCGCGTTCGCCGGCATGGAAGTGCTGAAGTTCCAGCAACTGGTGCGCCCCGGCGATGAAATCCAGCTGCATCTGCGCTTCGATCCGGAACGCGGCAAGTTGTATTTCGCCTACCGCAACGACACCGCCACCTGCTCCAGCGGGCGGATTCTGCTGGGGGCTGGCGATGCATAACCCTTGCGCCGTGATTCCGGTCTACAACCACGAAACCGCCATCGGCACGGTGGTCGACGCCCTGCTCGCCGAGGATCTGCCGTGCATTCTGGTGGACGATGCCAGCAGCAAATCCTGCGCGGCGGTGCTCGACGCCCTGGCCGAGCGCGAACGGGTTTATCTGGTGCGCCTCACTGCCAATCAGGGCAAGGGTGGCGCGGTGATGACCGGTCTGCGTGAAGCGGCGCGGCTGGGCTTCAGCCATGCCTTGCAGGTCGACGCCGACGGTCAGCACGACTTGCAGGATGTCGCGCGTTTCATCGAAGAATCCCGCGCTCACCCCGAGTCGCTGGTCTGCGGCTATCCGCTGTATGACGCCAGCGTGCCCAAGGGCCGTTTGTATGCGCGTTACCTGACCCATGTAATGGTGTGGATCAACACCTTGTCGCTGCAGATTCGCGATTCGATGTGCGGCTTCCGGGTGTATCCGCTGGAACCGACGCTGGGCGTGATCGACTCGGCGCGGATCGGCAAGCGCATGGATTTCGACTCGGACATTCTGGTGCGCCTGGCCTGGCGCAATCAGCCGATGCGCTGGTTGCAGACCAGCGTGCACTACCCGCTGGACGGCGTGTCGCACTTTCGCCTGTTCCACGACAACGTGCTGATCTCGAGCATGCACACGCGCCTGTTCTTCGGCATGTTGCTGCGTCTGCCCGTGATCCTCTGGCGACGGTGGCGTCCATGACCGTCGAGACCGACAAGAAGCACTGGGCCGACCGCGAAGAGCGTGGCAGTTTCCTGCTGATGAAATTCACCGCACTCGCCGCCAAGGTTCTCGGCCGACGCCTGCTTAGCCCGTTGCTGTACGGCATCGTCCTGTACTTTTTCCTGTTCGGCCGCACTGCGCGGCGCAGTGCCTGGCAGTATCAGCAGCGCCTCGCCGACTGGAGCGGTCGCCACGAATTGCGTCCGACCCGGTGGCGGGTGTTCCGCCAGTTCATGGCCTTCGCCGATTCGCTGCTCGACAAGCTCGACGTGTGGAACGGCAAGCTGAAGATCGAGCAGATCGAAATCATCGACCCGGCGCTGTTGCGCAACCAGTTGCGCGGCAGTCGCGGGCAAATGCTGGTGGGCGCGCATCTGGGCAACCTCGAAGTGTGCCGGGCGCTGGCGGAGCTGGGCGAGAAAGTCACGATGAACGTGCTGGTGCACACCAAGCATGCCGAGCAGTTCAATCGCCTGCTGGGCGAGGCCGGGGCGACCAATCTGCGACTGATTCAGGTCAGCGAGCTGGACCCGGTGATCATGCTGCAACTGCACGAACGCCTGGAGCGCGGCGAGTGGCTGGCGATTGCCGGCGACCGCGTGCCACTGCATGGCGGGCGCAGCGTGACCGTGGACTTTCTCGGCCACCCGGCGCCGTTCCCGCAAGGGCCGTGGCTGCTGGCCGGCCTGCTGAAATGCCCGGTCAACCTGCTGATGTGCCTCAAGCAGCCTGACGGCCACTATCGCCTGACCCTCGAACCCTTCGCCGACGCCGTGGTGTGGTCACGCCGCGAGCGCGAACAGGTCATTCATCAGTGGGCCACCCGCTATGCGCAACGCCTGAGTCACTATTGCCTCGAAGCACCGTGCCAATGGTTCAACTTTTACCCATTCTGGAAAACCGATGACAACGCCAACTCCTGAGCCGGTTACCTTCGGCGAACGCCCTTTGCGCATCGAAGACGTGCTGGCTCTGGCCAACCGTCAGGCGCCCGTGCAGTTGCAGAGCGACGCGCCTTATCGCGAACGCATCGCCAAGGGCGCGCGGTTCCTCGATTCGCTGCTGGACAAGGAAGGCGTGATCTACGGCGTGACCACCGGTTACGGCGACTCCTGCGTGGTCGCGGTGCCGTTGCATCACGTCGAGGCGCTGCCGCGTCATCTCTACACGTTCCACGGTTGCGGACTGGGCAAACTGCTCGACCCCCAGGCCACTCGTGCAGTGCTCGCAGCGCGTTTGCAGTCGCTGTGCCACGGCGTGTCCGGGGTGCGCATCGAGCTGTTGGAACGTCTGCATGCCTTCCTTGAACACGACATTTTGCCGCTGATCCCTGAAGAGGGTTCGGTGGGCGCCAGCGGCGACCTGACGCCGTTGTCCTACGTCGCCGCAACCCTGTCCGGCGAGCGTGAAGTGATGTTCCGTGGCGAACGCCGCCAGGCTGCCGATGTGCACCGTGAACTGGGCTGGACGCCGCTGGTGCTGCGCCCGAAAGAGGCGCTGGCGCTGATGAACGGCACCGCCGTCATGACCGGCCTCGCCTGCCTGGCCTACGCCCGCGCCGATTACCTGCTGCAACTGGCCACCCGCATCACCGCGTTGAACGTGGTGGCGCTGCAAGGCAATCCGGAACACTTCGACGAGCGCCTGTTCGCCGCCAAGCCGCATCCGGGTCAGATGCAGGTGGCCGCGTGGCTGCGCAAGGATCTGGCAATCGACGCGCCGACCGCGCCGCTGCACCGCTTGCAGGATCGCTACTCGCTGCGCTGCGCACCGCATGTACTAGGCGTATTGGCCGACAGCCTGAACTGGCTGCGCTCGTTCATCGAAACCGAACTCAACAGCGCCAACGACAACCCGATCATCGACGCCGAAGCCGAGCGCGTGCTGCACGGCGGACACTTCTACGGCGGGCATATCGCGTTCGCCATGGACAGCCTGAAAAACCTCGTGGCCAACGTCGCCGACCTGCTCGACCGACAATTCGCGCTGCTGGTGGACGAGCGTTACAACCACGGTTTGCCGAGCAACCTGTCCGGCGCCAGCGCCGACCGCGCGATGCTCAACCACGGCTTCAAGGCCGTGCAGATCGGCGCCAGTGCCTGGACTGCCGAAGCGCTGAAAAACACCATGCCGGCCAGCGTGTTCTCACGCTCCACCGAGTGCCACAACCAGGACAAGGTGAGCATGGGCACCATCGCCGCCCGCGACGCCATTCGTGTGCTGGAGCTGACCGAACAGGTGGCCGCCGCCACACTGCTCGCGGCCAATCAGGGTGTATGGCTGCGCGGCCGTGATGAAGACGCTCGCCCACTGCCACCGTCGCTGGCCGCCATGCATGAACAACTGGCCCAGGACTTCCCGCCAGTGATCGAAGACCGTGCTCTGGAAGGCGAACTGCGTCTGTGCCTGCAACGCATCGCCGAGCAACACTGGAGGCTGCATGCGTAGTGCCGGAGTGCTTCACGCCGATACGGAAATCCTCGTGCCGTTCTTTGACGTCGACACCATGCACGTCGTCTGGCACGGCCATTACGTGAAATACCTGGAAGTAGCGCGTTGCGCGTTGCTCGACAGGATCGGCCACAACTACAACCAGATGGTCGACTCGGGCTACGCCTGGCCGGTGATCGACCTGCAATTGCGATACGTGCGCGGCGCGGTGTTCGGTCAGCGGCTGAACGTGCGCGCCAGTCTGGTGGAGTGGGAGAACCGCCTGAAGATCCACTACCTGATCACCGATGCCCAGACCGGCGAACGCCTGACCCGCGCCAGCTCGGTTCAGGTCGCCGTCGAGATGAGCAGCCGCGAGATGCAACTGGCCTCGCCGAAAGTCTTCACCGATGCCGTGGAAAGGATGCTGCGATGAATGTGCTGTTGAAATCCCTCGGGGCCCTGGCGCTGCTGACGCTGTCGTCACTGGCCAACGCCTTCGACCTGCAACAGTTGAGCGAGCAACTGGCGAAACCGGACGTGATCCACGGCCAGTTCATCCAGGAAAAACACCTGCGCGCCCTGCCTCAGCCACTGATCAGCAAGGGCAGCTTCGTGCTGGCGAAAAACCACGGTTTGCTCTGGCTGCTGAAAACCCCGCTGCAACAGGATTACCGCATCAGCGCCAAGGGCATCGCCCGACGTGATGCCACCGGCTGGCAACTGCTGCCGAACAAGAGTGCCGGTGCCGAACAGAACCGACTGTTCCTCGCCGTGCTGCAAGGCGACAGCAGCGGTCTGCAACGGGATTTCGAACTGGCCCTGAGCGGCGATGCGCAGAAATGGCAACTGACCCTGACCCCGCGTTCGGTGCTGCTCAAGCAGGTCTTCAACCAGATCAACATCAGCGGCGGCACGTTGGTGAACACCATCGAACTGCTGGAAACCCAGGGCGACAGCACCGTATTGCGCATGCAGGACAGCACCGCCGGCCAACCTCTGAGCGACGCGGAGCAACATGACTTTGCCGAGTGAACGCAGGCTGCCCTGGCTGTTCCTGATCCTGCTGCTGGCGGTCGTCGCACTGGGCGCCTGGCAGTGGCGCGACGGCGCGCCGCTGTCGGCCAACCTGATGGAGCTGGTGCCCGGCACCCACCCGGACGCCCTCGAACTGCGCGCCGAACAACGCATGCAGGAACCGCTCAACCGCGACATGCT
Organism: Pseudomonas sp. FG35; assembly: GCF_057809295.1. Classification (NCBI taxonomy): domain Bacteria; kingdom Pseudomonadati; phylum Pseudomonadota; class Gammaproteobacteria; order Pseudomonadales; family Pseudomonadaceae; genus Pseudomonas; species Pseudomonas sp. FG35. The sequence goes on along the minus strand of NZ_JBMDJR010000006.1, from coordinate 331,160 downwards.
GGTGCTGGTCGGCCACACCGATCGCCAGCAAGCCGTCGCCATGGCCCAGACCCTGGGCGAGCAATGGCAGGCCAGCGGGTTGTTCGAAAAGGTCCAGTGGAACCTGCAGGCCGATCTGCCGGCCCTGCGCACGCAATTGCTGCAAGGGCGGCTGGCGATGCTCTCGGCGGATGACCGGCAACTGCTGACCGAACACCCCGACGCCTTCATCCAGCAACGGGTGCAGGCACTGTTCGACCCGTTCACCGGGTTCAGTCTGGTGCCGAGCCAGGACGACTGGCTGGGCCTGACCGGGCGCATCCAGAACAGCCAGCCACAACATGGCGCGGTGCAGCTGGACATCGGCAGCGGTGCGTTGATCGCCGACGCCGACGGCAAGAGCTGGGTGCTGCTGCGCGCACGCACCACCGGCAGCGCCTTCGACATGAATCAACCGCTGCAAGTCGCCGCCCTGCTGCAACACAGCCGTGAGCAAGCAGCTCGCGCCGACGTGCAACTGTTGGCCGCCAGCGGCTTGCTGTACGCCGCCAACGGTCAGCAGCAGGCGACCCGGGAAATGACCTGGGTCGGCGGCGGCGCCACCGTCGGCATCCTGTTGCTGTTGCTGCTCGCCTTCCGCCGCTGGCGGGTGCTGCTGGCGTTCATTCCGGTGCTGGTGGGCATGCTGTTCGGCGCGGTGGCCTGCGTCGCGCTGTTCGGGCACATGCATGTGATGACGCTGGTGCTCGGTTCGAGCCTGATCGGGGTGGCGGTGGATTACCCGCTGCACTATCTGTCCAAGAGCTGGAGCCTCAAGCCGTGGCACAGCTGGCCGGCGTTGCGCCTGACCCTGTCCGGGCTGACGCTGAGCCTGATCACCAGCGCCATCGGTTACCTGGCACTGGCCTGGACGCCCTTCCCGGCGCTGACCCAGATCGCCGTGTTCTCCGCCGCCGGTTTGCTCGGCGCCTACCTGTCGGCGGTTTGCCTGTTGCCGGCGCTGCTGAAAAACGTCGAACTGCGCCCGGCGCAATGGCCGCTGCAACTGGCCGAGCGCTTGGTGCGGTTGCGGGAAAACCTGCTCGAACACGTCAGAACGCCGGTCTTGCTGGCCCTGCTGATCGCCTTCTGCGTCGGCGGTCTGCTGCAACTGGAGAGCAGGAACGACATTCGCCAGTGGGTCGGCGCGCCGCAACGCCTGACCGATGAGGCGCAGACCATCGCGCGGATTACCGGCTATCAGCCGACCAGCCAGTTCTTCCTGGTGCGCGCCGCCGATCAGCAGCAATTGCTGGAGCGGCAAGCGGCCCTGAGCGAGCGCCTGGATCAATTGGTCAACCTCGACAAGTTGCAGGGATATCTGGCGCTCAATCAACTGGTCAGCCCGCCGGCCCAGCAGCAACAAGTGCGTGAGGCGCTGAGCAAGTTGCCGCAGTTCTGGCAGCCGTTGCTGGAGGTCGGCGTGCCGCTGGCGGCGCTGCAAACCGAGCTGCAACAGTTGCAGGCCCTGCCCGCCGAAGACATCGATGCGGCGCTGGCCGGCCCGCTCGGCGAGCCCTACCGCACGCTGTGGCTGGGGCCGACCGAGGACGGCGTGGCGGCGATGATCAGCCTGCAAGGCCTGAACAATCCGTCGCTGCTGCGGGTGCAGGCGCTGGATCTGCCGGGGGTGATGCTGGTGGATCGGCTCGGCGAACTGAACAAGGTGTTCGCCCAGACCCAGATCAGCGCCGCGGAACTGAAACTCGCGTCCTGCGTGTTGATCGTGCTGGTGCTGATGCTGCCGTTCGGTCTTGGTGGCGCGCTGCGGATCGTCGCCCTGCCGCTGCTCGCTGCGCTGTGCAGCCTCGCCAGCCTGGGCTGGCTCGGCCAGCCGCTGACCCTGTTCAGCCTGTTCGGCCTGCTGCTGGTAACGGCGATCAGCGTCGACTACGCGATCCTGATGCGCGAGCAGGTCGGCGGCGCGGCCGTCAGCCTGCTCGGCACTTTGCTCGCAGCCGCCACCACCTGGCTGTCGTTCGGCCTGCTGGCGGTGTCGAGCACCCCGGCGGTGAGTAACTTCGGCCTGTCGGTGAGCCTCGGCCTGGCGTTCAGCTTCATGCTCGCGCCGTGGGCCGGGCGTCAGACCCATGCGGTTGCCGTCACGGAGCCTGCAGCATGATGGTGGTGATTTTCTGGCTGATGGCCCTGGCGCTGTTCTTCGTCGCCACCCGGGTCGGCCGGCACTTCGGGCTGATCCCGATCGTCAGTCAATTGCTGCTGGCCAGCTTCGGCCTGCCGCTGCTGATGTACTTCTGGATCGAGCCGGGCTGGCAACTCAACGGCGCCGCACTGATCGCGCCGGGCTGGTTGAAAAATCTCTACAGCCTGAGCTTCGCCCTGTTGCTCGGGCACATTCTCAGCGACGTGATCGACCTGCGCCTGGACCGCCAGAGCGTGAAGATCGCCCTGCCGAGTTTCGCCGTGCCATTCGTCTGCGGCCTGGCGACGGCGTACTGGCTGCTGCCGACGCAGCCATGGATCAACTCGCTGGCCATCGGTCTGGTGTTCGCCATCACCGCGATCCCGGTGTTGTACCTGTACCTGCGCCACATCGACTACCCGCCCGCCGCCACCCGGCGTCTGGTGCAGACCGCGATCCTGATCGACCTGACTTGCTGGACGCTGTTCGGTCTCGCTCAGGGCAGCCTGCACCTTAGCAGTCTGTTGCTGCCGCTGGGGCTGGCCTGCGTGCCGGTGCTGCTGCGGGTGTTCGGCATACGCCGACCATTGACCTACAGCCTCGGTTTTTTTGCGCTGTTGGTGCTGGCCGAACACTACAAACTCAACGCGCTGATTTTTGGCATCGGCTATCTGCTGTGCATGGCCGCGCTCAAAGTGCCACTGGTATTGCCGATCCCGGCGCACTGGATGAACCGCTTGCAGACGTGGGTGGCGATTCCGCTGATCCTGACTTTCGGCATCGGCCAGATCGACGTGCACAGCGCCCTCGCCAGCCTCGGCGCCGTGCAATGGGCGGCGCTGCTGCTGTTGCCGGTCGCCAGCAAAATCCTGGGCAACTGGCTCGGCCTCGGCTGGGCCGGCGCGTCGTTCGCAGGCGCCAGTCGCTGGCGCGAAAGCGTGCTGCTGAACATTCGCGGCTTGAGCGAAATCGTCTTTCTCAACCTGCTGTTGCAACAACAACTCATCAGCCCGGCGCTGTACTTTGCGCTGATGCTGATGGGTCTGATCGCGACGCTGCTGCCGGCCTTCATCGGCCTGCACCGGGCGTCGCTGAACCCTATTGCCGTACCCAGGAGCTCACGTGCCAATCGTTGAAATGGAATCCCGTCAGGTCGTGATCATCGGCGCCGGCCCCTCCGGCGCCATCGCCGCCGCATTGCTCAAGCGCAAGGGGCACGACGTGCTGGTGATCGAGCGTCAGCATTTCCCGAGGTTCTCCATCGGTGAAAGCCTGCTCTGCCATTGCCTGGATTTCGTCGAAGAGGCCGGCATGCTCGAGGCGGTGAATGCCGCCGGGTTCCAGCGCAAGAACGGCGCGGCATTCGCCTGGGGCGAGCGCTACAGCGCCTTCGATTTTGCTGACACCTTCACCGCCGGCAAGCCCACGACGCTGCAGGTGCAACGCGCCGACTTCGACAAGTTGCTGGCCGATCAGGCCTCGTTGCAGGGCGCGGAAATCCGCTACGGCGACGCGATTGTCAGCGTCGATTTCGAACGTCCGAGACCGCAGCTGAATGTGCGCCGCGAAGACGGCAGCGAGTACCGCGTCGAAGCCGATTTTGTCCTCGATGCCAGCGGTTACGGCCGCGTGTTGTCACGTTTGCTCGACCTGGAAGCACCATCGAATTTCCCGGTTCGACAGGCCGTCTTCACTCACGTTGAAGACCACATTGATCATCCCGGCTTCGACCGCGAGAAGATCCTCATCACCACCCACCCGCAGCACCGCGATATCTGGTTCTGGTCGATCCCGTTCAGCAACGGTCGCTGCTCGGTGGGCGTGGTGGCTGCCGCTGAACATTTCGCAGGTCGCGATGCCGACCTCGACGCCTGCCTGCGCGGGTTCATCGCCGAAACCCCGAGCCTGGCCAAAGTGCTGAACAACGCCGTATGGGATACCCCGGCGCGCACTCTCGGCGGGTATGCGGCCAACGTCAAAACCCTGCACGGCCCGGGCTTCGCGCTGCTGGGCAACGCGGCGGAATTTCTCGACCCGGTGTTCTCCTCGGGCGTGACCATTGCCATGCGTTCGGCGAGCATGGCCGCCGCTGTGCTGCATCGACAGTTGCAGGGCGAAACGGTGGACTGGCAACGGGAATTCGCCGAGCCGCTGAAACGCGGGGTCGACACGTTCCGCTGCTACGTCGAAGGCTGGTACGCCGGCACCTTTCAGGACGTGATTTTCCACGAGCAAGGCTCCCCGGAAATCCGCCGCATGATCTGCTCGATCCTCGCCGGTTACGCCTGGGACGAACGCAACCCGTTCGTCAGTGAAGCGCGCCGTCGGCTGAAGACGATCTCCGAACTCTGTGCAAGGGACGACACATGAATTACCTGAGCGACAACTACGTCGAGGAAACCCGCTTCGGCTTCTGGTTCCTGCGCAGTCACACCTGGCAGCACCATGTGCTGCGCGTGGCGATCAACGATCTGCGCGGACTGTTCAGCGAATCGTTGCCAGCCAGTCCGGTGCTGCTGGATGCCGGTTGCGGCCAGGGCAAGTCGTTCGGTCACCTGCGCCAGACCTTCGCGCCTCAGCGCCTGATCGGGGTCGATGCCGATCCGCACAGCCTGGAATTGAGCGCCGCCGAGGCCGCGCGCCTGGGCTTCGACGTCGAGCTGATCGGCAGCGACTGTGCGACGCTCAATGTGCCGGACGCCAGCGTCGATCTGCTGTTCTGTCACCAGACGTTCCATCATCTGGTGGAGCAGGAAAAAGCCCTCGCCGAGTTCTATCGGGTGCTCAAGCCGGGCGGTTATCTGCTGTTCGCCGAGTCCACCGAGGCTTACATTGATACGTGGGTGATTCGCTGGCTGTTCCGTCATCCGATGCACGTGCAAAAGAGCGCGGCGCAGTACCTGGAGATGATTCGCCAGCAGGGTTTCGAGTTCGCCGAACAGAACGTTTCGTACCCGTATCTGTGGTGGAGCCGGTCGAAGGATTTCGGTCTGCTCGAACGTTTTGGATTGCGCCAGCCCAAGCCCTTTGGCCAGCGGGAAGAAACCCTGGTCAACGTGGTGGCCCGCAAACCTTTGAACGAGGCTGTCTGATGTTGCGTGTTCTACTGCTCGCCTGCGTCCTGCTGCTCGGTGCCTGCGCCAGTCAGGCGCCGCTGCCGGCCGGCAACCCGAGCCTGCCGCTGCCGATGCAACTGCATATCGAGCGGCACCTGGCCGGACAACAGCAAGACTGGTTGCTGGTGATCCAGCGCGAAGGGCCGGGCATCCGCTGGTCGATGATGGATCCGCTGGGCATTCCCCAGGCGCGTCAGCAGTTGATCGACGGGCACTGGCAGGCCGACGGCCTGCTGCCGCCCAACCCGGAAGCCCGGGAGCTGTTCGCCGCGCTGCTGTTCGCCCTGACCCCCGCGGGCGAGCTGTCGCGCAACTACCCCGACGCGCAGCAACAGGGCGGCCGACGGTCCCTGCCGGCGCGCTGGGACATCCGTTACACCCAACCCTTGAGTTTCGAATTGAACCTGCCACAAGGCCCGCACTATCGCGTAACGCCACTCGGTGAACCGACGTCATGACCGCCTACCTCAATGCCCTCGGCGTGATCTGCGCCCTGGGGCGCGACAAGCAAACCGTGGCACGCAACCTGTTTGCCGGCGACTGCTCCGGCATGCGCCGCGAGTCCGGCTGGGTGCCGGAGCGCGAACTGCCGGTGGCCGCCGTACACGGCGATCTGGCGCCGATTCCCGAGGCGCTGGCCGACCAGCGCAGCCGCAACAATCAACTGCTGCTGGAAGCCGCGTTGCAGATTCGCGATGACATCGAGCAGGCGATCCAGACTTACGGTCGCGAGCGCATCGGCGTGGTGCTCGGCACCAGCACTTCGGGCATCGACGAAGCCAGCCGAGGCCTTGCGCACTACATTCGCGACCAACAGTTCCCGGCCGATTACGACTACCGGCAACAGGAACTCGGCGCCCCGGCGAATTTCCTCGCCGACTGGCTGCAACTGAGCGGCCCGACCTATGTGATTTCCACTGCCTGCACCTCCAGCGCACGCGCGCTGATGAGCGCCCGACGCCTGCTCGATCTGGGCCTGTGCGACGCGGTGCTGTGCGGCGGTGTCGACAGCCTGTGCAAACTGACCCTCAACGGTTTCAGTGCGCTGGAAGCGGTGTCGGACGAGCGCTGCAACCCGTTTTCCGCCAACCGCAACGGCATCAACATCGGCGAAGCGGCGGTGCTGTTCGTGATGAGCAAAGAACGCGGCGCAGGGCCGGGCATCGCCTTGCTGGGCGCTGGCGCCAGCTCCGACGCGCACCACATTTCCGCACCGGAACCGACCGGCCGCGGCGCGCTGCAAGCGATGCAAAAAGCCCTCGATCAAGCCCACCTGCAAGCCGACGACATCAGCTACCTGAACCTGCACGGCACCGCGACCCAGCACAACGACGCCATGGAAAGCCAGGCCGTCGCCGCGCTGTTCGCCGACGGCGTGGCGTGTTCCTCGACCAAACCGATGACCGGCCACACCCTCGGTGCCGCCGGTGCACTGGAAGCAGCGTTCTGCTGGTTGAGCCTGAGTGCCGACAATCCCGACCACGCCTTGCCGCCGCACGTCTGGGACGGCCAGCCGGATCCCGACCTTCCACCGCTCAAGTGGGTGACCGCAAGCGAACGCCTGGCGTCCATTGCACCCCGCTACCTGATGAGCAACTCGTTTGCCTTCGGTGGCAATAACGTCAGCCTGATTATCGGAGACGCCCCATGACCCACTGGCCGCTCGCCGAATTGCTGCCCCACGCTGGCGACATGATCCTGATCGACCGGATCCTGAGCTTTGACGACGAACAGATCCACACCACGCTCACCGTCCGGCCCGGCGGCCTGTTCAGCCTGCCCGACGGCAGCCTGCCGGCGTGGGTCGGCGTTGAGCTGATGGCGCAAAGCGTCGCCGCGTTTGCCGGCTGCCATGCGCGGCAGAAAGGCAACCCGGTGGAGCTGGGCTTTCTGCTCGGCACACGCAAGTTCGAATGCAATGTCGCGGCCTTTCCGGTTGGCAGCGAACTGACCATCCATGGCCTGCGCTCGCTGGAAGACGACAACGGCATGGGTGTATTCGAATGCCATATCAATGCGCCCGGCATCGAGGCCAGCGCCCGGTTGAACGTGTTCCGCCCGCCCCAGGCAGCGGACTATCTGGAACAATCCAAGGAGTCGAACGATGACTGAATCCATCCTGGTCACCGGCTCCAGCCGTGGCATCGGCCGCGCCATCGCCCTGCGCCTGGCCAGCGCCGGCCACGATATCGTCCTGCATTGCCGCAGCGGCGTGACGGAAGCACAAGCAGTGAAAGCCGAAGTCGAAGCCCTCGGCCGCACCGCGCGCATCCTGCAATTCGACGTGGCGGATCGCGAAACCTGCAAAGCCATCCTCGAAGCCGACGTTGAAGCCCACGGTGCCTACTACGGCGTGGTGCTCAATGCCGGGCTGACCCGCGACGGTGCCTTTCCGGCCCTGAGCGACGATGACTGGGACGTAGTGCTGCGCACCAACCTCGACGGTTTCTACAACGTCCTGCACCCGGTGATGATGCCGATGATCCGCCGCCGCGCCGCTGGTCGCATCGTTTGCATCACCTCGGTTTCGGGGCTGATCGGCAACCGTGGCCAGGTCAATTACAGCGCCTCGAAGGCCGGCGTGATCGGCGCGGCAAAGGCGTTGGCGATCGAACTGGCCAAGCGCAAAATCACGGTGAATTGCGTCGCGCCCGGTCTGATCGATACCGCCATGCTCGATGAAAACGTGCCGGTGGAAGAACTGCTGAAAATGATCCCCGCACAACGCATGGGCACGCCTGAAGAGGTGGCCGGTGCGGTGAATTTCCTGATGTCGGCGGAAGCGTCGTACATCACCCGCCAGGTGCTGGCGGTCAACGGAGGCTTGTGCTGATGAAGCGCGTCGTCGTCACCGGCATGGCCGGCATTACCTCGCTGGGCAGCGACTGGGACACCATCGCCGGCAATTTCGCCGCCAACCGCAGCGGCATCCGCCGGATGGACGAGTGGGATCGCTTCAGCGAGCTCAACACGCGCCTGGCCGGGCCTATCGATGATTTCCAGGTGCCGGCGCACTGGACCCGCAAACAGCTGCGCAGCATGGGCCGTGTCTCGCGGCTGGCTGTCGGCGCGGCGGAAAAAGCGCTGGCCGATGCCGGCCTGCTCGGCGACGAATCGATCAAGGACGGGCGCATGGGCGTGGCCTGTGGTTCGTCCACCGGCAGCACCGACGAGATCAAGGCGTTCGGCAACATGCTGCTCAACTCGGTGGCCGAAGGCCTCAACGCCAACTCCTACGTGCGCATGATGCCGCACACCACGGCGGCGAACATCAGCATCTTCTTCGGCCTCACTGGCCGCTTGATCCCGACCTCCAGCGCCTGCACCAGTGGCAGCCAGGGCATAGGCTACGCCTACGAGGCGATCAAATTCGGACGCCTGCCGCTAATGCTCGCCGGTGGCGCCGAAGAGCTGTGCCCGACCGAAGCCATGGTGTTCGACGCGCTGTACGCCACCAGCCTGAAAAACGATGCGCCACACACCTCGCCACGCCCGTACGACAAGGGCCGCGACGGTCTGGTGATCGGTGAAGGCGGCGGCATGCTGGTGCTTGAAGAACTGGAACATGCCCTGGCGCGCGGTGCGCACATTCACGCCGAGATCGTCGGTTTCGGCAGCAACGCCGACGGCCAGCACACCACCCGCCCCGAACAGATCACCATGCGCCGGGCAATGGAACTGGCGCTGGAAGATGCAGGCCTTGCGCCGGACGTCATCGGCTACGTCAACGGCCACGGCACCGCCACCGAACAGGGCGATGTCGCTGAAACCCTGGCCACCAGTGCCCTGTTCGGCGAACGCATGCCGATCAGCTCGCAAAAGAGCTTCCTGGGCCACACCCTCGGCGCCTGCGGGGCGCTGGAGTCGTGGTTCAGCATCGAGATGCTCAACCGCGACCTGTACGTGCACACGCTCAACCTCGACGAGGTCGACCCGCACTGCGGCAAACTCGACTACCTGCGCGGCGAGTTCCGCCAGATGAGCCACGAATACGTGATGAACAACAACTTCGCTTTCGGCGGGGTCAACACCTCGCTGATTTTCCGTCGCTGGTCACAACCGAATTAATCCAGGTCAAGGAGACCTCCATGCACTTCAAGAAACTCGCTGCCACCCTGCTCATCTGCGCCATGCCGGCCGTCAGCCAGGCCCGTGACACGGCGGTCTACCTGCCGTTCGACAAGGCCGTCGCCGAAGCGACCCGCACCGGCAAGATCGACGGCAGCGTGAAGTTCTATCTGGCGGGCAACGCCCCGGCCGGCAAAGTCACCATTGTCAGCCCCGGCGCCGTGACCAACAAGAAGACCAACGCCTTCAACAAGACCGACCAGGAAGCCTGCGAGTGGGTTGTGCAATCGGCGATCATCAGCCTGCACCAGGCCGCAAAAAACGCCGGCGTCAACGCCGTGACCAACATCGTCAGCTTCTACAAGAGCAACGAGCGCAAGGATGCGAAAACCTACGAATGCCACGCGGGCGCCATCATGGCGGGCGTAGCGTTGAAGGGCGATCTGGCGACGGTTCAGTAACGGCCGGAAACGACAAAGGGCGCCTTTCGGCGCCCTTTTCAATTCAGATCATGTGCTGGCATGCAACTTCAGCCCCAGCGCTTTCATGACTTTGAGGATCGTTCCAAACTCGGGATTTACCTCGCCTGACAGTGCGCGATATATGGCGTCTACACTCGTCATACCCCTGATTTGCTGCGCGTTACGTCAAGGAGACGACCATGCAAGCGAAAGCCCTGATCACCGCCGCCCTTCTCGGTCTGCTGCCCGGCGCCAGCCACGCCACCAATCTGATGTACATGCCGTTCGAAACCGTCGTGTCGGATGCAATGCGCGCCGGGCGGCTGGATGGCAGTGTGAAGTTTTATCTGGTCGGCAACGGACCTCAGGGCACTCAGCGGTTGTTACAACGCGGGGTGGTCAGCGACTTGAAGACCAACGGCTTCAACAAGAGCGATCACGACTCGTGCGAGTGGGTGTTGCAGTCGAATCTGATTGCGCTGCAGGCCGAGGCCAAGCGTGTCGGGGCGAATGCGGTGACCAACATCGTCAGCTACTACGACCAGCATGTGCGCAAGGATCTGAACACTTACGAATGTCGGGCCGGCATCTTTGTCACGCGGGTGGCGTTGAAGGGTGATCTGGTGCGGCTGCCCTGATCAACCGGCTTCGACCTTGCGCGTGAGCAGTTCGACAAACGCCTTGGCCATCGGCGATTTCTGGTCCTTGCGCTGCACCAGCCAAACCGCCGTCACGGCCTCGGGATCGAGCAGCGGTCGGTAGACCACGCCGTCGATGCGCATCCGTTGATACGAGGCCGGCATGACTGACACGCCCAGGCCGGCTGCCACCAGACCGATGATGGTCATGGCTTCGCCGGCCTCCTGGGCAAAGTGCGGACTGAATCCCGCGTCGCGGGCCAGGCTGATCAACTGTGAATACAGACCACTGCCGTAACTGCGCGGGAAAAACACGAACGGCTCCAGGGCCAGCGCCGAGAGGAACAGCCCTTCTTCAGAGCCCTGCGCCAGCGGATGCTTGGAACTGAGCACCGCTACCAAGGGCTCGCGCATCAGTTCGACCACGCTGAGCGAATCCGGCAAACCCAGCGGTCGCATGATGCCGACTTCGATCGATTCGTCCACCAACGCGTCGGCCACCATGGTGCTGCTCATCTCCCGCAGATTCAGGTGCACAGCCGGGAAACGCTGACGGAAGGAAAATATCGCCTGGGGAATGGTCGAGTTGAACGGCGCCGATGAGGTAAAGCCGATCTTCAGCTCACCCAACTCACCAAGTTGCGCGCGGCGAGCCACGTCGGCCGCTTTATCGACTTGCGCGAGCACCAGCCGCGCTTCCTCCAGAAACAGTCGCCCGGCCTCGCTGAGCTCGACCCGACGATTGGTCCGCTCGAACAGTCGCGCGCCGACTTCCTGTTCCAGCGCCTGGATCTGCTGGCTCAGCGGTGGCTGGGAGATGCCCAGCACCTGAGCGGCGCGGCCGAAGTGCAGTTCTTCGGCGACGGCGATGAAGTAGCGCAGATGACGCAATTCCATGGGCACCCCATTAGGTCGTAAAAGCTATCAAACAGGTCGAACAATATATTGGATAGAAATATTAGCCAGCTATATGATTTTTTCATTGCCTGTCTGCCCGCGCCCTCCGAGGTCTGATGTGAAAACCGCCGTCGCTCCACTGGCCCATGAAGTCCCGCCCGCTGCGGCGGACGATGTGATGACCGAACTGCAAGAGATCTACATCGAGAAAGGCACGCCCGCGTTCATGCGCACGGTGCTCGCGCTGTTCAGCGGAGGCTTCGCCACCTTCGCCCTGCTGTACTGCGTGCAGCCGATGATGCCGCTGCTGTCCCACGAGTATTCGATCAACGCTGCGCAGAGCAGCCTGATCCTGTCGGTGGCCACCGGCATGCTGGCGTTCGGTCTGCTGATCACCGGCCCGATTTCCGATCGGGTCGGGCGCAAACCGGTGATGGTCGCCGCGCTGTTTGCTGCTGCGCTATGCACCATCGCCAGTTCGATGATGCCGAGCTGGCACGGCGTCTTGATCATGCGCGCGCTGACCGGGCTGTCATTGAGTGGCCTGGCGGCGGTGGCGATGACGTACCTGAGCGAGGAAATCCATCCGCAGCACATCGGTCTGGCGATGGGTCTGTACATCGGCGGCAACGCGATTGGCGGGATGAGCGGGCGGTTGATCACCGGTGTGCTGATCGACTTCGTCAGCTGGCACACGGCGATGATGGTGATCGGCGGTCTGGCGCTGATCGCGGCGGCGGTATTCTGGAAAATCCTGCCGGAATCGCGCAACTTCCGCTCCCGCTCGCTGCATCCGCGCAGCCTGCTCGACGGCTTCACCATGCATTTTCGCGATGCCGGCCTGCCGCTGCTGTTCCTTGAGGCGTTCGTGCTGATGGGTGCGTTCGTCACCCTGTTCAACTACATCGGTTACCGCCTGCTGGCCGAGCCGTATCACATGGATCAAGTGTTCGTGGGACTGCTGTCGGTGGTGTACCTGTCGGGCATCTACAGCTCGGCGAAAATCGGTTCGCTGGCCGACAAACTGGGACGCCGCAAAGTGCTGTGGGCCACCATCGCCCTGATGTTCGCCGGCCTCGCCCTGACCATGCTCACACCGCTGCCGCTGGTGATCATCGGCATGCTGATCTTCACCTTCGGCTTCTTCGGCGCCCACTCGGTGGCCAGCAGCTGGATCGGCCGCCGGGCGCTGAAGGCCAAGGGCCAGGCGTCGTCGTTGTACCTGTTCAGCTATTACGCCGGGTCGAGCATCGCCGGGACAGCGGGCGGGGTGTTCTGGCACATGGCCGGGTGGAACGGGATTGGCCTGTTCATCGGCGCGCTGTTGCTGGTGGCGCTGTTGGTGGCGTTGAAACTGGCGAAGCTGCCGCCGCTGGGTGGCGTCAAAGCCTGATTCACGCCCACAAAAACGCCCGGCATAAGCCGGGCGTTTTTGTTTTCTAGCATTAGAGCTGAGCGTCGATTACTCGTGATACTGCGCCGACAACTCATGCACCGCACGCAGGAACGCGCCGGCGTGTTCCGGGTCGACTTCCGGGGTGATGCCGTGGCCGAGGTTGAATACGTGGCCGCTGCCCTTGCCGTAGCTGGCGAGGATGCGCCCGACTTCGGTGCGGATCGCTTCTGGCTTGGCGTACAGCACGGTCGGGTCCATGTTGCCTTGCAGCGCGACCTTGTCGCCGACGCGGGCGCGGGCGTTGCCGATGTCGCAGGTCCAGTCCAGACCCAGTGCGTCAGCGCCTGCGTCGGCGATGCTTTCCAGCCACAGTCCGCCGTTCTTGGTGAACAGGATCACCGGCACTTTGCGACCGTCGTGCTCGCGGATCAGACCGCTGACGATTTTCTTCATATAGGCCAGGGAGAATTCCTGATACGCCGCCGCCGACAGGTTGCCGCCCCAGGTATCGAAGATCTGCACCGCTTGCGCGCCGGCCTGGATCTGGCCGTTCAAGTACGAAGTCACCGACTGCGCCAGCTTGTCCAGCAGCAGGTGCATGGCTTGCGGGTTGTCGTAGAGCATCGCCTTGGTCTTGCGGAAGTCTTTCGACGAGCCGCCTTCGACCATATACGTGGCGAGGGTCCACGGGCTGCCGGAGAAACCGATCAGCGGTACGCGACCGTTCAGTTCACGGCGGATGGTGCTGACCGCGTCCATCACGTAGCCGAGGTCTTTGTGCGGATCCGGGATCGGCAGGGCTTCGATGTCGGCCAGGGTGCTGACGACTTTCTTGAAGCGCGGACCTTCACCGGTCTCGAAGTACAGGCCCTGGCCCATGGCATCGGGAATGGTGAGGATGTCGGAGAACAGGATCGCCGCGTCCAGTTGCGGATAGCGGTCGAGGGGCTGCAGCGTGACTTCGCAGGCGAATTCCGGATTCATGCACAGGCTCATGAAATCACCGGCCTGGGCGCGGCTGGCGCGGTATTCCGGCAGGTAGCGGCCGGCCTGACGCATCATCCACACAGGGGTGACGTCTACGGGTTGCTTGAGCAGGGCGCGGAGGAAACGGTCGTTCTTCAGGGCAGTCATGTCGGCATCCGGAAAAAAAGTGCGGGCATTTTCTCAGAGCGCGACGCAAAAGGCACGGATGCAGGTCAGCCTTTTGTCTATCGGGTCAATTTGTCGCAATGATTTCGCGGGTTTCAGCAACACCCTGAAAACAATGTGGGAGCTGGCAAGCCAGCTCCCACAGGTATTGCGGTGCAGTTTCGAACCGGGTTTAGACGCCCAGGTAATCCAGGATCCCTTCAGCCGCATTGCGGCCTTCGAAGATCGCCGTCACCACCAGGTCGGAACCGCGCACCATGTCGCCACCGGCGAAGATTTTCGGGTTGCTGGTCTGGTGCTTGTACTGACCTTGCTCAGGCGCAACGACACGGCCCTGGCTGTCGGTCTGGATCTCGAACTGCTCGAACCACGGCGCCGGGCTTGGACGGAAACCGAAAGCGATGACCACGGCGTCAGCCGGGATGATCTCTTCGGAGCCCGGGATCGGCTCGGGGCTGCGACGGCCACGGGCGTCCGGTTCGCCGAGACGGGTCTCGACCACTTTCACGCCTTCGACCTTGTCCTCGCCAACGATGGCGATCGGCTGGCGGTTGTAGAGGAATTTCACGCCTTCTTCCTTGGCGTTCTTCACCTCTTTGCGCGAGCCGGGCATGTTCGCTTCGTCACGGCGATAGGCGCAGGTCACCGACTTGGCACCCTGGCGGATCGACGTGCGGTTGCAGTCCATCGCCGTGTCGCCGCCACCCAGCACCACGACCTTCTTGCCTTTCATGTCGACGAAATCTTCCGGCGACTTTTCAAAGCCCAGGTTGCGATTGACGTTGGCGATCAGGAAGTCCAGCGCGTCATAGACGCCCGGCAGGTCCTCACCGGCAAAACCGCCTTTCATGTAGGTGTAGGTGCCCATGCCCATGAACACGGCATCGTATTCGGCGAGCAGTTGCTCCATGGTCACGTCCTTGCCGACCTCGGTGTTGAGGCGGAACTCGATGCCCATGCCGGTGAAGACTTCGCGGCGATTGCTCAGTACGGTCTTCTCAAGCTTGAACTCGGGGATGCCGAAGGTCAGCAGACCGCCGATTTCCGGGTTCTTGTCGAACACCACCGGCGTCACGCCACCACGCACCAGCACGTCGGCACAACCCAGACCCGCCGGGCCTGCGCCGATGATCGCGACACGCTTGCCGGTCGGTTTGACCTTGGACATGTCCGGGCGCCAGCCCATGGCGAACGCGGTGTCGGTGATGTACTTCTCGACCGAACCGATGGTCACCGCACCGAAGCCGTCGTTGAGGGTGCAGGCACCCTCGCACAGACGATCCTGCGGACACACCCGACCGCAGACTTCCGGCAGGGTGTTGGTCTGGTGCGACAGCTCGGCGGCCTGGAGGATGTTGCCCTCGGCCACCAGCTTCAGCCAGTTCGGAATGAAGTTGTGCACCGGGCACTTCCATTCGCAATACGGGTTGCCGCAACCCAGACAGCGGTGAGCCTGGTCGGCCGACTGCTGGGGTTTGAACGGTTCGTAGATTTCCACGAACTCTTTCTTGCGTTGACGCAACAGTTTCTTCTTCGGATCCTTGCGCCCGACATCGATGAACTGGAAGTCGTTATTCAGACGTTCAGCCATTGTTAAAACCTCATCAAACTCTTCAGGCGCATATCACTGCGGGTTGGCACGGGTGCTGGAAAGCAACGACTTCAGGTTGGCAGCCTTCGGCTTGACCAGCCAGAAACGACGCAGGTAGTCATCGAGGTTCTCGGCGAGCTCACGACCCCACTCGCTGTCGGTTTCCGCGACGTACTCGTTCAGCACGTTCTGCAGGTGGCTGCGGTAGGCTTCCATCGCCTCGCCGCTGATCCGCTGGATTTCCACCAGTTCGTGGTTGACCCGGTCAACGAAGGTGTTGTCCTGGTCGAGCACGTAGGCGAAACCGCCGGTCATGCCAGAGCCGAAGTTGTAACCGGTCTTGCCCAGAACGCAGACAAAACCACCGGTCATGTACTCACAGCAGTGATCGCCAGTGCCTTCCACAACCGTGTGGGCACCGGAGTTGCGCACGGCAAAACGCTCGCCTGCGGTGCCGGCGGCGAACAGCTTGCCGCCCGTGGCGCCGTACAGGCAGGTGTTGCCGATGATGGCGCTTTCCTGAGTCTTATAAACGCTGCCCTTCGGCGGCACGATGGTCAGCTTGCCACCGGTCATGCCTTTGCCGACGTAGTCGTTGGCGTCGCCTTCCAGGTACATGTTCAGACCGCCGGCGTTCCACACGCCGAAGCTCTGACCTGCGGTGCCCTTGAAGCGGAAGGTGATCGGCGCTTTCGCCATGCCCTGGTTGCCGTGCTTGCGCGCGATTTCGCCGGAGATCCGTGCGCCGATCGAACGGTCGCAGTTACAGATATCCAGATCGAACTCGGCGCCGCTGAGGTCGTTGATCGCCGACGTCGCCATCTCGACCATTTTCTCGGCCAGCAGGCCCTGGTCGAAGGGCGGGTTGCGCTCGACGCCGCAGAACTGAGGCTTGTCCGCCGGGATGTGATCGCTGCCCAGCAGCGGAGTCAGATCCAGGTGATGCTGCTTGGCGGTCTGGCCTTCGAGGACTTCCAGCAGATCGGTACGGCCGATCAGCTCTTCGAGGGAGCGCACGCCGAGCTTGGCCAGCCACTCACGGGTTTCTTCGGCGACGTAGGTGAAGAAGTTCACCACCATGTCGACGGTGCCGATGTAGTGATCCTTGCGCAGCTTCTCGTTCTGGGTCGCGACGCCGGTGGCGCAGTTGTTCAGGTGGCAGATACGCAGGTATTTGCAGCCCAGCGCGATCATTGGCGCGGTACCGAAGCCGAAGCTTTCGGCGCCGAGGATCGCAGCCTTGATCACGTCGAGGCCGGTTTTCAGGCCGCCATCGGTCTGTACCCGAACCTTGCCGCGCAGGTCGTTGCCGCGCAGGGTCTGGTGGGTTTCGGCCAGGCCGAGTTCCCACGGAGCGCCAGCGTATTTGATCGAGGTCAGCGGCGAAGCACCGGTGCCACCGTCGTAGCCGGAGATGGTGATCAAGTCGGCATAGGCCTTGGCCACACCGGCGGCGATGGTGCCGACGCCTGCTTCAGCCACGAGTTTCACCGAGACCAGCGCCTTCGGGTTGACCTGTTTCAGGTCAAAGATCAGCTGCGACAAGTCTTCGATCGAATAGATGTCGTGGTGCGGCGGTGGCGAAATCAGGGTCACGCCTGGCACTGCGTAACGCAGTTTGGCGATCAGCCCGTTCACTTTACCGCCCGGCAGTTGCCCGCCCTCGCCCGGCTTGGCGCCCTGTGCGACCTTGATCTGCAACACTTCGGCGTTGACCAGGTATTCCGGGGTCACCCCGAAACGGCCGGTCGCGACCTGCTTGATTTTCGAGCTCTTGATAGTGCCGTAGCGCGCCGGGTCTTCGCCGCCTTCGCCGGAGTTGGAACGCGCACCGAGGCGGTTCATGGCTTCGGCCAGGGCTTCGTGAGCTTCCGGCGACAGGGCGCCCAGCGAGATACCGGCGGAGTCGAAGCGCTTGAGCACCGATTCCAGCGGTTCCACTTCACTGATGTCCAGCGGCGTGTCGAGAGTCTTGACCTTGAACAGGTCGCGGATCATCGACACCGGACGGTTGTCCACCAGCGAGGTGTATTCCTTGAATTTGGCGTAGTCGCCCTGCTGCACGGCGGCTTGCAGGGTGTTGACCACATCCGGGTTGTACGCGTGATATTCGCCACCGTGGACGAACTTCAGCAGACCGCCCTGCTGGATCGGCTTGCGCGGACTCCAGGCTTCGGTGGCCAGTGCTTTCTGCTCGGCTTCGATGTCGACGAAACGCGCCCCTTTGATACGGCTCGGCACGCCACGGAAGCTCAGCTCGCAAACTTCCTCGGACAGGCCGATCGCTTCGAACAACTGAGCACCGCGATACGACGCGATGGTCGAGATGCCCATCTTCGACAGGATCTTCAACAGACCTTTGGTGATGCCTTTGCGGTAGTTCTTGAACACCTCGTAGAGGTCGCCCAGCACTTCACCGGTACGGATCAGGTCACCCAGCACTTCGTACGCCAGGAACGGATAGACCGCCGAGGCGCCGAAACCGATCAGCACCGCGAAATGGTGCGGATCGCGTGCAGTGGCGGTTTCCACCAGGATGTTGGAGTCGCAGCGCAGGCCTTTTTCGGTCAGGCGGTGGTGCACCGCGCCGGTGGCCAGCGAGGCGTGGATCGGCAGTTTGCCCGGAGCGATATGGCGGTCGCTCAGGACGATCTGGGTACGACCGGCACGCACGGCTTCTTCAGCCTGATCGGCGACGTTGCGGATCGCCGCTTCGAGGCCGACGCTTTCGTCGTAATTGAGGTCGATGATCTGCCGCTCGAAACCCGGGCGGTCTAGATTCATCAGCGAGCGCCACTTGGCCGGGGAAATGACCGGCGAGCTGAGGATCACGCGCGAGGCGTGTTCCGGCGACTCCTGGAAGATGTTGCGCTCGGCACCGAGGCAGATCTCCAGCGACATCACGATCGCTTCACGCAGCGGGTCGATCGGCGGGTTGGTCACCTGCGCGAACTGCTGGCGGAAATAGTCGTACGGCGTGCGCACGCGCTGGGACAGCACGGCCATCGGCGTGTCGTCGCCCATCGAGCCGACGGCTTCGTAGCCTTGTTCGCCAAGCGGACGCAGTACCTGATCGCGCTCTTCGAACGTGACCTGATACATCTTCATGTACTGCTTGAGCTGATCGACGTCGTAGAAAGCCGAACCGTGATCGTTGTCTTCCATGGTCGCCTGGATGCGCAGGGCATTCTTGCGCAGCCATTGCTTGTACGGATGACGGGATTTGAGACGGTTGTCGATTGCGTCGGTGTCGAGGATCTGCCCGGTTTCGGTGTCCACGGCGAAGATCTGGCCCGGGCCGACACGGCCCTTGGCGAGCACGTCTTCAGGCTGGTAGTTCCAGACGCCGATTTCCGACGCGAGGGTGATGAAACCGTTCTTGGTGGTGACCCAGCGTGCCGGGCGCAGACCGTTACGGTCGAGCAGGCACACCGCGTAGCGGCCGTCGGTCATGACCACGCCGGCCGGGCCGTCCCACGGCTCCATGTGCATCGAGTTGTACTCGTAGAACGCACGCAGATCCGGGTCCATGGTTTCGACGTTCTGCCACGCTGGCGGAATGATCATCCGCACGCCACGGAACAGGTCGATGCCGCCCGTCACCATCAGTTCGAGCATGTTGTCCATGCTCGATGAGTCGGAACCGACACGGTTGACCAGCGGGCCGAGTTCTTCCAGATCCATCAGATCGTTGGTGAACTTGGTCCGACGGGCCTGCGCCCAGTTGCGGTTGCCGGTGATGGTGTTGATCTCGCCGTTGTGGGCAAGGAAGCGGAATGGCTGAGCCAGCGGCCATTTCGGCAGGGTGTTGGTGGAGAAGCGCTGGTGGAACACGCAGATCGCGGTTTGCAGGCGTTGGTCACCCAGGTCCGGATAGAACGCGGCCAGGTCGGCCGGCATCATCAGGCCTTTATAGATGATGGTCTTGTGGGAAAAGCTGCAGATGTAGTGGTCGGTGTCGGCGGCGTTGGCCACGGACGAACGACGACGGGCGCTGAACAGCTTGACCGCCATGTCCTGATCGCTCAGGCCTTCGCCGCCGATGTACACCTGCTCGATCTGCGGCAGGCGCTCAAGGGCCAGGCGGCCGAGGACGCTGGTGTCGATTGGTACTTTGCGCCAGCCGATCAGTTGCAGGCCTTCGGCCAGGATCTCGCGGTTCATGTTCTCGCGAGCGGCTTCGGCCTTGGCCGGATCCTGATTGAAGAAGACCATGCCCACGGCATATTGCTTGGGCAGCTCGACGCTGAAGGTTTCCTGGGCAATGGCACGCAGGAACGCGTCGGGCTTTTGAATCAGCAGACCGCAACCGTCACCGGTCTTGCCGTCGGCATTAATCCCACCGCGGTGGGTCATGCAGGTCAGGGCCTCAATGGCCGTTTGCAAAAGGGTATGACTGGGCTCGCCCTGCATATGGGCTATCAGGCCGAAACCGCAGTTATCCTTGAATTCATCTGGTTGGTACAGACCTGCTTTCATAGACACTTTCTCACCAGGCTGCCTCTTACCGAGGCAAATTTCTTTTCAATTCAACCACTTGCTTGCCGCGCCGAACGTACGCCGGCTTTGCGGGGGCAAAAGGGTGGTCATTGTACACAGCGACACAGAGGCTCACAAATTTGACGACGAAATGTCGCAAATTCATGTCGCATTTGTGAAAGGTTTAAAGCGATCTGCTGTGCTAGTCAAAAATTTTTTAATTTTGACCGCAACGACTCAAAGACTACTGTGACGCAGACACCACAAGGCACGCGGTCTGTAGAGAAGACGGCGCGCACTTGTAGAGATTTTGAGGTGCTTGGAGAGGCGGCCTGGGTAAGGCCGCCGAATCTTCAGCGAGTTGTTGCCAGTTCCTGTTGGACGCTGGCGACAGTGCGAGGCCAAGGTTTACCAGCCTGAACCTTCGCTGGCAAGGCCTTGATGGCAGAAACGGCTGCATCACGATTGGCGAAGTTGCCGTAGGTGATCACGTAGAGAGGCTTGCCGTTGAGGACTTTCTTGAAATAACGGTACTCGCCGCCCTGCTCCTTGACGAAGTTTTGCGCGGTCGCTTCGGAGCTGGTACCGAGGATCTGCACCACGTAGTTGCTGGTCGGCTGACCGGCGTACCAGCTGCCACCGGCAGCCTTGGCGACGGTGACCGGCTTCTCGGCAGGTTTCGCGGCGGCAACAGGCTTGGCAGGTGCCGGAGCCGGTTTGGCCACTGGAGCGGCCGGAGCAGGCTTGGCGGTCGCGACCTGGGTCGGCGCCGGGGTCGGCTTGGCCGCCGGGACTGGAACCGGAACCGGTGTCGGCGCAGGGCCGGCCTGAACGCCCGCAGGTGGCGCGGTGGTGGTCACGGTCGGTGGCGTGTTGCTGGAACCTTCGACCGGCACGCCGTCGTCGCCTTCAGTGATGCCCCCAGCGGCTTCAGCCAGCGGACCGCGCATTACCGGCTGCGAGTTGCCGACCAATGGCAGCGGCATCGGCTGGGTATTGCCGTTGAATTCGACGGACGGTGCGCCACCCGCTTGCGGCGCACCCTGGCCCAAGGGCAGTTGCGCCTGCTCGTTGGCCGGCGCACCGGTGGTCGGTGCCTTGTTGCGACCCGGCATCAGCCAGGCGGCAGCGACCGCGACCACAACGACGGCGGAGATCGCCAATACGTGTTTCTTCGGCATGTTGAACCCCATACTTGGACGCTTGACCGCAGAGCGGCTGGCAATCATGACTTCGATCAGAGCATCGCGAGCGACCTGGTTGATGTTGCCCGGCCAACCCTCTGAGCTTTCGTGAATATCAGAGATCTGATCCGCGGTGAAAAGTTCGACACCGCGGCCGGCGCCTTCGAGCCGCTGGTCAAGATACTCGCGGGTTTCTTCTTCGGTGTACGGCTGCAGTTCGATGACGTGAAAGCGCTCTTCCTCAAGGTGCAAAGCCTCGAGCTGCGCGATCAGTGACGACTCGCCGAACAGGAACACATGCGGGCGACCTTCCGGCGCGCCGGCGCCCAGCGCCATCAGTGCTTCAAGCGCGGACTCGTCGAGCTGCTCGGCATCATCCACCAGCAGATAGACTTCCTGACCGGTCAGCGCGAGCTGCACGACCTGATCGAGGATCGCCCCGACTTCGGCCTGGGCCACATCCAGCGCCTGGGCAATCTGACGCAGCACACCGGCTGCATCGCCTGCGCCACGGGCGGAAACGACGACGCTCTGCACCGATTGCTTGTTGGTGCTGGCCACCAGCGCCTGACGCAGCAGGGTCTTGCCGCTACCCTGCGGGCCGGTGACCACCAGCAGCAACTGGCTGTAACGCGCCAGATGATGCAGCTGACCCAGCACCGGCTTGCGCTGGGCCGGGAAGAATTTGAAGCCCGGCACCCGCGGCGCGAAAGGGTCGTGACTTAACTGGAAATGGCCGAGGAACGCCTCGTCGGCATGCAAACTAGTCATCGGAATCTTATTAACCTTTAAGCTGAGCCAGAGCGCGGTAATCCGCTCCCAGCGTGGCCTGTAGAACCTCTTTCGGATAATCGTCGGTCACCACCGCTTCGCCCATCCGGCGCAGCAGCACCAGGCGCAAGCGACCGTCGATCACTTTTTTGTCAATTGCCATGTGTTCAAGAAAATCGGCTTCGGTCATCTCTTCCGGCGGGATCACCGGCAGACCGGCACGCTGGAACAGGCGGATGCCGCGATCACGCTCCTGCTCGCTGATCCAGCCCAGGCGCGCGGACATTTCCAGCGCCATCACGGTGCCAGCGGCGACCGCTTCACCATGCAACCAGACACCATAGCCCATGTGGGTTTCGATGGCGTGACCAAAGGTGTGACCGAGATTGAGCGTGGCGCGCACGCCGGTTTCCTTCTCGTCAGCGCCGACCACCGCCGCCTTGGCGGCACAGGAGCGCTCGATGGCATAGGTCAGGGCCGTTTGATCCAGCGCACGCAGGGCGTCGACGTTGTCTTCAAGCCAGGTCAGGAACGGTTCATCGCAGATCAGACCGTACTTGATGACTTCCGCCAGGCCGGCCGACAGCTCACGCGCTGGCAGGGTTTTCAGGGACGCGGTATCGATCAGCACCACGTTCGGCTGATAGAACGCGCCGACCATGTTCTTGCCCAGCGGATGGTTGATCCCGGTCTTGCCGCCCACCGACGAATCGACCTGGGACAGCAGCGTGGTAGGAATCTGGATGAAATCGACGCCGCGCTGGTAGCAGGCGGCCGCGAAACCGGCCATGTCGCCGATCACACCGCCACCGAGGGCGATCACTGTGGTGCGGCGATCATGACGGGCGGTCAGCAGGCCGTCGAAGATCAGTTGCAGGGTTTCCCAGTTCTTGAAGGCTTCGCCGTCGGGCAGCACCACGGAAACCACCGAGAACTGCGCCAGGCTGCGGGTCAGACGCTCGAGATAGAGCGGCGCAACGGTCTCGTTGGAGATGATTGCCACTTGCCGCCCATGGATATGCGGGGCCAGCAGCCCTGGCTGGTCCAGCAGTCCCTCGCCAATGTGAATCGGGTAGCTGCGCTCGCCTAGGTCGACCTTGAGTGTCTGCATGTGTCCCCACAGTGAAGATGGAAGCAGGCGTCCTGCCCTGAATTATTGGTTGTCTGCGGCCTATAGCGGGTATGACGCCGCTCGCTCGCCATCCGCCACAACCTCGGCGGGCTGTAACAGGACGCCGAGGATAGCGCATTTCGAGCGATGCTTTAACGGGGCGGAAGCTGCGCCAGGCGGTCGAGAATATCGAGCACGACCATGCGCGGTGGCCGCTCGTCGGTTTCCACCACCAGATCGGCAATTTCCCGATAGAGCGGATCACGGATCGCCAGCAGGTCGCGCAGAGTTTTCTCCGGATTGGCGGTGCGCAGCAACGGCCGGTTGCGGTCGCGAGAGGTGCGTCCGACCTGCTGCTCGACGGAGGCGTGCAGATACACCACCCGCCCGCCCTCGTGCAGGGCCTTGCGGTTGGCATCGCGCATCACCGCGCCGCCGCCGGTCGCCAGCACCACGCCGTCGAACGCGCACAGCTCGGCGATCATCGCTTGCTCACGGTCACGAAAGCCGGGCTCGCCTTCCTTGTCGAAGATCCACGGGATATTGGCGCCCGTACGCAGTTCAATTTCCTTGTCGGAATCCTTGAACGGCAGGCGCAGCTCTTTGGCCAGTAATCGGCCGATGGTGCTTTTTCCAGCCCCCATCGGTCCTACAAGAATCAAATTTCGCACAGAATCAACGACTCACAGCAATCGCCTGGTTATTCATGATACGCGGAGTGAGAAATACCAGCAGCTCGGATTTTTTCTCCGAAACCACATCACGCCGGAAAAGGCGGCCAAGATACGGCACATCGCCAAGAAATGGCACCTTATCTACGACCTTGCTTTGAGTATTTGAGAAAACGCCCCCGATCACGATGGTCTCGCCGTCGTTCACCAGCACCTTGGCATTGACCTCGTTCTTCTTGATCGGCGGTACATCCTGCACTTTGTTCAGGTAGTCCGGTTCGTCCTTGGTGACCTTGACCTCCATGATGATGCGGTTGTCCGGGGTGATCTGCGGCGTCACTTCCAGCGACAGCGACGCCTCCTTGAAGGACACCGACGTAGCACCGCTGGAGCTGGCTTCCTGATACGGAATCTCGGTGCCCTTGAGGATCTTCGCGGTTTCCTTGTCGGACGTGACCACCTTGGGCTGCGAGACGATTTCGCCATTGCCGGTCTTCTCCATCGCGGTCAGCTCAAGGTCGAGCAAGACGTTGTCGGTGATGAACGCGATGCCGATCCCGGAGGTGTTGTTGACCGTGCCCATGTCGACGAACGGCGAGTTGGTGCTGGTGCTGCCCGGCGTGCCGATGGTGGTCGAGGAACCGTTGCTGACCCCGGACGTGTTCCAGTTGCCCTTGTTCTGGATCGAGCCGCCCCAGCGCACGCCCAGGCTCTTGTCGTAGTCGACGTTGGCCTCGACGATCCGCGCCTCGATCATCACCTGACGCACCGGAATATCCAGCTGCGCCACGATCCGCCGCAGTTCATCGAGCCGATCCTGGGTCTGATAGGCAATGATGTTGTTGGTCCGCTCATCGACGGTGATCGAACCCCGTTCGTCGACCTTGGCCTCGGCACTGGTGACCGACTGGAACAGCTTGGCGATGTCCGCAGCCTTGGCGTAGTTCACTTGCAGCAGCTCGCGGCGCAGCGGTGCCAGCTCGGCGATCTGTTTTTGCGATTCCAGTTCCTGCCGTTCGCGGGCGGCGATTTCATCCGCCGGCGCCACCAGCAACACATTGCCGACCTTGCGCTTGTCCAGCCCCTTGGTCTTGAGCACCAGATCCAGCGCCTGATCCCACGGCACGTTTTGCAGGCGCAAGGTGATCCCGCCCTGTACCGTATCGCTGGCTACCAGATTGAGGTTGGTGAAGTCGGCGATCAGTTGCAGCACCGAACGCACATCGATGTCCTGGAAGTTGAGAGAGAGCTTTTCGCCGTTATAGCTGTTGCGGTCGGCGTTGCGCTTTTGCAGGTCATCGACGGTCAACGGCCGGATACTGACGGTCAGCTTGTTGTCGGTCTGGTAGGTGGAATAGTCGAACGTACCGCTGGGTTCGACGGTGATCGTCGCCCGATCACCGCTGACACCGGCATTGACGAACTGCACCGGGGTGGCGAAATCCTTGACGTCGAGGCGCACCCGCAGCGGTTCGGGCAATTGGGTACGCGTGAAGTTGAGGATGATCTTGCCGTCGTGTTCCTGGATGTCCGGAGCGATAGCCGGGTCGGACAAGTCGATGACCACATTGCCCTCACCCGCCGTGCCACGCTGGAAATCCACGCCGCGAATGGCCCTGGCGGTCGGCGTATACGTGCGGACCGGCGCTGCCGCAGGTGCCGCACGCGGTGCACGAGCCGCCGTACGCGGGGCAGCGGCTTTGCTGCCCTGCCCGACCACCACAAACACCGTATTGCCTTCGACCCGGGTGTCGTACGGCGCCAGTTGCGTCAGGCTGATGATCAGCCGCGTCCGGTTATTGGCCTCGACCACCGTGGCCGTGCGGGCATTGCCACTGCCCAGGTCACGGGTCTTGCTCGCCAGCTGACTGGCGACACCCGGCAGATCGAGGGCGATCCGCGCCGGCGAATCGGTGGTGTAGCCTTTGGGCTGCGGAGGCGGGCCGTCGAACGACAGCTTCAACTCGACCCGGTCGCCCGGCAGTGCCGCGACGTCCAGCGCCTTCAGATTGGCTGCCTGTACCATCGGCGAAAGCAGCGCTATCCATAGCGAGAAACCGAGGGTGGAGAAAATCCTGTTCATTGTTCGACTTCCACTTATGAATGCTCTTTCAAAGGAATGGTGCGCGGCCGCTCAAGCCAGGCGCCCTGGCCATCCGGAACGATTTCCACCACATCGACCTGTGAAGCGCTGATGGCGACGATGCGCCCGTCGTTGCGCCCCAGATAGTCGCCGACCTTGAGCCGATGAACCCCGCCCGCGCCTCGCAGCAGGGCGAAGGAACCGGAGGCGTTGGCAATCGTGCCGACCATTTCAAACTGCTCGATGTTGAAACCTTCGAGGTATTGCTTGACCCGGTTGGGATCGGGTTTCACGTCGCGCGAACCGTGTTTCTGCCCGGCCAGATCGACCCGCAACTGGCGCGAAAACGGACTGCGCAGATTGGCGGCGCTGTAGGTGAACGTCGGGTAGGAGCGGAAGGTCGGAGTCGGCTCGATCTTGCCCGGTGGACGCAGGCGCACTTCATTCATGTAGGCGTCGAGGTCGCTGAAGTCATCGCCGCCACAGCCACCGAGCACCAATAACAATGCCGACAAGGCGATAAAACGGATCGGGCTCATTTCTGCAGCCCCTTGTCGTTGTAGCGGTAGGTCTTGGCGAGAATGCTCATGCGCAACTTCGGCCCGCCTTCGGGATTGGCCGGCGCCAGCTCGAAATCGTGCAGGGTGACGATCCGTGGCAGCCCGGCCACGCCGCTGACGAAGGTGGCAAGGTCGTGATAGGCCCCGGTCACGGTGATCTGGATGGGCAGCTCGATGTAGAACTGCTGGGTGACCTCCGGCAGCAGTTTGATCTCTTCGAATTCAAGACCGCTACCCAACCCGGTACGGGTGATGTCTTCCAGCAACCCTGGCACCTCGGTGTCACTGGGCAGTTGTCGCAACAGCACGCCGAACGAGTTTTCCATCTCCTTCATCTGTTGGGTGTACAGCTCGAGATTGGCCGCCATGTGTGCCTTGCTCGCGAATTGCTCCTTGAGGGTGACCTCCTCCTCACGCTTGAGCTCGAGCTGGCTCTCCAGATCACTGATGAAAAAGTTATAGCCAAGCGCCAGGACCAGCACCATCAACAGCCCGCCGGCCAGACCTTTGACCACTGGCGGCCAGGAGCCGATGTTGCTGGTGTCGAGGTCGTTGAAATCGACATTGCGCAGGCTGTCCAGCCACTCGGACGGCTTCATTGGTCGTCCTCCTCGAGCCGGGGACGAGTCTGGCGAACGGTCAGCTGAAAGACGTTGGCCTGATCCACTTGTCCGGCTGTGGTGGCTTTCACTTCATTGAGGTTGGGCGCATCGAACCAGTCCGAGGCATCAAGATTGCGCATCAGGTCGGACACCCGATTGTTCGACTCCGCCGCGCCGCTGATCGACAGGGTCTTGCCGACCATTTTCACGTCGGTGAAATACACCCCGTCAGGCAAGGTGCGCGCCAGCTGATCGAAGATCCGTCCGCTGATCTGCCGGTTGCCCTGCAAGTCCTGGATGATGCGCATGCGCTCCACCAGTTGCTGGCGATGAGCCTTGAGCTCGCTGATCTGTTTGATCCGCTCGTCGACCACGGCGATCTGCTTGCCGATGTAGTCATTGCGCGCGACCTGCCGCGCGATGGCGGCGCTGATGATCTGGTCGGCAATGAGCACCGCCCCCACCGAACCGACCACCACACCGGTCAAGGCCAGCAGGAAGCGTTTGCGCCGTTCTTCGCGACGCTCCTCGCGCCAGGGTAAAAGGTTGATCCGCGCCATCAGTCGAAACTCCTGAGCGCGAGCCCGCAGGCAATCATCAGGGCCGGCGCATCGCTCGCCAGGGCCCCGGCGTTGACCTTGCTGCTCAAGGCCATGTCGGAAAACGGGTTGGCAACCTGGGTCGGGGTGTGCAGGCGCTCTTCGATCAGCCGGTCAAGGCCGGGCACTGACGCCGTGCCGCCGGCCAGCAGAATGTGATCGACAGCGTTGTACTGGCCGGAGGCGAAAAAGAACTGCAGGGAGCGCGACACCTGCTGTACCAGCGCCTCGCGAAATGGCTGCAGCACCTCACTGACGTAGTCGTCCGGCAGGCCGCCCTGCTTCTTGGCGAGCCCCGCCTGCTCAAGGGTCAGGCCGTAACGGCGCTGGATTTCCTCGGTCAGTTGTCGACCGCCGAACAGCTGTTCGCGGGTATAGATGATCCGGCCGTTGTGCAGGACGCTCAGGGTGGTCATGGTGGCGCCAATGTCGACCACCGCCACCGTCAACCGATCCTGGGACGCGGCCAGTTGCGTGGCCAGCAGGCCGAACGAGCGCTCCAGCGCATACGCCTCTACATCCACCACCCGCGCGGTCAGCCCGGCGAGAGCGAGCGCCGCTTCGCGGACTTCGACGTTTTCCTTGCGACAGGCGGCCAGCAGCACGTTGACCCGTTCGGGGTTGCGCGGCGAAACGCCCTGGACTTCGAAGTCGATGGCGACCTCGTCCAGCGGATAGGGAATGTATTGATCGGCTTCGATCTTGAGCTGGTTTTCCAGCTCGTCGTCGGACAGCCCGGCGTCCATCTCGATGACCTTGGTGATCACCGCAGATCCAGCCACCGCCACCGCCACGGTTTTCAGCCCGGTGCGCGCCTTGACCAGCACCCGGGACAGAGCCTGGCCAACGCCCTCGAGCTCGGCGATGTTCTTTTCGACCACGGCGTTCGCCGGCAACGGCTCCACCGCGTACGCCTCAACCCGGTAGCGCTCACCCTGACGGCTCAGCTCCAGCAGCTTGACCGATGTGGAGCTGATGTCGATCCCCAGTAACGTATTGGCCTTTTTATTGAAGAGTCCTAGCACTACCAATTCCCTATGACTTTCCGTGAGTTACGGACTCTGTAATGCGCATTGCGTTCCCTCGCCCCGTCTTGACAGAAGCGCAAATGACGCCCCCAGCGGAAAAGTGCTTATAATGCCCAGCGTTTTTTTCCGCTTTTTACTGCCGGCGCGGGTCGTTCTGTGTGTTAGCCGGGACCCTGTCGCCCAATTCATTCTTTGCCGTGGATGTCCAAAAGCCTTGATTCGTCTGCTGAAATTTTTCGGTTGGTCCATCGTCGCCGTTTTCTGCGGACTGCTTTTAGGTCTCAGCGGCGCGTTTCTTTACCTTAGTCCGGGTTTGCCATCTGTGGAGGCGCTGAGAAGCATTCAGTTGCAGATTCCGCTCCGGGTCTACAGCAGCGACAACAAGTTGATCGCAGAATTTGGCGAAATGCGCCGCACACCGATCCGTTTCGCCGACATTCCCCCCAATTTCATCAATGCGTTACTAAGTGCTGAAGACGACAACTTCGCCAACCACTACGGCGTTGATCCGAGCAGCCTGATGCGTGCCGCGACCCAACTGGTCAAGAGCGGGCACATCCAGTCCGGCGGCAGCACCATCACCATGCAGGTGGCGAAGAACTTCTTCCTGACCAGCGAGCGCAGCTTCTCGCGCAAGACCACTGAAATCCTTCTCGCCCTGCAGATCGAACGCCAACTGACCAAGGACGAGATCCTTGAGCTGTACGTGAACAAGATCTATCTGGGCAACCGCGCCTACGGCATCGAGGCGGCGGCACAGGTGTATTACGGCAAGTCGATCCGCGAAGTCAGCCTGGCGCAGATGGCGATGATCGCCGGCCTGCCGAAAGCCCCGTCGCGCTTCAACCCGCTGGCCAACCCGGCGCGCAGCAAGGAGCGTCGTGACTGGATCCTTGGCCGCATGTACAAGCTCGGCAAGATCACCGAAGCCGACTACACCGCCGCGATCAACGAGCCGCTGAATGCCAGCTATCACGTGCCGACCCCGGAAGTGAACGCGCCGTACATCGCCGAGATGGCCCGTGCGGAAATGGTCGGTCGCTACGGCAGCGACGCCTATACCGAAGGTTTCCGCGTTACCACCACGGTGCCGAGCAACCTCCAGGAAATGGCCAACACCGCGCTGCATGAAGGCCTGATGACCTACGACCAGCGTCACGGCTACCGTGGCCCTGAATCACGCCTGCCGGGCAAGACCCGTGAAGCCTGGGCCACCGAACTGACCAAGCAACGCACCATCAGCAGCCTCGAGCCGGCCATCGTCACCCAGGTCGACAAGACCGGCCTGCAAGTGCTGACCCGCACCGGCGAAGAGCATGTGGCGTGGGACACCATGAAATGGGCGCGACCGTTCCTCAACACCAACAGCATGGGCGCCGCGCCGCGTCAGCCGTCGGATGTGGCACAGATCGGCGACCTGATTCGCGTGCAGCGCCAGCCGAACAATTCGCTGAAGTTCAGCCAGATTCCGCAGGCGCAAGGCGCGCTGGTGTCACTGGATCCGCAGAACGGCGCGATCCGTTCGCTGGTCGGTGGTTTCGCCTTCGAGCAGAGCAACTACAACCGCGCGATGCAGGCCAAGCGTCAGCCGGGCTCGAGCTTCAAGCCGTTCGTCTACAGCGCCGCGCTGGATAACGGCTACACCGCCGCCAGCCTGGTCAACGACGCACCGATCGTGTTCGTCGACGAGTACCTGGACAAGGTCTGGCGTCCGAAGAACGACACCAACACTTTCCTCGGCCCGATCCGCCTGCGTGAGGCGCTGTACAAGTCGCGCAACCTGGTGTCGATCCGCCTGTTGCAGGCGATGGGCGTAGGCAAGACCATCGACTACATCACCCGCTTCGGCTTCAACAAGCAGGACCTGCCGCCAAACCTGTCGCTGGCGCTGGGCACCGCGACCCTGACGCCAATGGAAATCGCCACTGGCTGGAGCACCTTTGCCAACGGCGGCTACAAGATCACCCCGTACATCATCGACAAGATCGAAAGCCGCAACGGCGATACGCTGTTCGTCGCCAACCCGCCGACCGTACCTCAGGGCGCCGCAGCTACCGACGGCATTGCCGCACCCGCCACCCAGGCGTTCACGGTCAATGCAGCGCCGGTTCCAGGTGAAGCGCCGGGCAACGCTGCCGTGCCCCAAGCACCAGCCGTCGCCGAGCGCATCGTCGATGGCCGTACCACCTACATCCTCAACAGCATGCTGCAGGACGTGATCAAGCTCGGCACCGGCCGTCGCGCACTGGCTCTGGGCCGCAGCGACATCGCCGGCAAGACCGGTACCACCAACGAATCCAAGGATGCGTGGTTCTCTGGCTATAACGCCGACTACGTGACCACCGTGTGGACCGGTTTCGACCAGCCGGAAAGCCTCGGTCGCCGGGAATTCGGCGGCACCGTGGCACTGCCGATCTGGATGAACTACATGGCCGCCGCGCTCAAGGACAAGCCGCCGCATGTCCAGCCGGAGCCGGAAGGCATCCTCAGCCTGCGGGTGGATCCGGTCAGCGGTCGTGCGGCATCGCCGAGCACGCCGGGTGCGTACTTCGAGCTGTTCAAGGCTGAGGACACGCCGCCGTCGGTCAACGAGATCGGCAATGGTGCCGTGCCGGGTAGCCCGCTGCCGGCGGATGAACAGGCGCCGATCGATTTGTTCTGATCCTGATCCTGAATCGCTAAAAAGCCCCGCCTTCGATTGAAGTGCGGGGCTTTTTATTACCTGTTCATTTTTGTGTTGTCTGGGCCGGCCTCTTCGCGAGCAAGCTCGCGAAGAGGCCCTTAAGATCACCCCAAAATCAACAGGCATAAAAAAGCCCCGACTCTCACGAGTCAGGGCTTTCGCTTGAAGCGCTACAACGACTTAGCCGTTGAACACGTCATCCACGCTTTTCAGCGGGTAGTTCTTCGGATACGGCAGGGTCGCCACACCAGTCTCGATCGCGGCCTTGGCCACGGCGTCGGAGATCACGGTGATCAGGCGTTTGTCCATTGGCTTCGGAATGATGTACTCACGGCCGAATTCCAGGGAGATACCGCCGTAGGCGTCGCAGACTTCCTGCGGGACCGGCAGCTTGGCCAGTTCGCGCAGGGCGTTGGCGGCAGCGATCTTCATTTCTTCGTTGATGCGCTTGGCGCGAACGTCCAGGGCACCACGGAAGATGAACGGGAAGCCCAGTACGTTGTTGACCTGGTTCGGGTAGTCCGAACGGCCGGTGGCCATGATCACGTCGTTACGGGTGGCATGAGCCAGTTCCGGGGAGATTTCCGGATCCGGGTTGGAGCAGGCGAAGACGATCGGGTTGGCCGCCATGCGCTTGAGTTGCTCGGCGCTCAGCAGGTTTGGACCCGACAGGCCGACGAATACGTCAGCGCCTTCGATGGCGTCGTCCAGGGTGCGCTTCTCGGTAGGGTGAGCGAACACAGCCTTGTACTGGTTCAGGTCGTCACGGCCAGCGTGGATCACGCCGGTACGGTCAACCATGAAGATGTTTTCGACCTTGGCGCCCATGCTCACCAGCAGTTTCATGCAGGAGATGGCGGCGGCGCCAGCGCCCAGGCAGACGATCTTGGCGTCGGCCAAGGTTTTGCCAGCGATTTCCAGGGCGTTGATCATGCCCGCAGCGGTCACGATTGCGGTGCCGTGCTGGTCATCGTGGAAGACCGGAATGTCGCACTGCTCGATCAGAGCGCGTTCGATCTCAAAGCACTCAGGTGCCTTGATGTCTTCCAGGTTGATGCCACCGAAGGTGATGGAAATGCGTTTTACGGTGTCGATGAAGGCTTGCGGGCTCTCGGAGTCGACTTCGATGTCGAAGACGTCGATGCCGGCGAAGCGCTTGAACAGCACGCCTTTACCTTCCATGACTGGCTTGGAAGCCAGTGGGCCGAGGTTACCCAGGCCCAGAATCGCGGTGCCATCGGAAATGACTGCAACCAGGTTGCCCTTGCCGGTGTACTTGTAGGCCAGTTCAGGATCGCGGGCGATCTCGCGCACTGGTTCAGCTACGCCGGGGCTGTAGGCCAGCGACAGGTCGCGGGCGGTAGCAGTGGCCTTGGTGAGCTCGACACTCAGCTTTCCTGGACGAGGATTGGCATGATATTCGAGAGCGGCAGTTTTCAGATCAGACATTTTGGCATTCCGCTTTTTACTGTTGGACAGACTGGTCAGCGAGGATACGCGCCTCGCAAAGTCCCCACAAGACTGCCCGGTCACCCCTGTCAAGCGCCCTGCCCTAAGACTTTGGGCCAAGAGCCACGGCGCACAAGGGTTAGACTGTTCACAATCGACAGAAAAAATGTCTACAACTTTTTATTCAACGGGACGGCTGGAGCATCAAAGGATCGGTCAGCGGCAACAGCCAGCGCGCCTGACCTGATTTCAGTCCACCGCGCCGGGAACGGTCGACCACCCAGCCACGGGCCTCGATCTGCTTGCCCTTCAACGCCTGCAGAGCAGCGCCATCGAAGCGATCCAGCAGATTGGGTGCAACGCGCAGTACAAGCTTGTCCTGCAACTCGATCCAGATTCCGCCGCGATTGCGTTGAACCTTGCTCACACGACCGCTGACCAGCGCGAAACCCGAGCGCTCGATCTGCTCCGCTTTCAGTACAGGTGAGCGCTTCCACAGGCCGAGCCCGGCCTGTCGCGCGCGGTGTTCGGCCGCTTGCTGGCAATCGACCAGATCGACATTCGGCGCCACCGCGACCTGAAAACCGAGGCCATCGGCGAGCATCTGCGCTTCGATGTTCTCACCCTTGGCGCTGAACACATGGGCCAGGGTTCGGCCGTAACGGTCCTTGGACTCGGCGCCCAGTCGCAGACTAACCCTCCCGTCGCTCTCGGCGACCAGGGCTTCCAGGCGCTTGCGCGCCGCTACCGCAAACGGCTCGTCGCTACGACCCTGCTTGCCGAGTTCGGGCGTATTGAGGCCGATCATCCGCACATTGCGCCCGTCGCTCAGGCGCAGGGTGTCGCCGTCGACCACCCGCTGCACCGTGGCGCTGTCCAGCCTGGCCGGCACGGGGCAGAAGGCCTGGGCGGCGGAGAGCCAAATCGCGGACACAAAAAAGGCGCCCGCAAGGGACGCCTTTTTCATCAGACCGGAAAAGCCGCTGAGGTTTTCCAGAATGAAGGGCCTTAGGCCTTTTTCGCGCCGAAAGCACCGAAACGGTCGGCGAACTTCTGAACGCGACCACCGGTGTCCAGAGTCTTCTGCTTACCGGTGTAGAACGGGTGGCACTCGTTGCAAACGTCGATCGCCAGGGCTTTGCCGAAGGTCGAACGGGTTTCGAACTTGTTGCCGCAGCTGCAAGTTACTGCAACTTCTGGGTAATTCGGGTGGATATCGGCTTTCATGGTGTTTTCCTCAGCTGGCGTGCCGCCATCCAACACGATTGTTGAATACCGCACGTAATTAGGCCGCGGATTCTACCAGACAATGCCAATCACGCAAGCTGTCACTGAGACCGACCGTCTGCTAGGCTCCCGCCCTTCTCCACCGCCCCGCCTATGAGAATCCTCCGCGTGCCCGACGCCATTCTGCGCCTCGCCCTGCCTTCGCCCCTGCGCCGCCTGTTCGACTATCGGGCCCCGGCCGGCGTGCTGCGTTCGCAGTTGCAACCGGGCATGCGCCTGCGGGTGCCGTTCGGCCGACGGGAGATGATCGGGATTCTGGTGGAGGTCGCTGACACCAGCGAAGTGCCAGTGGAGAAGCTCAAACCGGCAC
The DNA here is from genome assembly GCF_057809295.1 of Pseudomonas sp. FG35. Lineage (NCBI taxonomy): Bacteria > Pseudomonadati > Pseudomonadota > Gammaproteobacteria > Pseudomonadales > Pseudomonadaceae > Pseudomonas > Pseudomonas sp. FG35. The sequence continues at coordinate 296,863 of NZ_JBMDJR010000006.1, read as the reverse complement.
TGGCGCTGCTCGACGTCACCGCACCACTGCCGCCAGCGCTGTTCAAGCTGTGCCTGTGGACGTCTCAGTATTATCAGCACAGCCTCGGCGACACGTTGAGCTGGGCGCTGCCGGTGCTGTTGCGCCAGGGCGAACTGGCCGAAGTTCGGCAGGAACGCTTCTGGTCCGCCGCTCCCGGCGCCAGCCTCGATGACCCACGCATCGCCCGCGCCCCGCGCCAGCGTGAAGCCCTGGCGACTTTGGCCCAGCACCCTCACGGCGTGGCCCATCAGTTGCTGAGCAAACTGATGCTGAGCAAGGACAGCCTTGATCTGCTGCTGGCCAAGGATCTGGTGCAGGTCGAAGTGCGCCGCCACGCCCCCGGCGCACGCCATGAACACTGGCTGGCCCAGCCGGAACTGCCGCTCAACAGCGAACAGCGCGCCGCCTATGAAGCGATTCGCGCCGGGTTCGACAGTTATCACGCGTTCCTGCTGGCCGGGGTCACTGGCAGCGGCAAGACCGAAGTCTATTTGCAGCTGATCCGCGAAACCCTCGAGGCCGGCAAGCAGGCGCTGGTGCTGATCCCGGAGATCAACCTCGGCCCGCAGACCCTCGCGCGGTTCGAACAACGCTTCAACGCCCGCATCGCCCTGCTGCACTCGGCGGTCAACGATCGTGATCGTCTGGATGCCTGGCTCGCCGCCCGCGATGGCGAGGCCGACATTATTATCGGCACCCGCTCGGCGCTGTTCACCCCGATGAAGAATCCGGGGCTGATAATCATCGACGAAGAACACGACGGCTCTTATAAACAGCAGGAAGGCCTGCGCTACCACGCGCGGGATCTGGCGCTGGTGCGGGCGCGGCAGGAAAACATCCCGATCGTGCTCGGCTCGGCGACGCCATCCCTGGAAAGCCTGCACAACGCCTACACCGGTCGTTACGGACTCCTGCGACTGAACGAGCGGGCCGGTGGCGCCAAGCAGCCACGCTTCCTGCGCCTGGATGTGAAAAGTCGTCCACTGGACAGCGGCATTTCCGGGCCGATGCAGCAAGCCATCGGCCAGACCCTCGCCGCCGGCCAGCAGGTATTGGTGTTCCTCAACCGTCGGGGTTTTGCCCCTACTCTGCTGTGCCACGATTGCGGCTGGATGTCCGAATGCCAGCGCTGCGATGCGCGGATGACCGTGCACCAGCGCTACGGCGAATTGCGCTGCCACCACTGCGGTTACGTGGAGCGCGTGCCGCGCCAATGCCCGAAGTGCAACAAGGTCGATCTGCGCCCCGTGGGCGCCGGCACCGAGCGGGCCGAGGAAAGGCTGGCGATTCTGTTCCCGGACTATCCGGTGTTGCGCGTCGACCGGGACAGCACGTCGCGCAAGGACGCGATGAACCAGTTGTTCGCCACGATCCAGAAAGGTCAGCCGTGCATTCTGGTCGGCACCCAGATGTTGGCCAAGGGGCACCATTTCCCTCGGGTGACGCTGGTGTCGATCCTCGATGCCGACGGTGGGCTGTTCTCCGGCGACTTCCGCGCCAGCGAGCGTATGGCGCAACTGATCGTGCAGGTTGCCGGGCGCGCCGGGCGTGCGGAGGAACCGGGCAAAGTGATCATCCAGACGCATCTGGCCGACCATCCTTTATTGGTGCAACTGACCGAGCAGGGTTACTTCGCCTTCGCCGAACAGGCGCTGAGCGAACGCCGCGCCGCCGGCCTGCCGCCGTTCGCCCATCTCGCCCTGCTGCGCGCCGAAGCCCACAAGCCAGGGCAGGCCGAAGGTTTTCTCGATGAGGCATGCAGCGAGGCCGAGCGCTTGCTGGCCGAACAGAACCTGACCGGCATCGAATTGCTGGGGCCGGTGCCGGCACCGATGGAACGTCGGGCCGGACGCTTCCGCGCGCAGCTGCTGTTGCAGGCCACGGCCCGGGCGCCGCTGCACCGATTGCTGGCGAGCTGGCTGCTGGTGCTGGAGCAGATGCCAAGCGGTCGGGCGGTGCGCTGGTCGCTGGATGTCGATCCGGTGGATCTGTACTGACCGGGCAAAACCGGCCGAATTGTCACCACACATCCACATCCTGCCTGCTAAGGTTGGCAAGCCCGTCTTCGCAACGGATAATGCCCAGTTTTTCCACCCGCGCATCGATGCGCCGCCGCGCTTGCGGTCGAAAGAGAAGACCATGAAAGACACCATTCGCCAGCTGATCCAACAAGCCCTCACCCAACTCGTCAACGAAGGTGTGTTGCCTGAAGGCCTGACGCCGGCGATCCAGGTGGAAAACGCCCGGGACAAGACCCACGGCGACTTCGCCAGCAACATCGCGATGATGCTGGCCAAGCCTGCGGGCATGAAGCCACGCGACCTGGCGGAGAAAATCATCGCCGCCCTGCCGGCTGACGAGAACGTCACCAAGGCCGAAATCGCCGGTCCTGGCTTCATCAATTTCTTCCAGAACACCCAGGCGCTGGCCTCGCGCCTCGACGCGGCTCTGGCCGACGCTCACGTCGGCGTGCGCAAGGCCGGCCCGGCACAACGCACCGTGGTCGACCTGTCGGCACCGAACCTGGCCAAAGAGATGCACGTCGGCCACCTGCGCTCGACCATCATCGGCGACGGCGTGGCGCGGGTACTCGAATTCCTCGGCGACACCGTGATCCGTCAGAACCACGTCGGCGACTGGGGCACCCAGTTCGGCATGCTGATGGCGTACCTGCAGGAAAACCCGATCACCAGCGACGAGCTGTCGGACCTGGAAAACTTCTACCGCGCCGCCAAGCAACGCTTCGACGAATCGCCGGAATTCGCCGACCGCGCCCGTGGCCTGGTGGTCAAGTTGCAGGCCGGCGACGCTGAATGCCTGGCGCTGTGGACCAAGTTCAAGGACATCTCGCTGTCGCACTGCCAGAAGATCTATGAACTGCTCAACGTCAAACTGACCATGGCCGACGTGATGGGCGAAAGCGCCTACAACGACGACCTGATCAACGTGGTCAACGACCTGAAAGCCGCCGGCATGCTGGTCGAAAGCAACGGCGCCCAGTGCGTGTTCCTCGACGAATTCAAGAACGCCGAAGGCGAGCCGCTGCCGGTTATCATCGTCAAGGCTGACGGCGGCTACCTGTACGCCACCACCGACCTGGCGGCCGTGCGTTATCGCAGCGGCAAGCTGAAGGCCGACCGTGCGCTGTACTTCGTCGACCAGCGTCAGGCCCTGCACTTCCAGCAAGTGTTCGCCGTGGCGCGCAAGGCCGGTTTCGTGACCCATCCGATGGAAATGGAGCACATGGGCTTCGGCACCATGAACGGCGCCGACGGTCGTCCGTTCAAGACCCGAGATGGCGGCACCGTGAAGCTGATCGATCTTCTAACCGAAGCGCAGGAACGTGCCTACGCATTGGTAAAAGAGAAAAACCCGACACTGGCCGACGACGAACTGCGCAGCATCGCCAAGGTTGTGGGCATCGGCGCGGTGAAATACGCCGACCTTTCGAAGCACCGTACCAGCGACTACAGCTTCAACTTCGACCAGATGCTCAACCTCGAAGGCAACACCGCCCCGTACCTGCTGTACGCCTACACCCGCGTGGCCGGTGTGTTCCGCAAGCTTGAAAAGGAATACAGCGAAGTCGATGGCCAGATCGTCCTCGAAGCGCCGCAGGAACACGATCTGGCAGCCAAACTGGCGCAGTTCGGTGAAGTGCTGAACAACGTTGCGGAAAAGGGCACGCCACACACCCTGTGCACCTACCTGTACGAGGTGGCCGGCCTGTTCTCCAGCTTCTACGAGAAATGCCCGATCCTCACCGCCGAGACCCCGGCACAAATGCAAAGCCGTCTGCGCCTTGCCGCGCTGACCGGCCGTACCCTCAAGCAAGGCCTGGAACTGCTCGGCCTGGAAACCCTGGAGCGCATGTAAGTTGGCTGCCAAGAAAAAACCTGCACCCAAGCGTGGCGCCAGCCGTTACCAAGCTCCAGCGAAGCAACCGATCCCGGGTTGGCTGTGGATGGCCATCGGCCTGACGGTCGGCGCGTTCATCGTGTTTCTGATGAAACTGGAGCCGGGCAAGGGCAGCGACACGGTCAAGCGCGAGAAGATCGAGCAACAGCAACAACAGAAAGCCTCCAAGATCGCCGAGGCCAACAAGACCCCGCCGAGCCCGACGCAACCGGTGAAGCCGAAGTACGACTTCTACACCTTGCTGCCGGAATCGGAAGTGATCGTGCCGCCGGACGCGGTGCCTGAGAAAACCCTGCCGACGCCACAGGTGCCGGCAATCCCGACCACGCCGGTGACCCCGGCGGAAGCGGCGAAGATCGACACCGCACGGGCACAGGCTGCACTGGCCGGGATCACCCCGCCGCCAGCGCCGCCGGTGACCAAGGCTGCACCGGTGACCAAGTTCTTCCTGCAAGCCGGCTCGTTCCGCAAAGAGACGGATGCCGACAAGGTCCGCGCGCAGATCATTCTGCTCGGTCAGGCGGTCGCGGTTGAATCCGGGACGGTGAAGGATGAAACCTGGTATCGCGTACTGGTCGGCCCGTTCAGCAACCGCGAACAGTTGACCACCGCCCAGAAACAACTGGCGGGCGCCGGCTTCAGCAACCTGTTGTTACAACAACGCCAGAGCCGCTGATCCTCCTCACCGATCGTTCCCACGCTCTGCGTGGGAATGCAGCCCGGGACGCTCCGCGTCCCTTGCCGCAGGGACGCGGAGCCTCCATTGAGGCATTCCCACGCGGAGCGTGGGAACGATCACGTTGCTTTGCGTGGGAACGCCCCCGCGCAAACCACCGCTCGTCCCCTCTCCCGCCCCGCAGTTGAAATCCTCTCCACCACCCCCATATGAATGGGCATAAGGCATTTTCGCCCCGCAGTGTGGAGACTCTTCCCTTGACCACCATCGTTTCAGTCCGCCGCCACGGCAAAGTCGTCATGGGCGGCGACGGCCAGGTTTCTCTCGGCAATACCGTGATGAAAGGCAACGCGAAGAAAGTTCGTCGCCTGTACCACGGCGAAGTCATCGCCGGGTTCGCCGGTGCCACCGCCGACGCCTTTACCCTGTTCGAACGTTTCGAAGGCCAGCTTGAAAAACACCAGGGTCACCTGGTTCGCGCCGCCGTCGAACTCGCCAAAGAATGGCGCACCGACCGCTCCCTGAGCCGCCTCGAAGCGATGCTCGCGGTCGCCAACAAGGACGCATCCCTGATCATCACCGGCAACGGTGACGTGGTCGAACCCGAAGACGGCCTGATCGCCATGGGTTCCGGTGGCGCCTATGCGCAAGCCGCCGCCAGCGCGCTGCTGAAAAAGACCGACCTGTCGGCCCGCGAAATCGTCGAGACCGCTCTCGGCATCGCCGGCGACATCTGTGTATTCACCAACCACACCCAGACCATTGAGGAGCAGGATCTCGCTGAATGAGCCTGACGCGGCCCCTGTGCCACGGCTTGTTTCTGCTTGAGGACCGTCAATTATTATGTCCATGACTCCCCGCGAAATCGTCCACGAACTCAACCGCCACATCATCGGCCAGGACGATGCCAAACGCGCCGTCGCGATTGCCCTGCGCAACCGCTGGCGCCGCATGCAGCTGCCTGAAGAGCTGCGCGTTGAAGTGACCCCGAAGAACATCCTGATGATCGGCCCGACCGGTGTCGGTAAAACCGAGATCGCCCGTCGCCTGGCCAAACTGGCCAACGCGCCGTTCATCAAGGTCGAAGCGACCAAATTCACCGAAGTCGGCTACGTCGGCCGTGACGTCGAATCGATCATCCGTGATCTGGCCGACGCCGCGATCAAGATGCTGCGCGAGCAGGAAATGACCCGCGTTCGCCACCGTGCCGAAGACGCCGCCGAGGACCGTATTCTCGACGCCCTGCTGCCACCGGCACGCATGGGCTTCAGCAATGAAGAAGCGCCGACCCAGGATTCCAATACTCGCCAACTGTTCCGCAAGCGCCTGCGCGAAGGTCAGCTGGACGACAAGGAAATCGAGATCGAAGTCGCCGAAATGGCCGGCATCGAAATCGCCACGCCTCCGGGCATGGAAGAAATGACCAACCAGTTGCAGAACCTGTTCGCCAACATGGGCAAGGGCAAGAAGAAGGCCCGCAAGCTCAAGGTCAAGGAAGCGCTGAAACTGGTACGCGATGAAGAAGCCGGTCGCCTGGTCAACGAAGAAGAGTTGAAGGCCAAGGCCCTGGAAGCCGTCGAGCAGCACGGCATCGTATTCATCGACGAGATCGACAAGGTCGCCAAGCGCGGCAATGTCGGCGGCGCTGATGTGTCCCGCGAAGGCGTGCAACGTGACCTGCTGCCGCTGATCGAAGGCTGCACCGTCAACACCAAGCTGGGCATGGTCAAGACCGACCACATCCTGTTCATCGCCTCCGGTGCGTTCCACCTGAGCAAGCCGAGCGATCTGGTGCCGGAACTGCAAGGTCGTCTGCCGATCCGTGTGGAACTCAAGGCCCTGAGCCCGCAGGACTTCGAACGCATCCTCAGCGAACCGCACGCCTCGCTCACCGAGCAGTACTGCGCGCTGCTGAAAACCGAAGGCCTGAACATCCAGTTCCAGCCGGAAGGCATCAAGCGTCTGGCGGAAATCGCCTGGCAGGTCAACGAGAAGACCGAGAACATCGGTGCCCGTCGCCTGCACACACTGCTCGAGCGTCTGCTGGAAGAGGTGTCGTTCAGTGCCGGCGATCTGGCCAGCGCCCACGACGACAAAGCGATCCAGATCGACGCCGAGTACGTCAACAGCCACCTGGGCGAATTGGCGCAGAACGAAGACCTGTCCCGTTATATCCTGTAAGCCATACTTACAGTGGTCGTGAAACTGTGGGAGCCATCGGCTCCCACAATTTTTTCCACCTGACGGAACGCCGGCAATGACCCAACTCCCCACCGACATCAAACTGCACAAAGCCTCGAAAACCCTGTCGCTCAAATACGCGTCCGGCGAGGAGTACACCCTGCCCGCCGAATTCCTGCGCGTGCACTCCCCCTCCGCCGAGGTCCAGGGTCACGGAAAACCGATCCTGCAATTCGGCAAGCTGCACGTCGGCCTGACCAAGGTAGAACCGGCCGGTCAGTACGCACTGAAACTGACCTTCGACGACGGTCACGACAGCGGTCTGTTCACCTGGGATTACCTGTACGAGCTGGGGCGACGTCATGACGCACTCTGGGCGGATTATCTGGCCGAACTCAAAGCCGCCGGCAAAACCCGCGACCCGGACCAGTCCGTCGTCAAGCTGATGCTCTAGTCCGCGCCTCGGACTGTTTAGAGGGCATTTTCTAGATTCATCTGTTTGAATGCTCCGTTAAAGCGGCCCGGGATCGGCTGCTTGCGAAAAAAATCAATCTCGGGTAACCAATGGAACTGGCAAGTTCCCTGCAGTGCTCTACGACTGTAAAGCAGCTATGCAGAATCAACGGTCACCCGAGCAGTAGTACCTGGCATTGGCTGTGGAACTGCACAGCAGAAAACCGGGTACTCGTCTCAGGACAATGGAGCGTCGTAGATGAGTAACAAGAATAACGATGATTTGAAGTACCAGGCCTCGGAGAACACCCTGGGGCTGAATCCTGTCGTTGGGCTACGCGGAAAGGATCTGCTGGCCTCTGCTCGAATGGTGCTGACCCAGGCCATCAAACAACCGATCCATAGTGTCAAACACGTCACCCAGTTCGGCCTTGAACTGAAGAACGTGCTGTTCGGCAAATCAGATCTGCAACCGGCGGGCGATGACCGTCGCTTCGTCGATCCGGCGTGGAGTCAGAACCCGCTGTACAAACGTTATCTGCAAACCTATCTGGCGTGGCGCAAGGAACTCCATGCCTGGATCGACGACAGCAGCCTCTCGCCCAAGGACATCGCGCGCGGCCACTTCGTGATCAACCTGATGACCGAGGCCATGGCCCCGACCAACACGGCGGCCAACCCTGCGGCGGTCAAACGTTTCTTCGAGACCGGCGGCAAGAGCCTGCTCGACGGCCTCTCGCACCTGGCCAAGGATCTGGTGCACAACGGCGGCATGCCGAGCCAGGTCAACATGGGCGCGTTCGAGGTCGGCAAGAGCCTGGGCGTGACCGAAGGCGCGGTGGTGTTTCGCAACGATGTGCTGGAGCTGATCCAGTACAAGCCGATCACCGAGCAAGTGCACGAGCGCCCGCTGCTCGTCGTGCCGCCGCAGATCAACAAGTTCTATGTATTTGACCTGAGCCCGGACAAGAGCCTGGCGCGTTTCTGCCTGCGCAACAATGTGCAGACCTTCATCGTCAGCTGGCGCAACCCGACCAAGGAACAGCGCGAGTGGGGCCTCTCGACCTACATCGAAGCCCTGAAGGAAGCGGTCGACGTGGTCACCGCGATCACCGGCAGCAAGGACGTCAACATGCTTGGCGCCTGCTCCGGCGGCATCACCTGTACCGCCCTGCTCGGCCACTATGCCGCCACGGGCGAGAACAAGGTCAATGCCCTGACCCTGCTGGTCAGCGTGCTCGACACCACCCTCGACAGTGATGTCGCACTGTTCGTCGACGAGCAGACGCTGGAAATGGCCAAGCGACACTCCTATCAGGCCGGCGTGCTCGAAGGCAAAGACATGGCCAAAGTCTTTGCCTGGATGCGTCCCAACGATCTGATCTGGAACTACTGGGTCAACAACTACCTGCTCGGCAACGAGCCGCCGGTGTTCGACATCCTGTTCTGGAACAACGATACGACTCGACTGCCGGCCGCGTTCCACGGCGACCTGATCGAGATGTTCAAAAACAACCCACTGATCCGCCCCAATGCACTGGAAGTGTGCGGCACGCCGATCGACCTCAAGCAGGTGACCGCCGACATCTTCTCGCTGGCCGGCACCAACGACCACATCACGCCGTGGAAGTCCTGCTACAAGTCGGCGCAGCTGTTTGGTGGCAAGGTCGAATTCGTGCTGTCCAGCAGCGGACATATCCAGAGCATCCTGAACCCGCCGGGCAACCCGAAATCGCGCTACATGACCAGCGATGAAATGACCGCCAATGCCGATGACTGGCAGGAAAACTCGACCAAGCACGCCGACTCCTGGTGGCTGTACTGGCAGGCGTGGCAGGCCGCGCGCTCGGGCGAGCTGAAAAAGGCGCCGACCAAGCTGGGCAACAAGGCGTATCCGGCAGGCGAAGCTTCACCGGGCACTTACGTTCACGAGCGGTAACCGACACCCCTCACTCCCTGCGGGGAGTGAGGTGATCACTGAGATTGCGACCCACAGGGCCTTGAAGCATGCCGCACCCGTTCATCTTTCGAACTGTCGAGCTGGATGGCCAGACCATCCGCACGGCGGTCCGCCCCGGCAAGCCTCACTTGACGCCCTTGCTGATATTCAACGGCATCGGCGCCAACCTGGAGCTGGTGTTTCCTTTTGTCGCGGCGCTGGATCCGGATCTGGAAGTGATCGCCTTCGACGTGCCCGGTGTCGGCGGTTCCTCGACGCCGAGCCGGCCGTATCGCTTTCCGGGGCTGGCGAAGCTCACCGCGCGGATGCTCGATTACCTCGACTACGGACAGGTCAACGTGATCGGCGTGTCCTGGGGTGGCGCGCTGGCGCAACAGTTCGCCTACGACTATCCCGAGCGCTGCAAGAAGCTGGTGCTGGCGGCGACCGCTGCCGGTGCGGTGATGGTGCCTGGCAAGCCGAAAGTGCTGTGGATGATGGCCAGCCCACGGCGCTACATCCAGCCGTCACATGTGATCCGCATTGCCCCGATGATCTACGGCGGCTCGTTCCGCCGCGACCCGACACTCGCCGCCAGCCATGCGGCCAAGGTGCGCTCGGCGGGCAAGCTCGGTTACTACTGGCAACTGTTCGCGGGCCTGGGCTGGACCAGCATTCACTGGCTGCACAAGATCCACCAGCCGACCCTGGTGCTGGCCGGTGATGACGATCCGCTGATCCCGCTGATCAACATGCGCATGCTCGCCTGGCGAATCCCCAACGCGCAGCTGCACATCATCGACGACGGGCATCTGTTCCTGATTACCAGGGCCGAGGCGGTGGCGCCGATCATCATGAAATTCCTCCAGGAGGAACGTCAGCGTGCGGTGATGCATCCGCACCCGACACCGCTGGGCGGATAACCGTCCCGGCACGGATTTCTGGACAGCGTTTTGCAGCGCGTCTGGACAGGTGCGTGGCAGGAGGCCGCGCAAGCAGCAACCCGCAACAGCGTCTATGGTGTTCTGGTTCGGTGTGTTTGTTTTTGGCCTGAAGACGAAGGAGTGTTGAGTCATGCGTGACAAACCAGCGACGGGCGTCGTGCCCAGCCCCGCCGTGTTCATCAATGCACAGAGTGCCATGACCGGTCTGCGTGGCCGCGACCTGATCTCGACCTTGCGCAGCGTGGCAGCCCACGGCTTGCGCAATCCGATCCACAGTGCAAAACACGCCTTGAAGCTGGGAGGTGCGCTCGGACGCGTGCTACTCGGCGAAACCCTGCACCCGACCAATCCGCAGGACAGCCGCTTCGCCGATCCGGCGTGGAGCCTGAACCCGTTCTATCGGCGCAGCCTGCAGGCTTATCTGGCCTGGCAGAAACAGGTCAAGAGCTGGATCGACGAGAGCAGCATGAGTGACGACGACCGCGCCCGCGCGCATTTCGCCTTCACCCTGCTCAACGACGCCGTGGCGCCTTCCAACACCCTGCTCAATCCGCTGGCTGTGAAAGAACTGTTCAACTCCGGCGGCCACAGTCTGGTGCGCGGTCTCAGCCATCTGATTGATGACCTGCTGCACAACGACGGCCTGCCACGCCAGGTCACCAAACAAGCTTTCGAAGTCGGCAAGACCGTCGCCACCACCACCGGCTCGGTGGTGTTTCGCAATGAAATGCTCGAGCTGATCCAGTACCGGCCGATGAGCGAAAAACAGTATTCGAAACCGTTGCTGGTGGTGCCGCCGCAAATCAACAAGTACTACATTTTCGACCTCAGCCCGAGCAACAGCTTCGTCCAGTTCGCCCTGAAGAATGGTTTGCAGACCTTCATGATCAGCTGGCGCAACCCGGATGTGCGGCATCGCGAATGGGGCCTCTCGACCTACGTCGAAGCCGTGGAGGAAGCGATGAACATCTGCCGGGCGATCACCGGCGCCCGCGAGGTCAACCTGATGGGCGCCTGCGCCGGCGGGCTGACCATCGCGGCGCTGCAAGGGCATCTGCAGGCCAAGCGGCAGCTGCGGCGAGTCTCCAGCGCCACCTATCTGGTGAGCCTGCTCGACAGTGAGATGAACACCCCGGCCACCCTGTTCGCCGATGAGCAAACGCTCGAAGCGGCCAAGCGGCGTTCCTATCAGAAAGGCGTGCTGGACGGCCGCGACATGGCCAAGGTGTTCGCCTGGATGCGCCCCAACGATTTGATCTGGAGTTATTTCGTCAACAACTATCTGCTGGGCAAGGAGCCGCCGGCGTTCGACATTCTCTACTGGAACAACGACAGCACCCGCCTGCCCGCCGCGTTTCACGGCGACATTCTGGACTTCTTCAAGCACAACCCGTTGACCCATCCGGGGGGCCTGGAAGTGTGCGGCACGCCGATCGACCTGCAGAAGGTCACGGTCGACAGTTTCAGCGTGGCCGGCATGAACGACCACATCACGCCGTGGGACGCGGTGTATCGCTCGACACTGTTGCTGGGCGGCGAGCGGCGCTTCGTGCTGTCCAACAGCGGCCACGTGCAGAGCATCCTCAACCCGCCGGGCAACCCGAAAGCCCATTACGTCGAGAACGGAAAGCTCAGCAGCGATCCGCGCGCCTGGTACTACGACGCCAAGAAAGTCGACGGCAGCTGGTGGCCGCAATGGCTGGAGTGGGTGCAGCAGCGCTCCGGCACCCTGCACGAAACCCGGATGACCCTCGGCAACGCCAATTACCCACCGATGGAAGCGGCACCCGGCACCTATGTGCGTGTGCGCTGACTGACCCAAGCCCTTTTAAGAAGACTGGATGAAAACAAGCGAACGGATCCTCGAATGTGCCCTGCAGTTGTTCAATGAAAAGGGCGAGCCGAACGTCTCCACCATGGAGGTTGCCAATGAGATGGGGATCAGCCCCGGCAACCTCTACTACCACTTCCACGGCAAGGAACCGCTGATTCTCGGGTTGTTCGAGCGTTTCCAGAACGACCTCGCCCCGCTGCTCGACCCGCCCGCTGATGTCGAACTGGCGCCGGAGGATTACTGGCTGTTCCTGCACCTGATCGTCGAACGGCTGGCGCAGTACCGCTTCCTGTTCCAGGACCTGTCGAACCTGGCCGGGCGTCTGCCGAAACTGGCCAAGGGCATTCGCCAGTTTCTCAACGTGCTCAAGCGTACGCTCGCGTCATTGCTGGCGCGGTTGAAGGCGTCGGGGCAGTTGGTCAGCGACACCCAGGCGCTGGGGCAACTGGTGGAGCAGATAACCATGACGCTGCTGTTCTCGCTGGACTATCAGCGGATTCTCGATCGCGAAGGGGAAGTGCGGCTGGTGGTGTACCAGATCATGATGCTGGTGGCGCCGCATCTGTTGCCACCGGTGAAGGTGGCGACGGAGAGGATGGCTTTGCAGTACCTCGAAGATCACGAGTAATCCGACGGCGTTTACCCAAACAAAAACGCCCGACCTTCACAGGCCGGGCGTTTTTTTGAGCCCTGAAAAATCAGGACTGACTGGTTGGCGTCGACGGAGTCGATGCAGCAGTCGGAGCAGGCGCCGGGGTTGGAGCCGAGGCGGAGTTCGACGTGCTTGCCAGTGCTTGCGGTGTGGTCACCGGTTTTGGTGCTGCAGCTTTCGGCGCAGCGGCTTTCGGCGCGGCCGGTTTTTTCACTGCCGGTTTTTTCGCCGCAGCCGGTTTGGCGGCAGGCTTGGCAGCGGGTTTGGCGGCAGCGGTTTTCGCTGCTGGCTTGGCTGCTGACTTGGCCGCAGGTTTGGCGGCTGGTTTTGCTGCCGGCTTGGCGGCGGCCTTGGCGGCAACCGGTTTGGCCGCGGCTTTCGCTGCAGGCTTGGCGGCAGCGGTTTTGGCTGCTGCTTTTGCGGCCGGTTTGGCGGCGGCTTTAGCCAGTGGCTTGGCTGCGGTTTTGGCCGCAGGCTTGGCTGCTGCGGTTTTGGCCGCGACAGGCTGAGCTTTCAGGCCGGTGAGTTTTTCGATCTGCCTGGTCAGGGTATCGACCTTTTTGTGCAGATCCTTCACCTCGTTGCGGCTCGGTACGCCCAGGCGCGAAATCGCACTGTTCAGGCGCTTGTCGAAAGCCCCTTCCAGCTGATCCCAGGTGCCCAGCGCGCGATCTTTCACGCCGCTGATGCGCGATTTTGCCGAGCTTGCAGAATCCTTGGCAGCATCGACTTTCTTGCCGACTGCAGCCTTGGTGAGCTTCTCGGCTTTCTCGCCGTCTTTGACCAATGTATCGAAGAGCTTGCTGCCGTCAGTGTCGATCTTCGAGTACACGCCTAAACCAGCCAGCCAGATCTTGCGGGAATAGTCTTCGACTTTTCCGATCCACGAGCTGCCTTCTTTATCGGTGTTCTTTTTACCAGCCATCCCGTTCTCCTTAAGATTTACGCGCGACGCGTTCGAGCAATGCCGTCAGCTCATCGAGCTTAGCAGAGAGTGCCTCAACGTCATGTTTAGACGGAATGCCGATACGATTCAAGGCACTGGCGACACGTGTGTCGAAGGCCTTCTCGACCTTGTCCAGCTGAACTTCGACCCGGCCTTTGAAAGAGCTGACTTCGCTCTTGGCTTCATCGATCTCGGCGTTGGCTGCTTCGAGTTTTTCGGTGACGGCTTTTTTGCCTTTCTTTTCAACAGTTTGACCAGCCTTGATCAACTCCTGAAAGTACTCGCTGCCCTCCTGACCGACCTTGGTGTAGGCCCCCAGGCCTGCCAGCCAGATCTTGCGGGCATAGGATTTGACGTCGCTCAGAGCGGAAGTCGAAGCGTCGATTTTTTTCTTCAAAATGACTTTGGCCATGGTGCACCTCACGCGCAGAAGGTTTGAGGAACTGCCCTGACGAGTGTCGGGCTCAGGCACAAAGTAGGGAGAAAAATTAGAAACGGCACCCTAACAACTGACATAAAAGGCAGGTGCACGAGAAAAAAACGGGGAGCCCAAAGCTCCCCGTTTTGTCCTGATCAGACCAGCGCTTTATCCAGCGCCTTTTCGATCTCGGCTTTGATCATGCCGCTCATGGCCGACATCATCAGGCCCAGTTCGACGTCGACCCGGATCGAATCCTCGGCCACATGCACCGCGCCCTTCACGCCCGAACGCTTGAGGTTCAGGACATCGCCCGACCACTGCGGCTCCAGGCCATATTGATCGGAGAGTTTCTGCGCCAGTTTTTCGGCTTTCTCGCGGGCCGCTTCCTTGCCCAGGCTGTGGGCACGCTCAACACTGATATGGGCCATTGAATGACTCCTGCTTTTTGAATGGGGCTATGAATGCCTGCAACGAATCTTGACCGCCACTGCGGCAAATCGTCCCGAAGGTTGCCCATCTTACCTTTAGCCATTCCAAGACAAAGCATGGCTTGGGGATTAGAATGTCGCGCATTCTCTTTTGGTGACAGCGATATGACTGATCAGCGCAAAGGCAGCGATGCCGAACCCACCACTCACTTCGGCTTCAAAAACGTTCCGGAAAGCCAGAAAGCGGAAAAAGTCGCTGAGGTGTTCCACTCCGTGGCCGCCAAGTACGACCTGATGAACGACCTTCTGTCGGGCGGCATGCACCGTCTGTGGAAGCGTTTCGCGATCGAACTGTCGGGCGTACGCGCCGGCAACCGCGTGCTGGACATCGCCGGCGGTACGGGTGACCTGACCAAGAAATTCTCGCACCTGGTCGGCCCGACCGGTCAGGTGGTGCTAGCCGATATCAACGAATCCATGCTCAAGGTCGGCCGTGACCGCCTGCTGGATGTCGGCGTGTCGGGCAATGTCGAGTTCGTCCAGGCCGACGCTGAAAAGCTGCCGTTCCCGGACAACCATTTCGACTGCGTGACCATCGCCTTCGGCCTGCGCAACGTGACGCACAAGGAAGACGCCCTGCGCTCGATGCTGCGCGTCCTCAAGCCGGGCGGCCGCCTGCTGGTGCTGGAATTCTCCAAGCCGACCAACGCGCTGATGTCCAAGGCCTACGACGCCTACTCGTTCGCCTTCATGCCGTTGATGGGCAAACTGATCACCAACGACTCGGAAAGCTATCGCTACCTGGCCGAATCGATCCGCATGCACCCGAATCAGGAAACCCTGAAGTCGATGATGGTCGACGCCGGTTTCGATCGCGTGACCTATCACAACATGACCGCAGGCATCGTCGCCCTGCACCGCGGTATCAAACCCTGATGCTGCTGACCGGGCTGCTCGCCAGCGTCGAACTCGGCCTGAACCGCGTGCTGCGTCTCGACAGCACGGCGCTGCCGCGACTGGCGCACCTGACCGGCAAAGTGATTGCCGTGGATTGCCGCAGCCCGGCGCTGCAACTGTTCATTCTGCCGAGCGACGAAGGCCTGATGCTGGCGTCCCACTGGGAAACCGGCGTCGACTGCACCCTGCGCGCCCCGGCCTCGAGTCTGGTGAAACTGGCCCTGAGCAAGGACAAGACGGCGGTGCTGCACGCGCCGGAAGTCGAACTCGACGGCGACAGCGGCGTGCTGCTGGAGCTGGCGGGCGTGCTGCAGGACCTGGAGCTGGACTGGGAGTACGAACTCTCGCGCTGGCTGGGACCTGTCGCCACGCAACTGGTCGGCGGCCACCTGCGCAGCCGCGCCCGCTGGTATCAACAAGGATTTGCCAGCCTCAACCAGAACCTCGCCGAATACCTGGCCGAAGAATCGCGCACCCTCGTCGGGCAGCGCGAAGCCGAAGCCCGCTTCAGCGAACTGGACCGGATCAAACTCGATCTGGAACGTCTCGAGGCGCGCTTCGAGCGCCTTTCCCGATCCCTCGACCCAAGCGATAACGCATGAAGCTGCTCGCCGTCCGCCGTCTGTTGCGCATCCAGCGCGTCGTGATCCGCTACCGCCTCGATGACCTGCTGTTCGATCTGCCGTTGCCGTGGTTCCTGCTGGCGCTGCGCTACGTCCTGCCGTGGCGCTGGTTCCCGCGCAAGCCGCTGGACCTGAGCCGTGGCGCACGCCTGCGCCTGGCCTTGCAGGACCTGGGGCCGATCTTCATCAAGTTCGGGCAGATCCTTTCGACCCGCCGCGACCTGCTGCCGGAAGACATCGCCGATGAGCTGATGCGGTTGCAGGACCGCGTGCCGCCGTTCGATTCGCAGCTGTCGGTCAAACTGATCGAAGAGCAACTGGGCAAGAAGATCAGCGAAGTGTTCAGCCGCTTCGACGTCGAACCGCTGGCCTCGGCCTCGGTGGCGCAGGTGCACGCCGCGCAACTGAAGACCGGCGAAGAAGTGGTGGTCAAGGTGATCCGCCCGGGTCTGAAACCGATCATCGCCCAGGATCTGGCGTGGCTGTTCATCCTCGCCCGCGCCGCCGAAAAAGTCTCCGCCGACGCCCGTCTGCTGCACCCGGTGGACGTGGTCAGCGACTACGAAAAAACCATCTACGACGAACTCGACCTGTTGCGCGAGGCGGCCAACGCCAGCCAGTTGAAGCGCAACTTCGAAGGCTCGCCGCTGTTGTATGTGCCGCAAGTCTATTGGGACTGGTGCCGGCCGAAAGTGCTGGTGATGGAGCGCATCTACGGGATTCAGGTGACCGATCTGGCGACCCTCGCCGACCAGCGCACCGACATGA
Organism: Pseudomonas sp. FG35; assembly: GCF_057809295.1. Lineage (NCBI taxonomy): Bacteria > Pseudomonadati > Pseudomonadota > Gammaproteobacteria > Pseudomonadales > Pseudomonadaceae > Pseudomonas > Pseudomonas sp. FG35. The sequence continues at coordinate 280,102 of NZ_JBMDJR010000006.1, read as the reverse complement.
AGATGCTCGCCGAGCGCGGCGTGGAGATCTTCTTCACCCAGGTGTTCCGCGACAGTTTCTTCCACGCCGACATGCACCCGGGCAACATCTTCGTCAGCACCGTCAACCCGTGGAGCCCGCAGTACATCGCGATCGACTGCGGCATCGTCGGCAGCCTGACCCCGGAAGACCAGGACTATCTGGCGCGCAACCTGTTCGCCTTCTTCAAGCGCGACTACCGCCGCGTGGCGCAATTGCACATCGATTCGGGCTGGGTGCCGGCGGAAACCAAGCTCAACGAATTCGAAGCGGCGATCCGTACCGTGTGCGAGCCGATCTTCGAAAAACCATTAAAAGATATTTCATTTGGCCAGGTGCTGATGCGCCTGTTCCAGACCGCGCGCCGCTTCAACATGGAAGTGCAGCCGCAACTCGTATTGCTGCAAAAGACGTTGCTGAACATCGAAGGCCTGGGCCGTCAGCTGTACCCGGACCTCGATCTGTGGAATACCGCACAGCCGTTCCTCGAGCGCTGGATGCGCGAGCGCGTCAGCCCGAAAGCCTTGATCGGCAACGTCCAGAGCCAGTTCGAACAACTGCCGCACCTGGCCAACATGGCCCGCGACCTGCTCGAACGCATGTCCCAGCCCCACGCCAACGACCCGCCACCGCCGTGGAAAAAACGCAAGGACGACTGGTTCCTGCGCCTGCTCGGCAGCGCCCATCTGGCGGGCGGTACGATCCTCGCCGCCGGGGGCCCGTTGCACGAACTGGGGCATTGGCCCGCCGGGATCATGGTGGCAGTCGGCTTGTATCTGGTCGTTCGCCGATAGCCAGTTCCGTGATCGGCTGGCACACTGTTTCAACGCCTGAACCCGACTATTTAAGTGTGGGTTCGCTGTCGGAGTCGAAGATGAAAAACTGGCTGGACGAGATCAAGTGGGACGCCGATGGCCTGGTGCCGGCGATTGCCCAGGATCACAAGACCGGACGCGTATTGATGATGGCCTGGATGAACCGCGAAGCCCTGGAGCTGACCGCGGCGGAAAACCGTGCCATCTATTGGTCACGTTCCCGTGGCAAGCTGTGGCGCAAGGGCGAAGAGTCCGGCCACGTACAGACGCTGCATGAAATGCGTCTGGACTGCGACGCCGACGTCATCATCCTGATGGTCGAGCAGATCGGCGACATTGCTTGCCATACCGGCCGTCAAAGCTGCTTCTACCGCGTCTTCGAAAACGGCGACTGGAAAACGGTCGACCCGGTCCTGAAAGACCCGCACGCTATTTACTCCGCAGGACACAAACATGAGTGACACCCTGACCCGCCTCGCTCAGGTGCTGGAAGAGCGCAAGGGCGCTGCTGCCGACAGTTCGTATGTGGCTAGTCTGTATCACAAGGGCTTGAACAAGATTCTGGAAAAGGTCGGCGAAGAATCGGTCGAAACGATCATCGCCGCCAAGGACGCCGCCGTCAGCGGCGACTGCAGCGACGTGATCTACGAGACCGCCGACCTGTGGTTCCACAGCATGGTCATGCTTGCCCAGTTGGGGCAGCATCCGCAGGCGGTGCTGGATGAACTGGATCGCCGTTTCGGCCTGTCCGGACACGTCGAGAAAGCCTCGCGCCCGTCCGCCTGAACAACTTCAAAAGAGGAACAGCAACATGGGCATTTTTGACTGGAAACACTGGATCGTCATCCTGGTGGTCGTGGTACTGGTGTTCGGTACCAAGAAACTGAAGAACCTCGGCACCGACGTTGGCGAGTCGATCAAGGGCTTCCGTAAAGCCATGAACGACGACGAAAAACCGGCCGATCCGACCGTCACGCCTGCGCAACCGGTACCGCCGGTACAGCCGCAAGCCACCGCTCAGGCCAACCCGCCGCACACCATCGATGTGCAGGCGCAGAAAGTCGAAGAGCCGATCCGCAAAGACGTGTGAGCACTGACTAATGTTTGGTATCAGCTTCTCTGAACTGCTGCTCGTCGGCCTCGTCGCCCTGCTGGTGCTGGGCCCCGAGCGTCTGCCGGGCGCTGCACGCACCGCCGGCCTGTGGGTCGGACGGCTGAAGCGCAGCTTCAACGCGATCAAACAGGAAGTTGAGCGTGAAATCGGTGCCGACGAAATCCGTCGGCAACTGCACAACGAGCACATCCTGTCACTGGAACAGGAGGCGCGGAAGATTTTCACGCCGGTTCAGCAGGAGCCGACGCCGGTCGAGCACGTGGGTGAGCAGACGATTCACAGCCCTGCCGCTCCAACGCCAGCGGCACCTGCTGTAGCGCCAACCGAATCAGCGCCTGTCGTCGCGCCAGCCTCGGTTGAACACGTAGCCCAAACCGCCGCGCCGACCACACCAGCGCCAAACGACACCACTCAGCCGCCGCGAGCCCCATGACAAGGGCCTGTCATCGGTCATTTCCTGTGTCGCGTTGTCGCCTGAAAGCGGGCCAGGCAAGGCGTAGTCCGCAGGGAATGTGTTTTACCTTTCCAAGGACTACAACGCAGCCTGGCCCGCTTTCAGGCACAACCCGAAGGGCCGGCCTGTATTTGCGCAGGGCTGCGTTACTCGTTGCTTATTTGAAACGCCAAACTACGCGCCTCGCGCCTTGCCCTGCGCAAATACGGGCTCGGCGCGACACAGGAAATGACCGATGACAGGCCCTAGCCTCCCCGAAAACGACCAGCACATGCCGCTGGTTTCGCACCTCACCGAGTTGCGCACCCGCCTGCTGCGTTGCGTGGCGGCGATCTTCATCATCTTCGCCGGGCTGTTTGCCTTCACCCAGCAGATCTACACCTTCGTCTCGACGCCGCTGCGCGAATACCTGCCGGCCGGCGCGACGATGATCGCCACCGACGTGTCGTCGCCGTTCCTGACGCCGCTGAAACTGACGATGATGGTCTCACTGTTCCTGGCGATTCCGGTGATCCTGCATCAGATCTGGGGCTTCATCGCACCGGGTCTGTACAAGCACGAGAAGCGTGTCGCAGTGCCGTTGCTGATCTCCAGCATCCTGCTGTTCTACACCGGCATGGCGTTCGCCTACTTCTTCGTGTTCCCGCTGATCTTCAAGTTCTTCGCCTCGGCCACCCCGGCCGGCGTGGAAATGATGACCGACATCACCAGTTACCTCGATTTCGTCATGACGCTGTTCTTCGCCTTCGGCGTGGCGTTCGAAATCCCGGTGGCCGTGGTGCTGCTGGTGTGGATCGGCGTGGTCGACGTCAAATACCTGAAGAAGATCCGTCCGTACGTGATCATCGGCTGCTTCGTGGTCGGCATGATCCTGACCCCGCCGGACATCTTCTCCCAGACCCTGCTGGCCGTGCCGATGTGGATGCTGTTCGAAGTCGGCATCCTCTTCGGCAGTCTGGTCAGCAAGCGCGAGCGCCCGGAAGAAACCGCCGACGATCACAACGACCAGCCGCCAGCGACTCAGCCATGAACCTGCTGCTGCTCGAAGAGGCCGACTTCATTGCGGCCGACCGCGTCGTGCTGCGTGATCGGCGCCTGACCCACATGCAGGAAGTCCACCGTTCGGAAGTCGGCGACAGCCTGCGGGTCGGGCGCATTGGCGGGCTGATGGGCTCGGCCGAGCTTTTGCGCCTTGACGCGGGCGAAGCCGAGCTGCGAGTCAACCTCGATCAACCGCCACCGGCCAAACTGCCGCTGACCCTGGTGCTCGCCCTGCCCCGCCCGAAGATGCTGCGCCGGGTGTTCCAGACCGTGGCGACCATGGGCGTGTCGAAGGTGATTCTGGTCAACAGCTACCGGGTCGAGAAAAGCTTCTGGCAGACGCCGTTCCTCGAACCGGACGCCATCCGCGAACAACTGATCCTCGGCCTCGAACAGGCTCGGGATACGGTGCTGCCGGAGATCATCATCGAGAAGCGCTTCAAGCCGTTCGTCGAAGATCGCCTGCCGGCCATCACCGACGGCACCCTCGGTCTGGTCGGCCATCCGGGCAATTTCCCGCCCTGCCCCCGCGCCCTGAACGAACCGGTGACCCTGGCGATCGGCCCCGAGGGTGGCTGGATTCCCTACGAAATCGATCTGCTGGCCAAGGCCGGGCTGCAACCGGTGCAGCTTGGCGAGCGAATCCTGCGGGTCGAAACCGCCGTCACCGCGCTGCTGGCCCGGCTGTTCTGAAGTCTTCGCCAGACAAAAGGCGTTACAGATTGCCATCATCTGGCCGATACCCTCTCCATAAGTCCAATTAGTGGTCCGAGGGGAGTCGTCGCATGTACCGTTGGTTAGCCGAGAGTCTTGGAAACGTCAGCGTCAAACGTAAGCTTGGAATCGGTTTCGGCCTGGTGCTGCTGCTGACCCTGTTGATCACCTTCACCGGCTGGACCGGCATGAGCGGGATCATCAGCCGGGGTGACAAGCTCGGGTTCATCTCCAGCCTCAACGAGCTGACCAAAGACCTGCGCCTGGCACGCCTGGACTATGAAGCCCGCCGTGGCGAACAGGGCCCTGGCGCGGTCAACGACCTGCTCGGCAAGCTCGACAGCGGCCTGCAAAGCGCGCGCGGCATGATCGAGCAACCGTCCGACGTGGCCATGATCGACCAGCAACTCGCGGCGGTCGCCGAGTACAAACGCGCCTTTGCCGACATGACCCAGGCCACCGTGCAGCGTGAAGACGCCCGCAGCAAACTCGGCGCCAGCGCCGATAACGCCGTGGCCAAGGTCAGCGAAGTCGAGAAATCCCTGCTGCAAGGCGACAGCGTTGCGCAATTCAACAGCGTGATCGAGCTGAGCAAACTGCTGCAGCAGGCGCGCTATCAGGTGCGCGGCTACACCTACAGCGGCAAGGCCGAAGCCGAACAACCGGCGCTGGATGCCATCGCCGCCGCCCTGAACAATCTGGAAAGCCTGCCGAGCAAACTGCCCGAGCAACACATCGCCAACCTGCAACAGGCCACCGAATCGCTGAAGGCTTATCGCGCCGCCGTCAGCCAGTTCCGCGACTCCCAGGTGAACAACGCGAAGGCCATGGCGCGAATGACCGCTCAGGGCGACATCCTGCTCGACGTCAGCAAGAAACTTACCGAATCTCAGACCATCGTCCGCGACACCGATGCCGCGCACGCCAAAAACATGCTGATGATCGCCACCCTGCTGGCCCTGGCCTTCGGTCTGCTGGCGGCCTGGGCGATCACCCGGCAGATCATCATTCCGCTGGAGCAAACCCTGAAAGTCGCCGAGCGCGTGGCCGCCGGTGACCTGACCCACAATCTGGTATCCCTGCGCCGCGATGAACTTGGTCAACTGCAACGCTCGATGCAGAGCATGACTCAGGGCCTGCGCGAATTGATCGGCGGCATCAGCGACGGCGTGACCCAGATCGCCAGCGCCGCCGAAGAATTGTCCGCCGTGACCGAGCAGACCAGCGCCGGGGTCAACAATCAGAAAATCGAGACCGACCAGGTCGCCACCGCCATGAACGAAATGGCCGCCACCGTGCAGGAAGTCGCGCGCAACGCCGAGGAAGCTTCGGAAGCCGCGGTCGCTGCTGATCAGCAGGCCCGTGAAGGCGACAAGGTGGTTGGCGAGGCGATCGCCCAGATCGAACGTCTGGCTGCCGAAGTCGGCCACTCCACCGAGGCCATGGGCGAGCTCAAGCGCGAGAGCGACAAGATCGGCAGCGTGCTCGACGTGATCAAGTCCGTGGCTCAGCAAACCAACCTGCTGGCCCTCAACGCCGCCATCGAGGCCGCCCGTGCCGGTGAAGCCGGACGTGGTTTTGCGGTGGTCGCCGACGAAGTTCGCAGCCTCGCCCAGCGCACCCAGAAGTCCACCGAAGAGATCGAAGAGCTGATCGTCGGACTGCAGAACGGCACCCAGCAAGTGGCAACGATCATGGACAACAGCCGCACCCTGACCGACAGCAGCGTCGAGCTGACCCGGCGTGCCGGTGGTTCGCTGGAAAGCATCACCCGCACCGTTTCGGCGATTCAGGCGATGAACCAGCAGATCGCTGCGGCGGCCGAGCAGCAGAGCGCTGTGGCTGAAGAGATCAACCGCAGCGTGCTGAACGTGCGGGATGTCTCGGACCAGACCTCGGCGGCCAGTGAAGAGACAGCGGCCTCCAGCGTCGAGCTGGCGCGTTTGGGCACTCACCTGCAAACACTGGTGGGCCGGTTCAAGGTGTAAACCGCGCACACAAAAAAATCGCAGCCATTGGCTGCGATTTTTTTTGTCCTGCGTTTAGAGGACTTGCCGCAGGAACGCCTGGGCTCGCGGATCCTTCGGTGCGTCGAAGAACTCGGCCGGCGAGGCGTCTTCCAGCAGTTTGCCGTGATCGAAGAACAGCACCCGATCCGCCACTTCCCGGGCAAAACCCATTTCGTGGGTCACGCAGACCATGGTCATGCCTTCCACGGCCAGGTTCTTCATGACGTCCAGCACTTCGCCGACCATTTCCGGATCGAGGGCCGAGGTCGGCTCGTCGAACAGCATGACCTTGGGGTCCATCGCCAGCGCCCGGGCAATTGCCACGCGCTGCTGCTGACCGCCGGACAGGCGCGACGGATATTCGCGGGCCTTCTGGGCGATGCCGACCTTCTCCAGCAATGCCAGAGCCTTGGCCTCGCTTTCCTTCTGGCCGCGCTTGCGCACGACTTTCTGCGCCAGGCACAGGTTCTCCAGCACGGTCATGTGCGGGAACAGATTGAAATGCTGGAACACCATGCCGACTTCGCGGCGGTAGGCGTTGACGTCGGTTTTCGGGTCGGCCAGTTGCAGGCCGTCGATGCTCACCGAGCCGGAATCGAATTCTTCCAGACCATTGAGGCAACGCAGGAACGTCGACTTGCCGGAACCGGACGGGCCGATCACCACCAGCACTTCGCCCTTGGCCACGGAGGTGCTGACGTTATCCACCGCGCGCACCACTTGCCCACGGGTGTCGAAGACTTTTACCAGATCGCGGACTTCAATCACTTTGCGCGAGCCTCCGCTCAAGCCGGCTGGCGATTTTCGACAGCGGCAGGTTGATCAACAGGTACAGGCCGGCGACGCAGAACAGGATCTCGAACGGCGAGAACGACGTGGTGATGACTTCACGACCGCTTTTCAGCAGCTCGGTGATGGCGATCACCGACACCAGCGAAGTGTCTTTGACCAGACTGATGAACTGCCCGGCCAGCGGCGGCAGCACGCGCTTGAACGCCTGCGGCAGCACCACGTGGCGCATCGACTGGCCGGCACTCAGCCCCAGCGAACGGGCCGCTTCGTTCTGGCCGCGGGCAATCGACTGCACACCGGAACGGATGATTTCCGCCACGTAGGCACCGGTGAACAGCGACAGCGCGGCGATCCCGGCGAACTCCCGGGACAGGTTCATCACCGTGCCGATGAAGAAATAGAAAATGAAGATCTGCACCAGCAGCGGCGTGCCGCGCACCAGTTCGACATAGATGGTCGACAGGTCGCGCAGGGTCGGGTTGCTCGACAGCCGGCACAGCCCGGTGGCCAGACCGATCAGCAAGCCCAGCACGCCGGACACCACCGACAGCCAAAGCGTGGTCCACAGGCCCCACAACAGCGGGCCCGCCGCCCAATGCCGGGTCACGCCCACGACGTCGCCTTCGGCCACATCGTCGCCCTGAGCGAATTGCAGGCTGTTTTCGTCGACGGTCAGGTGCTGCTCGTCACCGGCATCGTTGCGCAGGGTGACCTGCGCGCTGCCACCTTTGCGCACCAGTTCGCTGACGGTGGAAATGTCGGTCGCGCGCCGGGTTTCCTCGGCCTGATAGGCGAAGTACTGCGGCACGCGGTTCCAGCGCCATTCGTAGGACATCAGCGACGTGGCGTAATACAGCGCGCCGGCCAGGCCGACCAGCACCAGCACGGTCAGGACGTGCCAGGGCCATTGGGCTTTTTTCTGTTTCATGGGTTTAGCGAAATCCGAAAGTTATGTCGCCGGGGAGGCCGCCTTCGCGGGCAAGTCGAATCGTCGCACCGCCGCTCCCACAGGGAACGCATTCCAATGTGGGAGCGGGCTTGCTCGCGAATGGGGCGACTCGGTCTATCTGACCGGGCTTATTCCATGTCCTTGAGCCACTCGGTGCTCTTGAACCACTTGTCATGGATGCGATCGTAGGTGCCGTCTTCGTGGATCTGGTGCAGGAAGTTGTTGATGAAGTTGAGGCTGTCGTAGTCACCCTTCTTCAGACCGAAGGCCAGTGGCTCGTAGGTGAACGGCTTGTCGAGGAACACCAGTTTGCCGGCGCCGACCTTGTTCACGGCAACGACGTTGTACGGCGCGTCGTAGATGAAGGCGTCAGCCTTGCCGTTGACCACGTCGAGCACGGCTTCCTGCTCGTTGTCGTAGCCGTGGTACTTGGCTTTGGAGATCAGCTTCTTGGCGACCATCTCGCCGGTGGTGCCGAGCTTGGAGGTGATGCGGTAGTCGGCGGTGTTCAGGTCTTTATAGGACTTGATGGTGCCTTCCAGCTCTTTACGGATCAGCAGAGTCTGGCCGACCACGATGAACGGTTCGCTGAAATTCAGGCGCAGGTTGCGTTCCTGGGTCAGGGTCATGCCGCTGCCGATCATGTCGAACTTGTCGGTCATCAGCGCCGGGATGATCCCGTCGTAACCGGTGGAGACCAGCTCCAGCTTGACGCCCATGGCCTTGGTCATGGCTTTGAGGATGTCGACTTCGAAACCGATGATTTCGCCGCGCTTGTTGGTCATTTCGAACGGCATGTAGGTCGGATCCATACCGACTTTCAACGAGCCGCGCTTGACCGCGTCGTCGATTGCGCCGGCCTGCGCCGCATTGACTGCAACCAGTGCCGTGACGCCGACCAGCAGCATCGACAGATACTTCTTCATCTTCAAGTCCCCAAAACCATTGCGTTTGCGGCGCGAAAACCGACAGAAATGGACAAGATTGTCCGGGTGCGCCAATTCGGGGACGGATGCTAACGCACTCGTCCGTTTGCACAAGGTTTTTTGATCGGTTGGTGCCGGATGGGACGCAGAGCGTCGCGGGCTGCATTCCCCCGCAGAGCGTGGGAACGAGTGATCCGTGACGCTAATCGGCAGGCAAAAAAAACCCCGCTTTCGCGGGGTTCTTCATCAGGCCGGTTGCGCCTGCAAGCTCACCGGCTTGAGCGGCAGCAGCGGCGCGTGGGGATCGGCTTTCACCGAGGCCCGCCAGGCGTCCAGCCACTCGGCGTGACCTTCGGCCCACACCTGCTCGTGCAGACGGGCCAGGGCCACCGGATCGCTCAGCAGTTGCAGGCGATCATGGTTGTTCAGCCCGGCCGGGCCGACCTTGATCGCGTGACGCACGCGTTCCTGACGCAGCCATTCGATCGGCTCGGCCTGACCGTGACGCGAGGTCGCCAGCGAGCACGCCAGGGCGTTCTGCTGCGGATCGACCACGGCGCGGACAAAGCCGTCGTTCAGCGCGTGCCAGCGGTTTTCGTGGGTGTACTGATCGGTGGCCAGCAACGCCTGTGGCGGATTGTATTCCTCGGGAATGAGGAACAGGCTCTCGTCACGGGACTTCAGGCCCAGGCCCACACGGCTGGAAATCACCGACACCGGAATCGACAGCATCAGCGAACCGACGATCGGCACCAGCCACCACAGGAAGCTCGGGTTCAACCAGATCACCAGCAGCGCCCAGAAGAAGCCCAGCAGGGTCTGCGGACCGTGACGCTTGACCGCTTCGCTCCACGGCGTGGAGTCGTCGTCACGCTGCGGCGAGTTCCACGTCGCGGCCCAGCCGAGGAACGCGGCCAGAACGAAACGGGTGTGGAAAATCATCCGCACCGGCGCCAGCAGCATGGAGAACAGCATCTCCAGCAGCATCGACAGGGTCACCTTGAACTTGCCGCCGAACTCTTTCGCGCCCTTGGCCCAGATCAGGATGATGCTCAACAGCTTCGGCAGGAACAGCAGCACGATGGTCGTCGAGAACAGCGCGATCGCCTTGTCCGGGTGCCATTGCGGCCACAGCGGATAGAGTTGACGCGGTTCGAGGAAGTACTGCGGCTCCATCAGCGTGTTCACCGCCAGCAGCGCGGTCGACAACACCAGGAAGAAGAACCACAACGGCGCCGACAGGTAAGACATCACGCCGGTCAGGAACACCGCACGGTGCACCGGGTGCATGCCTTTTACCAGGAACAGACGGAAGTTCATCAGGTTACCGTGGCACCAGCGACGGTCACGCTTGAGCTCGTCGAGCAGGTTCGGCGGCAGTTCTTCGTAGCTGCCCGGCAGATCGTAGGCAATCCACACGCCCCAGCCGGCACGGCGCATCAGCGCCGCTTCAACGAAGTCGTGAGAGAGGATCGCACCGGAGAACGCACCCTTGCCCGGCAACGGCGCCAGGGCGCAGTGGTCGATGAACGGCTTCATGCGGATGATCGCGTTGTGACCCCAGTAGTGGGATTCACCCAACTGCCAGAAGTGCAGACCGGCCGTGAACAGCGGACCGTACACGCGAGTGGCGAACTGCTGCATGCGTGCATACAGCGTGTCCATGCCCGAAGCGCGCGGCGCGGTCTGAATGATGCCGGCGTCTGGAGTGGCCTCCATCAGGCGTACCAGACTGGTCAGGCATTCGCCGCTCATGACCGAGTCGGCGTCGAGTACGACCATGTACTTGTAGTCGCCGCCCCAGCGACGGCAGAAGTCGTCGAGGTTGCCGCTCTTGCGTTTGACGCGACGGCGACGGCGGCGATAGAAGATCTTGCCGAAGCCCTTGGCTTCGCGGCAGACGTCCAGCCAGGCCTGCTGCTCGGCCACGCAGATGTCGGTGTCGTTACTGTCGCTGAGGACGAAGAAGTCGAAACGGTCCAGGTCACCGGTAGCAGCGACCGACTCGAACGTCGCGCGCAGACCGGCGAACACCCGAGGCACGTCTTCGTTGCAGATCGGCATCACCAGTGCGGTGCGCGCGTCTTTCGGAATCGGCTCGTTGCCGGCACTTTTACCGGAGATCCGGTATTTATCGTGGCCGGTAAGCAATTCGAGGAAGCCCATCAGCGCGGTCCAGAAACCGGCCGACACCCAGCAGAACAGAATCCCGAACATGATCAGGATGCTGGTCTGCAGCGCATACGGCAGCACTTGCGTGGCGGTTTGCAGCAGCGGTTGATGCAGGACTTCTTCCAGATCGACGAACGACCAGCCCTGGTACGGCATGATGCCTTTCATGTACCAGCCGGCGACGATGGTCTGACCCAGCATCAGCACCAGCAGAATGTAGCGACGGATCGAACCGACCGTGCGCCAGCGCGCCGCCGGCAGCACGTTGGCGTCCTTCGGCGGTTGCGGCGGGTTGGTCCGGCCGGTCAGGCGGCGCCAGCCACGCACCAGAATATTGGTGCGCCACGGCTCCGGCACGACCTTGGTCCGACGGATCGGCGGCGTGGCCTTCATGCTCACCCGCCCGCTGGCGTCGAGCACCAGCATTTCCGCGTCCTGCAGCTCTTCGGCGGTGCTCAGGATCAGGCGCTTGCCCACCGAAGCCTGGGCGGCTTCGGTCGGTGCGTCAAAGGTCTTGGACGACAGGCGTTCATGCAATTCGCTGAAGGACTGGCAGCCCGCGAGTTCCGCGCGCTGCTCGTCGGTCATCGGCAGATGCGCCAGGTACTCGGACAGAGTCTCTGGCTGTACTTGAGAGTTACTCATCGGCAGGCAACTGATAGCTCCAGGTCTCGGTCAGGACTTCTTCAGTCGGTGCCGATTCCGGTGTGGCTGGGGCCGCGTCCGCAGCGGCTGGCTGCTTGGCGTCTTTGTTGGCCTTGTCCTTGGCATCTGCAACCGGCTTGGCGTCGGCCTGTTTGGCCTCGGCGGCCTTGGCTTCCTTGTCGGCTTTCTCTTGTTGCTTGGCGGCAACCTTGTCGGCTTTGGCCACCGACGAGTTGGACGTCGGCACCGAAGACTTGGCCAGATCAGCGGTGACCACTGGCTGCACCAGTGCCGCGCGCATCTCGGTGGACTTGCTCGGGTCCTTGATCTTCATCCGCAGGGTCAGGCGCCAGCCTTTGGTTTCCGGGTTGTAGCGCACGCTGTTTTCGACCAGTTCGGCGTTGTCGCCGACGCTGACCTGGCTGCGAACGTCTGCATCCGGGGCCAAAGCGGCCAGGGACGGGCCTTCGAAGTCGACCAGGTACGCCACGCTGCCATCCGGCTGACGGATCAGGTTCGATTGCTTGACGTCACCGGTCGAACGCAGGGTCTGGTTGACCCAGGCGCTGTCCGGCGCGTGCAGCGCGGCTTCGTCGATGGTCCAGTGCATGCGGTAGGCGAAGTCCAGCGGCTGGCCTGGCTCCGGCAGTTTTTCCGGGTTCCAGAACGCAACGATGTTGTCGTTGGTTTCGTCCGCAGTCGGGATTTCGACCAGATCAACGGTGCCCTTGCCCCAGTCGCCCTTCGGCTCGATCCAGGCGCTTGGGCGCTTGTCGTAGCGGTCGTCGAGGTCTTCGTAGTGGCTGAAATCACGGCCACGTTGCAGCAGACCGAAACCACGCGGGTTCTCGACGCTGAACTGGCTCACAGCCAGATGTTTAGGGTTGTTCAGAGGGCGCCAGATCCACTCGCCGTTGCCGGCATGGATCGACAGACCGCTGGAGTCGTGCAGTTCGCGACGGTAGTTGAGCACTTTCGACGGCTGGTTGGCGCCGAACAGGAACATGCTGGTCAGCGGCGCGATGCCGAGCTTGCCAACCTTGTCACGCAGGTACATCTGGCCCTTGACGTCGACAATGGTGTCGCTGCCCGGACGCAGGATCAGACGGTAGGCGCCGGTCGCACGTGGCGAATCCAGCAGGGCGAAGATCACCAGGTGCTTGTCGCCCGGCTTCGGCTGCTGAATCCAGAACTCGCGAAAACGCGGGAATTCTTCGCCGGACGGCAAGGCGGTGTCGATTGCCAGACCACGGGCCGACAGACCGTAGGTATGCCCCTTGCCGACAACGCGGAAGTAGCTCGCGCCCAGCATGGTCATGATTTCGTCTTGCTTGTCAGCCTTGTTGATCGGGTACAGCACACGGAAACCGGCGTAGCCCAGTTGTTCGGTGGCCTTCGGATCGAACTGCAGGTCGCCGAAATCGAAACGGCTTGGATCGTATTTGATCTCTTCGACGGTGTTCGCGGTGATTTCGTTGATTTTCACCGGCGTATCGAAGTGCATGCCCTGGTGATAAAAGGACAGCTTGAACGGGGTCTTCTGGTCGGCCCATTCGGCTTTTTCGGTGCGGAAACGAATCTTCTGATAGTCCGCGAATTTCATTTCACGGAATTCGTTCGGCAGGTTGCTGCGCGGGGCTTCGAACTTCTGCCCGGCCAGCTCTTTGGCCTTGGCCGACACATCGTCAAGATTGAATGCCCAAAGCTGGCCGGCGCTGAGCAGGCAGAGTACTGCCGAGCCCGCTACCAGAGCGCTGCGCAAGCGTTTGGCAGACAATTTTGCTGCATTACAGGGACTAACAATCACGAGCAACCCTCGCCGAAAACAGATCAATAAACCAACGGCCAGATGAAGTGCCTGTGAGGGATTCGGTACAAAAAAACCGATCTTTCAGGGCACCCTTGCCAAGTTGGCGAGCATTGTTCCGACTCCGCTGGGTCAAAATGATTCCCCAATCGGATCCGGACAAGTCTCTACCTAAGTCAAAATGGACCAACGAACGCTGATCCCCGTAGCGCGCGATTATCTAGTAGCCCGCGTGACAACGCATCAGGGGTAACAAAGTATTTATCGCGAAAATTTCCTGTTTTCAGTCGAAAAGCCCTTAAAAAGATGTTTCAAGCGCTTTCATGTCTGTAACAGGAAGGTTACCGGGCCATCGTTGACCAGGTGCACCTGCATATCCGCGCCGAATCTACCTGATGCCACTGTGCCATGCATCTGTTTCGCTCTGCTTAATAGATAGTCGAATAATTTTTCGCCCAGCGCCGGAGGGGCGGCGGTCGAGAAACTCGGGCGCAACCCGCTTTTGGTGTCGGCGGCGAGGGTGAACTGAGAGACCAGCAGCAACCCGCCGCCCACATCCGCCAAGGACAGATTCATCTTGCCCTCGGCGTCGCTGAACACTCGATAGTTAAGCAGCTTATGCAGAAGTTTGTCGGCGCTGGCCGGCGTGTCGTCGGGTTCTACCGCCACCAGCACCAGCAAACCCTGATCGACACTGCCAACCACCTCGCCCGCCACTTCGACCCGCGCGCCTTTCACGCGCTGCAACAGACCCTTCATGCTTCTTCGGGCGGCAGGTCGAGCAGACGACGGGCCATTTTGCTGGCGGCGCGCACCAGTGCATCGGTGATGCCCGGTTCGGACGCGGCGTGGCCGGCATCGCGGATCACCTGCAGCTCGCTGTTCGGCCAGGCCTGATGCAGTTCCCAGGCGTTGTCGAGCGGGCAGATCACGTCGTAGCGGCCGTGGATGATCACGCCCGGCAGATGGGCGATCTTGCCCATGTCGCGGATCAGCTGGTTCGGCTCAAGGAACGCATTGTTGGTGAAGTAGTGGCATTCGATCCGCGCGATCGACAAGGCGCGCTGCGGCTCGGAGAAACGGTCGACCACCAGCGGATTCGGCCGCAGGGTCGCGGTGCGCCCTTCCCAGGTCGACCAGGCCTTGGCCGCGTGCATCTGGGCGATCTGGTCGTTGCCGGTCAGGCGTTTGTGGAACGCGCTGAGCAGGTCGTCGCGCTCGTCCAGCGGAATCGGCGCGAGGTAGTCCTGCCAGTAATCGGGGAACAGACGGCTGGCGCCGGCCTGGTAGAACCATTCGATTTCCTGCGGACGGCAGAGAAAGATCCCGCGCAGGATCAGGCCATGTACGCGCTCCGGATGGGTCTGCGCGTAGGCCAGCGCCAGGGTCGAACCCCAGGAACCGCCGAACAGCACCCATTTGTCGATGCCCAGATGTTTACGGATGCGCTCGAGGTCTTCGACCAGATCCCAGGTGGTGTTGTTTTCCAGACTGGCGTGGGGCGTGGAGCGACCGCAGCCGCGCTGGTCGAAGGTGACAATGCGATACAGATTCGGATCGAAGTAACGGCGACTCTGGGCGTCGCACCCGGCGCCGGGACCTCCGTGGATGAACACCACCGGCAAACCCTCCGGTGAACCGCTTTCGTCGACGTACAGCGTATGGGTGTCATCGACGGCCAGATCGTGCCGTGCGTGAGGTTTGATCTGCGGAAACAAAGTCTGCATTGCGCGCTCCGTAAGGGGTCGAGGTCATCCCTGGGGGGACTTCTATTATTCTGCCGTTCGGCATCATAAACCCGATTTACGTCAATGAGCATGCCCGTGCGCTGTCACATTTTGTCAGCCATGAACCCCAGCAGGTTCTCAAAGAGACGATCGACCTCGGCGACCTGATGTCGCGCCCGCAGGCAGCCGTGAACCAGCCCTTCGCCGTAATACAGCGCCGCGTCGACGCCCGCTGCGTTAAGCCGTTCGGCATAGCACACGCCGTCGTCACGCAGCGGATCGAACTGCGCCACGGCGATCCAGGCCGGTGGCAAACCGCTGAAGTCCCCGGCCAGCAATGGCATCGCATAGGCGTTCGGCTTCGCGGTGCCGCGCAGGTACAAGGCGTGATAACAATCGACATCGCTGCTGGCGAGCAACGGCGCATCGGCGCATTCGCTGCGCGACGGTAACTGTGCGTCGCCACCCAGCCCCGGATAGATCAAGACCTGCGCGCCCGGCAGCGGCTCGCCGGCATCGCGTAGCGCCAGGCACAGCGCCGCCGCCAGATTGCCGCCGGCGCTGTCGCCCGCCACCAGCATCCGTCCGGGATCGAACCAGAACGGTCCGCTGCGCAACGCGCGCCAGACGCTCAGGCAATCCTCGAAACCGGCCGGGAACGGGTGCTCCGGCGCCAGCCGGTAATCCACCACCACCACCATCGCCCCGAGCGCCATGGCCAGCTCGCAGCAGATGAAGTCATGGGAATCCAGCCCGCCGACCACCCAACCGCCGCCATGCAGATACAACACGCACGGCCAGCCACTGGCCGATGGCCGGACAGGCGGGCGATACGAGCGCACCGCCACCCCGCTCAACTGGAAATCCACCACCTCCAGACCCGCCGGCCGCTCGGGCGTGAAGGCGCGGCACATGGCGTCGTAGGATTTGCGCAATCCGCCCAGGCTGCTGTCATCGCTGGCAAAGCTTTCGGTACTGGCAACGAACGCCGCCATCGACGGCGAGAGTGGATAAGTGCCCATCAGTTTTTCAGGCTGGCCTGAACCGTGGCCGCGCCGTCCTTGCCGTCAAAACTGCTGACACCCGCCAGCCAGCGTTGCAGGTCTTCGGGATGCTCGCGCAGCCAGGTTTTCGCCACTTCCTGCGGTGTCTTGCGCTCCATGATCGGCACCATCAACTGGCTTTCCTGGGCGGCGGTGAAGGTCAGGTTTTCCAGCAGTCGATGGACGTTCGGGCAGCGCTCGGCGTAGTCCGGCGCGGTGACGGTGGACACGGTGGCGGCGCCTTCGTTGGGGCCGTAGACGTCTTCGCTGCCGGTCAGGTAGGTGATTTTCATGTTGATGTTCATCGGGTGCGGGGTCCAGCCGACGAATACCACGAATTCCTTGCGGTTCACCGCTCGCTGCACGGCGGCGAGCATGCCGGCCTCACCGGATTCGATGATCTTGAAATCCTTCAGGCCGAAGTGGTTGGTTTCGATCATGGTCTTGATCGTGGTGTTGGCGCCGCTGCCGGGCTCGATGCCGTAGATCTTGCCACCGAGCTGATCCTTGAATTTCGCGATATCGCCGAAGGTTTTCAGCCCTGCCGCCGCCACATAATCCGGAACCGCCAGCGTTGCCTGGGCGTCGGCCAGGCTGGGTTTGTCCATGACCTTGACCTGATTGGCGGCGAGGAACGGCGCGATGTTCTTGTCCATCGCCGGTTTCCAGTAGCCGAGGAAGATATCGAGGCGCTTGTCGCGGATGCCGGCGAAGATGATTTGCTGCACGGCGCTGGTCTGTTTGCTTTCGTAGCCGAGGCCGTTGAGCAGCACGTCGGCCATGCCACTGGTGGCGATCACGTCGGTCCAGTTGACCACGCCCATGCGCACGGTTTTGCAGGAGGCATCGTCGGAGGCCATGGCGCCGGCGCTGAGCAGCGCACTGCCGGTCAGGATTAACGCACAACGAGTGAACAGTTTTTTCATGAGGGATCGTCTCGTGCGGCAGCGGATTATTGTTCGGATCGGTGTCTTCTTGCACCGTGGTCGAAACATTACGCAGCAGACGAGCGGGAAAAGCGAACTGAGGCGACCGGGATTTGCACGGTGGCGACTTCTCCCGATCGTTCCCACGCCGAGGCGTCGAACCGTCTGCGTGGGAACGATCAGAGCAGACTCAGTTGTAGTGGTTTTTGCCCCAGGCGAGCAGCCCTTCCAGCAGTTCCTTCAACACAACCCGCGTCGGCTCCGCCAGATCGGCGCGGTAGCGGAACGGTTCGAACTCTTCCATGTAGGTGCACTGGCCCAGCTCCAGTTGCACGGCGTGGATGTTCTCGGCCGGGTTGCCGTAGTGACGGGTGATGTGGCCGCCCTTGAAGCGTCCGTTCAGCACATGGCTGTAATCGCCATGGCGTGCGCAGATGGCTTCCAGTTGCGTGGCCAGCTGTGGATCGCAACTGGCGCCATTGAAGGTGCCGAGGTTGAAGTCCGGCAGCTTGCCATCGAACAGGTGCGGGATCACCGAACGGATCGAATGCGCATCGAACAGCAGCGCATAACCGAACTCG
The DNA here is from genome assembly GCF_057809295.1 of Pseudomonas sp. FG35. NCBI lineage: Bacteria > Pseudomonadati > Pseudomonadota > Gammaproteobacteria > Pseudomonadales > Pseudomonadaceae > Pseudomonas > Pseudomonas sp. FG35. The sequence goes on along the minus strand of NZ_JBMDJR010000006.1, from coordinate 262,369 downwards.
GCCTTCAGCCGCGCCAGTTCTTCCTGCAAGGTGCGGTGGTACGGCGTCCAGATCTGCTCCAGATAGGTTGCACGTTCTTCTTTCGACGGCTCCTGGCCTTCCTTGAACAGCGGAATGCCATCGAACAGCGTCGCCGGGTACAGACCGGTGGTGGCGCCGGCGTACAGCGGCTTGTCGTCGGACGGCCGGTTCAGGTCGATGACGAAACGCGAGTATTCGGCCGCCAGAGTACTGGCGCCCAGTTCGGCGGCGAAATCGTAGAGCTGCGGAATGTGCCAGTCGGTGTCCGGCAGGCTTTTCGCGTCCGCGATCAACCCGGCCTCGACCGCCGGGGTCAGGCGCACACCGGCGTGGGGCATGCTGATCAGCAGCGGCACGCGACCTTGTTTGAAGTTCAGAACCTTATCCACAACCGCTCTCCTACAGACTTGATTCAACGCCGTGACGCACGACGCGTTTGTCCAGTTCACCACCCAGCCAGTACGCCAGATCCGCCGGGCGGTCGATCTGCCAGGCGACAAAATCCGCGACCTTGCCGACTTCCAGCGAACCGTGGGTCTCGGCCATGCCCAGGGCTTGTGCCGCATGAATGGTCGCGCCGGCCAGGGCTTCTTCCGGGGTCATGCGGAAACAGGTGCAGGCCATGTTCAGCATCAGGCGCAACGACAACGCTGGCGAGGTGCCGGGGTTGAGGTCGCTGGCGATGGCGATTTTCACTTTGTGTTTGCGCAGGGCTTCCATCGGCGGCAACTGGGTTTCACGCAGGAAGTAGAACGCGCCCGGCAGCAACACCGCGACGGTGTCGGACTCAGCCATGGCGATGGCGTCGGCTTCGTCCATGAACTCCAGGTGATCGGCGGACAATGCGTGATAACGCGCGGCCAGGCTGGAGCCGTGCAGCGACGACAATTGCTCGGCGTGCAGCTTCACCGGCAGACCGAGTTTTTGCGCGGCGATGAACACCCGCTCGACCTGCTCCGGCGAAAACGCCAGGTATTCGCAGAAGGCATCCACCGCATCCACCAGGCCTTCGGCAGCCAGCGCGGGGAGCATTTCGGCGCAGATGTGATCGATGTAATCATCGGCGCGATCCTGGTACTCCGGCGGCAAGGCGTGGGCGGCCAGGCAGGTGCTGCGCACGCTGATCGGCAGCTCGGCGGCGAGGCGACGGATGACCCGCAGGATCTTGCGCTCGCTGGCCAGATCGAGGCCGTAGCCGGATTTCATTTCGACCGTGGTCACGCCGTCGCGCATCAGGCTTTTCAGACGTTTGGCGGCGCTGGCGAACAGCTCGTCTTCCGAGGCCTCACGCGTGGCACGCACGGTGCTGGCGATGCCGCCGCCGGCCGCTGCGATTTCGGCATAGCTGACGCCTTGCAGGCGCTTCTCGAACTCGCCGCTGCGGTTGCCGCCGAACACGGTGTGGGTGTGGCAGTCGATCAGGCCGGGAGTGACCCACGCGCCTTGCAGGTCATTGACCGCCGGGTATTCGCCTGACGGCAATTGGCTGCGCGGGCCGATCCACTCGATGAGTGCACCGGACGTCACGATGGCCGCATCCTCGATGATCGAGTAGACGCCTTGCGCCATGGTTGCGACGTGGCAGTGTTGCCAGAGGGTTTTCATCCCAAGTCCTCGTCTTGTGATCGTTCCCACGCTCTGCGTGGGAACGATCAGTGGTGGGGTTAAAGGCTCGGCAGCAACTTCGTCGGAACCAGTTCAGTCAGAACCCGCGAAGCCAACAGTTCGGTCGCCGCATTGATGTCCGGCGCGAAGAAGCGGTCCTTCTCGTAGAACGGCACTTCGCGACGCAGAATCCCACGGGCCTGTTCCAGTTTGGCCGAGGTCTTCAGGCCGTTGCGCAGGTCCAGGCCCTGCACCGCCGCCAACCATTCCACCGCGAGGATCCCGCGGGTGTTCTCGGCCATTTCCCACAGGCGCTTGCCGGCAGCCGGGGCCATGGAGACGTGGTCTTCCTGGTTGGCAGAAGTCGGCAGGCTGTCCACCGAATGCGGATGGGACAGCGCCTTGTTTTCGCTGGCCAGGGCCGCAGCGGTCACTTGGGCGATCATGAAACCGGAGTTCACGCCACCGTTGGCCACCAGGAACGGCGGCAGTTGCGACATGTGCTTGTCCATCATCAGCGAGATACGGCGCTCACTCAGGGAACCGATTTCGGCAATGGCCAGCGCCATGTTGTCAGCGGCCATGGCCACTGGTTCGGCGTGGAAGTTGCCGCCGGAAATCACGTCGCCTTCGGCCGCGAACACCAGCGGGTTGTCGGATACGGCGTTGGCTTCGATGGCCAGCACTTCGGCGGCCTGGCGGAACTGAGTCAGACACGCACCCATGACTTGCGGCTGGCAACGCAGCGAATACGGGTCCTGAACCTTCTCGCAGTTCTGGTGCGAGTCGGAGACTTCGCTGCGCTCGCCCAGCAGATCGCGGTAAGCGGCAGCGGCGTCGATCTGGCCTTTCTGGCCACGGGCGGCGTGGATGCGCGCATCGAACGGCGAACGCGAGCCCAGCACCGCTTCCACCGTCAGACCGCCCAGCGCCAGCGCGCCGGCGAACAGGTCTTCACCTTCGAACAGACCACGCAACGCGAATGCAGTGGAAACCTGAGTACCGTTGAGCAGCGCCAGACCTTCTTTCGCCGCCAGCGTCAGCGGCGTCAGACCGGCGACTTTCAGCGCTTCGGTCGCATCCATCCACTCGCCCTTGTGGCGCGCCTTGCCCTCGCCCAGCAGCACCAGCGACATGTGCGCCAATGGCGCCAAGTCACCGGAGGCACCGACCGAGCCTTTCAACGGAATGTGCGGATATACCTCGGCGTTGATCAGGGCGATCAGCGCATCGATCACCACCCGACGGATGCCGGAGAAACCACGGCTGAGGCTGTTGACCTTGAGCACCATGATCAGGCGCACCAGCTCATCGCTGATCGGCTGGCCGACGCCGGCGGCGTGGGACAGCACCAGCGAGCGCTGGAGGTTTTCCAGGTCTTCGCTGGCGATGCGGGTCGAGGCCAGCAGGCCGAAACCGGTGTTGATGCCGTAGGCGGTGCGGTTTTCCGCGAGGATCTGCTCGACGCAGGCCACGCTGGCTTCGATCTGCGCGCTGGCGCTGTTGTCGAGGGTCAGCTTGACCGGGTTCTGATAAACGTCACGCAGTTGGGCCAGGCTCAGTTGGCCGGGGATCAGGTTCAGCGCAGTCATTTAAATGCTCCTTTTGAGGCATTGTTATTAACTACCAGTCGCTCCGGAGCATTCCGTTATCCGTCGCCTCTCGTCTTTTGGACGATCCGCGCCTTGGCACGCTGGTATGGGTAGTTGTCAGTGCAGATTGGGTAATGCGTTGTGCAGCAGATCCGGGTCTTTCAGAACGCTTGCAGCAGCGGCGATGTCCGGCGCCAGCCAGCGGTCCTGATCGTAGGCCGGGACTTTTTCGCGCAGCAGTCGCCAGGCGGTATCGGTGCCTGCGCCGAAGCGCTGTTCCTTGAGAAATTCAAACGCCTGGGCCGCCAGCAGGTACTCGATGGCGAGGATCTGCGTGCAGTTTTCCAGCGCGCGATGCAGCTTCAGCGCGGCGTTGGTGCCCATGCTCAGATGGTCTTCCTGCAGGCCCGAGGTGACGTAGTTGTCTAGCACCGCCGGTTGCGCCAACTGGCGGTTTTCCGCGCACAGCGACGCGGCGACGTATTGCACGATCATCATCCCGGAGTTCACCCCCGGATTGGCCACCAGAAACGCCGGCAGACCGCTGACGTGCGGGTTGATCAGGCGATCCAGACGCCGCTCGGCAATCGAGCCGATTTCGGCCATCGCAATCGCCAGCAGATCCGCCGCCAGCGCCACCGATTGTCCGTGCGGGTTGGCCTGGGACATGACACGGAAGTCATCCGGCGTGCCCAGCAGCAACGGGTTGTCGGTGCAGCCGTTGAGCTCGGTTTCGATCTGTTTGATCGCGTGTTCCAGTTGATCGCGGGCAGCACCGTGCACCTGCGGGATCGAGCGGATGCTCAAGGCATCCTGAGTGCGAATGCCCTTGCTCGACGCAATCACTTCACTGCCATCGAGCAAGGCGCGCAGATTGACGCCGACTTGCTGCATGCCCGGATGCGGTTTGAGCGCGATGATTTCGGCATCGAAGGCGGCGATCTGGCCACGCTGGGCCTCGAAGCTCATGGCACCGATCACGTCCGCCCATTGCACCAGACGCGTGGCGTCGGCGATCGCCAGGCAACCGAGTCCGGTCATGCACGGCGTGCCGTTGACCAGACACAGACCGTCCTTCGCCCCGAGCTGCACCGGTTGCAGGCCCTCTTCGGCCAGCGCCTGCTGCGCGCAAACCACTTGCCCGCGATAGCTGACATTACCCACGCCCAGCAGCGCGATGCCGATGTGCGCCATGTGGGTCAGGTAACCCACCGAACCCTGGGACGGCACTTGCGGGGTGATGCCGCGATTGAGCAGCGCCAGCAGCGCTTCAACCACCCGGCGATGAATGCCGGATTTGCCGTGGCTGTAGTTGCGGATCGCGGCGCACATGATTGCCCGGGTCTGCTCGTCGGCCAGGACCGGACCGACGCCGCAGGCATGGCTGAGCAAGGTGTTGCGCGACAGCTGACTGAGCTGCTCGTCTTTCAGCGAGACGTTGCACAGCGCACCGAGCCCGGTGTTCACGCCATAGGCGCGTTCGCCGCTGGCGACGATGCGTTGGACGATGCCCTGCGCGTTTTCAATGCGCGCCCAGGTCTGCGCCGACAGCTCGAGCTGCGCGCCGTGACGGGCGACTGCGACCACATCCTGCCAACGCATCGGAGCGTCGGCGATAACGATTTTTTCAGCCTGGGACATCTAAAACCTCATCCGAACATTGATGCAGCTTTGCCGACGCTATCGCGAGCAGGCTCGCTCCCACAGGAGACCGCATTCCAACTGTGGGAGCGAGCCTGCTCGCGATGGGGCCGGCCCAGCCAACACAAATCTGTTTAAACCACCGCCGCCCGCCGCTGCACGAAACGGTCGACATACTCGTCCGCCGGCGAATGCAGGATCTCTTTCGGCGTGCCGACCTGGATCAGGCGGCCGTCCTTGAGGATCGCGATGCGGTTGCCGATGCGCACGGCCTCGTCGAGGTCGTGGGTGATGAAGACGATGGTCTTGTGCAGGGTCTTTTGCAGCTCCAGCAACTGGTCCTGCATCTCGGCGCGGATCAGCGGATCCAGCGCACTGAACGCTTCGTCCATCAGGATGATGTCGGTGTCCGCTGCCAATGCCCGGGCCAGACCTACACGCTGACGCATGCCGCCGGAGAGCTGGTGCGGGTATTTGTTTTCGTAGCCCTTGAGGCCCACGGTGTTGATCCAGTGCAGCGCGCGCTCGGCGCACAGTTGCTTGCTCTCGCCGCGCACTTTCAGGCCATAGGCGACGTTGTCGAGCACGGTCTTGTGCGGCAGCAGACCGAAGCTCTGGAACACCATGCTGATCTTGTGCCGGCGAAATTCGCGCAAGGCGTCCATGTCGTATTGCAGGATGTCCACACCGTCCACCAGGATCGCGCCGCTGGTCGGGTCGATCAGGCGGTTGAAGTGGCGCACCAGGGTCGATTTGCCGGAGCCGGACAGGCCCATGATCACGAAGATCTCGCCGGTGCCGATGCTCAGGGACAAATCATTGACCCCGACCACGCAACCAGTTTCGTTCAGCACCTGATCCTTGGTCTTGCCCTGGCCGACCATCGCCAGAGCGTCCTTGGCGCGGTTGCCGAAAATCTTGAAGACGTTTTTGACTTCGATCTTGCTCACGGTTGCGTTGCTCATTTGCTCACCTCATGCCGTGGCCGACCATACGCCTGGGTAATGCGGTCGATGACCACTGCGAGAATCACGATCGCCAGACCGGCCTCGAGACCGCGTCCGACGTTGAGGGTCTGAATGCCCACCAGCACATCTTCACCCAGGCCACGGGCGCCGATCATCGAGGCGATCACCACCATCGACAGGGCCATCATGGTGGTCTGGTTGATCCCGGCCATGATGCTCGGCAGGGCCAGCGGCAGTTGCACGCCGAACAGTTGCTGCCAGCGGTTGGCGCCGAAGGCGTTGATCGCTTCCATCACTTCGCCGTCGACCTGGCGGATGCCCAGATCGGTCAGACGGATCAGCGGCGGCGCGGCGTAGATCACGGTGGCGAAAATCGCCGGCACCTTGCCCAGGCCGAACAGCATCAGCACCGGAATCAGGTACACGAAGCTCGGCATGGTCTGCATGATGTCAAGCAGCGGCATCAGCACCGAACGCAGGCGATTGCTGCGCGCCGAGAGAATCCCCAGCGGTACGCCGATCAGCACCGAAATGACCGTCGCCACCATCATCAGCGCGAGGGTCTGCATCAACTTGTCCCACAGGCCGACGGCACCGACCAGGAACAACAGACCGACGATCACGGCGGTGGTCACGACTTTGCGCGTTGCGTGCCAGGCCACGACACCGACGATGGCCAGCATCAACCACCACGGCGCGGCGCGCAGCAGGCCTTCAAGATTGACGATGGCCCACAGCAGGGTGTCGGAGATATGGCGGAACACATCGCCGTAGTTGGTGACCAGCGCATCGACCCAACCGTTGACCCAGTCGGCGATGGAAAAGGTAAAGCTTTCGGGAAACATAAGCGGCTCTCAATCAGGAAACTCAATCAAGCGATTGCGGCGAACACCCCGGCCAGCCTCTCGGTTGGCCGGGAGGAATTCGACCTACAGCGCCGCGTCGATTTTCTTGGCAGCGTCTTCACTCACCCACGCGTGCCAGACTTCAGGATGTTCCTTGAGGAAGATTTTCGCCAGTTTTGGCGACTCGATACGTTCCTTCGCCATGCGGCCCAGGTTCTGGTTCAGCAGGTCGATCGGCAGGTTGACCTTTTCCAGCACGGCCACCAGTTCCGGCGCTTGCTCGTGGAAGGTCTTGGACAGGCCGACCTTGATGGTCACGGTCTTGTCGACGCCCGGTTTCTCTTCCAGTTTCACCGCGTCGATCTGGCCCATCAGCGGGGTTGGCGACCAGTAGTAGAACAGGATCGGCTCGCCACGCTTGTAGCTCGACAGCACAGCCGCATCCAGCGCTGGACCTGTGCCCGGACGGAAGTTGGTGTAGCTGTTTTCCAGACCGTAGCTTTTCAGCATTTCGCTATTGTCCAGCTCGCAGGTCCAGCCGGCCGGGCAGTTGTAGAAGCGGCCCTTGGAAGGTTCTTCGGCGTCCTTGAAGATGGCCGAGTATTTGCCCAGGTCGGCAATGTTTTTCAGGTCCGGCGCCTTGGCTTCGAGTTTGCGCTTGGCGTCGCCTTCGATCACGTAGCGCGGCACGTACCAGCCTTCGATCGCACCCACCACCGGGGCGCCGACACCGACGACCTTGCCGGCCTTCTCGGCCTTGTTCCAGACCTCGCTGCGGCCGACCCATTCTTCGGCGAAGATCTGGATGTCGTTGCTGCTCAGGGCGTTCTCCATGGTGATGGAGTTGCCCGGCAGGCTGTCGGTCTTGCAGTCGTAACCTTTTTCCAGCACCACTTGCAGAACGTCGGTCAGCAGCATGCCGCTTTCCCAGTTCAGGCCGGCGAATTTCACCGGTTTGCCGGACTCGCACCAGCCGGCGGCCTGGGTCGCGCCGGCGCTGGCCAGCAGGCCCATGGAAAGCAAGGTGGTCAGCAGGGTCTTGTTCGATTTCATTGTTGTGACGCTCCTAATCATGAATTGGCTTACGGCAGTCAAGAGGCATCCAGCCCTGTCCACGTCCAAATCAGGTCTGCGCCGCAGCGCGACCGGCCCCGCTTGTTTTAGGTTGTACAACGCTGTCCTGCTCGACGGGCAGAATCAGTCGATCGGGTACGGTGCCGTGCCATTTTTTCGCGCAGACGTAGTACAGCGCTGCGGGCAGCACGAGACCGATGATCCAGGAAATATCCACATCCCCCAGGGCCGCTACCAATGGACCGGTATAGAACTTGGTGGAGATGAACGGCAGTTGCACCAGCACCCCGAACACATAAACGCTGATACCGAGGAGGTTCCAGCGGCCGTAGCGACCGTTCGGATCCGCCAGCGCTGGTACGTCATAGCGCTCGCGAGTGATGCAGTAGTAGTCCACCAGGTTGATCGCGCTCCACGGCGTGAAGAACGCCAGCAGGAACAGGATGAAGGACTTGAACGCACCGAGGAACGAGTGCTGGCCGAGCAGCGCGATCAGGGTCGCCGCGCCGACGATCCCCAGCACGAACACCAGACGCTGCATGCGGGTGACCGTCAGGTGGCCACGGAAGCCGCTGATGATGGTCGCGATGCACATGAAGCTGCCGTAGGAGTTCAGGGTGGAGATGGTGACCTTGCCGAACGCGATGCTGAAATACAGCAGCGCGGCGGTGGCACCGGTTCCGCCCAGACCGACGATGTAAGCGACTTCATGACCGGCGAATTGCCCGTTGGCCGAAGCGGCCGCGAACACACCGAGGATCATCGCCACCTGCGCACCGATCACCGAACCGGCACCGGCGGCGAAGAAGGTTTTCACCGAAGACACCTTGCTCGGCAGGTAACGCGAGTAGTCCGCCACGTACGGGCCGAAAGCGATCTGCCAAGAGGCCGCAAGCGACACCGCCAGCAGGAAACTGCTCCAGCTGAAATGGCGGATTTGCAGAAGTGCACCGACGTCCACCTGACTCATCAGACGGCTGAACAGGTACACGAAAGCGATCACACCAATGACACTGGCGATGCGGCCGATCCAGTGGATCACCCGATAGCCGAGCACCGTGACCACCACGATGACGCTGGCGAAAAGCAGGATGCCGACGGTGTCGCTGACCCCGAACAACTGGCCCAGCGCCTGACCGGACAGCACCGTTCCGGTGGCGGTGAAGCCCAGATACATCAGGCACACCAGCACGATCGGAATCGCCGCCCCGTAGACGCCGAACTGCACCCGGCTGGAAATCATCTGCGGCAGGCCAAGCTTCGGCCCTTGCGCCGCATGCAACGCCATCACCCCGCCGCCCAGCAGTTGACCGATCAGCAGACCGATCAACGACCAGAACACATCGCCGCCCAGCACCACGGCCAGGGCCCCGGTGACAATCGCGGTGATTTGCAGGTTGGCACCCATCCACAGGGTGAACTGACTGAACAGACGACCGTGTCTTTCCGCTTCCGGGATGTAGTCGATCGAACGCCTTTCGATCAACGGTTTACTGCCTGCACGATCGGTGTTGCCCGCCATGATTCAACCTCTGTGGATTGTTCTGGTTATTGTTGTGGCCCTGCGGGAGCGAGGGTGCCCGCTCCCGCAGATGTTCACTTGCCGGTGATCATCGGCAGGTTCAGCCCTTGTTCCTTGGCGCAGTCGATGGCGATCTGGTAACCGGCATCGGCGTGACGCATGACACCGGTGCCCGGGTCGTTGTGCAGCACGCGAGCGATACGCTCGGCCGCTTCGTCGGTACCGTCGCAGACAATCACCATGCCCGAGTGCTGGGAGAAGCCCATGCCGACGCCGCCGCCGTGGTGCAGAGACACCCAGGTCGCACCGCTCGCGGTGTTCAGCAGGGCATTCAGCAGCGGCCAGTCGGAGACTGCGTCGGAGCCGTCCTGCATGGATTCGGTTTCACGGTTCGGGCTGGATACGGAGCCGGAGTCGAGGTGGTCGCGACCGATCACGATCGGAGCCGACAGCTCGCCGCTGCGGACCATTTCGTTGAACGCCAGACCGAGCTTGGCGCGCAGACCCAGGCCGACCCAGCAGATACGCGCCGGCAGACCCTGGAAGCTGATGCGCTCGCGGGCCATGTCCAGCCAGTTGTGCAGGTGGGCGTCGTCCGGGATCAGTTCTTTGACTTTGGCGTCGGTCTTGTAGATGTCCTGCGGATCACCCGACAGTGCAGCCCAGCGGAACGGGCCGATGCCACGGCAGAACAGCGGACGGATGTAGGCCGGTACGAAGCCCGGGAAATCGAATGCGTTTTCGACGCCTTCTTCCTGAGCCATCTGACGGATGTTGTTGCCGTAGTCGAAGGTCGGCACGCCCATCTTCTGGAAGTCGAGCATGGCTTTGACGTGCACGGCCATCGATTGCTTGGCGGCCTTGACCACAGCGGCTGGCTCGGTCTTGGCGCGGGCGCGGTATTCGTCCCAGGTCCAGCCGGCCGGCAGATAACCGTTGAGCGGGTCATGGGCGCTGGTCTGGTCGGTGACCATGTCCGGGCGCACGCCGCGCTTGACCAGCTCCGGGAGGATTTCAGCGGCGTTGCCGCACAGGGCGATGGAAACCGCCTTGCCTTCGGAGGTGTATTTGGCGATGCGGGCCAGCGCGTCGTCGAGGTCTTTGGCCTGCTCGTCGACGTAGCGGGTCTTGAGGCGGAAATCGATGCTGATCTGCTGGCATTCGATGTTCAGCGAGCAGGCACCGGCGAGGGTTGCGGCCAGTGGCTGGGCGCCGCCCATGCCGCCGAGACCGGCGGTCAGTACCCACTTGCCGGTGAGGTTGTCGTTGTAGTGCTGGCGACCGGCTTCAACGAAGGTTTCGTAGGTGCCCTGGACGATGCCCTGGCTGCCGATGTAGATCCAGCTGCCGGCGGTCATCTGGCCGTACATGGCCAGGCCTTTGGCGTCGAGTTCGTTGAAGTGTTCCCAGGTCGCCCAGTGCGGCACCAGGTTGGAGTTGGCGATCAGTACGCGCGGGGCGTTGCTGTGGGTCTTGAACACGCCGACCGGCTTGCCCGATTGCACCAGCAGGGTTTCGTCTTCGTTGAGGTTGGTCAGGCTCTCGACGATCTTGTCGTAGCACTCCCAGTTACGCGCCGCGCGGCCGATGCCACCATAGACCACCAGCTCTTTCGGGTTCTCGGCGACTTCCGGGTCGAGGTTGTTCATCAGCATGCGCAGCGGCGCTTCGGTCAGCCAGCTCTTGGCGGTCAGCTTGTTACCGCGGGCGGCACGGATCTCAACATTACGAAACTTAGTAGGCTTATTGTCAGTCACGAAAAAGACTCCTCAGCGATCAATTCAAACCAACCCTGGCAGTGGGCAAGCAGCCTGTGCGCCTCAGTGCGCGACAAGCGAATCAGTGGACGCTGCGGAGAGTCTCGTTCGACTCATACGCATACGTCTTTACTTGTACATACAAGCATATGCAATCAAGCGGCCAACTTGTTGGAGGGCTGTTCAATAAAAATTCCGAACAGGGCTGCAGAGTGCCTGAATCAAGGGCTCTGGCGTTCATGAAATTTTCCGTGGGGTGAATTGAGGGTGGCGAGAGGTTGTTACGGAAGCGCGGTTTTGCGCCACGCTGGGGCGTTCGGTAACAAGTTGGTGCGCATTTCGGGAACGTCGGGACGAAAAAAAACCGCTGCTTTCAAAGCAGCGGTTTTTGATCGTTTCCCACGCAGAGCGTGTGAAGGAATCAGTGCGGGGACAGTTCGATCACGCAGCAGCCGGCATTGACGGCGATCTCGGTCAGCCCGGTGTTACCGTCCAGTTGCAGACAGTCATGGCGGCCGAGTTGCGATGCACTGTCACCGACCGTGACCTCCAGCAGTTCGCTGACGCTGAAGACCAGCACGGTGCTCGCCGAACTGAAAAACCGCTGGTCGCCGTCCAGCCATTGCAGGCGCGCACGGTAACGCTGGGGCGAGTAGATCAGGTTGAAATCGCGGATCGCGCCGCCGAGCAAGGTGCAGGACACCTGGCTTTCGCCGCTGAAGGCAAACGGGTCGAGGGGTAACAGTGGCCGGGTATCGTCGCCGTCGACACACAGGGTCATGCCGTCGCCCTGCAACACCGTGATCACCCGCTGGTAACCGGCGAAGGTCGAAAAACCGCCGGATTCGGCGATGTCGGCAATCGACAGACGCCAGCCAAAACCGTCGAGGCCGGCGCCGGCGTCACGGGTGATTTCCTCGGTGCTGCCGCCGCCGTTTTTCCACGGCATGCGCGGGTAGCCCTCAGCGCGTAAAACCTTCACTTCACTCATTTATGAAACCGACCTTCCAGACGATGACGGGAACCGGGGTGGATCAGGCGCGCCGCCGTCACCGGCTGACGACCCGACCAGGTACGACGACGGATCAAAAGGCAAGGCTCGCCTTTTTCGATCTGCAGCAATTTGCATTCGGACGCTTCGGCAAGGATCGCTTCGACCACGTGCTCGCCTTCGGTCAGCGGCGCGACCTGGTTCAGATAGGCGTAAGGCGTTTGCAGGGTGAAGTCCTGCTTGAGGTATTCCGGGGCGACCAGCGCATTGACGAAACGGTCTTCGATTTGCACCGGAACATCGTTTTCGTAGTGCACGATCAGCGAGTGAAAGACCTTCTGCCCTTCGCGCATGTCCAGCGCCAGCGCGCGCTCGGAACCGGCAGCCTCTTCTTCCAGGGTGATCACCTGGCAAGTGTGGCGATGGCCACGGGAGGCGATTTCGTCGGCGATGTTGTGCACCTCGAACAGCGCGGACTGGCTCTTCGGTTCAGCAACGAAAGTGCCGACGCCTTGCATGCGCACCAGCAGACCGTCGGCGGTCATTTCCCGCAGCGCGCGGTTGATGGTCATGCGGCTGAAACCCAGCTGGCTGACCAGCTCGCTTTCCGACGGCACGCGGTAATGCGGCGGCCAGTTACCGCTGTCGATCTGCTGGGTGATCATCTGTTTGACGCGGGCGTACAAGGGCGCCGGACTGTCGCCCATGTTCGCGGCCAACGGGGAGACTGGAGGCGGAGTCGGCACGGTGGATCCCTGTTCATTGGATGAAAGTTGCTAGCTTGCCGGAGTTTACCGGGCAGGCAAACGTCTGTATATGTATATACAAATAACACACGATGGGGTGCTGAACCATGTCCGCCTTCTTTGCCGAACGCGCGCTGCTGCCTAACGGATGGGCCAACAATGTACGTCTCGAGGTCAGCGCCGATGGCGTGTTGACCCGAATCCAGGCCGATTCCACTGCAGACGGCGCCGAACGGCTGAGCGGTCCGCTGCTGCCGGGGATGCCGAATCTGCACTCCCACGCGTTCCAGCGAGCGATGGCGGGACTGGCGGAAGTGGCCGGCAATCCCAACGACAGTTTCTGGACCTGGCGCGATCTGATGTATCGGCTCGTCGGAAAAATCAGCCCCGATCAGCTCGGTGTGATTGCCCGTCAGCTGTACATCGAAATGCTCAAGGCCGGTTATACCTCGGTCGCCGAATTCCATTACGTCCACCACGATAACAACGGCCAGCCTTACGCCGACCCGGCGGAACTGGCATTGCGCATCAGCCAGGCGGCCAGTTCCGTCGGCATCGGTCTGACCTTGCTGCCCGTGCTCTACAGCCACAGCGGTTTCGGTGGCCAGACGCCGAACGAAGGCCAGCGCCGTTTCATCAACAGCACCGAAAACTACCTGAAGCTGCAATCGCGCCTGCAACCGCTGCTGGCACAGCAAAAGGCGCAGTCGCTGGGCCTGTGCTTTCACTCGTTGCGCGCGGTCACGCCACAGCAGATCAGCGAAGTACTGGCGGCCAGCGACCAGCAATGCCCGGTGCACATCCACATCGCCGAGCAGCAGAAGGAAGTCGACGACTGCCTGAGCTGGAGCGGTCGCCGTCCGCTGCAATGGTTGTACGAAAACACCGAGGTCGATCAGCGCTGGTGCCTGGTGCACGCGACCCACGCCAATCCGGAAGAAGTCACGCTGATGGCCAAGAGTCGCGCCATCGCCGGCCTGTGCCTGACCACAGAGGCCAACCTCGGCGACGGGATTTTCCCGGCGGTGGATTTCCTCGCTCAGGGCGGGCGGATGGGCATCGGCTCCGACAGCCATGTGTCGTTGAGTGTGGTGGAAGAACTGCGCTGGCTGGAATACGGCCAGCGTCTGCGCGATCAGCGGCGCAATCGCTTGTATGGCGCGGATCAGCCGATGGTCGGCCGTACGCTGTATGACGCGGCACTGGACGGTGGCGCTCAGGCACTGGGCCAGCCGATCGGTGCGCTGGAAGTCGGCAAGCGTGCCGACTGGATCGTACTCGATGGCAACGATCCGTATCTGGCCACGGCCAGCGGTGACGGGATTCTCAATCGCTGGCTGTTTGCCGGTGGCGACCGTCAGGTGCGCGATGTGCTGGTCAACGGTCAGTGGGTCGTGCGCGAGGGGCGACATGCCGGGGAGGAGGACAGCAATCGCGCCTTTACCCAGGTCCTGCGAGAGCTTTTGGGCTGACACAAACTTCTGTTACTGATCGTTCCCACGCTCTGCGTGGGAATGCAGCCCGGGACGCTCCGCGTCCCAAAAGCAGACGCAGAGCGTCCATTGAGGCATTCCCACGCGGAGCGTGGGAACGATCAGAACAGGAGAAGTCAGTTGGACGTCTTGGCCATTTGTTGATCCGACGTACGCCAGATCAGGCGCGTGGTGTCATAACCCTGCTGACGCGCCTTGCTCAACAGCTCCTCACGCACCACACCGTTGACGGTCGGCGTGCGGGACAACAGCCACAGGTAGCGACGACTCGGGTCACCGACGAGGGCGGTCTTGTAGTCATCGCTGACGTACAGCACCCAGTATTGACCCTTCGCCACACCCGGAATCAGGCGCGAGAACCAGGTATCGAATTCGACCCACAGCTTGTCGGTCTTGCCCGGCACCTGTGGATAAGCCGTGCCTTTGACTTCTTCCCACGTCCAGTCCGCCGTCAGGCAGCGGTTGTACACCGCCACATTGCCGTCGGGCTTGAGCGAGTAACGGGCTTCGGACTGCGCGCAATTGCGCTGGAAGTACATCGGCAGACGCGCCAGTTCGTACCAGGTGCCCTGGTAACGCTTGAGATTGACACTGTTGACCGTCTTCGGCGCCAGCGGATCTTCACCGGACGTGGCGCAGCCGACCAATACCAGGCCGGCCAAAAGGACAAGCAATAACCGCTTCATTGTTTTTCTCCCGTGGGCGCGAAGCCCCGGTTTACTTCAGGCCTTGGCCGGAAAACATCAGCACTTTGTCACCGGCGTACTGCACGCTGATAAAGCTGTTCTTGTCGCCCCAGGTGCAACTGGACATGCCGAGCGCGCCCGAGCAATCGGTGGGCTTGCCAAGCAGCGTCTCCACTTCGGCCTTGGCCATGCCGGCCGAGAGCTTCGAATAGTTTTCCTGATTGACCTTGCTGCATGCGGCCAACAGCACGCAAAACGACAGAAGGGCGATAGATCGCAGCGACATGGTGTAACTCCTGGAACGGAAGGGGGATGGCATGGCGCCAACCAGAAGCTTAGAAGAGAAAACCCCTGTCTGGTTCCCTGGGAGGCTGGCTATTTGTTAACCCGCTCGTCCGGCTTTTGCCGGTAAATCAGACAGTTTGTAAGGCTATCGAGCATTTCGTCGCTTTTAGCAAAAGGCGCCTAATCTTTGGCGCGTGGCGGTCGAAATAACAGCAGCGCAAAGCCCCAGAGTGTGGCAAATTGCCGCCCTTTCTTGACCAGCCCCTTCGCGGTAGCTCTCTTAATGACCAGAAACATGAAATTCAGCCACAAGATCTTGTTGGCTGCCGCCCTCGTGGTGGCCGTTGCATTCGCCTGTTTCATTTTGTTCAACGACTATCGCCAGCGCGAAGCCCTGCAAAGTAGCACCGAAGCATCGATGCAGGAACTGGGCAGCCTGACCACCAGCAACATCCAGACCTGGCTGGAAAGCCGCATCCAGTTGCTGCAATCGATGGCGCAGCAGGTTGTCGCCGACGGCAACGCCCCGGCCAGCCTGAAACGCATCATCGACCTGCCCGCCTACACCGGCAATTTCCAGCTCAGCTACTTCGGCGGCGCCGACGGCGTGATGTTCTCGGTCCCGGCCGGCAACCGCGCACCGGATTACGACCCGCGCGCCCGTGGCTGGTACAAGGCCGCCAACGCTGCGCAACAGACCATCGTCACCGAACCGTACATCGCCGCCTCGTCGGGCAAACTGGTGATCACCGTCGCCACGCCGGTACAGCGCCAGGGCCAGATGATTGGTGTGGCCGGTGCCGACATTGATCTGTCCAGCGTCAGCGCAATCATCAACTCACTGAACTTCGGCGGCCACGGCCATGCGTTCATCGTCAGCGCCGACGGCAAGATCCTGATCCACCCGGACAGCAAGCTGGTACTCAAGACCCTGGCCGAGGCCTATCCCAACGGCGCGCCGAACGTCAGCCCGGGCCTGAAAGAAGTCGAGTTCGACGGCAAGACCCAACTGATCTCCTTCACCCGCGTCAACGGCGTGCCGTCGGCCGACTGGTACGTGGCGCTGGTGCTGGACAAGGACACCGCGTTCTCGATGCTCAGCGAGTTCCGCACCTCGGCGCTGATCGCGATGGTCATCGCCGTGGTGATCATCATCGCCCTGCTCGGCATGCTGATCCGCGTGCTGATGCAGCCGCTGCTGACCATGGGCCGCGCCATGCACGACATCGCCGAAGGCGAAGGTGACCTGACCAAACGCCTGACCATCCACGGCCACGATGAATTCGGTGCGCTGGGGCTGTCGTTCAACCGTTTCGTCGAGCGCATCCACACCTCGATCCGCGAAGTCTCCTCGGCCACCGGGCAAGTCAACGAAGTCGCGCTGCGCGTGGTCGCGGCGTCGAACTCGTCGATGTTCAACTCCGACCAGCAGGCCTCGCGCACCAATAGCGTGGCCGCCGCGATCAACCAGCTCGGCGCTGCCGCCCAGGAAATCGCCCAGAACGCCGCCCTCGCCTCGCAACACTCAAGCGATGCGCGCAGCCTGGCCGAAGACGGCCAGCAGGTGGTGGACAAGACTATCCACGCGATGCAGCAACTGTCGGCGAAGATCAGCGACTCCTGCGGCAACATCGAAACCCTGAACAGCAACACCGTGAACATCGGGCAGATTCTGGAAGTGATCACCAGCATCTCCCAGCAGACCAACCTGCTGGCGCTCAACGCCGCCATCGAAGCGGCCCGTGCCGGTGAAGCCGGTCGTGGTTTCGCCGTGGTGGCCGACGAAGTCCGCAACCTGGCACACCGCACCCAGGATTCGGCGCAGCAAGTGCAGAAGATGATTGAAGAGCTGCAAGTCGGCGCGCGTCAGGCGGTCGGCATCATGACCGAGAGCCAGCGTGAGAGCGAAAGCAGCGTCGGCATCGCCAACCAGGCCGGCGAACGTCTGGGCAGCGTGACCCAGCGCATCGGCGAGATCGACGGCATGAACCAGTCGGTGGCGACCGCGACGGAAGAGCAGACGGCGGTGGTCGAGTCGATCAACGTGGATATCAACGAGATCAATACGCTGAACCAGGAAGGCGTGGAGAACTTGCAGGCGACGTTGCGGGCTTGTGCGGATCTGGAGCAGCAGGCTGCGCGACTCAAGCAGTTGGTGGGTAGTTTCAGAATCTGAAGATCAAGAGCAACCCCCTCACCCCAACCCTCTCCCCCAAGGGGGCGAGGGGGAAAGGGAGCCGATCTCCATGCCTTTCAAATCCGGCGTTCGACTCTGGACCTTCAGGTCGATGTATCACGACCAAACACCTCGGTCAGTCCCCTCTCCCTCTGGGAGAGGGTTAGGGTGAGGGCCGCTTTTTGAGGTTGCCGAAAATCGCCCTAAAACCGCGAACCCGGCTCTTTCAAAAACTCCAATTCCTCAACCGTAGACTCCCGCCCCAACACCGCATTGCGATGCGGAAACCGTCCAAACCGCGCAATCACCCGCTGATGCCGCTCGGCATAGTCCAGGTTGTCGGCAAACACCCCACGCTCCGCTTCCGGCTGTTCAGCCACCAGTTCGATAAATCGCGAAACAGCCTCATTCTGCACCGCGAGGTTTTCGCAGTGTTCGAAGACGAGGTAGATGAAGAGTCGCTGGATCGGTTTCAACTGCCGATCGAAATCTGCGGCAATCCCCTGAGCCACCAGTTTTTGGGCCCGTAGATCACCCGAGAAAGCCTTGGACGTATCGCGAAAGATCATTCGCGGGAGTTGGTCGAGCAGCAGCACCAGCGCCAGCCAACCTTCGGGACGTTGCGTCCATTCGCTCAATTCGCCAGCAAGGGCCTGATCGACAAAGACCCCGAAACGCTCACGCGCTTCGAGATCCTGGCTGTCTTTCTTGCCGAACCACAACCCGCCCTGTTGCGCCGTCACTTCAGTAGCCGATTCGGCATGACCGAACCACCAATCGAGCAACGGCTGCCAGGGCGCGGTCATGGTTTATTCCTTGTGGTACGCCGTGGCGCGGGCGACTTCTTCTTTCGAGCCGAGGAACACCGCTACGCGCTGGTGCAGGCCTTCAGGCTTGATATCGAGAATGCGCTGGTGACCGTCGGTGGAAGCGCCGCCTGCCTGTTCCACCAGGAACGACATCGGGTTGGCTTCGTACATCAGGCGCAGTTTGCCCGGTTTGGACGGCTCGCGGCTGTCGCGCGGGTACATGAACAGACCGCCACGGGTCAGGATGCGGTGCACATCGGCAACCATCGCCGCGACCCAACGCATGTTGTAGTTCTTTTTCAGCGGGCCTTCTTCACCGGCCAGCAGTTCCGAAACGTAGCGCTGTACCGGAGCTTCCCAATGACGCTGGTTGGACATGTTGATGGCGAATTCCTGGGTGCTTTCAGGAATAGTGATGTCTTCGTGGGTCAGGACGAAGCTGCCCATTTCGCGGTCCAGGGTGAAGCCTTTGACGCCGTGGCCCAGGGTCAGCACCAGCATGGTCTGCGGGCCATAGATGGCATAACCGGCGGCAACTTGCTGAGTGCCCGGCTGCAGGAAGGCCTTTTCATCCAGGGCTTCGTTCTGGCTCAGGTATTCGTTCGGGCAACGCAGCACGGAGAAGATGGTGCCGACCGGCGCGTTGATGTCGATGTTCGACGAACCGTCCAGCGGGTCGAATACCAGCAGGTAGGCGCCTTTCGGGTATTTGCCCGGGATCTGGTAGGCGTTGTCCATTTCTTCGGACGCCATGCCGGCCAGGTGACCGCCCCATTCGTTGGCTTCGAGCAGGATTTCGTTCGACAGCACGTCGAGCTTCTTCTGCACTTCGCCTTGCACGTTTTCCGTGCCCATGCTGCCCAGAACACCGCCCAGGGCGCCTTTGGACACGGCGTGGCTGATTTCTTTACAGGCGCGCGCCACCACTTCGATCAGGAAACGCAGATCGGCAGGAGTGTTGTTGCTGCGGGTCTGCTCAATCAAATAGCGACTCAGGGTAACGCGGGACATGGACGGCTCCGGTGGAATGGGGGGCTAAAAACCCGCGCAGTTTACAGGGAGTCTGAAACCGTAGCGAGCAATGACGCCCGGTAACGTGCGTCGGGTGCAATTCCTGCTATCAGACGTGATCGAACCCAGAGAGTTCAGGCACCGGATTCAGCGTAGTTGGAAACCCGACGGGTGTAGAGGCCACACCCTTCATATTCAGGATTTGGCCGGCGGCTTGCGCAGCAGACTGAAGGCCATCGCCGCCAGAAACAGCACACTGAGCAGCAACACAGCCCACAGGCCGAACCTCTTCCAGTGGGTGTCGGTGGTCGCAGCCGTGGTGGCCGTCGAGGTCTGAGTCGCCAGCGCTTCACCCTGCACCGTGGCCTTGCCCAGCGTGGCCAGTTTCTCCGGTTTGAAATCGGGGATCAGCGTGGTCAGCGGCAGGTTCGCCGTCTTCACCGTCGGACTGCCCAGCGCCAGGCTGTAAGGCCCGTCGCCGCGCGCGAGGAAGATCACCTGAGTGGCGCGCACCGCGTATTTCACGCTCGGTGCCTGCTCGCCGAGACCGCCGCCGCGTTCGTCGACCGTGAGTTTCAACTGCTGCACGGTCTGCCCGTACAGCTGCAATTCGTTCTGCACCACGTCCTGGCCATTCTGGGTCAAGCGATAGAGCAAGCCGCTGCTAATCGCTTGCCACGGCAGACTGCTTTCGCGACGCCCCGAAAGTGTCACCGGCGCGAGGCTGTTGGCTTGCTTCAGCTCGACCTGCACCCGCTCGATGTTCAGCCCCATCGGCAACTGCCAGGTGTATTCGCCGGGCTTGCCGCTGCTGCCGGCCAACGCTGGCGACCAGACCAATGGCAGCGGCAAGTTGCGCGGGTCGCTGCTTTTCAGTTGCGCTGACGTCAGGACCGGCGCCGAGGCCGGTGAATCCCAAAGCAGACGCAGATACCGCGCCGATTGCCCTGGCAGCGCGACTTCATGCTGCTCGACCCGTTCGTCGGCAAAGGTCAGGCGCGCGACCTGGCCTTCGCCCCAGGCTTGCCAGTGCTGCAGGTCGTCGCTGGCCTCGATGCTGAAACGCTGGAAGCCGTCGCGCTCGCTGGTCCAGTCGAGGAAAAGTTGCTGCAACGGCGCCTTGATCGCACTGGCGTCGAGCAGCCAGCCGCGCAGTACTTCTTCACCGGCTTCAAGTTGACTGGACGGCTGCACTTCCACCAGCGTGCCGGTGGTGGTGGATTGCACGCGAACGCTCGGCGCACGTTCGGTGGCATCCGCCGAGTTGTACAGCGGGAACCACTTCACCTCATGCAATTGGCCATCGTCGCGGGTCTGCGCCGATTCCCGGGCCAGCGCATAGGCCTGCGGTTCTCCGGCGGCGTTGAACACCCGCAGATCGCTGAGATCAGTCTGACGCGCCTGCAACTGCACGTTCAGCGGCAGTTCGAGGCGATACCACGGGCCTGCGCCACTGACCGACAACGGCACCTGCGCGGCGAAGTCCGCCGGTTTTTCCTGGGCGCCGGCCGTCATGGCCACGCCCAGCAACAGCCACCCGAAATTAAGCTTGCGACTCAAGACGACACTCCTTCGGTTTCCGGGGCCGGTTTGTCCGCCGCCGGTGCAGCGTCAACGCGTTTGGGCGGCAGCGGCGCAAAGTAGCCCACCACCAGCAACAAAACGCCGACGCCGATGAACGAGACGATCCGGGCCAGTCCGCCACGGTTGCTCAATTCGACAAAAATCAGTTTGGCCACCACCAGCGCAATCAGCGCCGCGCCGATCAGCCACACTTCGCGGCGATGACGCAGGTGCCCGCCGATCATCAGACCCAGCGCCATCAGCGTCCAGACGATGGACAGACCGGCCTGCACCAGCATCGATTCGAGCAGCAGATCGAGTTCGAACGGAATCCCCGCCCAATGGTGCGCGGCGCGGGTCACCAGCGCAGTGCAGAACGCGAACAGCGAAACGCCGGCAATCAGTTGCGTAGCGTATGCCGCGTAATCCTGGCGGATCGACAGCTCGGCTACGGCGCTGCGCGACCAGACGTAAACACCGAACAGCGCAAACAGCAGACCCAACTCCAGCGGGTTGAGCAGCGGCACATAAGGCAACGGTTCGGCATTGCCATCGCTGACGCCATTGGCCAGCCAGAACCAGACCAGCATCAACACCGCCAGCGGCGCCGCCGCGTACAGGCGATATTCACGAGGGAACGCTGCCACCGGCCATGGCCACTGACGCGGTGCGGCCATCAGCAACAGATACAAACTCGGCAGAATCGCCCAGCCCAGCCAGCGCCAGGCGTTGTATTGCTCGGACAACAGCAGCAGGCCGTAGCGCAATTCCAGCGCCAGCACGCCGATCAGCAGCCAGCAACCGAGCACATGCGCCGTGCTCAAGGCCCGCGCCGGCAGCATCGGTGCCAGACGTCGCAGGCTGATGAAATGCACAACGAACACCGCCGCCCACACCAGCCAGCCGAAATCCGCCGCCGGGTGATAACGCGAGTGCCACGCGCCGAGCAACACAAGTCCGGCCGCCGGAATCAGCACGGTGCAGAGCAACCCGAGCGAAGGCCATTTCAGACGCAAGGCCAACAACGTCCACAACGCGACGCTCAGCGCGGCCACCAGCAGCAACAGCGTCGCCTGGAGATTCTGCGGCGCAAACCGCAGCACTTCGCTGACCCACGCCAGCGCCCACCAACCGGCGCCCCACACCAGCAACACTTCCGAAAGTCGCTGCAGACTCAGCACATCGAACGCCGAGGCATGATTGCCAAGTTGCAGGCGCCACGCTCCGATCATCGCCGCCAGGCCCAGCACCAGTGGCGTCCAGAATCCGCCATGGGCCAGCGGTCGCAGCCCCTCGCTGGACAGCAGCCCGAGCAGCTCGGGACCGGCGAGCAGAAACGCCGCGCCGCCGATCAGTTGCAACAGCAGACCGAACACAAAACTCACGCGCTGCTTGAGGTACAGACTGAGCCAGATGATCAGCAAGCCACTGGCCGCCCAAACGGCACTCGCGGTTTGCCACGGCAGCACGAACAACACCGCCAGATTGATCAGTACCAGCCCCGCCAGCAGCACCACCGACAAACCGCGCAGCAGCCGCACATCGCTGCGCACCATCTCGTCACGCGCCGCCAGCAGCATGCCGGCGATCAGCGCCAGACCGATCAGCGAGGCGCTGAGCAGACCGCTCCAGCCGGCGCTGAAAACGGCCGCCGAATCCTCGCCCGCCCCTTGCAGGCGCAACAGGAATAACGCCCCGCCAAGCAACTGCACGGCAAACGCGGTGAACAGGAACGTGCGCGATTGCAGGCGCAAGCCGACGAACAAGGTCGCCAGCCCGGCCAATGCCCAACTGATCGCCGTGCCCTGAATGAAGAAGAACAGCGACGCCAGCAGATACAGGAAGGTCAGCCCCAGGCACGCCAGCACCGGCAAACCCTGACGCTCCCAAGGTGAAGTTTGCTCCGGCGACGCCTTGCGCAATTGATAGAAGCTGAACAGCAACGCCGCGCCGAGCATTAATGCGCCCAACGGCGCACCGTCGAGCAGGCTGCTTTCGCCGACGCGCAACTGGCTGAGAAACGCCAGCGCCGAACCCAGTTGCAACAGCAATGCGAAAGCCCGGGCCAACGGCCGTTGCTGGCGCAAGCCCAGCCAGAAAATCCCCGCACCCTCCACCGCCCACGCGGCAGATGTCCAGCGTGCATCCAGCCCCAGCGGAATCGCCAGGCTGGCGAAAATCACCCCAAGCGCCAGGCAAGTCTCACCCAGCAACAACGCCCGGCCGCCCATCAGCACTTTGGCCAGGGCCATGTAGATCATGCCCAGCGCCAGCGCACTGAACGCGGCAGCGAATTCCAGATGCTGCACCAGCGCGAATTGCAGGCCGAAACCCACCAGCGGCGGGCCGAACAGCATCGTCCCGTCGACGTAATCGCCCTTGCGCGCCGACCAGTGCAGCAGCGCCTCGCGATCGTCGTCCGCCGGGGCGTCCGGCATGTCCAGCAACTTGCGTCGGGCGAACAGCAGGCCGATGGCCAGGTACATCAGGAAGAACAGAATCAGGAACGGTTCGGTGCTCCACAGCAGTTCCGGCGTGTACGAACGCAGGCCCCAGGCGAAACCGATGCCGAAGGTCCCAACGAAGCCGATCAGGTTGAGCAGGCGCCAGGCCTTGAACCAGGCGATGGCCAGAATGCCGGCGTTGAGCAGCGCGAAATAACTGAATAGCGCGACGTGGTTGCCGGCGCCGGTGGAGGTCAGAATCGGCGCGGCGAAACCGCCCAGTGCGGCGACGCAGGCTAGAGCGAGGGAATCCTGGGTGATGGCCAGAATGGCCGAAAACACCGTCACTGCCACCAGCAATCCCAGCGCGGCAGACGGATCGAGCAGCGGATGCAGACGCATCGCCGCAAACACCGTCAGGTACAGCACCGCGATCCCGGTGCCTTGCAGCATCAAGGCGTAGCTGTTGTTGCGATGGCGCAACCACCAGCCCAGCGCCAGCAAGCCCAGTGCTGCCGCCGCAACTCCGGCGTAACGCAATTCGATCGGCACCACCATGCCTTCGGTGGCGTAGCGCAGCAGGAACGCCAGACCGAAGAACAACAGCACCACACCGACCCGCAGCACGGTGTTGCCACCGAACAGCCAGTTGCGCGCAGCGCTGATGCCGCGTTCGATAAGGTTCGGGCCACGAGGTTCGGCGGGTTGTCGGGGTTCAGGTTCAGGCGTAACGGCGTCCAGACGCCAGACATCGACCGGCAGCGGCTGGCTGGATTCGCTGGCGGCGACAGCAACAGGTTCGAGTTCGGGTGGCAGTTCCCAGACCAGCTCGGGTTCTGCGGCAGAGGGTTGTTCAAATACCGTGACGGGTTCAACGATCGTTTCGCTGGCCGGCGCGACACTCGGCGGCGCTGGCGAATGCGCCGGAGCGCCCTCCAGCAGAAACAGTCGCTGTTCGACGCCCTGCAACGCAATCTTCGCGTGATCCAGCTGACGCTGTTGCTCGGCAGCCTGCGAACCGAGCCGGGCAATGCGCATCGCCTGCCCGATGGCGAGCCCCAGCAGCGCGCCCAACAGCGCATCGCTGAACGACTCGTCGAGCAGCCAGCCGAGCAGCAGCCCGATCAACATGAACATCCATTGCATGGTCGATATCCCTGAGCAGCCCCGTGGCGGGGCGGAACCAAGGCTCAGTATATCGGCCCGGCCCAACAATCGTGGGGCCGGGCGCACATTTGTCGCTAAAAGTTACTCCAGTGCCTTCCAGATATCCGTGGCGTACTCGCGGATCGTCCGGTCGGACGAGAACCAGCCCATACGCGAGGTGTTCAGCACCGCCGAACGCCACCAGTTGTTGGCGTCGTGCCAATGCGCATCGACACGCATCTGCGCCTCCCAGTAGGAGTCGAAATCGGCGCAGACGAAGAACCGGTCGTAATCCACCAGCGAATCGATCAGCCCGGTGTAGCGCGACGTGTCGTCCGGCGAGAACACCCCGCTGCGGATCGCCTGCAACACATCGTTGAGGCGATGGGACGCGGCAATGTCCGGCACCGCGCTGAACTCGTGGTTCTGCTTGCGCGCCTCGACCTGCTGGGCACTGAGACCGAAGATGAACATGTGCTCGGCGCCGATGTTTTCGCACATTTCCACGTTGGCGCCGTCGAGGGTGCCGATGGTCAGCGCACCGTTCAGGCCGAACTTCATGTTGCTGGTGCCCGAGGCCTCGAAACCGGCGGTGGAGATCTGCTCCGACAGGTCCGCCGCCGGAATGATGCTTTCCGCCAGGCTGACGTTGTAGTTGGGCAGGAACACCACTTTGAGCAGGCCACGTACGGTCGGGTCGTTGTTCACCACCCGGGCGATGTCGTTGGTCAGTTTGATGATCAGCTTGGCCTGGTGATAACTCGCCGCAGCCTTGCCGGCGAAGATTTTCACCCGTGGCACCCAGTCGATTTCCGGCTCGGCACGGATCGCCTGATACAGCGCGACGGTGTGCATCAGGTTGAGCAGCTGGCGTTTGTATTCGTGGATCCGTTTGACCTGCACGTCGAACATCGCCGCCGGGTTGACCGCGATCCCCAGCCGTTCATGGATCAGATAGGCGAGGGCTTTTTTGCTGTGCAGCCGTTGCTCGGCGAAGGCTTTACGGAAGGCGGGTTTCTCGGCGAACGGTTCAAGATCGAGCAGACGCTGTTCGGGGTTATCCAGAACATCCGGGCCAAGGGCATCGACCAGCATCGAGGTCAACTCCGGGTTGGCCTGGTACAGCCAGCGGCGGAAGGTGATGCCGTTGGTCTTGTTGTTGATCCGCTCCGGATACAGCTTGTGCAGTTCAGCGAACACGGTTTTGCGCATCAGTTGCGTGTGCAGCCCGGACACGCCGTTGACGCTGTGGGAACCGAGGAACGCGAGGTTGCCCATGCGCACCCGGCGCCCGTTGTCTTCCTCGATCAGCGACACCGCGCGCAGCACGTCGAAATCGTGGATGCCCTTGGCCCGCAGCGAATCGATATGCTGGGCGTTGATCAGGTAAATGATCTGCATGTGCCGCGGCAGCATGCGTTCCATCAGCCCCACCGGCCAGGTTTCCAGCGCTTCGGGCAACAGCGTGTGGTTGGTGTACGACAGCGTGTCGACGGTGACTTGCCACGCAGCGTCCCAGGCCACGTCGTAGACGTCGACCAGTTGGCGCATCAGTTCGGCGACGGCAATCGAGGGGTGCGTGTCGTTAAGCTGGATCGCCGCGTGGTCGCCGAGGGTCAGCACCGAGGTGTGCATGTTGCGATGACGGCGCAGCAAATCCTGCAGCGACGCGGCGACGAAGAAATACTCCTGACGCAGGCGCAGTTCCTGGCCCGCTTCGGTGCTGTCCGCCGGGTAGAGCACGCGGGAAATACTTTCGGCCCGGGCCACTTCGGCGACGGCGCCCAGGTGGTCGCCGGCGTTGAAGCGCTCCAGGTGCAAGTCTTCCATCGCTCGGGCCCGCCACAGGCGCAAGGTATTGACGCTCGCCCCGCGCCAGCCGACCACCGGGGTGTCGTAGGCAATCGCCCGGACAGTTTCCGCCGGGTGCCAGACTTGCCGGGACTTGCCGCTGGCATCGGTGACAGTCTCGACGCTGCCGCCAAAGCCGATCGGATAGACCACCTCCGGCCGCTCGAACTCCCAGGGGTTGCCGAAATCCAGCCAGTGCTCGGTCTGCTCCTGTTGCCAACCGTCGACGATGGCCTGACGGAACAGCCCGTGTTCATAACGAATACCGTAGCCGTGGCCGGCGATGCCGAGGGTCGACATGCTTTCCATGAAGCACGCCGCCAGCCGTCCGAGGCCACCGTTGCCCAGCGCCGCATCCGGCTCGAGGATGCGGATGCGCTCCAGATCGACGCCCAGTTCGGTCAGCGCTTCACGGGCGACGTCCAGCAGGCCGAGGTTGCTCAGGCTGTCGTACAGCAGACGGCCGATGAGGAATTCCAGCGAGAGGTAATACACCCGCTTCTGGCCTTTGCGGTAGATCTGCCGGGTGTGGTCCATCCAGTGCTCGACCATGTGATCGCGCGCCGCCAGGGCGATGGCTTCGAACCAGTCATGGTCGAAGGCGTGATCCGGGTCTTTGCCCACCGCGTAGGTGAGTTTGGTCAGGACGGCGTCGCGGAATGCGGCCACCTCTGCTTCGCGAACTAGTGGTTCTTGAGTCATCGATAGGACCTCGAGCGAGCGGGGAGTTGTCAGAGCCTAGACGGTCTGACCGACGGTAAGGGCTCTGGTTCGGCAGTTTTTACCGAGAGTGTGAGATCGACCGGCAATACTCTGGCGAATGCCTCAATGAATGCAGGGGCCGTGCCGAATTGTCGGACGATGCGGGTGCATAAAGAAAAAATCTGGCGAAAGGTTGTTCAAAAATCCACCAGTCCCGGTATGATCGCGCGCCCTGACGCACACGCCTGGTAAACACCGATGATGAAGCCCAACCTGATCGCCGCCGCCGAGATCGACCGTCTCGATACCTGGGCCAAATATTCGGCCCCGATGTGCGGCTCGTGCGTTTCCAGCTGCTGCACGCTGCCGGTCGAGGTCAAGATCAAGGACCTGGTACGCATCGGCGTGGTCGACGAGTTCGAACTGGGCGACCCGCCGAAGAACATCGCCAAGCGTCTGCAAAAGGAAGGGCTGGTCGAGCGCTTCAACCAGAAGTCCGGGATCTTCACCCTGCAGCGCATGAGCAACAACGATTGCTACTACCTGGATCGCAAGAGCCGCCTGTGCACCATTTATGACAAGCGCCCGGACACCTGCCGCAACCACCCGAAGATCGGCCCGCGCCCTGGCTATTGCGCGTACAAACCGAAGGAAGTGGAGCGGGTGCAGAATTCGCGGTCGATCGAGCGCTTCTAAAAGCCGACCCTCACTCCAACCCTCGAACCTCGCCCCCTCACCCCAGCCCTCTCCCGGAGGGAGAGGGAGCCGACCGAGGTCGTCTTGCGTCATACATCGACCTGAAACAACCAGTCGATTATGGATTCGGTAAATCCCGATCAGGTCGGCGTACTTCTTGAGCATCCCCCAATCGGTCCCCTCTCCCTCCGGGAGAGGGTTAGGGTGAGGGGGCTTTTGAGGTTCAGCACTTTTCCCCGGACAAACAAAAACGCCCCCGGTCTCTCGACCGGGGGCGTTTTTTTCAGCCTTGGCTAAATCTTATGCCTTGGCTTTCTTGGCAGCGCGGGTACGCTCGCTTTCGTCCAGGATCTTCTTGCGAAGACGGATGGACTTAGGAGTGACTTCGCACAGCTCGTCTTCCTGGATGTATTCCAGAGCCTGTTCCAGGGTGAAGCGAACAGGTGGGACCAGAGCGATGGTTTCGTCTTTACCCGAAGCACGCATGTTGTCGAGCTTCTTGCCTTTGGTCGGGTTCACACCCAGGTCGTTGTCGCGGGAGTTCTGACCAACGATCTGACCGTTGTAGATCTCCTGGCCGTGTTCTACGAACAGCTTGCCACGAGCCTGCAGGGTTTCCAGGGAGTAGGTCAGTGCCTTGCCGGTTTCAACCGAAACCAGAACGCCGTTCTGACGGCCGGACATGTGGCCCGACTTCACTGGAGCGTAACGGTCGAAGATCGAGGTCAGGATGCCAGCACCGTTGGTCAGGGTCAGGAACTGGTTACGGAAACCGATCAGACCGCGAGCAGGGATGTTGTATTCCAGACGAACACGGCCCTTGCCATCCGGCACCATGTTGCTCAGGTCGCCTTTACGCAGACCCATTTCTTCCATGACCTTGCCCTGGGATTCTTCAGGGATGTCGATGGTCACGTTTTCGAACGGTTCCTGCTTCACGCCGTCAACTTCACGGATGATCACTTCAGGACGGCCCAGGGCCAGCTCGAAGCCTTCGCGACGCATGGTTTCGATCAGTACCGAGAGGTGCAGCTCACCACGGCCGGAAACCTTGAACTTGTCAGCCGAGTCGCCTTCTTCAACGCGCAGTGCAACGTTGTACAGCAGCTCTTTGTCCAGACGATCCTTGATGTTACGGGAGGTCACGAACTTGCCTTCTTTACCGCAGAATGGCGAGTCGTTTACCTGGAAGGTCATGGAAACGGTTGGCTCGTCAACGGTCAGCGGCTTCATCGCCTCGACGTTGTTGATGTCGCACAGGGTGTCGGAGATGAACAGCTCGTCGAAACCGCTGATGCAGACGATGTCGCCGGCTGCTGCTTCTTCAACGTCAACGCGGTGCAGACCGTGGTGACCCATCAGCTTCAGGATACGACCGTTGCGGCGCTTGCCGTCGGCGCTGATAGCGACAACCGGAGTGTTCGGCTTGACGCGACCACGAGCGATACGGCCAACACCGATAACACCCAGGAAGCTGTTGTAGTCCAGAGCGGAGATCTGCATCTGGAACGGACCGTCACGGTCAACAGCCGGAGGCGGAACGTGGTCGACTACCGCCTGGTACAGCGCGGTCATGTCTTCGC
Source organism: Pseudomonas sp. FG35 (assembly GCF_057809295.1). NCBI lineage: Bacteria > Pseudomonadati > Pseudomonadota > Gammaproteobacteria > Pseudomonadales > Pseudomonadaceae > Pseudomonas > Pseudomonas sp. FG35. The sequence continues at coordinate 233,162 of NZ_JBMDJR010000006.1, read as the reverse complement.
CCATGGCGGTGTGGTCCAGACCGGCGATGCCGTTCAGGGCCGAAGCGTAAACAACCTGGAAGTCCAGTTGTTCTTCGGTAGCGCCCAGGTTGTCGAACAGATCGAAGATCTGGTCCAGAACCCAGTCAGGACGCGCGCCCGGACGGTCAACCTTGTTGATGACCACGATTGGACGCAGGCCGGCTTCGAAAGCCTTCTTGGTCACGAAACGGGTTTGCGGCATAGGGCCGTCTTGAGCGTCGACCAGCAGCAGCACGGAGTCAACCATGGACATTACGCGCTCGACTTCGCCGCCGAAGTCGGCGTGGCCCGGGGTGTCCACGATGTTGATGTGGTAGCCGTTCCAGTTGATGGCGGTGTTTTTCGCCAGAATGGTAATGCCGCGCTCTTTTTCCTGGTCGTTGGAGTCCATCACGCGCTCGTCGTTGAGCTCGTTGCGCTCCAGGGTGCCGGATTGACGCAGGAGTTTGTCTACCAGGGTGGTCTTACCATGGTCAACGTGGGCAATGATGGCGATGTTGCGTAGATTTTCGATCACTTGTGTATCTCGATCAGAGGATTCGGTTTGCTGACAAGTCTTGGCAGCGATTGACAGTAGTGTCCGGCATGGCCGTTACAGCTTGACGGCGGTGTCGGGGGGCCGGTGACGCAGGCCACAGGCAAACAGCCCCGGGCACTTAGCTCGGTCGATAAACGCGCACATTGGCATGCCCCTCACTGAGCAAATGGTGAGCATGCAGGCGACTCATCACGCCTTTGTCGCAATACAGCAGGTACTGGCGAGTAGGGTCCAGTTCCTTGAAACGAGCGTTCACTGCGTAGAACGGCATCGTCTGTACCTCTATGCCGGCGAGTTCCAGCGGGTCATCCTCGGCGGCATCCGGGTGGCGGATGTCGATGACGATCTGACCGGCCAGTGCTTCGCTGACTTCTTCGATCTGCAAATCCTGGCCCAATTCGTCGATCACCCGATCGATCGGCACCAGTCTGGCGTTTGCGAGCGCACGCTCGAGCACCGCCATGTCGAATTCCTGCTCTTCGTGCTCGACCCGGCCACGCTTGGCGGCGGTCTTCGGGTTGACCGAGATGACGCCGCAGTATTCCGGCATGTGCCGGGCGAAGTCACCGGTACCGATCTGGTCGGCCGTGTCGATGATGTCCTGCTTGTGGGCGACGATCAGCGGTCGCAGCACCAGTTTGTCGGTGACGCAATCGATGACCGACAGGTTCGGCAACGTCTGGCTCGACACCTGGGAAATCGCTTCGCCGGTGACCAGCGCATCGATGTGCAGGCGTTCGGCAATGCTCGACGCTGCGCGCAACATCATACGCTTCAACACGACGCCCATATGACTGTCGTCGACCTTGCCGAGAATTTCGCCCAGCACTTCTTCGAACGGAACACTGACAAATAGCACGCGTTGCGAGCTGCCGTACTTCTTCCAGATGAAATGCGCGACTTCCATCACGCCCAATTCGTGGGCACGACCGCCCAGATTGAAGAAGCAGAAATGCGTCATCAGGCCGCGGCGCAGGATCTGGTACGCGGCCACCGTCGAGTCAAACCCGCCGGACATCAGTACCAGCGTCTGTTCCAGCGCACCGAGCGGATAGCCGCCGATGCCATTGTGCTGGCTGTGGATCACGAACAACCGTTTGTCGCGAACTTCGATGCGGACTTCGATCTCCGGCTGCTTCAGGTCGATTCCGGCAGCGCCGCACTCACGGCGCAGCTTGCTGCCGACGTATTTTTCGACGTCCATCGAGCTGAACGCATGCTTGCCCGCACGCTTGCAGCGCACCGAGAAGATCTTCCCGGCCAGCGCATCGCCATAGTGCTGCTTGCACTTCTCGGTGATGTCGTCGAAGTCGCCCAGCGGGTACTCGTCGATCTGCAGAAAGTGCGCGATGCCCGGCATGCAGGTCAGGCGTTCGCCCATCTCTTTCAGGGCCTTGGGGTCGGTGACGCGGGTTTCCAGCTCGAGGTTGTCCCACACACCGTTCACCACCACGGCCGGGTCCAGGTCGCGGAGCACGGTGCGGATGTTCTTGGCCAGCTGGCGGATGAATTTCGTCCGGACAGGTCGGCTTTTGATGGTGATCTCGGGGAAGACTTTTACGATTAGTTTCATGAAAACAGCGCGCGCAGGGCCAGCCGAAAAAGGGGGGCGCGGATTATAGCGGAAATTGCTCAAGGTTTAACCAGTTAATGTGCAGAAGGTTTTGCGCGCACCAAAACGGGTCATTTTTCGATTTGAGCGCTACATTAAAGGGCGAGATTTTCGCCTTTAAGGCGCTTTAGACCTTCAGAAGCGTGAATTTGGGGCAAAAAACCCATGCTGGGGCACTGGCATGCAATTTGCTCCCTTGTGAGGCAGGTTGCCTTGGCAGAGTATTCGCGCCGGCATCACCACTATTAAGGGCATCCACTACCCGCCCTAATTCACCCGGAGGACACTATGTCGAAGTCGGTTCAACTCATCAAAGATCATGACGTCAAGTGGATTGATCTGCGCTTCACGGACACCAAAGGCACTCAGCACCACGTGACCATGCCGGCTCGCGATGCGCTGGAAGACGACTTCTTCGAAGTTGGCAAGATGTTCGACGGTTCCTCCATCGCTGGCTGGAAAGGCATCGAAGCCTCCGACATGATCCTGCTGCCGGACGACGAAACCGCCGTTCTGGACCCGTTCACCGAAGAGCCGACCCTGATCCTGGTCTGCGACATCATCGAACCTTCGACCATGCAAGGTTACGATCGCGACCCGCGCGCCATCGCCCGCCGCGCCGAGGAATACCTGAAGACCACCGGTATCGGTGACACCGTATTCGCCGGTCCAGAGCCTGAGTTCTTCATCTTCGACGAAGTGAAGTTCAAGTCCGACATCTCCGGTTCGATGTTCAAGATCTACTCCGAGCAAGGCTCGTGGATGTCCGACCAGGACGTGGAAGGCGGCAACAAAGGCCACCGTCCAGGCGTGAAAGGTGGCTACTTCCCGGTTCCGCCGTTCGACCACGACCACGAAATCCGTACCTCCATGTGCAACGCACTGGAAGAAATGGGCCTGACCGTTGAAGTTCACCACCACGAAGTGGCAACTGCCGGCCAGAACGAAATCGGCGTCAAGTTCAACACCCTGGTGAAGAAAGCCGACGAAACCCAGACCCTGAAATACGTTGTCCACAACGTTGCCGACGCCTACGGCCGTACCGCGACCTTCATGCCGAAGCCTCTGTACGGCGACAACGGTTCGGGCATGCACGTTCACATGTCCATCTCCAAAGATGGCAAGAACACCTTCGCGGGTGAAGGCTATGCCGGCCTGTCCGACACCGCCCTGTACTTCATCGGCGGCATCATCAAGCACGGTAAGGCCCTGAACGGCTTCACCAACCCGGCCACCAACTCCTACAAGCGTCTGGTGCCAGGCTTCGAAGCTCCAGTGATGCTGGCCTACTCGGCTCGCAACCGTTCCGCCTCGATCCGTATTCCTTACGTCAACAGCCCTAAAGGCCGTCGTATCGAAGCCCGCTTCCCGGATCCGGCTGCCAACCCGTACCTGGCTTTCGCAGCGCTGCTGATGGCTGGTCTGGACGGTATCCAGAACAAGATCCACCCAGGCGATGCTGCCGACAAGAACCTGTACGACCTGCCGCCTGAAGAGGCGAAAGAGATCCCGCAAGTTTGCGGCAGCCTGAAAGAAGCCCTGGAAGAGCTGGACAAGGGCCGTGCGTTCCTGACCAAGGGCGGCGTGTTCTCCGACGACTTCATCGACGCTTACATCGCGCTGAAATCCGAAGAAGAAATCAAGGTCCGCACCTTCGTACACCCACTGGAATATGAGCTGTACTACAGCTGCTGATCCGGTAGCGCCGCGCTACGCGGCGTGACAAAGAAAGGCCTCCTTCGGGAGGCTTTTTTTGTGCCCGCTCATCCATGGATAATCCGCCGCTTTCGCGCCACGACCGGCGCCTTGACGAAGGGATTCGCATGAAGTGGTTACGGGCTATCGCCCTGATGGCCGGCCTCGCCTGCTCAACAACTGGCGCAGCCGAGTTCTATGAAGACAAGCCGCTGGCTCACCCGCTGATCCAGGGCTTGCAGGAAAGCTCGATGACTCTGGCGTTCATCAAGGAAACGAACGGCGTCAAAGGCTATTACTGCCGTTGCGACACGCCGGGCGAACGCCCGCAACTGCTTGATGAGTTCGGTCAGGTGAACATCGAATCGGTTTTTCTCATGTCGCTCGACAGTGAGGATCCGACCCGCTTCGTGCTTTTTCGGCAAAACGACCGCTACAAAATCTACGCCTACAAATACAACGCCAACGACCACCTCTACAGCCGCGTCACGCGATTGCAGCCGGCGCTGGACCGCATCGCCGAAGGTCGCAAACACCTCGACGCCCTGACCATCAAGAAGGCTCTGAGCCAAATCACCCCGCTCAACTACAGCCTCTTCCTTGAAGAGTCCGGCATACCGGAATTCGACCAGCTCGATTTCAGCCAAGGGAAACTGGTGAGCTTTTACGGCCAGTACTACGACCCACTGAGCGACCCGACGCCAGATGACGAACCTTACTTCTTCAAGAAGACCTATCAGGAAAAAAACGGCCGGTTCCTTACCGTTACTTTCTGGCGATGGCTCGACCAGACGCTCGTCGAGGGCAAGCGCACGCTCTACAACTATCGGGTGAGGCGTATTGCCTGGGAAACCGAACCGACTAAATTCACCGGCAGCGAAGACGGCCAATCGGTGTCTTATGATTCCGGCTCGCTCTCGGCCCAAGGTGCCTACAAGCAGGGCGTTCGGGTCGGTCCGTGGTCTTCTTCCAAAGACGAGAAATATTCGGAGTCCGGCAATTTCGTAGAGGGCAAACGAGAGGGCCAGTGGACGCTGTACCAGGATGGGCAAACACTGGAGGGCGAATTCCACAATGATTTGCGCGAGGGTCGTTGGCAGCTTCTCAACCACGACGACATGGAATGGGTCGCCACCGGATTCCAGACCTATGTCCACGGCCAACTCAACGGCCTGAGTGAATTGACTGTTCGTGGCACTACCGAGCGCGGCGAATATCGCGATGACAAACGCCAAGGCCTCTGGGTGACCAGACTCGACAATGGCCACACCCTCAACGTCAACTTCGTTGACGACGTAAAGGAAGGCGAATGGCGCGAAGTCGACGCCAAGGGTGTGCCGGTCCTGATCGAGCACTACAAGGCAGGTGTCCTGTCCGGCGCCCGCGAAAATACGGGTGCGCCTGGCGCCGCGCAATAAATCCTGAGCGGTTTGTGTGAGCAGATATTGTCCCGATTGGGCTTACCGCCGCCCCTGGCCTATGCTGCAAGCCAATCTCATTGTTGATCGGTCGAATCCATGGGTCGTGGTTTTTTTCTCCTGTTGCTGCTGATCGTCCTGCCCGCTGCCGCACAGATTTACAAGTACACCGACGCCGACGGCAACACGGTCTACAGCGATCACGCGCCGGACGGCGTGCAGGTGCAGCCGGTGGCGTTGCCGCCGCTCAACAGCGTCCAGCCTCAGGCACCGAATGCGCCCTCTGCCGATACGGCCACTCGTGAGCCGGCGCGTAACGTCTATGAAGTGCTGGAGCTGACCGGCCTGCCCACCGAGGAAGCCCTGCGCGCCAACAACGGCACCTTCACGGTCAGCGTGCTGATCAAGCCGCGCCTGCAACCGCCGCATCAATTGCGCCTGCTGCTGGACGACGCGCCTTATGGCCAACCGAGCAACGTGCCGATCCTGCAACTGGTTAACGTCGACCGGGGCGAGCATCGGCTGGCGGTGCAGGTGATCAATGGCGAGACGATCATTCAGCAGAGTCCGGCGGTGGTGTTCACCGTGCAGCGGGTGCACAAGCCATGAGGCGAGGATTGATTGCCTTGTGCCTGTCGCTGATCGCGTTTGGCGCATCGGCCGAGGTGTTCACTTACATCGATGCACAGGGCAATCGCGTCTACACCGATCAACCGCGCGGCAACGCCAAGCGTGTGCCGCTGGCCACCAGCAATCGCATGGCCTCGAATCCAACCGCCACTGCACCGGTCAAGCCGTCGATGAAATCAGCAGAGCCGCCGCTGTTCCACTACGACATGCTGCGGGTGCTGATCCCCGAGCCGGACGCGACCATTCGCAGCAGCGCCGGAGAGCTGATCGTCAGCGTCACCAGCGAGCCGGGCCTGCAAAAAGGTCATTTGTATCGCCTGCTGCTGGATGGCCAGGCCGTCGGCGAACCCGGCCTGAGCCCGGTGTTCCCGCTGAGCAACATCGATCGTGGCAGCCACAACCTGTCGGTGGAAATCCTCGACGCCCAAGGCCGGACCGTGGAGAAAACCGCCAACCAGCCGTTCCACATGCAGCGCATTTCCCTGGCACAGAAGCGTCAGGTCAAACCGTGTGTCAGCGCCGACTACGGCGTTCGCCCGGAATGCCCGCTGAAAGACAAACCCGCCGAACCGAAAAATCCTTTCCTGCGTTTCTTCTGACGTCGTTCAGCTTTGCGCACTATATTGGTGCAATACGCTGCACCGTACTCACATTCCAACCCATTTTGGTTCGAAAGTACCCGCCAGAGCGGTTTGACTGCCACGCAAACGAGCGTCAAACGCCCGTTTCAGGGGTTGAACGCTTCTTTTCGGAGCCTTGGTTTGGTTTTTGCATTTTCCTCGCATCAGCGCTGTATCCCTGCGCGCGCCATGCTCCAAAAGAGGTCCTCATGACCATCAGTGACGCACTGCATCGCTTGCTACTCGACAACCTGACCACCGCCACCATCCTGCTCGACAGCGAATTGCGCCTCGAGTACATGAACCCGGCGGCGGAGATGCTGCTGGCCATCAGCGGTCAGCGCAGCCATGGGCAGTTCATCAGCGAGCTGTTCACCGAGTCCACCGAGGCGCTCAACTCGCTGCGCCAGGCGGTGGAGCAGGCGCACCCGTTCACCAAGCGCGAAGCGATGCTCACCGCCCTCACCGGCCAGACCCTGACCGTGGATTACGCGGTGACGCCGATCCTCAGCAACGGCGCGACCCTGCTCCTGCTGGAAGTCCATCCCCGTGACCGCCTGCTGCGGATCACCAAGGAAGAGGCGCAACTGTCGAAACAGGAAACCAGCAAGATGCTGGTGCGCGGCCTGGCCCACGAGATCAAGAATCCGCTGGGCGGCATCCGTGGTGCCGCGCAGTTGCTGGCCCGGGAACTGCCGGAAGACAGCCTGCGCGACTACACCAACGTGATCATCGAAGAGGCCGACCGCCTGCGCAATCTGGTCGACCGCATGCTCGGCTCGAACAAATTGCCGTCGCTGGCCCTGTGCAACGTACACGAAGTGCTGGAGCGGGTCTGCCAACTGGTCGAGGCCGAAAGCCAGGGCTGCATCACGCTGGTGCGCGATTACGACCCGAGCATTCCAGACGTCCTGATCGACCGGGAACAAATGATTCAGGCGGTGCTGAACATCGTGCGCAACGCGATGCAGGCCATCAGCAGCCAGAACGAACTGCGCCTGGGCCGCATCAGCCTGCGCACCCGCGCCATGCGCCAGTTCACCATCGGCCACGTCCGCCATCGCCTGGTGACCAAGATCGAGATCATCGACAACGGCCCGGGCATTCCTGCGGAACTCCAGGAAACCATCTTCTTTCCCATGGTCAGCGGCCGTCCGGACGGTACCGGGCTGGGCCTGGCCATCACCCAGAACATCATCAGCCAGCACCAGGGCCTGATCGAGTGTGACAGCCATCCAGGCCACACCACGTTCTCGATCTTTCTGCCACTGGAACAAGGAGCCACATCGACATGAGCCGTAGTGAAACCGTGTGGATCGTCGATGACGACCGTTCTATCCGTTGGGTTCTGGAAAAAGCCCTGCAACAGGAAGGCATGACCACCCAGAGCTTCGACAGTGCCGATGGCGTGATGAGCCGCCTCGCGCGCCAGCAGCCGGACGTGATCATCTCCGACATCCGCATGCCCGGCGCCAGTGGCCTGGACCTGCTGGCACGGATCCGCGAGCAGCACCCGCGGCTGCCGGTGATCATCATGACCGCTCATTCCGATCTGGACAGCGCTGTCGCCTCCTATCAGGGTGGCGCGTTCGAATACCTGCCCAAGCCGTTCGACGTCGACGAAGCCGTGTCGCTGGTCAAGCGCGCCAATCAGCACGCCCAGGAACAGCAAGGTCTGGAAGTCGCGCCAGCGCTGACCCGCACCCCGGAAATCATCGGCGAAGCGCCGGCGATGCAGGAAGTGTTTCGCGCCATCGGGCGCCTGAGCCACTCCAACATCACCGTGCTGATCAACGGCGAATCCGGCACCGGTAAAGAACTGGTGGCCCACGCCCTGCACCGCCACAGCCCGCGCGCGGCCTCGCCGTTCATCGCGCTGAACATGGCGGCGATTCCGAAAGACCTGATGGAATCCGAGCTGTTCGGCCATGAAAAAGGCGCGTTCACCGGTGCGGCCAACCTGCGTCGTGGCCGTTTCGAACAGGCCGACGGCGGCACGCTGTTCCTCGATGAAATCGGCGACATGCCGGCGGACACCCAGACTCGCCTGCTGCGGGTGCTGGCCGATGGCGAGTTCTATCGCGTTGGCGGGCACGTGCCGGTCAAAGTCGATGTGCGGATCATCGCCGCAACGCACCAGAATCTGGAAACCCTGGTTCACGCCGGGAAATTCCGTGAGGACTTGTTCCACCGCCTCAACGTGATCCGCATCCACATCCCTCGCCTGTCGGACCGTCGCGAAGACATCCCGACCCTGGCCAAGCACTTCCTCAGCCGCGCCGCGCAAGAGCTGGCGGTGGAGCCGAAGCTGCTGAAAAGCGAGACCGAGGAATACCTGAAGAACCTGCCGTGGCCAGGCAACGTGCGGCAGCTGGAAAACACCTGCCGCTGGATCACCGTAATGGCCTCCGGGCGCGAAGTGCACATCAGCGACCTGCCGCCGGAACTGCTGAGCCTGCCGCAGGACTCGGCGCCGGTCACCAACTGGGAACAGGCGCTGCGACAGTGGGCCGATCAGGCCCTGGCGCGCGGTCAGTCGAGCCTGCTCGACAGCGCGGTGCCGGCGTTCGAGCGAATCATGATCGAGACAGCACTGAAGCACACCGCCGGACGTCGTCGCGACGCGGCCGTGCTGCTGGGCTGGGGCCGGAACACCTTGACCCGCAAGATCAAGGAACTCGGCATGAAGGTCGATGGCGGGGATGACGATGAGGGCGATGAAGGCTGAGATTCAGCGCCAGCCTGCACCGCCGCAAGGCACCGTGACCCTTAATCGGGCACGGCAACTGACTCAGTCTCGCACTGTAAACCGCTGAAAATCCCGTCCTGTGAAAAGCCGAAGGCCCCGTATTACGGGGCCTTCGTCGTTGTGCCGAGCTTTTTTGTTTCAAAACGAGAAAAACTGGCACGCCCCCTGCAATAACTCCTTCAGGTGATTCGATTCACCCACCCTTTCGGGGGCCTTGGTACAGGCAGGCCGGGGATTCCCCTCTTTACACCGGACTCAGCGAGTCCACCCTTTTGGGGCCCTTGATACAGGCAGGTCAGGGGTTCCTTCTTTACACCGGCTCAGAACGCGATGCGATGAGCCCGCCCGTTTCGGGAACCTTGGTACAGGCAGGCCGGGGATTCCCTCTTTTATTGCTCCCGGAGATGGATCTCCAGCCGCCAGCGGTCATCGACCGCCTGGCCGGCCCAGTCGCCCTGCAGCGACCGCGCCGCCACCAGCGTCAGCAACAATCCCCCGTCACTCAAACGCGTCCGCCAGTTCACGTCCTTGCCGTTGAGCTTGAGCTGGCCTTTCTGGGGCTTGCCTTCAGCCCCGAACAACAGCGCAACGCTGCCATCGACGATCTCGCCGTGCAGCTTCGGCTCGTTGTTGAACCAGACCGCCAGACCATCATCAATCACCTCGACCTGCTGCAAGACGGTCGGGTCAGGCGTGGTCAAACGACCGATCATCATTCCGACCATCACACCGACGATCGCCAGCGATGCCATCACCCGCGGGAATAGTTTCGAACGCGGATCCGCTTGCGGCGTAGAATGCGCGTCATCTTTACCTTCGGAGCCGTGCATGTTTCACGTCATCCTTTTTCAACCGGAAATTCCGCCGAACACCGGCAACGTTATCAGGCTGTGCGCCAACAGCGGCTGCCACCTGCATTTGATCGAACCGCTGGGCTTCGAGATGGACGACAAGCGCCTGCGCCGCGCCGGTCTCGACTACCACGAGTATGCCACTCTGCAGCGCCACGCCGACCTCGCCAGCTGCCTGGAAAGCCTCGGTCATCCACGGCTGTTCGCCTTCACCACCAAGGGTTCGCGGCCGTTTCACGATGCCGCGTTCGTCCCCGGCGATGCGTTCATCTTCGGCCCGGAAAGCCGTGGCCTGCCGCCGGAAGTGCTCGATGCCCTGCCCGGCGAACAGCGCCTGCGCCTGCCGATGCGCGAAGGCTGCCGCAGCCTGAACCTGTCCAACACTGTGGCGGTGGCCGTGTACGAAGCGTGGCGGCAGAACGACTTCAAGTAACGCCATTCGATCGCCCAAGAAAAAAGCGCCGGTAACGGCGCTTTTTTCGTTGTTGCATCGACCGCTTACTGAACGGTTGGGGTCTCGCCGGATTCCTGCATGCGCTGCAGCTCTTGCGCGTACAGGGCGTCGAAGTTCACCGGGGCCAGCATCAGGGCCGGGAACGAACCGCGGGTCACCAGGCTGTCCAGGGTTTCGCGAGCGTACGGGAACAGGATGTTCGGGCAGAACGCACCCAGGGTGTGGCTCATGGAAGCCGCGTCCAGGTTCTTGATCAGGAAGATACCGGCCTGTTGCACTTCAGCGATGAAGGCCACTTCTTCACCGTTTTTCACGGTGACGGACAGGGTCAGCACGACTTCGTAGAAATCACCTTCCAGGGCTTTCTGGCGGGTGTTCAGATCCAGAGCGACCGCCGGATCCCACTGCTGGCGGAAGATTGCCGGGCTTTTCGGGGCTTCGAAGGACAGGTCGCGTACGTAGATGCGCTGCAAGGAGAATTGCGGTGCGGTTTCTTCTTCGCTGGCTGCAGTGTTCTGTTGGTCAGTCATCTCAGATCCTTTCTGATCTTGGGTCTTTTAGGGTTCTTGGTTTGCAGGTGCAGCAGTTCAGGCCTTGAGCAGCGCGTCGAGCTTGCCGGCGCGCTCCAGGGCATACAAATCATCACATCCGCCGACGTGGGTGTCGCCGATCCAGATCTGCGGCACGGACGTGCGTCCGGCCTTCTGGGCCATGGCGGCGCGCACCTGCGGCTTGCCATCGACCTTGATCTCTTCGAAGGCCACGCCTTTGTTCGCGAGCAGGTACTTGGCGCGCGAGCAGTAAGGGCAGTAATCGCTGGAGTAGACGATGACGTCGCTCATGTCACTTCACCAACGGCAGGTTGTCGCCTTTCCAGCTGGAAATCCCGCCGGACAGCTTGGCGGCGGTGAAGCCGGCCTTCATCAGCTCGCGGGCGTGGGTGCCGGCGGTCTGGCCCAGGGCGTCGACCAGAATGATGGTCTTGGCCTTGTGTTTTTCCAGCTCGCCGATGCGGGCGGCCAGTTTGTCCTGGGGAATGTTCACCGCGCCAACGATGTGACCGGCGGCGTAGTCCTTGCTCGGACGGATGTCCACCACCACGCCGGCTTCCTTGTTGACCAGCGCGGTCAGCTCGCCCGTGCTCAGGCTTTTACCGCCGCCCTGCACCGTATGCGCCAGCAGCAAAGCCAGCAGTACGACGAAGATACCGACAAGAATGTAGTGGTTAGTGGCAAATTCAATCAGGTGAGCAACCATCGAAGGAGGTTCCAGGGCGTTAAAATGTCGGCCAGTATACACAGCCACTATGGTCGGCCAAACCCCGTCCGGCGGTGACGCCGCCGGAACTTCGCTTTAAACTCCAACTCCCTTTTCCATCGCCCTCTTCTTATTAGCCACGAGTGGATTCCATGACTACCACGCCTAAACCTTTGGTCCTGATGATTCTCGACGGCTTCGGTCACAGCGACAGCCCCGAGTCCAACGCCGTCTATGCGGCCAAGAAGCCTGTGCTGGATCGCCTGTGGGCCACCGTACCGAACGGCTTGATCTCGGGCAGCGGCATGGACGTCGGTCTGCCGGACGGCCAGATGGGCAACTCCGAAGTCGGCCACATGAACCTCGGCGCCGGGCGCGTGGTGTATCAGGACTTCACCCGCGTGACCAAAGCGATCCGCGACGGCGAGTTCTTCGAGAACCCGACCATCTGCGCCGCCGTGGACAAGGCTGTGGCCGCCGGCAAGGCCGTGCATTTCATGGGCCTGCTGTCGGACGGCGGGGTTCACAGCCACCAGGATCACTTGATCGCCATGGCCGAACTGGCCTTCAAGCGCGGCGCCGAAAAAATCTACCTGCACGCCTTCCTCGACGGCCGTGACACGCCGCCGAAAAGCGCTGCCTCGTCGATCGAACTGCTCGACGCGACCTTCCAGGCCCTCGGCAAGGGCCGCATCGCCAGCCTGATCGGCCGCTACTACGCCATGGACCGCGACAACCGTTGGGATCGCGTGGCTCAGGCCTATAACCTGATCGTCGACGGCAAGGGCGAATTCAACGCCGCCACCGCCCAGGAAGGTCTGGAAGCCGCTTACGCCCGTGGCGAGAGCGACGAATTCGTCAAGGCCACCAGCATCGGTGAGCCGGTGACAGTCGAAGACGGCGACGCCGTGGTGTTCATGAACTTCCGCGCCGACCGCGCCCGCGAGCTGAGCCGTGTGTTTGTCGAAGACGGTTTCAAGGAGTTCGAACGCGCACGCCAGCCAAACGTGCAGTACGTGGGCCTGACTCAATATGCCGCCAGCATTCCGGCTCCCGCAGCCTTTGCCCCGGGCAGCCTGGAAAACGTGCTCGGCGACTACCTGGCGAAAAACGGCAAGACCCAGCTGCGCATCGCCGAAACCGAGAAATACGCCCACGTGACCTTCTTCTTCTCCGGTGGCCGCGAAGAACCGTTCCCGGGCGAAGAGCGCATCCTGATCCCGTCGCCGAAAGTCGCCACCTATGACTTGCAGCCGGAAATGAGCGCGCCGGAAGTCACCGACCGCATCGTCGAGGCCATCGAGAACCAGCGTTACGACGTGATCGTGGTCAACTACGCCAACGGCGACATGGTCGGCCATAGCGGCGTGTTCGAAGCCGCGGTGAAAGCCGTGGAATGCCTGGACACCTGCGTAGGCCGCATCGTCGAGGCTCTGGAAAAAGTCGGCGGTGAAGCGCTGATCACCGCCGACCACGGTAACGTCGAGCAGATGGCTGACGAATCCACCGGGCAAGCGCACACCGCACACACCACCGAGCCGGTACCGTTCATTTATGTCGGCAAGCGCGATCTGAAAGTCCGCGAAGGCGGCGTGCTGGCGGACGTGGCGCCGACCATGCTGAAACTGCTGGGTCTGGAAAAACCGGCGGAAATGACTGGCACTTCGATTCTGGTCTGATATCAAAAACGCCCTGTAATCAGCCTGAAACGGCTTTTTATGACGAACGCCTCAAAGCAGTTGGCTTTGAGGCGTTTTTTTTGCTGCGTCGGGCGGGCATACTAGACCGTCCCTTACCCTGGTGCCGCCCGCCTCTATGCTTCGCGTCCTGATCGCCCTCGCTCTGACATGCCTGCTTCAACCGGCCTTCGCGGATGAGCGCGCGCAAACCCAACAGCAACTGGACGCCACGCGCCAGGACATCGCCGAGCTGAAAAAACTGCTGGGCAAGCTCCAGGAAGAAAAATCCGGCGTGCAAAAGGAGCTCAAGGGCACCGAAACCGAGATGGGCAAGCTCGAGAAACAGGTCGAAGCCCTGCAGAAAGAGCTGAAGAAGAGCGAATCCGAGCTGCAGCGGCTCGATGCGGAGAAAAAAAAACTCCAGAGCGCGCGCACTGAACAGCAGCGACTGATCGCCATCCAGGCCCGCGCCGCCTACCAGAACGGTCGCCAGGAATACCTCAAGCTGCTGCTCAACCAGCAGAATCCCGAGAAATTCGCCCGCACCCTCACCTATTACGACTACCTGAGCCAGGCTCGCCTGGAACAGCTGAAAAGCTTCAACGAAACCCTGCGCCAACTGGCCAATGTCGAAAAGGACATCGGCTTGCAGCAGGCGCAATTGCTGGTGCAGCAAAGCGATCTCGACACTCAGCGCGAAGCGCTCGACAAGGTCCGCAAGGAGCGCCAGCAGGCCCTTGCCAAACTCAATGACGACGTGAAAGCCCGGGACCAGAAACTGGCCGCCCGCGAGCAGGACCAGGCAGACCTGTCTAAAGTCCTTAAAACCATTGAAGAAACCCTGGCCCGCCAGGCCCGTGAGGCAGAAGAAGCGCGACAGAAAGCGCTCATCGCCCAGCAGGAAGCCGAAAAAAAGCGTTTGCGTGAGGCCCAGGCCCGTGCCGATGCGGACTCGGATACCAGCGACGCCCCGCGAAAACAAGCCAGACCCACACCTGGCGCGCTGGTTTCCAGCAGCGGCGAGACGTTCGGCGGCCCTTTTGCTGCCACCCGGGGAAAACTTCCATGGCCGGTTGATGGTCGACTGCTGGCACGCTTCGGCGAAACCCGTGGCGACGATGCCCGTACAAAGTGGGACGGCGTGATGATCAGCGCCTCCGCCGGCAGCCAGGTGCACGCCGTACATGGCGGGCGCGTGGTGTTTGCCGACTGGTTGCGCGGTGCCGGGCTATTGGTGATCCTCGATCACGGCAACGGTTTTCTGAGTCTTTACGGTCACAACCAGACGCTGCTCAAGTCGGCGGGTGACGTGGTAAAAGCCGGTGAGTCCATCTCCACTGTGGGTAACAGTGGCGGCCAGGACACACCAGCGCTGTATTTCGCAATTCGTCAGCAGGGTCACCCGAGTGATCCGGCGCAATGGTGCCGTGCGCAAGGATAAGCACGCCATCTAATTCAGGAGTTCGTTCGACATGCTGCATTTGTCCCGCCTTACCTCGCTGGCCCTGACGATCGCCCTGGTGATCGGCGCGCCTCTGGCGTTTGCCGCTCAACCGGCTCCGGCCGTCGCTCCGGCAGGTACTGCCGCGACTTCCAAGGCGCCGTTGCCGCTGGAAGAGCTGCGCACCTTTGCCGAGGTCATGGACCGGATCAAGGCCGCCTATGTCGAGCCGGTGGACGACAAGACCCTGCTGGAAAACGCGATCAAGGGCATGCTCAGCAACCTCGATCCGCACTCCGCCTACCTGGGCCCTGAAGACTTTGCCGAGTTGCAGGAAAGCACCAGCGGTGAATTCGGTGGCCTGGGCATCGAAGTCGGCGCCGAGGACGGCTTCATCAAGGTCGTGTCGCCGATCGATGACACTCCGGCGTCGAAGGCCGGCATCCAGGCCGGCGACTTCATCGTCAAGATCAACGGCGCGCCGACCCGCGGCCAGACCATGACCGAAGCCGTGGACAAGATGCGCGGCAAGATCGGCCAGAAGATCACCCTGACCCTGGTGCGCGACGGCGGCACGCCGTTCGATGTAACCCTGGCTCGCGCCGTGATCCAGGTGAAGAGCGTCAAGGCGCAACTGCTGGAGTCGGGCTACGGCCTGATCCGCATCACTCAGTTCCAGGTCAAGACCGGCGAAGAGGTCTCCAAGGCCCTGGCCAAGCTGCGCAAGGACAACGGCAAGAAGCTCAACGGCATCATCCTCGACCTGCGCAACAACCCGGGTGGCGTACTGCAGGCGGCGGTGGAAGTGGTCGACCACTTCATCACCAAAGGCCTGATCGTCTACACCAAGGGCCGGATCGCCAACTCCGAACTGCGCTTCTCCGCCACCGGCAAGGACGAAAGCGAAGCCGTGCCGATGGTCGTGCTGATCAACGGTGGCAGTGCCTCGGCCTCGGAAATCGTCGCCGGCGCCCTGCAGGATCAGAAACGCGCCGTGGTCATGGGCACCACCAGTTTCGGCAAGGGCTCGGTACAGACCGTGCTGCCGCTGAACAACGACCGCGCGCTGAAGATCACCACGGCGCTGTACTTCACGCCGAACGGCCGCTCGATCCAGGCCCAGGGCATCGTCCCGGACATCGAAGTGCGCCGCGCCAAGATCACCAACGAGGCGGACAGCGACTACTTCAAGGAAGCCGATCTGCAAGGTCACCTGGGCAACGGCAACGGCGGCGCGGACAAACCGACCGGCTCTGGCGGCAAAGCCAAGGCGATGCCGCAGGATGACGATTACCAGTTGGCCCAGGCCCTGAGCCTGCTCAAAGGCCTGAGCATCACGTCCGGCCGTTGAGGATGTCCTTGCGTTTGGTCTTTGTCCTGCTGTGCTGTCTGGCGGGTGCTGCTCATGCAGAACCTGCCAGACCCACACCTCAAAAAGCCTACCTGACACTGATCATCGACGACCTGGGGCAGAACCTGCCCCGGGATCGCCGGGTGCTGGCCCTGCCCGGGCCGGTCACGACCGCGATCATGCCCGACACCCCGCACGCCACCGAGTTTGCCCGCGAGGCCCATCGCGCCGGCAAGGTCGTGATCCTGCACATGCCGATGGACCCGGCCACTGGCCCGTTCGCCTGGCATCCCGAACTGCCCATCGAAGAACTCGAAAAACGGCTGAGTGCCGCGTTCAAAATGGTCCCCTACACCGCCGGCATCAACAACCACATGGGCAGTCGCATGACTGCGCAGCCGGTGGCCATGGCCTGGTTGATGGGCGAGTTGCAGCGCCGCCACAAGTTCTTCGTCGACAGCCGGACCAGCGCCCAGACTGTCGCCGCGCAGCAGGCACAGAAGATCGATCTGGCGAGCGTTTCACGGGATGTGTTTCTCGATGACGTGCGCACCGAAGCGGCGATCCTGATTCAATTGCAGACGGCAATCAGCCTGGCGCACAAACAGGGTTCAGCCGTGATGATCGGGCACCCTTATCCACAGACACTCGCGGTGCTGGAACGGGAGCTGCCAAAGTTGAAAGCCCAAGGCATCGAGTGGATCGACATCAAGCAGATGATCAGTGTGCGCAGCAATCGCGCCACGGCCGCACACGGCAAAAACGGTGTCTACCGATAAATGCCCTGATACAACCGCTACACATAGTTATTGCCTGACGACTCGCCCGCGTCTGGATAGTCACCCCTGTAATGGTTAGCGACTCTTGTGGGTCGCCTTGCAAACTTCAGGACTGACTATGACAGGCATCGACAGCAACACATTATCTGCGCAGCGAATGGAACCGATCCGGTTCGGCAATCTGCTGATCAATTTCACCAGCGAATTCCACCGGATCTGGGACAGCCGCGGCTCCGGTTCCGCGGTTGGCAGTTTTTGGCGCCCGGCTCCCGCCCCCGATCTGCTACCGGGGTATTTCCCGTTGGGGGATGTGGCCGTGACCGGATACGAAAACGTCAATGGAAACAGAATCGTGGCCGTCGTCCGTGAAGGCGAGCCGCAAGGCGATGCCCCCTCCCGGAGCAACGCACTCAGCCCGCCCACGGACTACGAAAGAGTCTGGAAGGACGCCAACTCCGGAGCCGCCGCCGACTGCACGGTATGGCGCCCGATCCCTCCTCCCGGTTATGTGGCCATGGGGCTTGTCTGCTCCAACGGTCGCGACAAGCCATTACTCAATGCGATCCGCTGTGTCCGGGAAGATCTGGTCATGCCCGCAACCGTTGGCGATTTGATCTGGGATGACAAAGGCAGTGGCGCCAGGCAGAACTTCAGCGCCTGGGACATTGAACCTGCGCAGGCTGCTGCGGGTGAAATCCACTTTGCAGCGGGCACGTTCTTCGGAGTCCAGAGCCACTCCAAACCTGTGAATGCCATCGTCCATGCGTTGCGAATGCAGCTTCCCCGACAGTCAATACCTGCACCCGAGGCGCCTGAACTGTCGGGGTATGGGGCCCCTCCGGAACTGGCACCGGCCAAGGTCACACAGACCGTGCGAATTCCATGGTTCGCGGTAAACGATCAACTGTCTGCGGGCGAGCAGTTGTCCACTTCCCCGTTCTACCGTCTGGAACGCTCGGATCAATATGTCCTGGTGGGGCACGGCCACAACACCAGTGATCTGCCGCGGCCTTTCAAATGGAAAGCGGTTCGCGTCCAGAACTCGCAGATGCAGCAGATTTTCAGCCGCCTCACCGCTATCGAGTTCTCGACAGCGTGGTCAGCGCTGCCTTCGAGCGCCCCACCTGCCATCCGCTTCTCGGCACATCTGTACAAAGACTTTACCTACTGCGAGACATCAGCCAGCGGCTGGGATGAATCGCGCCCACTGGACATCGTCGCCATGGCTGCCAAACACAAGGCCGTGGCGGTCTATCAAATACAAAGTATCTATACGTTGAGGCGCGCAGACGGCACTCATGTAGCAGTGAGCGTGGGTTACACCGATGATGAAAGCCTTTACCTGACCGAGTATCCGCCAGACAGCGACAGCACGCTGACCTTCACTCCGCAACTGGCGACAGAGCCGCCATCAAGCGAAGGCCATTCAGACAGTGACCGCGACAATATCGGTTTCGCCCCTCAGCCGACGACAGAGGAAGAAGTCGCTACAAATACCGTCCCATGATCTCATCGACCACACCGTCCTTGCGCATCTGATCCAGCTCGGCCTGCAACCGGGCAACCGTTGCATCGGGCACGTCTTTGTTCAGTGCCAGATACAGTTCGGCACTGTTGAAGCGCAGTACGGTTTTCAACCCGGTCACGCCATCCTGCCGTGCCAGATAACGGCCGGCAGGATCGCCGGTGGCCCACAGATCGATCTGACCGCTGACGAGTTTCCTGGCGTTGTCCTGATCACGCAGCACCACCACCGGCTTCAGCCCCTGTTTGGTCAAAGTCTCGGCAATCGCATCACCCTTGTAGGCGCCGATCTTGTACTTGCGCGCATCATTGAGGGTTTCGAGGGTGATCTTGCTGTCGGCCTTGGCCAACATGACCCAGTCGTCCGGGCCGATCGGGCCGACCCATTTGAAGAGCTTTTCGCGATCCGGCAGCCGCGCCATGACGAACGCACCGTAACCGGGATTTTCCAGCGCCAGCTTGTAGACCCGCTCCCAGGGGAAGCGCAGGGTCAGGCTGTAAGTGATGCCGGCACGCTTGAACATCTCGCGCACGATGTCCGTGGCGATGCCGTTGATGTTTTCATCCTGGGCGAAATTCTTGCCGTTCTTCGCCATGTTGTACGGCGGGAAGTTTTCGGTGAGGAGCACCAGATCGGTGTCGGGACTTTCCTCGGCGTGGCCGGTGTTGATCAACAACACGGAGGCACTGGCGAGGGCGAGAAGCAGGCGTTTGATCATGTCGGGCTACCGAAATCCATGGCGTGCCCAAGAGTGCCTTGGGTACGCCATGCTGTCCACTGGCCTGTATGGATGTTTAACGCATTACGATGCCGCGTTTAGACATGTAAGCCTTGGCTTCTTGAACCGTGTATTCGCCGAAGTGGAAAATACTCGCCGCCAGCACCGCGCTGGCGTGACCTTCAAGAATGCCGTCAGCCAGATGCTGCAGGTTGCCGACGCCGCCGGACGCGATCACCGGAATACCCAGCGCATCGCTGATGGCGCGGGTCACGCCGAGGTCGAAACCGTTTTTCATGCCGTCCTGATCCATACTGGTCAGGAGGATTTCACCGGCACCCAGGCCTTCCATTTTCTTCGCCCACTCGACCGCGTCGAGGCCGGTCGGCTTGCGGCCGCCATGGGTAAAGATCTCCCAGCGCGGGGTTTCGCCCGGGCCGGAGACCTTCTTCGCGTCGATGGCGACAACGATGCATTGCGAGCCGAAATGCTGCGCCGCTTCGCCGACGAATTCCGGGTTGAACACGGCAGCGGTGTTGATCGACACCTTGTCCGCACCGGCATTGAGCAGGTTGCGAATGTCCTGCACGGTCCGCACGCCACCGCCGACGGTCAGCGGGATGAACACCTGGCTGGCCATGCGCTCGACGGTGTGCAGCGTGGTGTCACGGCCATCGACGCTGGCGGTGATGTCGAGAAAAGTAATCTCGTCGGCACCCTGCTCGTCGTAGCGACGGGCGATTTCCACCGGATCGCCGGCGTCACGGATGTTCTCGAACTTCACACCTTTGACGACCCGGCCGTTGTCCACGTCCAGGCAAGGGATGATGCGTTTGGCCAGCGCCATGGTCAGTCCTCAGCCTTGGTACGAGTCGCAGAAAGCTTGCGCTTCGGCGACGTCGAGAGTGCCTTCGTAGATCGCCCGGCCGGTGATGGCGCCGATGATGCCTGGCACCTTGGCGTCGAGCAGCGACTTGATGTCACCGAGGTTGTGAATGCCGCCGGAAGCGATCACCGGGATCTTCGTGGCAGCCGCCAGCGCGGCGGTGAACGGAACGTTGCAGCCCTGCATCATGCCGTCTTTGGCGATGTCGGTATAAACGATCGAGGACACGCCGTCGGCTTCGAACTGCTTGGCCAGGTCGATAACTTGCACGGTGCTGATTTCAGCCCAGCCATCGGTGGCGACAAAACCGTCCTTGGCATCCAGACCGACGATGATCTTGCCCGGGAACGCGCGGCAGGCTTCAGCGACAAACGCCGGATCCTTCACCGCTTTGGTGCCGATGATCACGTAGCTCACGCCAGCCTTGACGTAGTGCTCGATGGTTTCCAGCGAACGAATGCCGCCGCCGATCTGGATCGGCAGGGTCGGGTAGCGCTTGGCGATCGCGGTCACCACTTCGCCGTTGACCGGCTGGCCTTCGAAAGCCCCGTTCAGGTCGACCAGATGCAGACGACGGCAACCGCCTTCCACCCACTTGGCAGCCATGCTCACCGGGTCATCGGAGAACACTGTGGAATCTTCCATGCGGCCCTGGCGCAGACGTACGCAGGCACCGTCTTTAAGATCGATAGCGGGAATAATCAGCATCTGGCAAACCTTCAAATTTGAATGTTCAGCTTGGCTCGGAAATCAGTTTTTCTCGAGCGCCCACAGGTCGCTTTCGATGCTTTCAAACCGCTCCTTGAGGTGGGTCTGCACATCGAAAATCGCCCTGTTGTAATAGTGCGGAGCAATTTCGCGGGTAAACAGCTCAAGAATTTCCGCCGCCTCGAACGAACCCAGGTCCAGTTCGAAACGATCCTCCATGAACCGCTGAATCTTGCGGTTGGCCTCGCTCTCCTGCTCGGGAGTGAGGGTCAGGATCGGCGGCTTGGATTTCTTGACGGCCATTTACCAGCGACCGTCCCACGCCGCGAAGTTCTGCAGCAATTGCAGGCCATGGGTATGGCTCTTCTCCGGGTGGAACTGCACGGCGAAACGCGAACCTTCGGCCAGCGCCGCAGCGAAATCGACGCCGTAATGACCGCTGCCGACCACCTGCCGCGGGTTACCGGCGGCGATGTAGTAGCTGTGCACGAAGTAGAAACGCGCCAGGTCCGGAATGTTGTGCCACAGCGGGTGATCCACCGCCTGCTTCACTTCGTTCCAGCCCATGTGCGGGACTTTCAGGTGCTCGCCGTCTTCATGCAGGTCTTTGCCGAAGAACTTCACCGCGCCCGGGAACAGGCCGATGCAGTCGACACCGTCGTTCTCTTCGCTGCTGTCGAGCAAGGCTTGCATGCCGACGCAAATGCCGAGGAACGGACGATCCTGGCTGACTTCACGCACCAGCGAATCGAAACCGAGGCGACGGATCTCCGCCATGCAATCGCGAATCGCGCCGACACCGGGGAACACCACGCGGTCGGCTTCGCGGATCACTGCCGCATCGCTGGTGATCAGCACCTTGCCGGCACCGACGTGCTCGAGGGCCTTGGCCACCGAGTGCAGGTTGCCCATGCCGTAGTCGATAACTGCAACCGTCTGCATTACAGGACGCCCTTGGTCGAAGGCATCTGGCCGGCCATGCGCTCGTCCAGCTCGACGGCCATGCGCAGCGCGCGGCCGAAAGCCTTGAACACGGTTTCGATCTGGTGGTGGGTGTTGGTGCCGCGCAGGTTGTCGATGTGCAGACTGACCAGTGCGTGGTTGACGAAGCCCTGGAAGAATTCCTGGAACAGGTCGACGTCGAAGCCGCCAACGGTGGCGCGGGTGTACGGCACGTGCATCTGCAGGCCCGGCCGGCCGGAGAAGTCGATCACCACGCGCGACAGCGCTTCATCGAGCGGCACGTAGGCGTGGCCGTAGCGACGGATGCCTTTCTTGTCGCCAATGGCTTGCGCGAAGGCCTGGCCGAGGGTGATACCGACGTCTTCCACCGTGTGGTGGTCGTCGATATGCAGATCGCCCTTGCATTGGATATCCAGGTCGATCAACCCGTGACGGGCGATCTGATCCAGCATGTGCTCAAGAAAAGGAACACCGATATCGAATCGGGCCTTTCCGGTGCCATCAAGGTTGATCGAGGCTTTGATCTGGGTTTCCAGAGTGTCGCGCTCGACAGACGCCTTACGTTCGGCCATCACCAGCTCCGCAAAATCATTGGGCGAAAAAGGCAGCCATTATAGGGGCGCGGGGCCGAAACAGAAACACGAGAGGTGATATGGCAGACGGATAGAAGCCCCGGCTGTCGCGGGTAGACATGTCCATACAAGCCATTACAGGCACCCGGAAACAAATGTGGGAGCGGGCAAGCCCGCTCCCACAGGGGTTCTGCGTTTTAACGGTTACTTAGTGGAACAGAACCGCCGTCTTCTGCAGGGTCACCCACACACCCCACGCCAACGGAATTCCCACCACCAGCCACGCAGCGATCGCCAGCGGCTTGCTGCCCGGCGCGGCTTTCCACTCCAGCACGGTGCTGCCATCAGCACCCTTGTCGTGACCCAGCGCCTGTTCGGCAGCCAGTTCGGCGTCGGTCATGAAGTACTTGTCCGCCACCGGGCGCACCAGCAGGTTGCACAGGAAGCCCAGCACCAGCAGGCCGGCGAGGATGTACAGGGTGATGTCGTAAGCGGCGGCGCGTTCAACGCCGATGCTCAGCTGATACTCACGCAGGTAGTTCACCAGCACCGGACCCAGCACGCCAGCGGCAGCCCAGGCCGTCAGCAGACGACCGTGGATCGCGCCGACCATCTGCGTACCGAACAGGTCGGCCAGATACGCCGGCACGGTCGCG
The DNA here is from genome assembly GCF_057809295.1 of Pseudomonas sp. FG35. Lineage (NCBI taxonomy): Bacteria > Pseudomonadati > Pseudomonadota > Gammaproteobacteria > Pseudomonadales > Pseudomonadaceae > Pseudomonas > Pseudomonas sp. FG35. The sequence continues at coordinate 210,039 of NZ_JBMDJR010000006.1, read as the reverse complement.
AAACCGCCGCCGTACATCGACAGGATGATGCAGAACGCCGCCACGAACAGCGCAACGTTGCCCAGGTGACCGAGGTTCGGGATCAGTGCGTACAGCGCAAAGCCCAGTGCGAAGAACACGAAGTAAGTGTTCTTGCGGCCCAGGTAGTCCGAGAACGACGCCCAGAAGAAGCGACCGCCGATGTTGAACAGGCTCAGCAGACCGGTGAAACCGGCCGCAATCGCTGCGATGGAAGCCAGTTGACCGGCATCCAGCTGACCGAACGGCAGATCGTTGCCCAGCAGCTTGCCACCGAACACTTCCTGCAACAGTGGCGAAGCCATGCCGAGGATGCCGATACCGGCAGACACGTTCAGGCACAGCACCAGCCACACCAGGCGGAATTGCGGGGTTTTCCACGCCACATTCACGTGAACGTGACGGTGGGTGATCATCGCGTTCGAGGCTTTTTTCGCTGGCGCGGTCCAGCCTTCAGGCTTCCAGCCGGTTGGCGGTACGCGGTAAGCCAGCGCGCCACCGATCATGAACACGAAGTAGATCGCCGCCATAGCCACGAAGCTCTGCCACACGCCCACGCCAGTCGGCGAAGCGAAATGGCTCATCAGAGCGGTCGCCAGTGGTGCACCAACCATCGCGCCACCGCCGAAGCCCATGATCGCCATGCCGGTCGCCATGCCGCGCTTGTCCGGGAACCACTTGATCAGGGTCGAGACCGGCGAGATGTAGCCCAGACCCAGACCGATACCGCCGATCACACCGGAGCCGATCCACATCAGCCAGATCTGGTGGGTATAGATACCCAGCGCAGAAATCAGCAGACCGCCGCACCAGCACAATGCCGATACAACGCCGGCCTTGCGTGGTCCTGCGTGTTCAAGCCAGCCACCCCAGATCGCTGCCGAGCAGCCGAGGAAGATGAAGAACAGGGTGTAGATCCAGCCGAGCATGGAGATCGGCCAGTCACATTGCGACGAGAAGACTTGTGCGATGAAGCTCATGTCCGGTGCGCAAGCCACCGGAGCGGTGACGCCCAGTGCCTTGGACAGCGGCAACCAGAACACCGAGAAGCCGTAGGCCATGCCGATGCACAGGTGAATGGCCAGAGCGGCCGGTGGAACCAGCCAACGGTTGAAACCGGGCTTGGCGATGATGCGTTCCTTGGACAGGAACCCGGGCTGATCGGCTTTGAGGCCGTCCGCCGTAATGGTCGTGCTCATTGTGTATCCCCCAATTATTAGTATGGTTCGCCAGCCACTGCCCACCCCGGCCTTTATGCACGCAGGCATGACCGTTTTTTACGGGTGAAGCTCCTTGAAAGCGCGACGTTAAGTCGCAGATGGGCGGACGAACGGGCGAAGGTTACCATTTGCACGTGACAGAAAAACCAAACTGATATCACCTTTTTTGAGTCATCTGATCTCATGACGCCGGGGAACCCCGATGCCGATCGTTGTCGAAGCGCTGTACATCACGGTTCAGCAGGCTGTACGGGACACCGCAACAGCGCGGGTTGATGCAGCGCTATACTCCCCGGCTAAATTACGAATTCGACTACTTACAAGGACTCGCCCATGAAAGCGTTCGGCAAAATCCTGGGTCTGGTACTTCTCGGGCTGTTGCTGATCATTGTGGCGGCGGGCTTCGCCCTGACCCACCTGTTTGATCCCAACGACTACAAAGACGAGATCCGCCAGATTGCCCGCGACAAGGCCCACATCGAGCTGACGCTCAATGGCGACATCGGCTGGAGCCTGTTCCCGTGGCTCGGCCTGGAACTGCACGAGGCCAGCGTCGCGACCCTGGCCAAACCTGCCGAACCGTTCGCCGACCTGCAGATGCTCGGCCTGTCCGTGCGCGTGCTGCCGCTGCTGCGCCGCGAAGTGCAGATGAGCGACGTGCGTGTCGAAGGCCTGAACCTGCGTCTGAACCGTGACAAGAATGGTCACGGTAACTGGGAAGACATCGGCAAGGTGCCGGCTCCCGCCGGCAGCACACCGCCTGCGACCGCTGGGGAAGCCTCTCCAGCAACACCGGCCCCGGTGGAAAAACCGGCCCAGCCGATCCGCCTCGACATCGACAGCCTGACCGTCAACAACGCCCGTGTGGAATACAACGACGAGCTGACCGGCAAGCAATTCAGCGCCGAAAGCATCCAGTTGAGCACCGGCGCGGTTCACGATTCAACCAACATCCCGGTCAAGGCCACCGCGTTCCTCGGCACCAACCAGCCAGTGCTGCGGGTGCGCACCGAGCTCAACGGCGAGCTGCGCTTCGAGCGCGCCCTGCAACGCTACAAGTTCGAAGACCTGAAGCTGTCCGGCGAAGTCGCCGGCGATCCGCTGCAAGGCAAGACCGTGACCTTTGCCGCCCAGGGCCAACTGTTGCTGGACAAGGCCGCCAACGTCGCCGAATGGACCGGCATCAAACTGTCGGTCAATCAGTTGCGTGCCCTCGGCGAGCTGAAGGCCAACGACCTGGACAAGACCCCACAGATCAGCGGCGGGATTTCCATCGCCCAGTTCGACCTGGCGAAATTCGTCGACAGCATCGGCCAGACCCTGCCAGCCATGGCCGAAGGCAGCCTGAGCAAGGTTGAACTGGTCAGCCGTGTCGCCGCGACGCCGACCAGCCTGGCGCTGGACAACATCAACCTGAAACTCGACGACAGCAGTTTCAGTGGCCGCATCGCCGTCGAGGATTTCGCCAAACAATCGCTGCGGGCGGTCCTCAAGGCCGACACCTTCAACGTCGACCGCTACCTGCCGCCGAAATCGGAAAAAGCCAATAACGCCACTCAGGTTCGTCAGGCCGAAGTCGCCAGTACCGAGGCCGATGCGATGGCGGGTGCCGGCAGCACACCGCTGCCGGAGAAACCGAGCAAAAGCGCTTGGAGCACCGAGCGCCTGTTCCCGGTCGAGCGCCTGAGCAAGCTCGACGTGAACGCTGACCTGACCTTCGGCCAGTTGACCCTCGACAAATTGCCGATCCAGAACGCCGCACTGAAAGCGACCGGCCAGGGCGGCCTGCTGACTCTGGAGAACCTGCGCGGCGAGCTGTACAACGGCGACTTCGAAGCCAAGGGCACACTGGACGTGCGCCAGAACGCGCCGGTGCTGAACCTGCAAACCCGGATCAACCGCGTGCCAGTGGAGAAAATCCTCGAAAGCCAGGGCAAGAACCCGCCGGTCAAGGGTCTGGTCAATCTCACCAGCACCGTCACCGGCAGCGGCAACAGCCAGCAGGCGCTGATCGAAACCCTCAACGGCAACGCCAGTTTCGTGATCAACAACGGCGTGCTGCTCAACGCCAACCTTGAGCAGCAACTGTGCAAGGGCATCGCCACCCTCAACCGTAAATCCCTGAGCGGCGAGCCGCGCGGCAAGGACACACCGTTCCAGGAGCTCAAGGGCAACCTGACCTTCCGCAACGGCTTGGCCAGCAACCCGGATCTGAAAGTGCGCATCCCCGGCATGAGCGTCAACGGTGACGGCGATATCGACCTTAGGGTGCTGGGCATGGACTACCGCGTCGGCATCATCGTCGAAGGCGACACCAGCGCCATGCCGGATCCGGCCTGCCAGGTCGGCGACAAATTCGTCGGCATCGAATGGCCGCTGCGTTGCCGTGGCCCACTGGAACTGGGCGCCAAGGCCTGCCGCGTGGACAACGAACGCATGGGCCAGGTCGCGAGCAAACTGGCCGGCGACAAGCTCAGCGAAAAAATCGACGAAAAACTGGGTGATAAAGTCAGCCCGGAACTGAAAAACGCATTGAAGGGGCTGTTCAAGCGATGAGAGCAGAGCAGTTTTCCACGGCGGTACTGGAATGGTTCGACCGCCACGGTCGCCATGACTTGCCCTGGCAACAGAACATCAACCCATATCGGGTGTGGGTGTCCGAGATCATGTTGCAGCAGACCCAGGTCAGCACCGTGCTCAATTACTTCGACCGGTTCATGGCCGCACTGCCGACGGTCGAAGCCCTGGCCGCAGCGCCGGAAGACGAAGTGCTGCACCTGTGGACGGGGCTGGGTTACTACACCCGCGCGCGCAATCTGCAGAAGACCGCGAAGATCGTCGTCAGCCAGTACGGCGGCGAGTTTCCCCGGGATGTCGAGAAACTCACCGAGCTGCCAGGCATCGGCCTGTCCACCGCCGGCGCGATCGCCAGCATCAGCATGGGCCTGCGCGCGCCGATCCTCGACGGCAACGTCAAACGGGTGCTGGCGCGCTTTACCGCGCAGGAGGGCTATCCCGGCGAGCCGAAGGTCGCCAAGCAACTGTGGGCCAACGCCGAGCGCTTCACGCCGCAGGATCGGGTCAACGCCTACACCCAGGCGATGATGGATCTGGGCGCCACGCTCTGCACCCGCAGCAAGCCGAGCTGCCTGCTGTGTCCGCTGGAAAAGGGCTGCGAAGCGCACATGCTGGGCCTGGAGACACGCTATCCGATCCCCAAGCCGCGCAAAGCCATCCCGCAGAAGCGCACGCTGATGCCGCTGCTGGCCAACGAGGATGGCGCGATTTTGCTTTATCGCCGCCCGTCCAGCGGATTGTGGGGCGGTTTGTGGAGCCTGCCGGAACTCGACGACCTCGACGACCTGCAACACCTCGCCGCGCAGCACTCGCTGGAACTGGGCGAGCAGCAGGCGCTGCCGAGCCTTGTCCACACCTTCAGCCACTTCCAGCTGTCCATCGAACCCTGGCTGGTTCAGGTTCAGGAAGCCGGCGGTCACGTGGCCGAGGCCGACTGGCTCTGGTATAACCTCGCCACCCCGCCGCGCCTGGGCCTCGCCGCCCCGGTAAAGACCTTGCTCGAACGCGCGGCCGCCGTCTTGAATGCAGGAGAGTCGACATGACCCGCACCGTAATGTGCCGCAAGTACAAAGAACAACTCGAAGGTCTGGAGCGCCCACCGTACCCGGGTGCCAAGGGCCAGGATATTTTCGAACACGTCTCGGCCAAGGCCTGGGCGGACTGGCAGAAACACCAGACCCTGCTGATCAACGAAAAACGCCTGAACATGATGAACGCCGAAGACCGCAAATTTCTTCAGGGCGAAATGGACAAGTACTTCTCCGGCGAGGAATACGCTCAGGCCGAAGGCTACGTTCCGCCTGCAGAGTAAACCCCGCGAAATCGGGGGTCGGATCGTAAGCGACGGAATTAATTTAAGAAATTTTAAAAAATTCGTTGACGTAAATCCGAAAAACCCTTTTAATGCGCCCCGTTGCCCAGATAGCTCAGTCGGTAGAGCAGGGGATTGAAAATCCCCGTGTCGGCGGTTCGATTCCGTCTCTGGGCACCAAATACCGAAAACCCTGAATCGCAAGATTCAGGGTTTTTTTATGCCTGCGATTTGATGACGGCCCGATCCCGCCCTTCTTGCAGGCCGAAATTCGCGATACGTTGCATAACCCTTACGGAAGAGGGTCATCCCGCGATGAACCAGAAAAGAACCCGCGTTCCCCTGCCCCATCCCGCGCCGCCCGTAAAACGTACCGACTGGCTGATGATCGCGCTCGGCCTGGTGCTGATCCTGTGCATCGGCCTGATCGCCTATGAAACCGTGGACGGCCTGATTCAGGGGCGCATCGGCAACATGGCACGCGGCAAACGCTTCGCCGTGTATTCGTTGACCACACAACCCAGCAGCTTCTGGTTTGCCGTCGCCGCGCATTGCCTCCTCGCCCTCTTTCTGTCGGGCGCCGCCTGGGTATCGATCTGGCTGGGCCGCACGGCAACGGTCGCGCCATCCCGGCGCGACCGTCAGCAACGCTAGCTGTTGTCGTTCCAGTGGAACACCAGATTGCGCGCAGCACCGCCGCCAATTTCCGCCGCATCCCGGCGCGTTTCACCATTGCGCGTCGCGACGACCGTGTATTTGCCGGGCGGTAACTGCACGTACACCAATGGCCCGGTTTGACTCAGCGTCAGCACGGTCTGGCCGGGTGCTTTTTGAATCATCACATCGACATCGGCGGTGTATTGGTTTTGCATGCCGACGGCGAACGTCATATGCAGGTTGTAGCCCGCGGATTGCTGAATGGCTTTCGATTCATCTTCACCAATCCCGCCGGCCAGATAGCGAACACCGTTTTGCTCTTGCTGCTGAACCTGCACAGCGGAACTGTCGATCGGCTCCAGACTCGCAGCCTGCGCCATGATCGGAAACAGCAGCACCGCCGCAGCGGCAACGGGCAGCACGAATGAAAGAACGCGTTTCATGAGGACGACTCCCGGGCTCTCGCGGAGCCCAATCGTTACCTCTTTTTAGATTTTGTCTTGCGGGGTGGGTTTTAGAACGATTGGGAGTTGTTTTGAATGCGAAAAGGACTACTGAAGTATTTCCCAGCCAATTCATGACGCACTGCGTCACGAATTGGCGATTGCCTCGAACCGTCAATCCGGTACGCACTGCGTACCAGTCATTGCGTTACATCCCGCCTGAAGTTCATTCTCGACCCGTCCTAACCAGGCTCGAAACCCATGAACCTACAAAGTGCGCCGCCTCCATTTGGCCAAGCATCCGACATTGAAAGCGAGCCCTTCCACGAGCCCGCCGCCGACGGCTATCTGCTCGGCGGTTTCACCTGGCGTCACGCCTCACCGGACCCACAACGCCCGGTGGTGATCATCAACGCCGCCACATCCGTGCGCTGCCGTCACTACACGCGCTTCGCGGCGTATCTGTTCGCCAATGGGTTCGACGTGATCATTTACGACTACCGGGGCATTGGCGAGTCGCAGCCGAAGTCGATGCGGCATTTGCAGGCTTCGTGGACGGATTGGGGCGCGCTGGATTTCGAGGCGATGCTCAAACGCGCGCAGCGAGAGTTTCCCGGTCAGCCTATCGATGTGGTCGGGCACAGCTTCGGTGGCTGCGCAGCAGGCCTGGGGGCCTCCGGACAGGTAATCCGACGACTGGTGACGGTCGGCGCGCAATTCGCTTATTGGCGCGATTACGCGCCCGGGCACCGCTGGCGGATGTTCGGCAAATGGCATCTGCTGATGCCGCTGGTCACGCTGCTCTGTGGATATTTTCCGGGCAAACGACTTGGCTGGCTGGAAGATACGCCCGCCGGCGTGGTGCGCGACTGGAGCACGCCGGCCGCGCGTTATGAGCGGCGCCCGAGCGGTAGAACGATCCGCAACCTGCCCTTCGCCAACGTCCGGGCCAAAGCCCTGGCAATCAGCATCAGCGACGATCCCTACGGCACGATTCCCGCCATCGAACGCCTGCTGGCTTACTTCCACAATGCGCAAAAGACCCACCTGCGAATCGAGCCGCAGGACATCGGCGAACAGCAAGTCGGACATTTCGCCTTTTTTCGCAGCGCATACCAAGCCACACTATGGCCCATCGCTCTGACCTGGCTGCAGACCGGCGAACTGGCCTCCGACACACCGGGGCGCAAGATCCCACGCAGCCAAGCCCTTTAACGCACCACGGAACACACACCATGGCTTCCGCCAACAAGCAGCAAAAACGCGCCGCCCGGGCCAAGACCAAGGCCAAGCAGAACCGCACCAAACGTGCGGAAGCGCCGGTCGAGCTGGACCCGAACGACGACCGCATCGATTTCGAATCAGTGGACCTCACCGAACTGTTCAAGAAAATGATCGACGCCGAGAAGATCAGCCAGCAGGCCCTGTGCACCGCGTTCCTCGAAGACCCGCTGCTGGAACTGGTGTACGAGCAGGAAGGCGAAGAAGGCGCAATGGACTTCATCCTCGCCGCGCTGATCGAGTACCGCCAGTGGTCCACCGAGACTGACGAGGCTGGCGCTCTGGCGTGGATCGAATCGCCGGATTTCCAGAAAGACTATGTGGCCGCGTCCGACGCAATCGCCGCACAAACCCAACAGAAAAACTGAGTTCCCATGGCATCCCTGAACAAGCAACAGAAACGCGCCAAACGCGCCAAGGCCAAAGCCAAGCAGATCCGCATGGTCGGTCGCAAACCCCTGGCGCAGGACGATGACCTTGGCCATCTGGCCGAGCCGATCCCGGAATACACCTTGGCGATGTTCAGCAAGATGCGCGACGCCGAAGCCGTCAGCCGCAATGAAATGCTGCTGACGCTGCTGCGTGAGCTGGCGTTTATAATCGTCGATCATCCTGATCTGCTGGACATGGAAAACGCCGAGAACGAAGGCATGGCCGCCACTCACCTGGCCGCCGACATGTTGATCGACTACCGCATGTGGGCCGACGGCATGGATCGCGAGACCGCCCAGGCGTGGCTGAGCGAACCGGAGTTCATCAGCGATTTCGGGATTGCGCTGGACACTTACGGTCAGTCGGTGGAAGCGCAGGAAGAGAAGAGCGAATAAACCGCTCGCAGTAACAAAAACGGCCGCTTGTCATCACTGACAGCGGCCGTTTTGCGTTATGCGTTGCGGATCAGTTCAGAACTGCCGCACCACGGTTTTCCATTTTCCGACGACGAGCCACCAACAGGCCGGTCGCCACAACCACCAGACTCAGCAGGCCGGTCGCGAGGATTTCCACGCGGTGGGCGTCCTGGAACAGCATGATGGTCAGGGCTGCCACGATGAAGGCGATCACCGCGTAGGTCAGGCCCGGGAACAGCCACATGCTGAAGACGATTTTCTCGCCGCGAGCCATGCGTTGTTTACGCATGCGCAGTTGCGAAATCGCGATCACCAGATACACCAGCAGCGCGATGGCGCCGGAACTGGCCAGCAGGAACTCGAACACCGCAGCCGGGGCCACGTAGTTGGCGAAGGTGCACAGGAACGCCGCGCCAGTGGACAGCATCACCGCCCAGTAAGGGGTGCCGCTCTTGTTGGTGCGGGTCGACATGACCGGGGCGTCACCACGCTTGCCGAGGGAGAACAGCATGCGCGACGAGGTGTACAGCGCCGAGTTCAGACAGCTGGTCACCGCAACCAGAACCACGATATCGACGATCATCTTGGCGTTCGGGATACCCATGCGCTCAAGTACGGTCTGGTAGGAACCGACGCTGGCCAGAACCGGGTCGTTCCATGGCACCAGGGCCACAACGATGAAGATCGAAACGAGGTAGAACAGGCCGATCCGCCAGATCACCGAGTTGGTGGCCTTGGAGATCTGCTTGCCCGGGTTCTTCGATTCGGCGGCCGCGATGGTCACGATCTCGGTACCCATGAAGGAGAACATGGTGGTCAGGATCGCGCCCAGCACTGCGCCCATGCCGTTCGGCAGGAAGCCCTGGGTGTCGAAGATGTGCGACACGCCGCTGACCTGGCTGTTCGGCAGGAAGCCGAAAATGGCCGCGACGCCGAGAATGATGAAACCAATGATCGCCACGACTTTGAGCAGGGCGAACCAGAATTCAAACTCACCGTAATTTTTCACGCTGAACAGGTTGGTCACCGTCAGCAGCATGGTGATGATCAGCGCGAACGCCCAGATATCCACACCCGGGAACCACGCATGCAGGATGGTTGCGGCGGCGTTGGCTTCCAGCGGAATCACCAAAACCCAGAACCACCAGTACAGCCAGCCGATGGTGAAACCGGCCCAGTGACCGATAGCGCGGTCGGCGTAAGTCGAGAACGAGCCAGTGTCAGGCGAGGCAACCGCCATTTCGCCGAGCATGCGCATCACCAACACAACCAGCGCGCCAGCAGCGGCGTAAGCCAGCAGAACAGCGGGACCGGCAGCGGCGATGGCGTGGCCGGAGCCGACGAACAGACCTGCACCGATCACCCCGGCGATCGACAGCATGGTCACATGACGCGGTTTGAGCCCCTGTTCGAGGCCATTGGAGCTTTGGGTACTGCTCATTGGAACTACCTTTGCGAGGAAAGCGATTGCGTCCGGCCCGTCTGGCGTTCCTTCTCGTAAAAAGAATCCAACGGGGCGTTCCGGATTCTGCACGCAATAAATGCGCCAAAATGTTTCAAACTCTTCTGCTCTGCGGTTTTCCGCTCGACCGGACAGTCATCGCAAGTCATTGAGAATAATGGCCTTTCGCCAAAGCGTTACCCTGCGACTCACTTTTCAAACGAACGAGCGCACCAGAAACACACTGAAAAAGTGCGGGATGCACAATAAAAGGGCGAATGAGGAACGTTCGGCCGGATAGCGCTTCCAACACCCCGCCAAAGGTGGCAACATCGCGCCTTTTTTTACGCGACACCCACGGGAATCCACGTTCAAACACCCGTTCGGTTGTTGATGGGGCGACAGTCTGCTGCGCCGATGCGACAACCTGCCACACGCCATCCGTTTACCGCTCGTAGCGCTGTTGGCTGCCATTGAAACGCTATGCTAGCTTGGCCGCCTCGCCAGGAAGGCCAACCAACAGCAGGAGCGCAACATATATGAGGAACGCACATGGCTGAGGCCACGCCCGCGCTTGAAATCCGCAACTTGCACAAACGCTACGGACAGCTTGAGGTGCTCAAAGGCATCTCGCTGACCGCCCGCGACGGCGATGTGATCTCGATCCTGGGTTCCTCCGGTTCCGGCAAGTCCACGTTCCTGCGTTGCATCAACCTGTTGGAAAACCCGCATCAGGGCCAGATCCTGGTGGCCGGGGAAGAACTCAAGCTCAAGGCCGCCAAGAATGGCGAACTGGTTGCCGCCGACGGCAAGCAGATCAATCGCCTGCGCTCCGAGATTGGTTTTGTGTTTCAAAACTTTAATCTGTGGCCGCACATGAGCGTGCTCGACAACATCATCGAAGCCCCACGCCGCGTGCTCGGCCAGAGCAAGGCCGAAGCCATCGAAGTGGCCGAAGCGCTGCTGGCCAAGGTCGGCATCGCCGACAAACGCCACGCCTACCCGGCGCAACTTTCCGGCGGCCAGCAACAGCGCGCGGCGATTGCCCGCACGCTGGCGATGCAGCCCAAGGTGATCCTGTTCGACGAGCCCACCTCCGCCCTTGACCCGGAAATGGTCCAGGAAGTACTTAATGTCATCCGCGCATTGGCCGAAGAAGGCCGCACCATGCTGCTCGTGACCCATGAAATGGGCTTCGCCCGTCAGGTCTCCAGCGAAGTGGTGTTCCTCCACCAGGGCCTGGTAGAAGAGCAAGGATCGCCACAGCAGGTGTTCGAAAACCCGCTTTCGGCGCGCTGCAAACAATTCATGTCCAGCAACCGCTAACGGAGCTACCCGCATGCAGAACTACAAAAAGGTCTTCCTGGCCGCCGCCGTCACCCTCGCGTTCAGCGCCGGTGCCATGGCCGAGACCCTGAAGATGGGCATCGAAGCGGCTTACCCGCCGTTCAACAATAAAGACGCCAGCGGCAACGTCGTCGGCTTCGACAAAGACATCGGCGACGCCCTGTGCGCCAAGATGAAAGTTGAATGCTCCGTGGTCACCTCCGACTGGGACGGCATCATCCCGGCCCTGAACGCCAAGAAGTTCGACTTTCTGATCTCCTCGATGTCGATCACCGACGAGCGCAAGGGCGCGGTGGACTTCACCGACCCGTACTACTCCAACAAACTGCAATTCATCGCGCCGAAGGATAAAGAGTTCAAGACCGACAAGGACTCCCTCAAAGGCAAAGTGATCGGCGCCCAGCGCGCGACCCTCGCCGGTACCTTCATGGAAGACAACATGCCGGGCGTCGAAGTAAAACTCTACGACACCCAGGAAAACGCCTACCTCGACCTGATCTCCGGTCGCCTGGACGGCATCCTCGCCGACAAATACGTCAACTACGAGTGGCTGAAAAGCGACGCCGGCAAAGCCTATGAATTCAAGGGCGATCCGGTGGAAGAAAGCGACAAGATCGGTATCGCTGTACGCAAAGGCGACCCGATCCGCGAGAAGCTGAATGCTGCGCTGAAGGAAATCGTTGCCGACGGCACCTACAAGAAGATCAACGACAAGTACTTCCCGTTCAGCATCTACTGATACTGACCTGCCGGATCGGCGCCGCCAAATGACGGCGCCGATCCCCGGCCATGCCTGCCGCGATTTGAAAAGAAATCCATGATTATCGACCTCTACGGATTCGGCCCGGCGCTCTTCGCCGGCGCGCTGATGACCGTCAAACTGGCACTCTCGGCCCTTTGCCTGGGGCTGGTGCTCGGTCTGCTCGGCGCCTTGGCCAAGACTTCCCCGTACAAGCCGTTGCAATGGCTTGGCGGTATCTATTCGACCCTGGTGCGCGGTGTCCCGGAATTGCTCTGGGTGCTGTTGATCTACTTCGGTACGGTCAACGCCATGCGCGCGCTCGGTGAGTTCCTCGGCAATCCCGAACTGGAACTCAGCGCCTTCGCCGCCGGCGTCATCGCGCTGGGCCTGTGCTTCGGCGCCTACGCCACGGAAGTGTTTCGTGGCGCGATCCTCGCCATTCCCAAAGGCCACCGTGAGGCCGGCGTGGCCCTGGGCCTGTCGAAATGGCGGATCTTCACCAAATTGATCATGCCGCAGATGTGGCGCATCGCCCTGCCCGGCCTGGGCAATCTGTTCATGATCCTGATGAAAGATACCGCGCTGGTGTCGGTCATCGGCCTGGAAGAAATCATGCGCCACGCGCAGATCGGCGTGACCGTGTCCAAGCAGCCATTCACCTTCTATATGGTGGCGGCGCTCATGTACCTGTGCCTGACCGTGCTGGCGATGATCGGCATGCACCTGCTGGAAAAACGCGCCGCACGCGGCTTCGCGAGGAGCGCTCAATGAATTGGGAAGTCATCATCAAGTGGCTGCCGAAACTGGCCCAGGGCGCAACGCTGACCCTGGAACTGGTGGCCATCGCCGTGATCGCCGGTTTGCTGCTGGCGATTCCGCTGGGCATCGCCCGCTCTTCGAAGCTGTGGTACGTGCGCGCCTTGCCCTACGCCTATATCTTCTTTTTCCGTGGCACGCCGTTGCTGGTTCAACTGTTCCTGGTCTACTACGGCCTGGCGCAGTTCGATGCGGTGCGTAACAGTTCGATGTGGCCGTACCTGCGCGATCCGTTCTGGTGCGCCACCGCGACCATGACCCTGCACACCGCGGCGTACATCGCCGAGATCCTGCGCGGGGCGATCCAGGCGATTCCGCCGGGCGAGATCGAAGCGGCGCGGGCGCTGGGCATGTCCCGACCGAAAGCGCTGTTCTACATCATCCTGCCGCGTGCCGCGCGTATCGGCCTGCCGGCCTACAGCAACGAAGTGATCCTGATGCTCAAGGCCAGTGCCCTGGCCAGCACCGTGACCCTGCTGGAACTGACCGGCATGGCGCGCACGATCATTGCCCGCACTTACCTGCCGGTGGAGATCTTCTTCGCCGCCGGCGTGTTCTATCTGGTGATGGCTTACGTGCTGGTTCGCGGCTTCAAACTGCTGGAACGCTGGCTGCGCGTCGATGCGTGCCAGGGACGCTGATACTTCTGACGTGCTAACGGGCGAGGCCCTACTCGCCCGTTTCACGGCACTGGATACATTTCTCACAGCGCATCAGGCGCTGTGGAAACCCCGCCCGTTCACTCATCTGCAACTGCCATGGGAAGCGTCCTACCCTGAATTATCCTCGTGGCTACGCGGACGTTCGCTGGAAGATGCGGAAAACGCCCATAACCACCCTGCCGAACTCTTGGATGCGCCGGAGCCGTTCGCTTCATTGGCGGCGTTGTCGCTTGAATTGAGTGTGGTCGGTGAGCTGCCTGCACATTCGCTGGAAGCCGCCGGGCATCGCCTGAATGTCGATGTGCCGGGGCGCAAATGGCAGCAGATCGAGGCCTTCGCCAGCCGCTTGTCGTTTGCCGCGCAACCGAAGCACTGGCTGGATTGGTGTTCGGGCAAAGGCCATTTGGGCCGGCGTCTGCTCGGCGCCGATCAGCAACTCACCTGTCTGGAATACGACCCGGCGCTGGTTTCCAGCGGTCAGGCACTGAGTCAGCGTCATCACTTGCATGCGCTGCATGTCGAGCAGGATGTGCTCGCAGCGGACACGGCTTTATTGCTGAACACCGAACACACCCCTGTCGCCCTGCACGCTTGCGGTGATTTGCATGTGCGGCTGATGCAACTGGCCTCCGCCGCTGGCTGCCGACAACTGGCAATTGCACCGTGCTGTTACAACCGGATCAGTCGCACCGAATATCAGGCGTTGTCCTCCGCAGGTTCACGCTCCGTCCTACAGCTCTCGCTGGAAGATCTGTCCCTGCCGACGAGCGAAACGGTCACCGCCGGTGCCCGCGTCCGACGTCAGCGTGACACCTCCATGGCCCGCCGACTGGCTTTCGATCTGTTGCAACGGCAAGTGCGTGGCGTCGACGAATACTTGCCGGTGCCGTCCCTGCCGAGCGTCTGGCTGGACAAACCGTTCGCCGATTACTGCCACGATCTGGCAGCGTTGAAAGAGTTATCCACAGTTGGCGCGCCAGATTGGGTAGCACTGGAAGCCGCCGGTTGGCAGCGATTGGCCGAAGTTCGCAACCTGGAATTGCTGCGCGGACTGTTCCGACGGCCGCTGGAGCTTTGGCTGAATCTTGACCGAGCTCTTTTCCTCACCGAACAGGGATACATCGTACGTCTAGGCACCTTCTGCGAGGCACCGCTCACACCGCGCAATTTCCTGCTGCTGGCCGAACGCGCTTAATCTTTCGCAGCCTGTGGATAACTCTGTTGATGGATTTATCGTGGATCCAATATCCACGGCTGTTTCAGGCCACTAACAGCGCTGGTCATTTTTTGTTCATATAAATAAAAAACCGGCAAAACAGGGATTTGCGACTCAAATGAGAACCCGTCCACAAAAACCTGCCTAAGCCCGCCCTCCTCAAAGCCTGTTGTGCATAAGCCCTCGACCAAAAGGACATAACCGCCGAATCGCGGACGCCGGCAGCGGGCAATTGCGCCTGCCATCCGCCCTTGCTATACAGACCTGTGCCGTGCAGGTAGCGCGCACCCGAACAAGAAAAATCTGACCGACAGGAAGCGACCGTGACGTTCATTTCTTACGCACAGAATTTCGAGGACGTTCGCCTCTGGCGCGCCCTGCAGTATTTTGAAAACGGTTTTTACATCGACGTCGGCGCCAATGACCCGATCCACGACTCGGTCACCAAGGCCTTCTACGATCGCGGCTGGCAGGGCATCAACGTCGAACCGATGCAGAACTACTACGACGCCCTCCGCCAGCATCGCCCCCGCGACACCACGCTGCAATGCGTGGCCAGCGACCAGCCGGGCGAACTGACTTTCTACGGCATTCCCGACACCGGCCTGTCCACCGCTGACCCGGTCGTCGCGCAAGAACGCAAAAACCTTGGCATGGACGTGCAAAGCCTGACCGTCAACGCACGCACACTGACTTCGATCTGCGAAGAACACGCCGCCGAGCGGCCGATCCACTTCCTGAAAATCGACGTCGAGGGCCACGAAGAAACCGTCCTGCGCGGCATGGACTTCAGCCGCTTCCGCCCCTGGATCATCCTCATCGAAACCCCATGGGAACGCGACCACACCTGGGAACACCTGGTGACCGACGCCGGCTACACCAACGTCCTGTTCGACGGCCTCAACAGCTTCTTCCTGGCCAACGAACACATCAACCTCAAACCCGCGTTCGACCTGCCACCGTGCAACCTCGACAACTTCCAGCTGTGCAAAGGCCATAACCTCGCCCACCCGGTAAACCCGGCCCTGGAAACCGCCCTGCAACGCGCCGAACACGCCGAAGCCCAACTGCGCGCCATGCAAAACAGCCGCACCTGGCGCGCTGTACAAAAACTGCGCAACGTCCTGCGCCGGGCGTGATTCGCAGAGGGCGCAAAAATAGTCTGAATTCAGGGGTTTACAGAAGCACCCGAGTCGCTATAATCGTCGCCCACACGCCGGTATAGCTCAGATGGTAGAGCAACTGACTTGTAATCAGTAGGTCCCGGGTTCGATTCCTGGTGCCGGCACCATACAAAACAAAGCCCCTGCAGAAATGCAGGGGCTTTGTTGTTTCTGGGGTTTGGAGAATGCTCTTGCCGCAATGGGGAAGATTCTTTGCGCTGGACATCGGTATTCGGTGATCGCGACCACGCTCTTTAGAACACTGACAAGTGATCGAAAAATAAATCTGCCAACTTTTCTGCCCATGTACATCACTTGCCGTTTCGGCAGAGCGAACGTGCAACATATTCGTTGCTCATGCAACACAAGTGTTGCACCCAAGTATGTCGACTTCCTCGCCACCACCTGGCCACGATTGCGCTCAATCCTCCCCCACGCTACCGTCAAACCCGTCGCTGCCAATCCAGCGACCGGGCCTGATAACCCGCGTAAGATGCAGGCGCACCAGCGCCCCAACCCACGTTTGTCGGCGCTTTTTCATGCCTGCAATTCCGTGTAATGGCGGCTGTGCGTGGGAGACCTTCGGGTCTGCCGGGTTCCTGTATCTCCGGTTTATCAGCCTGCGCATAGCTGCCACCCCATTCGCCTGATAACGAATTGGCAGCCCTCATTTGATACAGGGAGTTTCACAAATGATTAGCATCGATCCATCCAAAGTCTGCCCTTTCCACCTCCCAACAAACGGTAGGTGAAGCCATGACCAATCCCCACGATCTAAAAACCCTCGGCCTCACCCATTTTTCCTTCCAGTCCAACCACGCACTCTTTCGCACCACCCCCGGCGTCCCGGTCGTCACGGCCCTCTCCCACGCATCCCATCTGCTACACATTTCCAAACTGCTCACATCAGATACTTCTGCCGCCAACGATCCAGAACTCCACGCCTGCGCCTCGCAATATTTGCAGGAGTTGAGTAAGGCGCTGGTCGATGACGCGGTCAAAGTGCTGAGCCCCGATCCATAAGCTGTCGCCCACAAAAAAGCCCTCGCATCGCTGCAAGGGCTTTGTGTTACCGGATCAATCAGTGCCCTGCGCTCTGCCCGCCATCCACATGCAGAATCTCGCCAGTCACAAAGTTCGCGTTATCGAGGTACACCACCGCCTGCGCAATGTCGTCGATTTCGCCCATGTGTCCAACCGGATGCAGCGCGCCCAGTGCCTCATGGGTTTCTTCGCCATGCATCGGCGTTTTGATGATGCCCGGCGATACCGCGTTCACCCGTATTCCGCGTTTGGCGTATTCGATGGCCAGGGATTTGGTGGCGGCGTTGAGGCCACCCTTGGTCAGCGAAGCGAGGACCGAGGGCACGCCGTCGATGGCGTGGTCGACCAGGCTGGTGGTGATGTTGACCACGTGGCCCTTGCCCTGTTTTTCCATCTCGGCGATGGCCAGTTGGGTGATGTAGAAGAAGCCGTTGAGGTTGACCGACAGCACCGCCGCGTAGTCTTCCGGGGTGTAGGCGGTGAACGGTTTGGCGACGAAGATGCCGGCGTTGTTGACCAGGGTGTCGATGCGGCCGAAGCGTGCCACGCCTTCGCTGATCACCCGTTGAGCGGTGGCCGGGTCGCCGATGTCGCCGGCGATGGTCAGGATCTGCGGGTCGTTCGACGGCTTGATCGAGCGCGAGGTGGCGACGATGTTGTAGCCCAGTTCACGGAAGGCCTTGACCATGCCTTCGCCCAGACCTTGAGAGGCGCCAGTGATAACGACGGTTTTTTTCGAGTTGCTCATGATGAAATCCTCAATCAATAAGTAGGTGTTGAATCAGGCCGCAGCCAGTTGTTTCAGCATTTGTTCGTAGTACTCGACCGATTGCGAACCGGAAACCAGGTGCTTGCCGTTCAGGATCAGCGCGGGCACCGAGTTGATCCCGTGCTGCCGGTAGAACGCCTGCAGTTGCCGCACTTCGCTGGCGAATTCATCGTTGGCCAGCACCTTGCGGGCCCTCGCCGCATCCAGCCCCGCTTTGGTCGCCAGACGGATCAGCGTCGGGTGATCGTTGGGGTTGTCGCCGTCGCGGAAGTAAGCGCGCAGCAGGATCTTTTTCAGCGCGACCTGCCGCCCTTCCTGCGCTGCCCACATCAGCAATCGATGGGCGTCGAAGGTGTTGTGAAAGTGCGTGCGTTTCTCTAGGTCGAACTCGAAACCGATGGCCTTGCCGCGTTCGATCTGCATCTTCTTGCCGGCGGCGACGTCTTCGGCGGTGCGGCCGTATTTGCGCATCAGGTGCTGCACGGCCGGTTCACCTTCGGCGGGCATGTCCGGGTTGAGTTCGAAGGGCTTGTAGGTCAGCTCCACCGAAATCTCGCCGGCCAGATTGCCGATCGCCTGCTCCAGCGCTGTCGCCCCGAGTGCGCACCAGGGGCACACCACGTCGGAGACGAAATCGATGGTCACGGTCGGGGTCATGACTGACCCCGTTCCGCCAGCTGTCGGCGGTACTCGGTGGTAGTGATGCCGGCGTAGCCCCAGTTATCGGTGTCGACTTCTTCGATCACGATGTGGGTCAGGTCCGGGCGTTTGTTGAGGACGCGTTCCAGGGTTTCAGTGATTTCGGCGATCACCTGAGCTTTCTGCTCACGGGTAACGCCGTCGCGGGTGATGCGTACGCTGACAAATGGCATGACGACTACTCCAGTGACCTGCCCTCGGGATGATGGTCAGGTGTTGGAGCTCAATTTAGGCGTGTGCCGGGAGGGGAAAAAGTAGGGGTGGGGTACTTCATTTGTGAGGTGGTGTAATGAATAGCCTGTAAAAATCGCGCCAAAATTCCTTTGGAAAAACCCGCAGACGCACCCAAACCGTGCACTTTTTTTGACCCCAATCACCCCCACGTCACCAAAAACCCCGATCCTGTGTCAGCCTCCAGCCATCGGCGGGGACATCGATTCGCTACTAATTGCGCGACAACTATGCTCAGGTACAGGAATATAGCCGGCAAATGGCGCCGTTCCGGCTGTCACGTACACAACAATACCCAGCCCACTTCAGAGGGCATTACCCATGGATAGCAGAACCTTACGCAACCTCATGCGCATCGTGCAGACCGGCTCGTTGTCGGCCGCAGCCGAGCATTCGTGCCTGACTGTGCAGGCCTTGGCCGCACAGCTGAACAAGGTCGAAGAGCAGTTCGGTTTCCGCTTGTTTAGACGATCCAACAAGGGGCTGACGCTGACGCCGCAAGGCACCGAGCTGACGCCTTATATGGACAGAGTGCTGATTGCCACGCGGCAGATGGAAGAGAAAGTCGAAGCCTTGAAGGTGCCGGGACAGCGCACGTTGAAAGTGGCGTTGAACACCACGCTGGCGCCGGATTTCAACCGGCGATTGATCGGACGCCTGATCGAGGTGTTTCCCGACTACCAGATGGAATTCAGCTACGCCGAATCGATGGAAAACCTCAGCAAGCTGAAGAACGAGGACTTCGACCTTGCGGTGCTGATCGGTCCGCAGCGTCCGGGTCTGCCGAGCATTGTCCTGCCGGAAGTGCAGGTGCAGGTGGTCGGCGCGCACTGTGGTCAGGAGAACGATCCGCTGACCTTGCTTGGCAACAAGTTTCAGGTGCGTCCCGCAGAAGACTGTCCGTATTCCCACAGCTTTTTGCGTTTTCTCGACGCCGGGCTGGGTAATC
The DNA here is from genome assembly GCF_057809295.1 of Pseudomonas sp. FG35. NCBI lineage: Bacteria > Pseudomonadati > Pseudomonadota > Gammaproteobacteria > Pseudomonadales > Pseudomonadaceae > Pseudomonas > Pseudomonas sp. FG35. The sequence continues at coordinate 190,604 of NZ_JBMDJR010000006.1, read as the reverse complement.
ACGAGAACAGCCAGCGGACGATCTACTCCTGCAGCGAAACGCTGACCCTGTCGCTCATCACGCAGATGGACGCCGTCGGCATGGTCTCCCGCGAGGCGGCGCAGAAAAATGGCCTGACGATTTTCCCCGGGTTCGAGGATTTCCTCGAAGTGCGCCTGGCGGTGAACAACCCGGATCTGTCCGGTCAGGCGTTGAACGACGTGGTCGATCTGCCGCTACATGAGCGAGCCGAGCGCAATGTACGCAGCCGTCCCAACCGCCACACTGAGAAAGAGGTTTTTGCTGAAATACGCACATAACAGCGTCGGAATCGCGGCATAAAATTCCGGGCGATCGAGCTGTATGTGCTGATCCTTGATCAACAAGGGTGTCAGGCTGATCGCAGCGACGATCGCCACCGGCAGGTATTCCAGCGCGCGGGCGACGAAGGGCGGCCAGTGTTCGGTGTTGACCTGCAACGGCAGGGCCCGTGGCAAAAAGGTCACGGCCATCATCAGCGCGACCACCAGAATCAGGAACGTTTGGTCAGGCATACACCCACTCCGCAGCCCACAAACGTGGCGATGAAAACGTTGAATGGCGAGCTGCCCACCAGGCTCAGTGCGCCCATGCAGACCACTGCGGCCAAGGCGGCGATGAGTTTGTTGCGGGTGTTGCATAGTGAGACCAGGACGTAGAGCATCATCGCGGTCAGCGCGTAATCGAGCTGGTATTTGATCAAGTGCGAGGCGTACTGCGCGCACAGGGCGCCGAGCAATCCGCCGATCACCCACGAGGTGTGGCAGAACAGGTTGAAGCCAATCAGATAACGGACGTTCACCGGCGCCCCGGTGCCCAGTTTGACGCTGTGGAAGGCGAACGATTCATCGGTCAGGCCGCCGGCGTAACACCAGCGTTCCATGCGACTCAGGCCCAGCGCCCGCAGGGCTTTCGCCATGTAGACCGACATCAGCATGTGCCGCGCGTTGATCAGAAACGTGGTCAGCACGATGGTGGTCAGCGACGCCCCACTGCTGATCAGCGCCAGCGCCGCAAATTGCGAAGCCCCGGCATACACGAACAGACACATCGCCACCGGCAGCCACAACGGCAGCCCGGCGTTGACGGCCATCAGCCCGAACACGAACGACACGGTGAAGTAACCGGCCACCACCGGGCTGGCTTCGGCAAAGGTGCGCGACGGCTGACGGTCGACCATCAGCGGCGCACTGCCGGATGTTTCATTCATAGGTCCCTCTCAAATGTCCGCTCGCCGTGAGGTTCGCAAAAACCCTGGGCCGTCCAGAAACGCTTGCCCGCGAGGTTAGCATCATCGACGAACAGGAACATCCGCAGCACTCCGACCCGTTTCATGTCGGCCGACGCCGCTTCCACCAGCCGCTGGCCCACGCCCTGGCTGCGATAGCGCAGGCTGACCGCCAGATGGTTGATCGTGCCACGACTGCCGAGCATGCCGCCCAGCACCGCGCCGACGATTTCGCCTTCGACATCGAAAGCAAGATACGCCGTGGTGGTTTTCTGGATCAGCACGCCGCGCAGGCATTTGGCATCCTGCCATTCACAGAACGACACCTCGTCGAACTGGCGGAAGAAGCGCTCCATGCGCTGCGCGTCCTTGGCCGTCGCACGCCGCAGCACCACCGGCGTCGAGCACTCGACGCCGTCGATTGGGGTGATCTGATTAGCGAACAATGTCGAAAGCGGTCCCGGGCCGCGAGAAGGAAATCGCCAGGATCTGCCGGTACGCCATGGCGTGAGAGTGAGTGTTGCGTGCCGGTGTCACGTAGTGACGCATGTCACGGTCGAGGAAGTAGGTGGTGTCGAGGATTTCCTGGTAAGTGGTCGACGCCAGTTGCTGCTCGTGGATGTCGTACAGACGACTCTCCGCGCCCTCGACGTTATTGCGCCCCCAGAAGTGCACGCCGCTGAACGGGTAACCGTCGCAGTGAATCCCTTCCGGAGTGATTTCCAGTTGTTTGCCGGGCTTGATCTCGATGCGGATCTGATGGATCTGGCACTGCCAGATTTCATCGTGCAGCTCTTCCGGCAACACGCTTTTGTACACTTCGAAATCGGTGTCGATCAGGCTGCGCATCACCGGCGAGCTGATGACTTCGTCCGAGAAGTCCTGGAAGTGCCGCACCACCCCGCCCACATAGCTGTTGTTGGCCTTGGACTGCACGTACGCGCGATGTTCCAGTTGCTTCAGTTCGCGAGTCTTGGGGTTGTACTCAAAGTCGCTGTAACGACGGTAACGCATGCCGGCTTCGGCCTGACCGTAGTAACTGTCAGGCTCCATGTTTTCCCAACTTTTGGTCAGTCTGACGAAGTCGGCGAAATGACCGTAGAGATTGAAGTCAGCACCCTGCACATTGGCGTACTTGTCGCGCCGTAGCGATTCGCCCACTTCTCTGGTTAAAACGATCATTACCAAATTCTCCGCTGCATTGAGCGGCCTAATCTATTAGGTGGAGAATTTGCGTCCATGAGAAAGAATTTCAGGCATTTAAAGCCCTGTTTGAAACGCGATTTGAAACGGCTTGAAAGTGCATTTCAAATGACAAAAGCACGGGTTTTTATGCTGCTTTTTCAAAAAGCGTCAAAAAAAACCCCGAACGAGTCGGGGTTTTTCTGTCGCGTTTCGCGGGTTCAACCGATCATCAGAAGATGTTGATCGGGTAATCCACGAACACACGCAGTTCGTTGCCGCTGACGTTGTATTCGCTGGATTTCTGCGAAACACGCAGGATCGAGCTACGCAGCTTGATGCTCAGGTCTTTGGCCGGGCCACTTTGCACGACGTACTTGAACTGGTTGAAGATCTCGCGCTCGGTGCCGCCTTCGCTGGTGGACGTGGTGATGTTGTCGCCACGCACGTACGCGAAGTTGTAGCTCAGACCCGGGACGCCGAACGCCGTGAAGTCCAGACCGTAACCCAGCTGCCAGCTGCGCTCGTCTTCAGCGTTGAAGTCGGACCAGTAGGAGTTGGCCAGGTAGATGGTGTTGCCACCGTCACCCACGCGACCCTGACCTTTCTGGTAACCGCCGTAGGCGTAACCCAGGTTGCTGTCGCCGGTGGAGCGCTGGTGCGCCACGGTGAACGAGTGCGGGCCGGTGGCGAAGGTCGCTGCCAGGCTCCAGATCTTGTTGTCGTCGCCGGTTACACCGTTTTCGCGGACGTAGGAGTTGTCCAGCTTGGTGCGGTAACCGTTGAAGTCCAGCGTCAGGGACTGATCCTTGTCGATCGGGAACACGTAGTTGGCGTTCACGTATTGCTTCTTCAGCACGTCTTCGACGTCGGAAGCGTACAGCGCAGCCTTGAACTGTTCGGTGAACTGGTAGCTACCGCCCAACACGTTGATCGATTTCAGACCACCGCTGTCACGGCCTTCAGCGCTCTTGCGCGATTCGGCGGTGAAACGACCGGCATCCAGTTGCAGACCTTTGATCTCTTTGGAAGTGATCAAGGTACCGGTATAGCTTTCCGGCAGCAGACGCACGTTGTCGTAGCTCAGCACCGGCAGGGCCGGCATCTGGTCGCCGTAGGTCAGTACGGTGTTGGAGATACGGAATTTGACCGCTGCACCGCCCTTTGACAGATCGTCGGCCGCGTTACCGCTGTCACCGCGCTTGAAGAAGTCGATACCGCCCGCACCGCTGCGGCCCTTGCCGCCGTCCAGACGCAGCGCGTACAGACCGAAGGCATCCACACCGACACCGACGGTGCCTTGAGTGAAACCGGACGAGAACGTACCGATGGCCGCTTGGCCCCATTCGGCTTTGTCCTGGTTGCCATCTTTGTAGTCACGATTGATGTAGGCATTGCGCAGCAGCACTTTGAGACTGCTGTCTTCAACAAAACCCTTGGACTCGGCCTGGTCGTTAGCCATGGCCGAAGTGGCACTCAACATCCCCAGTGCGATCAAACTGATTCGCTTGTTCAACATTTTGTTTTCCTTATTACGGGTTGAAACGCGCTGTGTCGAACGGCTGAAACGGCGCTTATTGCACTCTTTTATTCACCCCGAAACAAAAAGACCCGCTCAAGACAATGTCATGGCGGGCCTGCTCCTAATTTTGAGTCATGGCGGTTAGCCACAGGCGTTGGGCCGAATCGTAGCCGCGCCCTCAACAATGTGTCAATTTCAAGAATCGTCTTTAAATAGGCGAAAAACGTCTAAAAAAAGTAAATTTTGCGATGGCTTCGTGCACGGAATTGCCCGCAGTCAGGGATTTTGATGCTGGATTACGCGCAACCATCGAGGCCACAGACCGGCAGGGTTTCAGTCCCTGGCGCAGGCGTAAACGACTCGCTCAACCATTGGGCGAAGGCTTCTGGTTTGCCGAGCCACGGCCCGATATCAACCAGCGTGAATCGTCCGTCCTGTTCCAGCGCAAAAGTTGGAAAACCCTGCCCACCCAGTTTTGCCAACAGGGCACGGCTGTTCTTTATATGTTGTTCGGTGTCGACGGACTGCAAGGCATTCACGAACATATCGGCGTTGTAGCCCTGCTCTACTGCATATTCCACAAGCACACTTTCATCGGCAATTCGCCGCCCTTCCACATAGTGCGCAGTCTGCAAACGGCCAAGCAGTTCCAGGCCACGACCGTCGATTTTTTCCGCTGCCATCACAGCGGCAATCGGAGGTGCCGAATCAAACAACGCCGATTGATCACGCAAAAGACCTTCGAAATAAGCTTCGCCGAATGGCTGACCGGTGTATTCAGCGATGCGCCGGTCATGAGGCATCACGTAATTGCGCAGTTGCGGCGAAACGCTCTGGCGGTTGGCACCGGTCATCATGCCGCCGGCGTGGGCGATTACCGGCAGCACTTGTTGCGCGGCCTGCACCAGTGGTTTGGCGCCATAGCACCAGCCGCACAGCGGGTCGTAGATGTAATGAAGGGTCATCGGAAAACTCCGGCAAGAAGGTGAGAAAAATAATGTCGGCACATTAGTCCCTCGGTCGTTGCGGAAAAACGCCGGAATGGCTTTCAGTCTGTTTCGGCAATCGGTCAAATGCAGTCGTTGTCAGCTCCGACACAAACATGAAATGAATTGACACAATCAAACCACGGAACCTTTCAGGAATAATTAACGGAAGTAAATGCAAAGCATTACCATTCGCGCGCTCGATTTTTTCCACCCTTTCGGATGCGCTTTTCAATGCCTGCCCCGTTCCGTCTCACGCCCGTCACCCTTGGGCTTTCTGCCTTCTTGTCCTCCGGTTTCGCTTACTCCGCGACCGAGCTTCCCGCCACTTCGATCAGTGCCGAAGCGCAGGCCGACGACCCGCGCGTGAAGGTCAGCAACACTGCGACCCGTACCTCAACCCCTGTCCGTTACGTGCCGCAGGCGATCGACTCGATCAAGACCGCCAACTTCGCCAACTACGGCACCAATGACCTGGGCGACGCCTTGAGCGGCATGCCCAACGTCAGCAGCGGCGGCGACACGCGCTTCGACAGCCTGCGCATCCGCGGCTTCGATGCCAGCAACGACTTCTATCTGGACGGCATCCGCGACGACAGCCAGTACAAGCGCGACCTGCACAATATCGAACGCGTCGAAGTGCTCAAGGGCCCGGCCGCTGTGCTGTATGGCCGTGGCAGCCAGGGCGGGATCGTCAACCGCGTGAGCAAGGCACCCGAGTTCGGCCGTCGCTCGACCATCGAGGCCCAGGGTGGCAGCGAAGACCTGCGCAGCCTGTACGCCGACCTCAGCACCGACCCGAGCGACAACATCAGCCTGCGCCTGAACATGGGCAACATGGACGAGAACAGCTTCCGCGACGGCGTCAGCGGCAATCGCCAACTGTTCGCACCGTCGATGAGCTGGCAGCTCACCCCTGACCTGAACTGGCTGGTGCAATACGAATACAGCCGCTACAACCGCACGCCCGATCGCGGCATTCCCGGGGTCGGTGGGCGCCCTGCCGACGTCGGCCGGGACACCACCTACGGCAACGATCACGATTTCATCGACGACAAGACGCAGTCCCTGCGCTCGAAGCTGAGCTATGAAATCAACGACAACTGGCAGCTGCGCCACACGCTCGGTGTGTTCAAGCTCGACAGCGATTTCGACAACACCTACCTCACCGGCTACACCCCGACGACGAAGAAGGTCACTCGCCAGCACTGGCAACAGGACCTGACCACCCGCAACGTGTTCAACAACGTTGAGCTGGAAGGCGGATTCGAAACCTTCGGCCTCGAGCACCGCCTGCTGACCGGCCTCGAAACCGGCAGTCAGCGCCGCGACCCGACGCTGTACAACGCGGCCACTTCCGGGCGCGGCAGTTCCGCCGTTCCGTCGCTGGATCTGTACACCCCCAACCGCGACCTGCGCCACACCGGGCGCATGCAAGTGTCGAGCAGCAGCCACACCGAAGTCGAAAGCCGCGCGGTCTACGTTCAGGATCAACTGCGCCTGAACGATCAATGGCAACTGCTGGCCGGTCTGCGCTACGACACTTTTGATATCGAGTCGACCAACAAGCTGCGCAACATCTCCGAAGACCGTGACAGCCACAGCACCAGCCCACGTTTCGGCGTGGTCTGGACGCCGCTGCAGAACCACTCGTTCTACGCTTCGTGGACCAAGACCTTCTCGCCGGTCGGTGGCGGCCTGATCGGTATCACCCCGGGTGCGGCCGGCAACACCAACGACCTGAGCCCGGAACTGACCAAGCAGAAGGAAATCGGCGTCAAGAGCGACTGGCTCGACGATCGCCTGAGCACCACCCTGGCGATCTACGAGCTGGAACTCTACAACCGCCGCACCACCGATCCGAACGACCCGACCCTGACCGTGCTCAGCGGCCTGCAACGCTCGCGCGGGATCGAGCTGACCGGTACCGGCAAGATCGTCGGCAACTGGTACCTGCGCGGTGGTGTCGGCGTGCAGGACGCGACCATCGAGAAGGACAACAACGGCCTGGAAGGCAAACGCGTGAACAACGTGGCCAAGCGCAACGGCAGCCTGTTCCTGACCTGGAAACCGGAAATGGGCTGGTACGCCGAAACCGGCCTGACCCTGGTCGGCCAGCGTTATGCCGACAACGCCAACACCACCGTACTGCCGGGCTATGGCCGGTGGGACGCGCTGGTCGGCTACCGCCACAAGGACTGGGATTTGCGTGGTGCCCTGAACAACATCACCGACCGCGAGTATTACTCGTCGGCCACCAGCGCGTTCCAGATCCAGCCGGGTGCACCGCGCAGCCTGGTCGTCACCGGCACCTACAGCTTCTGATATCGCGCCCATAAAAAAAGCGCTGCCATCCCGGCAGCGCTTTTTACAATCCTTGTTTGTTCTTCTTATCCTTCCATCACATCCCAGAGTGCTTCCAGTTCGGCCTCGCTGAACAGGCCAGCGGGGTAACGCTCGATCATCATCCGGCGCGGATCAGGTTCCCTGATCTGACGCGTTCCATTGGATTTCAACCAGTGTGCGACAATCTGGAGCGACTCACTATTTACAGCCATGGGATGCAATGTCCGCTCGCTGATTACGTTCACTTCGGCGTTCATTTCAGCGCTCTCTCCCCGTTCGTGAGCGGCTACGTTATCCAAGGTTTATGACAGAACTGTTGAAGTTCTCCCCCCCTCCCTAGTGCGCCATGAGCGATACAAGAGCTATGCCAACGTAACGAAATTGTCGACCAGCGGACATAAAGAAACCCGCAGTCCTGACGGGCTGCGGGTTTCTCTTCAAGCGTGGGCAACGAATGACTGACAGGTCGATTTTTCAATCAACTCAAGCTGTTACATCCGCACTCACTCTTTGTGCGGCGCGGGTTGCTGTTGGGTAAGGCAGTGAATGTTGCCGCCGCCCAGTAACAGTTCGCGGCCCGGCACCATCACCACTTCGTGTTGCGGGAACAGGTTCTGCAGGATCTCCCGCGCTGGCGCGTCCATCGGATCGTCGAAGCTCGGCGCGATGATGCCGCCGTTGACGATCAGGAAGTTCACGTAGGAACCGGCCAGACGCACGCTTGGGTTGCGCTCCTGAGTGCCGTCCACCGGGTCCACGCCCGCGCACTCTTCTTCGGTGGCGAACAGCGGCCCCGGAATCGGCATCTTGTGCACCGTGAACGGGCGACCCTTGGCGTCAGTGCTGCTTTCCAGCACTTTCATCGCGGCCTGGCAACGCGGGTAGTTCGGATCCTGCGGATCGTCGGTCCAGGCCAGCAGCACTTCGCCCGGACGCACGTAGCAGCAGAAGTTATCCACATGGCCGTCGGTTTCGTCGTTGAACAGGCCATCCGGCAGCCAGATGATCTTGTCCACCGACAGGTTTTCGCTGAGCACCGCTTCGATTTCTTCGCGGCCCAGGTGCGGGTTGCGATTGCGGTTGAGCAGGCATTCTTCAGTGGTGATCAGGGTGCCTTCGCCGTCGACGTGAATCGAGCCGCCTTCGAGCACGAAGCCTTCGGTGCGATAACGCGGGCTGCGCTCGATTTCGAGGATCTTGCCGCCGACCTGGGAATCGCGATTCCACGGCGAATACAGGCCGCCATCAAAACCGCCCCAGGCGTTGAAGTCCCAGTTCACACCGCGCACTTCGCCGCTGTTGTTGATCACAAACGTCGGGCCGCTATCGCGAACCCAGGCGTCATCGCTGGACATCTCCACCACGCGGATATTCGGCACGTCGAGGCGAGCGCGGGCGTTTTCGTACTGGCCGGCAGAGACCGCCACGGTGACCGGTTCGAAACGCGCGATGGCTTTGGCCACTGCCGCGTGGGCGGCCTGCGCCGGTTTGCCGCCGAGACGCCAGTTGTCCGGACGCTCGGGCCAGATCATCCAGGTCTGGGTTTGCGGTGCCCATTCGGCCGGCATGTAGAAGCCATCGGCGCGTGGTGTGCTTTTCAATGTGGTCATGTCGATCAGGACTCCAGGGAACCGTCGAGGTTGTTCAACGCGCCGTACAGGGTTGGACGACGGACTATGGCGACTTTATAAACGATAAATATCGGCTTTAGAAGCCATAAAGAAAAAACAATCTCAATTTAACGCGGCAAATACCGATACAAATCGGCATTTGCCGATTCCGGATCGCCTCAGAGCCCTTCTTCCAGCACCTTCGCCAGCATGTCGACAAAGAAATCCACGCTCTGACGCGAGGTGACCATCGGCGGTTTGATCTTCAGGACGTTCAGGTAATCACCGGTCGGCTGCATGAAAATTCCCAGCGCCCGCAAGCGATCACACAACAGCGTGGTTTCCTCGGTTGCAGGTTCCAGGGTTTCCCGATTGCGGATCAGCTCGACCCCCAGATAGAACCCGGAACCGTGCACCGCGCCAACCAGCGGATATTGATCGATCAGCGCCTCCAGCCGGGCCTTGAAATGAGCGCCGACCACCTGGGCGTTTTCCCAGAGCTTTTCTTCTTCCATGACATCGAGCACCGCCATGCCGATCTGGCAGCTCACCGGACTGCCGCCGGCGGACGAGAAGAAATAGCCCTCGGCCTCCAGCGCCTCGGCGATTTCCCGGCGGGTGATCACCGCGCCCAGCGGCTGGCCGTTGCCCATGCCCTTGGCCATGGTGATGATGTCCGGGACCACGCCTTGCTCTTCAAAGCCCCAGAAGAAGTGGCCCATGCGCCCGTAACCGACCTGCACCTCATCGGCGATGCACACGCCGCCACGGGCGCGCACCATTTCATAGACTTTTTTCAGGTAACCCGGCGGCAGCGAGATCCCGCCCGCGTTGCCGTAGACCGGCTCGCAGATAAACCCGGCGAGCTGGCGTTTCTGCTCATCGAGCTTCGCCAGATGTTGCTCGACGCTGCGCACGTAATCCGGCGCCGAATCCGGGCCGCGAAATTCGCCGCGATAGGTGTTGGGAGCCGTCACCGCGTGCACCCAGTCCGGGCGACTGCTCAGGGCTTTCGGGTTATCGGCAATCGAGGTCGAGACCGCGTCCGCGCCGACCGTCCAGCCGTGATAGGCCTCCAGCACGCTGATCATGTCGCGACCACCGCTGGCGGCCCACGCCAGGCGGATCGCCAGGTCATTGGCCTCGCTGCCGCTATTGACCAGGAACACCCGATCCATGCCCTCCGGCGCCAGTTTCAGCAAGCGCTCGGAGAACTCGGCGACGGCCGCGTAGTTGAATCGCGAGTTGGTGTTGAGCAGCGACCACTGCCGGCTCGCCACCGCCGCCATGCGCGGATGACCGTGACCGAGCACCGCGACGTTGTTGAGCATGTCGAGGTAGGAGCGGCCCTGCATGTCGATCAGGTGATTGCGCCAGCCGCGCTCGATGCGCGGCGGGTCGACGTAATAGTGCTTCTGGGTACGGGCGAAACTGGCGTCGCGGCGCGCCAGCAGGGTTGTCGCGTCCAGCTCGGGTTCGGCGTCGCAGGCCAGGCCCAGCAGCGCGGCCGGTGACGGGGACAAGGCCTGCCATGCCGCCGCGCGGGTTGGCGTGCAGAACCGCGGTGCTTCAAGCTGTGCGCCACGAATCAATTGCACGATCAACGGACCGTCCACCGAACCCAGCACCTGGCCTTTGACCAGCGCTGCGCCGCCGTGCAACGAAGGTTTCACGCCCAGCAAGCGCAGGCTCAGTTGCGGGCCGTCGAGTCGCAGCGCGCCGTCGGCCGACAGGTGAAGCACGCCAGCAAACGGCGCTTCCACCGCCGAACCTTTGGGCACATGCAATTCGACGTGCAGCGGGAATGTCTCTGGCTCATCGGCGCTGTCAGGCCGGGTGCGCGACAACCGGTATTGCCCGTATCGACTGGCCGCCAGACCATGGATGACAGCGGCCTCGCTCAACAGGCGCTGATCGATGCCTGGCTGCTCCCAGTTGCCCGCCTCGAAGTGTGCGCTCAACACCCCCAGATCGATCAACGCGAATTCGCGCCCGACCAGATCGGGCAACAACGGCGCAAAACCTTCACTGTCGATGGCCGGCAATGCCTGGCCGACCGCCGTGAGAATCGCCGCCTCCATCAATGCCAGCGGCACCGAGGTGGCGACCCGGAAGATCTCCCATTCATGGGTCAGGTTGTCGCGGCTGTAGGTATTGCCCGGATCGATGCTGACCTGTTGCTCGCCACTGAGCACCAGCACCGCCGCCCGTGCCACGATCAGCGGCCACAGCGCCAGCAGTTCTTCGTGTTGCAGCGGATTGATCGCGTGATAGGCCTGCACGGCCGGCAGGATCACGAACGGATCGCCGGCGGCGTGATGCAGCAGTGCGGCGCAGGTGACCGACAGATCGGTGATGCGCCAGGTGCGCACCAGATCGCCGAAATCGATGACGCCCTGCAACCGCCAGTGCCGCCGGGCGTCACGCTGCCAGACCACGTTGTCGTCGGTAATGTCCATGTGGATCGCCTGCACCGGCAGCTTTTCCACCAGCGGCTGCAAACGAAGTCTGGCCTGCTCGGCAACCTCGGCGATCAGCGTGCGCTGGCGTTCGTCTTCGATCACCGGCAGCAGGTGCTCGATCAGTGCGCTGGCGTGGCGCGCGTCCCATTGCAACGTGCGCTCGAGCCCCGGATGGTCGAAACCGACGAGGGCCAGATCCATTTCGCCGCAAAGCCGGCCGAAGCCGGCGACGACTTCGTGGCCAAGGTGATCGAGGGCCGTCAGTGGTTGTCCGTCGATGTAATCGAGCAGTCGCACATGCACCGATTCTCCACCGACGTCCAGGGTCAGCAGGTCAGCGCCGTTAGTGGCCGCCATCACCCGAGGAACCTTAACGGCACCCTTCTCGGCCAGATATTTCAGGCCCGCATGCTGGGCTTGCAACTCGACCAGCGAATAGTCGCCCCGGCAGATCTTCAGCACGAACCGCCCACGGTCGCTGTCGACCCGATAATTGAGATCCTGTTGGCTGCCCAGGGCCTGCAACGTGCCGTTCAAGCCGTAATGCTGCGCCAGCAAATGCCGGGCCTGCTCCACCGATACCTGCGGGCTGGGCAAACTGGCGCGATGAATCAACGTGGCGAACGACATGGAACGACCCCTGAAATTTTATTAGGCGCCTATATCGCCATTGCTTCGGGCGATAAGCAACCCCCGACCATCCGTCCCCCGACACGCTGCGAGACCGGCGGATTTGCAAGCGCCCCTCGCACCTGTCGACGCTTTGCGCAAGAATGTCGGCCATTCACACCTGCCACTGGAAAATCTACATGAATGTAATCACCACCGACCTGCCTGGTGTCTTGATCATCGAACCCAAGGTATTTGGTGACGAACGCGGGTTCTTTTACGAAAGCTTCAATGCGAAAGCCTTTCAGGACGCGACCGGCCTGGACACGCAATTTGTCCAGGACAACCATTCGCGCTCGCAGAAAGGCGTTCTGCGCGGGCTGCATTACCAGTTGGAAAATACCCAGGGCAAACTGGTCCGCGTTACCGCCGGCGAAGTCCTCGACGTCGCCGTGGATATCCGTCGCAGCTCGCCGCATTTCGGCAAGTGGGTGGCCGTGCGTCTGTCCGCCGACAACCACCGTCAATTGTGGGTTCCGGAAGGTTTCGCCCACGGTTTCGTGGTGCTGAGCGAGTTCGCCGAATTCCTCTACAAGACCACCGACTACTACAACCCGTCTTCCGAGCGCAGCATTCGTTGGGACGACCCGGATCTGGGCATCGACTGGCAGCTGGATGAAGCGCCGAAACTGTCGGCCAAGGACCAGGCGGCGGCACTGCTCAAGGACGCCGACGTCTTTTCCTGAAGTCCTGTGTGAATCTTCAGCGCCGCTGCGGACCCGGCCACGGGTGCGCAGACTGCGCCGGCAAGCCTAGGCATAATGCGCCTGTACCCACAGGCGCTCGATGCTCATGACTCCGACCCTACCCCGCCGCCCCCGATGGCGCAGTCTTGCCCTGCTGGCCCTGTGCCTGGCACCGCTGCTGTGGCCGCTGGAACATCTGGCCGAGCGCTATTACCGCAGCGAACTGGCCGGCCAGAACCGTCAGACCCTCGACCTCTACGTCGCCAACCTGCTGGGCACGCTGCATCGCTATGAAGTGCTGCCGCAAATCCTCGGCGACCTGCCGGCCCTGCGCGCAGTGCTCGGGGCGCCGGATGACGGCGTGACCCAGGGCAACGCCAACCGCCTGTTGAAGAACATCGCTGCGCAGACCGGCGCCGAAGTCATGTACCTGATGGACACCAGCGGCCAGACGCTCGCGGCGTCGAACTGGGACAAGCACGACAGTTTCGTCGGGCGCAATTTCTCGTTCCGGCCGTACTTCAGCGAGGCCATGGCCGGCCGCCTCGGGCGCTTCTTCGGTCTGGGCACCACTTCCGCCAAACGCGGCTATTTCTTCGCCGCAGCGGTGCGCAACGGCGAAAAAATCATCGGTGTACTGGTGATCAAGGTAGATCTGGACCACACCGAAAGCCTGTGGGGCAAAACCCCGGAACAACTGCTGGTGACCGACCACAACGGTGTCGTCATCCTCACCTCGCGCCCGGAATGGCGCTTTCGCGCGACCCGCACCCTCAGTGATGCCGAGCGCTCGGCAATCACCGCGATCCAGCCCTACCCGACCCGCGAGCCACGCCCCCTGAACCTGAGCCCGACCGCGTGGCTGCCACAGACCCAGGACATCGCGGAAACCGGCTGGAGCGTCAGCATTCTGGCCCCGCGCACGTTGATCGACCGACCGGTGCGTACCGTGGTGGCGATCGGCGGCGCCACCTTGCTGGTAGTCATGTTGTTGCTGGGCCTGATGATGCAGCGTCGTCGTCATTACCTGGAACGGATCGCCTTCGAAGCCAAGGCCCGCCGGGAACTCGAAGGCCGGGTTGCCGAGCGCACCAGTGATCTCGAAGGCCTCAACCGCCGCCTGAAACAGGAAGTGCTCGAACGCGAACAGGCCCAGCAGGAACTGGTGCGGGCCCAGGACGATCTGGTGCAGGCCGGCAAGCTGTCGGCGCTGGGGACGATGTCGGCGAGCATCAGCCACGAACTCAACCAGCCGCTGGCGGCGATCCGCAGCTACGCCGAGAACGCCGAAGTGCTGCTCGACCACGAACGCACCGAAGACGCACGAGGCAACCTCAAACTGATCAGCGAGCTGACCGGGCGCATGGCCTCGATCATCGCCCACCTGCGCGCCTTCGCCCGCCGCGACCGCCACGCCCCGGAAAGCGTCGCCCTGCAACCCGCGCTGGACGACGCACTTGCCTTGCTGGCCAAACGTCGCCGGAGCATGGATGTCGAGCTGATCCGCGACCTGCCCGCCGCCACCCTGTGGGTCGAGGCCGGGGAAACCCGACTGCGCCAGGTGCTGGGCAACCTGCTGGCCAACGCCCTCGACGCCCTGACCGAAAAAGGCCCGCCGCGCAAATTGTGGCTGAGTGCCGAATCCACCGACGAAGGCGTCAACCTGTACATTCGCGACAATGGCCCGGGTTTCTGCATGGAAGCCCTGGGCCGTGCCAGCGAACCGTTTTACACGACCAAGACCCGCACTCAGGGCCTGGGTTTAGGGTTGGCCATTTGCGAAACCCTGATGCGCGCCTTCGGTGGTGAACTGTCGTTCGCCAACCACAAGCAAGGTGGCGCCTTGATCACCCTGCGGCTGCGCGCCGGCGCGCCCGGGGTCAGCCTGCAACCGTCCGAGGATCGAAGCGCATGACCATCGACAACCGCATCCAGGTGGTGCTGATCGACGACGATCCGCACCTGCGTCAGGCCCTCGGCCAGACCCTGGATCTGGCCGGCCTGAAAATTCTTCCGCTGTCCGAAGCCAAGGGCTTGGCCGCGCAACTGGAGCGTGACTGGCCGGGCGTCGTGGTCAGCGACATCCGCATGCCCGGCATGGATGGCCTGGAGCTGCTGAGCGAACTGCACGCCCAGGACCCGGAACTGCCCGTGCTGCTGATCACTGGCCACGGCGACGTGCCACTGGCCGTGCAGGCCATGCGCGCCGGTGCCTATGATTTTCTGGAAAAACCCTTCGCCAGCGACGCCCTGCTCGACAGCGTGCGCCGCGCCCTGGCCCTGCGGCGTCTGGTGCTGGACAACCGCAGCCTGCGCATGGCCCTAAGCGATCGCAACGAGTTGAGCGCGCGGCTGGTCGGTCAATCCGCGCCGATGTTGCGCCTGCGCGAGCAGATCGGCGCACTGGCGGCGACCAAGGCCGATGTCTTGATCCTCGGCGAAACCGGCGCGGGTAAAGAAGTTGTCGCCCGCGCCCTGCACGATCTGT
Organism: Pseudomonas sp. FG35; assembly: GCF_057809295.1. Lineage (NCBI taxonomy): Bacteria > Pseudomonadati > Pseudomonadota > Gammaproteobacteria > Pseudomonadales > Pseudomonadaceae > Pseudomonas > Pseudomonas sp. FG35. The sequence goes on along the minus strand of NZ_JBMDJR010000006.1, from coordinate 175,407 downwards.
CGAGCCGGCGTAATGGCCCGTTCGTGGCAATCAATGCCGGTGCGCTGGCCGAGTCGGTGGTCGAAAGCGAACTGTTCGGCCATGAACCCGGCGCCTTCACCGGCGCGCAAAAGCGCCGGATCGGCAAGTTCGAATTCGCCAATGGCGGCACGCTGTTCCTCGACGAAATCGAGAGCATGAGCATGGACGTGCAGGTCAAACTGCTGCGCATGCTGCAGGAGCGCGTGGTCGAACGACTGGGCGGCAATCAGTTGATCCCGCTGGACATCCGCGTCATCGCCGCCACCAAGGAAGACCTGCGCCAGGCCGCCGATCAGGGGCGATTCCGGGCGGACTTGTATTACCGCCTCAACGTGGCGCCGCTGCGCATTCCACCACTGCGTGAACGGGGCGAAGACGCGTTGATGCTGTTCCAGCATTACGCCGACGAAGCCAGCGCCCGCCATGGTCTGCCAGCGCATGAACTGCAACCGGCCCAACGGGCGCTGCTGCTGCGCCATTCATGGCCGGGCAACGTGCGGGAATTGCAGAACGCAGCGGAGCGTTTTGCCCTCGGCCTGGAGCTGGCGCTGGACAACACACAGCCCGATGGCAGCCCCGGCACCAGCGTCGAAATCACGGCGGGAGGGCTCAGCGAACAAGTGGAAAACTTCGAGAAATCCCTGATCGCCGCCGAACTGGCCCGCTCTCACGGTTCCGTGCGGAGTCTCGCCGAGGCCCTGGGCATTCCGCGCAAGACCCTGCACGACAAACTGCGCAAGCACGGTCTGAATTTCGCTGGCAGCGGCGGCCATTCCGACGAATCCGAATGAAGCGCGCTCAATTCACTTTTCTGCCGCAAGAGGTCCGGGCATGAAGCACGACAGCCGTTATCTGGAATCCGTACTCCATCACGACATCCCGCTGACCCGGGACATGGGACTCAAAGTGCTCGACTGGCAGGAACAGCAACTGCGCCTGCATCTGCCGCTGGACGCCAACGTCAATCACAAGAGCACCATGTTCGGCGGCAGCCTGTATTGCGGTGCGGTGCTGGCCGGTTGGGGCTGGCTGCATTTGCGTTTGAAAGAGGAAGGCATCGAAGACGGGCACATCGTGATTCAGGAAGGACAGATCAGTTATCCACTGCCTGTGACCGGCGATGCCATTGCGATCTGCCCGTCACCGAGTGCAACGCAGTGGAAGAAATTTCTGGCGATGTATCAACGTTACGGACGGGCGCGATTGACTCTGCATACGCGGGTCGTCAATGCCGGTAGCAATGAGGATGCAGTGACCTTCAGCGGGCAGTACGTCCTGCACCGCTGAGGGCTTGGCGCTCCGGGCCGGGAGCGCTGTTACGAATGGGCCAGTTCCAGCAACTTCGAACGCCACGCCGCTTTTGCCGGCAGTGCAAGAAAGAACGCGTTGCGTAACGAATCCCGTGGTGGATAGCAGAACGCGTCACCGTTCAAATCCAGAACCTCGCCGCCGGCGCCTTCCAGAACGCCCTGCGCCGCCGCTGTGTCCCACTGGGACGTCGGCGCCAGTCGCGGGTAACAATCGGCCGCCCCTTCGGCGAGCAGACAGAACTTCAGCGAACTGCCGATGTTGGCCAGTTGCAACTCGCCAAGGCTGGCACTCAATCCGGCCAGCAAGCGTTCCTGCTCCGGACTCGAATGACGGCGGCTGGCAACCACGGTGAACGCTTCGCCCGGCCCCGGCACATCACGCACCTGAATCGCCACCGGCGTGCCGCCCGTGTCGCCGCGCCAGGCACCGAGCCCGGCTCCGCCAACGTAGAAGCGACCGTTGGTCGGCATCGACACCACACCGAACACCACCCGGCCATTCTCGATCAACGCGATATTGACGGTGAATTCTTCGCTGCCGCTGATGAACTCCTTGGTGCCATCCAGCGGGTCCACCAGCCACCAGCGCTGCCAGCCTGCACGCACGCTTTGCGGGATGTCGGCGTCCTCTTCGGACAGCACCGGAATGCTCGGATCCAGCGCTGTCAGGCCGGCCACGATCACGTGGTGAGCGGCCATGTCCGCCGCCGTCACCGGTGAATCATCGGACTTGGCGGTGACGGCCACATCGGCACGCCAGAACGGCAAAATCGCCTCACCGGCCCGCAATGCCAGCTCGACCACCGGCGCCATCAACGGATGGGGAAAATTCATTGGCATCTCACTCATGACTGGAAAAATCCGCGCTGGGTCAGCAGGTCGCGGGTCAGGTATAGCGCCGCCAGGGCGCGCCCCTCACTGAAATTCGGATTCTGCGCCAGCGTCGACAGCTCTCGCAGATTGACCTTGTCCACGCGCATCGGCTCAGGCTCATCGCCTTCAAGGCGCTCCTCGTACAGGTCGGTGGCCAGCACCACCTGAATTTTCTGGCTCATGTAACCGGGGGACAACGACAGCTCGGTCAGATGCTCCAGTTGTCGCGCGCCGTAACCGGCTTCTTCCTTTAGCTCACGCTCGGCGGCGGCCAGCACATCTTCGCCAGGTTCGATCAGGCCTTTGGGCAGCGACAGTTCATATTCGTCGGTGCCGCCACAGTATTCCTCGACCAACACCGCGTGCTCGGCATCGAGCATCGCCACGATCATGACCGCGCCGTAACCGGCGCCCTTGCCGACCAGCCGCTCGTAGGTACGTTCCACGCCGTTGGAGAAACGCAGCTTCAGCTCTTCGACGCAGAACAGCCGGCTGGTGGCGACGATCTCGCGGGCAAGTACGGTGGGTTTCTGGCGCATGCAAAGCTCCTTGGCGTGAACGCGCTACTATAACGCGGCTTTTCCGATTGTTTGCGTCGGATATCTTTCTACCGTTCGAGACGTTGCCATGCCTTCATTACCGTGGTCCGACATCGATACCGTTCTGCTGGACATGGACGGCACGTTGCTGGACCTGCACTTCGACAACCATTTCTGGCTGGAACATCTGCCGCAGCGCTACGCCGAACTGCACGGCGTGAGCCGGGCGATGGCGGAAATGGAATTGCAGCCGCTGTTCGAGCGCCATGCCGGTCAGTTGCAGTGGTACTGCCTGGACTTCTGGAGCGCGGAGCTGAAGCTGTCGGTGCGTGAGCTGAAACTGGAAACCGCCCACCTGATCGCCCTGCGCCCGGATGCCGACACCTTTCTGGACGCGATCAAACGAGCCGGCAAACGCGTGGTGATGATCACCAATGCGCACCGCGATTCACTGTCGCTGAAACTGGAACGAATCGAACTGGCGCCGTACTTCGAACGGCTGATCAGCTCCCACGATTACGGCTTCCCCAAGGAGAATCCGCAGTTCTGGGATGCCTTGCAGGCCGACATCGGTTTTGACCCGGCACGCAGCCTGTTCATCGACGACACCTTGCCGATCCTGCGCAGTGCGCGGAATTTCGGCGTGGCGCATCTGCTGGCCGTGAAGGAGCCGGACAGCCGTAAAGGGCCGAAGGACACCGGGGAGTTTGCGGCGGTGGAGGATTATCGGGATTTGATTACGGGCCTGTAGACCACATCGTCCCCATCGCGAGCAGGCTCGCTCCCACAATGGAAATGCATTCCAATGTGGGAGCGAGCCTGCTCGCGGTAGCGGTATCTGCGATTACTCGGGAATGCGCAGCGTCTGCCCCGGATAGATCTTGTTCACATCCTTGAGCATTGGCTTGTTTGCCTCGAAGATCTTGTTGTACTGGTTGGCATTGCCATACACCGCCAAGGAAATCGCGCTGAGGGTGTCGCCCTTTTTCACCACTACGAAACGTGCGGCAGCCACCACTGGCCCAGTGACCGTGATCTGGTCATCGACACTGCCGACGCCTTCAATATTGCCCACCGCCAGCAGAATCTTCTCTTTCTCTTCCTGGCTCGCCACCTCGCCGGTGACCGTCACCTTGTCGCCATCCACCGTCGCCTGAACATTCGGGTTACCCAACCCGACCTTGCTGATATGTTCCTTCAATTGCTCGCTGGCATTGGCGTTGCCGGGGGTCAACAGGTCGAGCAACTTCTCACCGGCCTCTTTCACAAAGCTCAAAAGACTCATCGCGCACACTCCTTGATTAAAGTTCCAGACGCCCAAGCCTAGACCACGCCGGACAAACCCGGTTGCGGCCCGACCAATGACCCTGCCCCCGCGCAAGCGGTAGAATCGCCCACCCTTGCCAGCGCCCCGGAGCGAAGATGGACATCAAGCAGCTGAAATTCCTCATCGCCCTCGACGAAACCCGCCATTTCGGCCAGGCCGCCGCCCGCTGCCACATCACCCAGCCGACCCTGTCGATGCGCCTGCGCAGCCTCGAAGAAGAACTCGACCTGCCACTGGTCAACCGTGGCCAGCGCTTCGAAGGTTTCACCGCGCCGGGCGAACGGGTGTTGGCCTGGGCGCGCACCGTGCTGGCGGCCTACGACGGCTTACAGGCGGAAGCGGCGGCCTGTCGCGGCAACCTGATCGGCACCCTGCGGCTGGGCGTGGTGCCGTTGTCGAGTTTCGATGCGCTGCCTTTGATGCAACGCCTGCACGCGCAACACCCGAACCTGCGCTTCGAACTGTCTTCGCTGAGCTCGGAACAGGTTCTGGAGCAACTGGCGAACAACCGCATCGACATTGGCGTGTCTTACCTGGACCGCCTCGACGGCGAGCGTTTTGAATCCCTGGCGTTCAGTGAAACGCAGATGGGCCTGCTCTACGACCAGCGATTCTTCAGTTTTGGTCAGGCGCCGCTGAGTTGGGAATCGCTGATCGAACTGCCACTGGGCATGCTCACCAGCGGCATGCATTTTCGCCAATCCATCGACCATAACTTCCACAGCCGTGGCCTGACGCCACAACCGTTGCTGCAAACCGACGCCGTTCACCAATTGTTGCAAGCCGTGCACGGTGGCCTGTGCTGCGCGGTAATGCCACTCGATGGTGGTCTGGAAAACCTCACGGATAACCTGCGCCTGCAACCCATCGAAAACGCCCAGACCCTCGCCCGACTGGGGCTGATCATGCGGCGCGGGGCACCACGATCGGCGTTGGCCGAGGCCTGTTTCGCGCTCTATCAAAAATCACCGACGGACGCTTGATCGACGGCATCTATCGAGGGATCGACACTAGCGATTAGACGCGACATCTTGCCGCGCCTAGTCTTAACGTTGATCAATCCATCGGTGATGCCATGAACGCCAAGCGCCCGGCCTGCGCGGCGCCCGCTCTCGAAACACCCGCGCCTGCCGCCAGTCAGACCTACAGCTACAGCGATCTACCCCTCGCGGAATCGGCCAGCACCGCGCTGGCCGAAGAAGTCGCGTTGGCGATTGCCTACAACGGCATCAGCCAGGCCGTCATGCTGGTGACGCCGACCGACCTTGAAGACTTCATCGTCGGTTTCAGCCTCGGCAGCGGCATCATCGAAGACGCCTCGGACATTTACGATCTGCAACTGAGCGGTTCGGGCTCGGCGCAATACGCGCAAGTGACCATCGCCAACCGCGCGTTCTGGAACCTCAAGCAACAGCGTCGGCAACTGGCCGGCACCAGCGGCTGCGGGTTGTGCGGCGTCGAAGCAGTGGAGCAGGCGTTGCCTGATCTCAAGGTCTTGCCCGGCGCCCCCTTGCCGCCCATCGAATGGCTCGACGGTTTGCGTCAGCGCATCGGTGCTTTTCAGCCACTGGGTCAGCACTGCGGCGCGGTGCACGCGGCAGTGTTCATGAACGCCAGCGGTGAATTGCTGCTGGGCCGCGAAGACATCGGCCGGCACAACGCCCTCGACAAACTGATCGGCGGCCTGATCCGGCAAAAGATATCGACAGCCGGTGGCCTGGCGATTGTCACCAGCCGTTGCAGCCTCGAATTGATCCAGAAAGTTTTGCGGGCCGGGATTCAGACCCTGGTCAGCCTGTCCGCGCCCACCGGCCTTGCCGTGCAATGGGCCCGGCGCCACAACCTCAATCTCATCCACCTGCCGCAGAAAAACGCGCCGCGGGTGTATAGCCCAGAAATGGAGAAACACCCGTGAGCCAACATCATCAAGCCGACCAGAAACCCGTCCCGCGTTACAAGCCTTACAAGGGCCCGGCCGGCGGCTGGGGTGCCCTGATCAGCGTGGCCCAGGCCTGGCTGACCAGCGACAACGCGCTGAAAAATCTGCGCATGATGCTCAAGACCAACCAGAACGGCGGCTTCGACTGCCCGGGCTGCGCCTGGGGCGATTCGCCGGAAAGCGGCATGGTCAAGTTCTGCGAGAACGGCGCCAAAGCGGTGAACTGGGAAGCGACCAAGCGCCGGGTCGATGGCAAATTCTTCGCCAAACACAGCGTCACCTCGCTGCTGGAACAGAGCGACTACTGGCTCGAGTATCAGGGTCGTTTGACCGAACCGCTGGTGTATGACGCCGAAACCGATCGCTACAAACCCATCAGCTGGGACGATGCATACGCGCTGATCGGCAAACACCTGCAAGCGCTGTCGAGCCCGGATCAGGCCGAGTTCTACACCTCGGGTCGCGCCAGCAACGAAGCGGCGTACCTGTATCAACTTTTCGTGCGCGCCTTCGGTACCAACAACTTCCCTGACTGCTCGAACATGTGCCACGAGGCCAGCGGCGTGGCGCTGGCGCAGAGTGTCGGCGTCGGCAAAGGCACCGTGACCTTCGACGACTTCGAACACGCCGATGCAATTTTTGTCTGGGGCCAAAACCCCGGCACCAACCACCCACGCATGCTCGAGCCGCTGCGTGAAGCGGTGAAACGTGGCGCTCAGGTGGTGTGCATCAATCCGCTGAAAGAACGCGGTCTGGAACGCTTCCAGCATCCACAGCACCCGATCGAAATGCTCACCAACGGCGACAAGCCGACCAACACCGCGTACTTCCGCCCCGCGCTGGGCGGCGACATGGCGGTGTTGCGCGGCATGGCCAAGTTCCTGCTGCAATGGGAACGCGATGCGCAGAAGGCCGGTGCGCCGGCGGTGTTCGATCACGATTTCCTCAATGAGCACAGCGTCAATGTGCTCGAATACATTGGCGTCGTCGATGACACGCCGTGGGAGCAGATCGTCGAGCAGTCCGGCCTGACCCTGGTGGAAATCGAACAGGCGGCGCGCATGTACGCCAAAGGCAAGAACGTGATCATGTGCTGGGCGATGGGCATCACTCAGCATCGTCACTCGGTGCCGACCATCCAGGAAATCGCCAACCTGATGCTGCTGCGCGGCAACATCGGCAAACCCGGCGCCGGTCTGTGCCCGGTGCGTGGCCACAGCAACGTGCAGGGCGACCGCACCATGGGCATCAACGAACGTCCGCCGGTGGCGTTCCTCGATTCCCTGGAGCGTCGCTTCCAGTTCAAGGTGCCGCGCCACAACGGGCACAACGTGGTCGAGGCGATTCACGCGATGGCGGAAGGTCGCGCCAAGGTGTTCATCGGGCTGGGTGGCAACTTCGCTCAGGCCACGCCGGACAGCCCGCGCACGTTCCAGGCCCTGAGCAACTGCGACCTGACCGTGCAGATCAGCACCAAGCTCAACCGCAGCCACCTGGCTCACGGCAAGGACGCGCTGATCCTGCCGTGCCTGGGCCGTACCGACATCGACATCCAGACCGAAGGCCCGCAGGCCGTCACCGTGGAAGACTCGTTCAGCATGGTGCACGCCTCCAACGGTCAGTTGCAGCCGCTGTCTAACCAGATGCGCTCGGAGCCGTCGATCATCGCCGGCATCGCCGCCGCGACCCTGGGCAGCCAACCGGTGGACTGGAACTGGCTGGTGGCCGACTACCGACGCATCCGCGAACTGATCGCCGACACCATTCCGGGCTTCAAGGACTTCAACGAGAAGGTCAAGAACCCGGGCGGTTTCTACCTCGGCAACAGCGCCGGTGCGCGCAAGTGGAACACCACGTCCGGCCGGGCCAACTTCAAGCCGAACATGCTGCCCAAAGACCTGATCCACGAGCGCACCCGCGCCACCGGCAAACTGCCGGACCTGATCCTGCAATCGATGCGTTCTCACGATCAGTACAACACCACGATCTACGGTCTCGACGACCGTTATCGCGGGGTGAAGGGACAGCGTGACGTGCTGTTCGCCAACGAGGCGGACATCATTCGCCTGGGCTTCAAACCGGGGCAGAAGGCTGACATCGTGTCGCTGTGGGACGATGGCCGCGAGCGTCGGGTGAAGGGTTTCACGCTGCTGGCGTTCGATATACCGGCGGGGCAAGCGGCGGCTTATTACCCTGAGGTGAACCCGTTGGTGCCGCTGGAAAGCACTGGCGATGGCAGCCATACGCCAACGTCGAAGTTCATCGCTATCCGGCTGGAAGCGGCGAGTGAGACGGGGCTGATCATGGCCAAGTCGGCCTGATTCTGATTGCTCCCACGCTCTGCGTGGGAGCGCAGCCGTGTACGCTCCGCGTCCGAAAGTCAGACTCGATACATCTCGCAGACACTTTTCAAACGCCCACAAAAAAGGCCGCCTTGTGATCAAAGCGGCCTGTCCGAAGTAGCTAAAGACCGGCGAAAAACCGTTAAGTTCCGCCCAAAAATCAGCAACTTGCAGAATTGTATACAGGTCGTGCTATTCGTCGGATTTCGATTGTCACGACCATCGCAGAGCCTCAGGATCGCGCCGTCATCCCTTTGAGGCTCCTCTATGAAGTTCTCCTCGATTCTCTTGTTGTCCCTTGGCCTGGTCAGTGGCTTCGCTTCTGCCGGAGGCACCACCGAAGCAGGTGTGGGCGGCGCATTGGGCGGGGTTCTTGGCTCGGTCGTCGGTCAATCCTTAGGCGGCAGTACAGGTTCAACCATTGGCGCGGCCCTGGGCGGCGCGGGTGGTAGTGCGGTGGGCGCCGACAAGCGCAGCCGTGGCGAAGCAGCCATCGGCGGTGCGCTGGGCGCAGCCGGCGGCAACGTGGTCGGCCGCAGCATGGGCGGCACCACCGGCAGCCTGATCGGCGCAGCAGCCGGTGGCGGCGCGGGTGGCGCGCTGGGCAACTACATGGGCAACAAGAGCGATGACGATGATCGTCATTACGATCGTCGCCATGATGATCGTCGCTACTACCGTGACCGTCACCCAGGTCGTGGCCATGCCTATGGCCATCGCAAGCACCACCGCTACTATCGCGACTGAGGCCTGGCCTCGTTAGCTGATACCCCCAGATCGCAGCTCCCCCGGGCTGCGATTTTTTTTGCCCGTCACACCGTCAGGCGTTCCAGCGCTTCGCGCAATCGGGCCGGAATCGACACCGGCTGATTGGATGCCCGGTCGACGAATACATGCACGAAGCGCCCGGCGGCACAGGCTTCCTGTTCTCCTTCCTTGAACACCGCCAGTTCGTATTGCACCGAACTGTTGCCCAGCTTACCGACCCGCAGACCGATCTCGATTCGATCCGGGAAAGCAATCGACGCGAAGTAGTCGCAAGACGAACTCACCACAAACCCCACCACCTCGCCGTCATGAATATCTAACCCTCCAACCTGGATCAGGTAGGTGTTCACCGCCGTGTCGAAGAAGCTGTAATAGGTGACGTTATTGACATGGCCGTAGGCGTCATTGTCGTGCCAGCGCGTAGTGATCGGCTGGAAATGCGGGTAATCGCTGCGTTGCGGCATCGGGTTGGACATCAGTGTCTATTCCTGGAGTGATCTGCTCAGTCTAAAGGTAAAAACCCTTGCCTCGCGCCGCCAGCTCGCCGATCAATGGCGCCGGCCGCCAGTGATCGCCCTGCCGAGTCTCCAGCGCCAGCAATCGCTTGTGAATATCGGCCAGCCCCTGATCGTCCGCCCAGGCCATCGGCCCGCCCCGCTCCGCCGGGAAGCCATAGCCATTCAGATAGACCTGATCGATGTCATGCGCCGACTCGGCAATCCCTTCCTGCAGGATCTTCGCACCCTCGTTGACCAACGCCAGCAGACACCGCTCGAGGATCTCCTCCGAGCCGATATCCCGCCGATGAAATCCCAACCCTTCGCTGACACTCAACACCAGCGCATCGACCTCGGGATCATGCTCGGCCTGACGGCTGCCCGGCTCGTAATGGTAATAACCGTTGCCGGACTTCTGACCGAACCGACCCTGCTCGCACAAACGGTTATCCACCTGAACCTCCGGCGCGTCCTGCCCCTTGCCTGCCAGCTCGCGGGCACGCCACTCGAGATCGATGCCGACCACGTCGTACATGCGGAACGGCCCCATGGCAAAACCGAAGCTCTGCAAGGCTGCATCGACCTGATGCGGGTACGCCCCTTCGAGCAACATCTTGCGCGCTTCGAGCACGTACGGATGGAGCATGCGATTGCCGATAAAGCCGTGGCAGTTGCCCGATACCACACTGACCTTGCCCATGCGCTTGCCCAGCTCAAGCGCAGCCTCCAGCACAGCCGGTGCGGTCTGCGCGCCACGGACTATTTCCAGCAACTTCATGATGTGTGCCGGGCTGAAGAAATGCAGGCCCAACACTTGAGTCGGGCGCCGTGTCGCGGCGGCAATGGCGTCGATGTCCAGCGCCGAAGTATTGCTCGCCAGCAGCGCCTCGGGCTTCAGCACGCCATCGAGCTCGCGGAAGATCTTCTGCTTGAGCTCAAGATTCTCGTACACCGCTTCGATCACCAGATCGACATTGCGGATCGCCACATAGTCGGCCGCCTTGCTGACACGGGCAATCCGCGCATCGGCTTCGGCCTGATCGATCCGTCCCTGCCGCACGTTGTGTGCGTAAGTCTCGGCCACGCTGGACAGCGCCTGTTCGAGCATCTGTGGATTGTTATCGACCCACTGCACTGACACGCCGGCATTGGCCAGGCACATGACAATGCCGCGGCCCATGGTGCCGGCGCCGATCACGGCGGCCTGCTGAATAGCGAAGGATGTCTGGCTCATGTTGTTCTCTTGTTGGCGATCCGAAGACAGCCATCACCTTAGTCAGCCGCCGGGCATTTTTGAAGTTCATTGCCGTGATGATCGACATTCAGCAGATGGATTCGAGACCTCAAAGATGCGCCTGAGCCCAGGCCCGAACCTCGGCGTAGGGATACTCCTCCAGTGCCGCAAACCCGGAAATGGCCCGGGCCTTGAGTTTGGTAAACAGCGGCACACTGATTCCGCAGAGGAACCGGGTCAGCCGCTCGGCCGACGGAGCACTGCCAGCGTACTGCTGATGCCTGTGGATAAATTCCCCACACAACTCCGTAAAGTTTTTATCCACAAGCGCCGGCAATTCCGGCGGTGCCGGCAACCGGGCGACGTGCCCGTGGCACACCGAGCAATGCCCGCATTGCTGCGGCGCATTGTGATCACCGAAATATTCGGCCAGCCGATAACCGAGGCATCGCTCGGTGGCGAACAGCTCGAGCATGGCGTGAATCCGCGCCACTTCGGTTTGCTCGTGGAGGGTGAAGTACTCATGCAGTTCAGCGCTCAAGACCTGGCTGTCGTAATCGCCACGCAGGACGTTGTAGACCTCGGTCATCTGCTTGCTCTCAAGCTCGACCCAGCCCTTTTCCTGGAAATAGTCCAGGGCCTTCACCACCCGGTTGCGCTCGGCGGAATACTGCTCGTACATCGCCTCGAAATCCACCGTGGCCCAGGTGCGTGCGCGGCTTGAGGTCTGGATGATCGCGGCGACGAAATCCCTTCGTTCACCTTCGAAACGCTCAAGCAACGTGTCGGGCTCCAGCAGGTATTTGAAGCGATATTCGGCGTAGTACGCGTAGCGCGGGGCAATCAGTCCTCGCAACTCCAATTGCACCAACAGCGTCTTCAAGGGCAACGCACGAATGTTGCTCTGATCCGCCAGCGGCCCGAGCAGAAACTCCCATTGGCCTTCCGATGCAGCAGCCTGCAACTCGTCCAGCACATGACGAATGCCGTCCTGTTCCGGCGTGTCGCCATACACGAAGTTTTCCAGCACGTTGAGGCTGTCGCGGTTGGCCAGTACCAGACAATCAGACGGTTGCCCGTCACGTCCGGCGCGACCGATTTCCTGGCTGTAGTTTTCGATGGATTTGGGCAGGTCGAAATGCACCACGTTACGGATGTCGCTCTTGTCGATGCCCATGCCGAAGGCGATGGTGGCGACGATGCAATTGGACTGCCCGCCCATGAAGCGCTTCTGGATCGCATCCCGTTGCTCATGGGGCAAACCGGCGTGGTAAGCCTCGGCCTGAATGCCATTGCGCTCCAGATGTTCGGCAATCTGCTCGGCGGTTTTCTGCAGGGTCACGTAGATGATGCTCGGCTGCCCCGCGCGCTCGTTCATCCACTCCACCAGGCGCCGGCGCTTGTCCTGTCCACGCACCGGCTCGACCAGCAGATTGAGGTTGGGCCGGTAGAAACCGGTGGTCACCACATCGTCTGCCGCGATGGCGAATTTCGCCTGCATGTCGTCGATGACCTTTGGCGTTGCGGTGGCGGTCAGCAGAAGGGTTTGCGGGATGTTTAACTGACGCTGGTAGTCCGGCAGCTTGAGGTAGTCTGGACGGAAGTTGTGGCCCCATTCGGAAATGCAGTGCGCCTCGTCCACCACCAGCAGCGAGATCGGCACCTGCTGCAAAAAATTGCGAAAGCGCTCGTTCTTCAAACGCTCCACGGAAATCATCAGGATCTTCAATTCGCCCGAACGGGCGCGGGCCATCACATCGTTGGCGTCTTCGCGGCTCTGCGTCGAGTCGATGCTGCCTGCGGATATCCCGTGCCGGCGCAAGAACTCGAGCTGATCCTGCATCAGCGCCAGCAACGGTGAGACCACCAGCGTCAGGTGCGGCAGCAAGAGTGCCGGCACCTGGTAACAAAGGGATTTGCCGGAGCCGGTGGGAAATATCGCGGCTGCCGAGCGCCCGGCGAGCACAGCGCTGATCGCCGCTTCCTGGCCGGGTCGAAACTGTGGATAACCGAAAACCTGTTCCAGGGTGTTGTGCATTCGCTGTCACTCCGTTGACCGCTGTGATGCCAACAGCCTAGCGGGCGATCGCAGCGAGTCGAGAAAAGGTCGGGGGTCAAATCGATACGGAATGATACAGCGTCAAATGCACCACCACGGCCTCTAACAAACGAAACACTTTCTTTCTCGCCGAAGTCGTGATCGCGAGTGTAACGTCCATCGAACATCGCGCCAGGACGGCCGATGACTCTGGATTATCACCAAGGAAGACACATGTCGAATCGTTTGAAACTGCCCTTCGCTCTTGTCATCGTTGCCCTGTTGCTGAGTGGCTGCACCCCCTTTCCCGGCGACCTTCCCCCACTCGCCGGCGAGGTGACAGCGAGCCCCACGCCAACGGCTTAGCAGGCTCTACGGCTGCAACACCGCCACTCGCAATTGCTCGTTCAACAGTTGCTCATGCACGCCCTGGCTTTTGCTGGCCCACAGTGCATGGGCCGGGCTGATATCACCGGTGAATGCCGCCGCCAACTGACGCAGGTCGGCGACACTGCGCACCCGTGGACAGAACGCTTGCTCGTCACAGTTCTGACTGGCGTTGCGATAGGTGGTGAACAGACGATCCCATAGACCGTCACGCACCTGACGGATCGACTTGAGCTGCACATGCGGCACGTCGAGACGTTTTTTCAACCCGGATTCGTCCAGGCATTCACTGGCCAGCAGTGCCTTGCCGAACATCAGCACTTCGGCACGGGACGCCGTGTCGATGCTCGCCTGTGTTGTGAGGGCGTCCGGCCATTCTGTGCGCTCCACTTGCGTGAGCACCATTGCATTGCTTGCTTCGGTGGCCATCGCCAAACGACAACCACTAACCCACAGCAAAACGATCGAGGCCATTCGTAGCCACTGCATACCTAATTCCCTTTAAGTCTGTGTCGGACGCCTGTAAACGCCCTACGGATTCTGGCGCGCACCATACAGAGGTTTACTCTGAAACGCCTGATAATCACGTCGGAAAATTCGCCAATAAGGGTTTGGCTTTGAAAAACCGAAAAAACATGTAGGGCAAATGCCCATATCATGGAAAAACCCTTACGAAATCTGTCCATTGCGGCCGTCTTGTCCCTCCGGTCAGCGTCCTTCTATAGTGGCTGGCGCGACTGAAAACACTGTGTCGGCTCACCGAAGCGACTTCGTAAAGGACGCACCTTAATCATGAATATGTACACACCGCTGAATACCCGTTTTCTCCCTCTCAAGACTTGCGAAAGCGACAAGCCGGTATTGGTTATCGACACCGAGGCAGAACCGGGCGACCTGCTCAATGCCGCCGATCAACGCCTGCGTGCCGCCAGCGATCTGCTGGAAACTCTTTACTGCGTATGTTTCAAACAGGCCGATGTGAAAGACATCCCCAACATCGTTAACGCGCTTTATTTGTTGACGCAAGACGGTTGTGACTTGCTGAAAGTTGCCAGACAACGAATAAATAACTGATGGCGCCAGCCACACTTACAAAGTTCGCAACAACCCATCACTTCCATTACTACCAAGTTCAGAACTAGCCTGATCGCTCTTACATCAATCAAGAGCAACAACATGACTACACTAACTATTTTCTTCTGCGGTACAGGTTCGACAAAGTTTGATAGCGCCCACGAAAACTACTGGAATGGTGAATTGGTATCTACACTCGCCTCTCATCACACCGGGCGCGAGTTCGCCGACTGGATCGTGGTCGACGGTCCCGGCACCAGCAACCTGCAAGCCGATGAACTGTTCACCCAGTCCAAGGACTACGGCTTGAGCGGAACCCTGTTCGGCAAGGGCTGGGAGGAAAACGTTCAGCACGCGATGAACATCATCAAAGGCAAATGCGACTGGCAACGTCAGCAACTGACCGAAACGGAATACAACCGCCTCAAAGCCGCCGGCATTCCGATTGAAGATGTAAAGGTCGAAGGTTCCTGGCTATGGCGCAAATACAACTATGGTGATCGCAGCGTCACGCAGCAAAAGTTGCAAGAACAAATCATTAAAACGTTTCGCAAGGACGGCGTTATTCCAACGAAGGTCAATCTGGTGGGCTGGAGCCGCGGCGGTATCAGTTGCCATATGCTGGCCAACGCCATGTTCAATGACAGCATGCTGACAAACATTCCGGTTAATATCTTCGCCATTGATCCGGTACCCGGCATCGGTAACTTTCAGGAGCACAGGGTTAAACTCAATTACAACGTAAAGGAATACGTGGGCTTTTATGCACGGGACGAACGCTCCAAGGGTTTCAGCTGCGTCATCCCGCAAACCGCGACCGGCACCAAGACCAGCATCTTCCCGATGCCTGGCCGTCACGCCACTCTGGTCGGTAACGCCTCCGCCGATGGCAACAGTGGTCCCAAAGTGCTGGCCGAACCCGGCCTCATCGTCCGCCACTTTGCCGAGGTCTGCCTGAAACGCTGGGGCACCGTACTCGACAAAAACCTTAACCTCACCGACGCCGACCTTCGCAACCACACCGCCGCCATCGTCAACGCGGCAGCGAAATACAAGGCCATGGAGAAGTGCTCCTACACCTGGTTCACCGAGCTGGATCAAGGCGAACGCTACGTATCGCTGGGCAGCAAAGGCGTGCCGTTCTCGACGGTGAAAGGCGGGATCTACACCCCGGCGACCGGGCTGACGACGAGTGTGCTGGATGTTGAGGGGTATCGGGCGATTCGTTGAGGCGGGACTGGTAACAGACGTCAACACAATCACGGGAGAATTGAACGATGGATAGATCCACTGACGGAATTGAACCTCACTGCGACGAGGAGGCCTACAAAGAGTGGGTTACTCGGCAAGTTCAGAAAAGCATCGATGATCCCCGCCCAAGCATCACCGATGAAGAGTCGAGACGCTTGATGGCAGCGAAACGTGAACTGTTGAGAACAAGCAAGAATCAGTAGGAACAACCCTATTGAATCTTCGTCCACGTCCTACATGGAGCGATGCCTTATCGGCTATCGCCGTTTGTTAGCTCAAATCTATAGTCGTGACTGTCGTTGCCAAATCAGCGACTCGGGTTTGGTCACCTGAAAATGAGAGAGAAACTTCGCATGCCCTTGTATGCTTGCCGCCTGATTCATGCGGCACGCTTTATGGCGGCTGTGTTTGGGACGCTTCGGCGTGCCTGGAGTTCTCTCTCTCTGGTTGACCAACCCGAACACAGTCCGCCTCCTATCGTTTGGTCATGATGTTGGCGGTTCTTCTGATACTTGAGAGAGTCTAACCAATGAAATTATGGAACCAATTCCCCAACGATCGCTACCGCCCACTTGATACCAACCTCACCGACACCAAGCCATTGGTCATCGACACCGAGGCCGACCCGCAAGACATCCTCGAATGCGCCGTCCAGCGCCTGCGCGCCTCAAGCGACCTGCTGCAAACCCTCTACTGCCTCTGCTTCAAACACGCCGACGTCGAAGACATCCCGCACATCACCCACGCCCTTTATCTGCTGACCAAAGACGGCTTTGACCTGTTACAGGTCGCCCAGCAACGAATGCTCAACTGGAAAGCTCCAGTCTGAGGTTGAGTGATCAGATCGTTCCCATGTTCGACATGAGAACGATCACTTACCAGTCATCTACTCAAATCCCGCCAGCATTGCTGGAAAGTAAGCCAATGGCGTACATTTGCGATGATTTTTATTGAGACTCGGATCTTTACCCGTCGAGTAAAAGAGCTGCTGGACGATGACACTTACGCCGCTTTTCAGAAGCAACTGGTTGTAAGTCCTTCGATTGGCGATGTAATTGAAGGCACAGGCGGGATCCGAAAAACCCGAATCGCAGCGAAAGGACACGGCAAGCGAGGCGGAGCACGGGTTATCTACTACCACTTCGTTTCGGCATCACAAATCGGGTTATTGATGATCTACCCTAAAAATGAACAACACGATCTGTCCAGCGATGAGCGTAAAGCACTCAAGGTCTTGATCGAAAAATGGAGATGACCATGAGCAAATTTTTTGATGAGCTGATGGAAAGTGTGCAAGAGATGGACGAGATCGTACGAGGCGAGCGCACACCTTCTCGCGAATTCCACGTTGATGCATTGCAGGTCAAAGAAATTCGTAAAGCTACCGGTTTGACCCAGGCCAAATTTGCGGCACTGATCGACGTCCAGCTCGGCACTCTACGAAATTGGGAACAGGGTCGTCGCGAGCCAACCGGGCCGGCAAAAGCTCTGCTCAAGGCCATTCATAACGACCCGGTTCATGTTTTGAATGCATTGGCCCATTGAGAAAATGAACGCTCACAAAAAAGCCGCCCTCAACAGGCGGCTTTTTCATTCACCAAAACTAAGTCTTACAACTTAGGCCCGGCAGCCTTGATCGCGTCGCTCACTTCGAACTTCTTGAAGTTCTCGATGAACAGACCGGCCAGTGCTTTGGCAGCTTCGTCGTACGCAGCCTTGTCAGCCCAGGTGTTGCGTGGGTTGAGCAGGTTGGTTTCGACGCCCGGTACGGCCAGTGGCACGTCCAGGTTGATGGTGTCCAGGTGCTCGGTGGCTGCACCGATCAGCGCGCCGCTCTGGATCGCTGCGATCACCGCGCGGGTGGTCGGGATGTTGAAGCGTTTGCCGACGCCGTAGCCACCGCCGGTCCAGCCGGTGTTGACCAGGTAGACCTTGGAGCCGAAGCCGCGGATGCGCTTGATCAGCAGTTCAGCGTATTCGCCGGCCGGACGCGGGAAGAACGGTGCGCCGAAGCAGGTGGAGAAGGTCGACTTGATGCCGCTGCCCGAACCCATTTCAGTCGAGCCCACCAGTGCGGTGTAGCCGGACAGGAAGTGGTAGGCCGCTTGTTCTTCGTTGAGGATCGACACTGGCGGCAGCACGCCGGTCAGGTCGCAGGTCAGGAAGATCACAGCGTTCGGCTCGCCGCCCAGGTTCTTCTCGGAACGCTTGGCAACGTGCTCCAGCGGGTAGGCCGCGCGGCTGTTCTGGGTCAGGCTGACATCGGCGTAGTCGGCGTGCTTGGCATCGTCGATCACGACGTTTTCCAGCACCGCGCCGTGCTTGATGGCTTTCCAGATGACCGGCTCGTTCTTCTCGGACAAGTCGATGCACTTGGCGTAGCAGCCGCCTTCGATGTTGAAGACAACGCCTTCGCCCCAGCCGTGTTCGTCGTCACCGATCAGGTAACGGCTTTCGTCGGCGGACAGGGTGGTCTTGCCGGTGCCCGACAGACCGAAGAACAGGGTCACGTCGCCTTCTTCGCCGATGTTGGCAGCGCAGTGCATCGGCAGCACGTCAGCGGCCGGCAGCAGGAAGTTCTGCACGGAGAACATGGCTTTCTTCATTTCACCGGCGTAACGCATGCCGGCGATCAGCACTTTCTTCTGGGCGAAGTTGATGATCACGCAACCGTCGGAGTTGGTGCCGTCACGCTCTGGCACGCACTCGAAGTTGGCGACGTTCAGCACTTGCCACTCTTCGCGACCGGCCGGGTTGTACTGGGCCGGGTTGATGAACAGGCAACGACCGAACAGGTTCTGCCAGGCAGTCTGGGTGGTCATCTTCACGGCCAGGTAGTGATCTTCGGCCGCGCCTACATGCACGTGGGAAACGAAATGCTCTTGCGCGTTGTTGAATGCTTCAACACGAGCCCACAGCGCGTCGAACTTGTCGGCCGGGAACTTGCGGTTGATCGGGCCCCAGGCGATGGCAGCCTGGGTGGAAGGCTCTTCAACGATGAAACGGTCGACTGGCGAACGGCCGGTGCGATGACCGGTGCGAACAACCAGAGCGCCGGTATCGGCAAGCTCGCCCTCACCGCGGTTCAGGGCTTCTTTTACCAGATCATCAACACTCAGATCGGTGTACACGGCGTTATTGGCTTGCGTCATGAGGTTCCCCGTCGGCCAGTGGCCGAGTGTGCTCCAAACGTTTTGTAGTAGAAAGTCGTGCACTACTACCGCGAAAAAAGTGGGCCGGATTATGCCAGAAAAGCCCAAAAAGAGTAGGGCCCTCCCGTCGTAACGGCGTAATTCCGTCGTTGAGCAGTGAATTTACCTGCGCTGAACCGTTTTAGTGCCGGGTATCTGACGGCGTCTCGACGCCCGCGCCAGCGAACAATTGAGCGATATCCGCCGCGTCGAACAGGTAGCGCTGGTTGCAGAACTGGCAATCGATCTCGACCTGGCCACCTTGCTCGGCCACCAGTGCCTGCGCATCTTCCAGACCCAGGCTGACCAGTGCATTGCCCGAACGCTCGCGGGAGCAGCTGCAGTGGAAGCGCAGTTTCTGCACATCGAACAGACGAACCTGCTCTTCATGGTAGAGGCGATGCAGAACCGTTTCGTTGTCCAGGCTCAACAGTTCATCAGCGGTCAGGGTGTTGCCCAGCGCGGTGATGTGCTGCCAGCTGGCGGCGCGTTCTTCTTCGTCTTTCAGGCGATCGGCCGGCAGTTGCTGCAGCAGCAGACCACGGGCACGACGGCCATCGGCACAGAGCTTGAAGCGAGTGCCGACCTGCTGGGACATGACGAAATAGTTGGTAAAGCAGTCGGACAGGGTTTCGCCGTCGAGGTCGACGATGCCCTGATAACGCTGGCCGGCGATCGGGTCGACGGTCAAGGCCAGGACACCGTTCGGCATCAGGTCGCCAAGGGTTGCGTCGGCCGGGATCTGCTCGGCGTGGTAGCGCGCCAGGCCACGAATCTCGTGCTCGCTGGAGCACTCGATCATCAGCAGCGGGATCGGGCCTTCGGAACGGGCCTGAAGAATCAGCAAGCCATCGAATTTCAGGGTGCCCACCAGCAACGAGGCGGCGGCCATCAGTTCACCCAGCAATTGCGCAACCGGTTCCGGGTACGGGTGCTTGGCGAGCACTTCGGCGTAGCTGCGCTCCAGCGACACCAGTTCGCCGCGCGTGTCGCTGTCATCGAAGATGAAGCGTTGGGTGTAATCGGTATCGAGGAAATCGGTCATAGGTCTGGGTATCTGAATGTGATGACAAAATGGTTACAAAGAATGAAAATCCCGCGCTTCTGGCATCCTTTTTGATGCCGATGTTCAGCCACGGGAGGCATTTTATGAACAATCCGGGTTTGTTCCAATCAAGGTGGAACCTCGGCCGGCTGGTTCTGTGCAACGTTGTGCCATTGGCACTGCTGGCTTTCTGGTTATGGCCTACAGGTCAGATGCTGTGTGTGATTTTCGACGAGTGGCTGTTCCGCTCACTCAATGCACCGCTGGCCAGCAACCCCATATGGCTCCACATCTGGGCAATTGCAAGTCTGCGACCGTTCGACATTGTCGTCGGTGTGATTCTGCTGATGCTGCTGATCAAGGGCGACTGGGTGTTCAGGGCAATTGATGTACGCCGCGCATTTTTCGGTTTTTTTTCGATCCTGCTGCTGATGGTGGTGATCCGCGCGCTGTTTTCCAAGTTCTCCGATCACATGGGCTGGCAGCACAGCAGCCCGTCGATGGTGCTCGAAGGCGCGGTGCATATCAGCGATTACTTCCCGCATCTGGAGAAGACCTGGGAGCTGAAGGACCGCTCGAGCCAGAGCTTCCCCGGTGACCACGCATCGGTGCTGCTGATCTGGGCTCTTTTCATGGGCGTGTTCAGCCGTACGGCTGGTCAGTTCCTGGTGATCTGGGGTCTGGCGCTGCTGTTCATGTTGCCTCGCCTGGTCGCCGGTGCACATTGGGGCCAGGACGATTACATCGGCGGCATGCTGCTGGCGGTGT
Organism: Pseudomonas sp. FG35; assembly: GCF_057809295.1. Classification (NCBI taxonomy): domain Bacteria; kingdom Pseudomonadati; phylum Pseudomonadota; class Gammaproteobacteria; order Pseudomonadales; family Pseudomonadaceae; genus Pseudomonas; species Pseudomonas sp. FG35. Next base: position 154,803 of record NZ_JBMDJR010000006.1, on the reverse strand, counting down.
GGGCACTGGGCTGGGGTTACTACACGCCGTTTGCTTATCACGCGGCGAACTTCTGGCTGAAGGTCACGGCGCCGGTGTTCCGGCTGCTGGGCAAACTGCCGATGGTTTCGCGGATGAGCGTGGTGTCCGCGCAGTAATCAACGGTTACTGAAAAAACGCAGCCGCCGGCGGGTCTTGAGCCCAGGCCGTCAGGCTGCGTTTTTTTTATTCGCCGCTACTATTCCCACGAAATTTAAACAGATCCCGACGCTGCTTCTTGCTCGGTTTGCCGTCGGTGGTCACACCCAGAGCGCCCGCCTTGCGCATCGCCGCAGCCGCTTCACGTTTGGCAATGCTGGCCTCGGTCTCGGCGTACAGCGTCTGCGCCTCAGGTGCGCCGCGACGCACGATCGACAAGGCCTGAACCACCACGGTCTTCTCATCGAAGCCGGCGCGAATCTCGAATTCGTCGCCAATGCGTGGTTCTTTGCCGGGCTTGCAGCGCTCTCCCCGACAATGCACCTTGCCACTCTCGATGGCGGCTTTGGCCAAAGCGCGAGTCTTGAAAAAACGCGCGGCCCACAGCCACTTGTCGAGACGAACCTTGTCGTCTTCTTCGCTTTTTTGTGCCATATGAATTCCTCGTTCAGCCAGTAGTCGGAACTGTACTACCGATTCTGTCGGGCGCAAGAACTCGGCCCTCCAGATAAACTGTGATCTTCGCCGGTTCAACGGCATGGAGTGATCGAGTGACCAAATTTCCGTCTTCATTGACCTCACCCCAATCCGGGTGCCAGGGCTGCCAGCAAAGCGAGCCGCTGGGCTTCGATTTTTCCTTCGCCTATCAGCCCATCGTGGATCTGCGGGACAAGTCGGTGTACGCCTACGAGGCCCTGGTCCGCGGTACGGCCGGTGAAGGTGCGTTAACCGTGCTGGATCAAGTTACAGAAGATAACCGCTACCGTTTCGACCAGCTCTGCCGGACTCGCGCCATCGAAGGCGCAGCCGGGCTTAATATGCAGACACACTTGTCGATCAACTTCATGCCCAACGCCGTCTATCGTCCAGAGCTGTGCATACGGAGCACGTTGGAAGCAGCAAAAAAACACAATTTCCCGGTCGACCGGCTGATTTTCGAAACACTGGAAAGCGAGCATGTAGATAACTATCGCCATTTGACCAATATTCTGCGTGAATACCGCGAATTCGGCTTCAAGACGGCCATCGACGATTTCGGTGCCGGGTATTCGGGGCTCAATCTGCTGGCCGATTTCCAGCCGGACCTGATCAAACTCGACATGGCGCTGATCCGCGATATCGACCATGACCGTGTACGTCAGGCTATCGTTCGGGGGATTGTCACAATCTGTGCGGAGTTGGGCGTTACAGTCATCGCCGAAGGCATAGAGAGTGCGGGTGAACGGGATTTCCTGGCGGACTGCGGAATATTTCTGATGCAGGGTTACTGGTTCGCCAGACCCGCATTCAAAGCGTTAGCCCAGGTGTCCCCTGAAGCGTGGACGCGTTAATCGTTGGTTTTTTCCATTGAAGACATTTGACCATTTGACCGTTATCGGTCTGCGCGAGTGGGTGGCGCTTCCGGATCTGGGAGTCGCTGGCCTTCGGGCAAAAATCGACACCGGCGCCAGCACCTCCAGCCTGCATGCCACCGACATCGAGCCGTTCGAACGCGACGGCGAGAAGTGGGTGCGTTTCACCGCGCACCTGGGCACTGTCGTGCAGTTGCGCCATCGTCGATGCGAAGCGCCGCTGGTTGCCCGCAAGACCATCAAGAGTTCGAACGGCCAGGCCCAGGTGCGCTACGTGATCAGCACCACCCTGGCCCTGGGTGACCGGGTCTGGCCGATCGAGTTCACCCTCGCTTGCCGCAAGTCCATGCGCTATCGCCTGTTGCTCGGTTCCAAAGCCCTGATCGACGGCCAGCTGGTGGTCAATCCGGGCATCAAATATGTACAAGACAAGCCGGTGTTCCCGGTATCTACCTCCTCCACAGGTGTTGCATGAAGATCGCTGTGCTGTCGCGGAACCCGCGTCTGTATTCCACCCGTCGTCTGGTCGAAGCCGGAACCGAACGCGGGCATGAAATGGTGGTGATCGACACCTTGCGCGCCTATATGAATATTGCCAGCCACAAGCCACAGATCCACTACCGTGGCAAGCCGCTGGAGGGTTTCGATGCAGTGATCCCGCGGATCGGCGCGTCGGTGACGTTTTATGGCTGCGCAGTGTTGCGCCAGTTTGAAATGATGGGCGTGTTTCCGCTCAACGAATCGGTGGCCATCGCCCGCTCGCGGGACAAGCTGCGTTCGCTGCAATTGCTGTCGCGCCGGGGCATCGGTTTGCCGGTGACCGGTTTCGCCCACTCGCCGGACGACATTCCCGACTTGATCGACATGGTCAACGGCGCGCCGCTGGTGATCAAGGTGCTGGAAGGCACCCAGGGCATCGGCGTGGTGTTGTGTGAAACCGCGACGGCGGCGGAGTCGGTGATCGAGGCGTTCATGGGCCTGAAGCAGAACATCATGGTGCAGGAATACATCAAGGAGGCCGGCGGCGCCGACATCCGCTGCTTCGTGGTCGGCGACAAGGTGATCGCGGCGATGAAGCGTCAGGCCAAGCCTGGCGAGTTCCGCTCCAACCTGCACCGCGGCGGCAGTGCCAGCCTGATCAAGATCACCCCGGAAGAACGCATGACCGCGCTGCGTGCGGCCAAGGTCATGGGCTTGGCGGTGGCGGGCGTGGATATTTTGCGTTCCAACCACGGCCCGCTGGTGATGGAAGTGAACTCGTCACCGGGTCTGGAAGGGATCGAAACCACCACGGGCAAGAACGTGGCGGGGATCATCATCGAGCATCTCGAGAAGAATGGCGGGCCGAACATGACCCGCACAAAAGGCAAGGGCTGAACCTTGAATCAGGCGGCCGCAAGGTCGCCTGAAACTTAAACCGCGTCTCGCGGCAGCATCAATCCCAGCGGCAACCGAACCCGTGCTTCCAGCCCGCCACCAGAGCGGTTGCGCAGTTCGACATTGCCGCCGTGCATCGAAGCAATCCGCTTCACAATCGCCAGTCCCAGCCCGGTGCCCTTCCCGCCCCGCGCACGATCGCCACGGGTGAACGGGTTGAAGATCGCCTCAAGTTCGGAAGGATCGATACCTGCCCCCCGGTCCATCACGCTCAGCACCACATACGGCGCACTGGTGTCACCGGACACATAGGCCGCGACGTCCACGCTGCCGCCGGCATGATTCAACGCGTTGCCAATCAGGTTGTTCAGCAAGCGCTTCATCGACACCCGACGCAACGGGAACGGCTGGATCGGCTCCAGGCGAAGGCGCACTTTCTCTTCCGTCTGGTTGTAGGGCGCCGCCACTTCACGCACCAGATCGCTGAGATCCACCTCCTCCACCGACTCGTCCCGACCATCGCGAATGAACGCGAGGAACTGATCGAGAATCGCGTCCATGTCTTCGATGTCGCGCACCATGTCGTCGGTCAGGTCGGTGCGGTCGCCCATCAACTCCAGCGACAACCGCAAACGAGTCAGCGGCGTCCGCAAGTCATGGGACACCCCCGCCAGCATCAGCTCACGCTCGCGACCGGCCTGCTCGACGTCTTCGGCCATCTGGTTGAAGGCGCGATACACCTCGGCCATCTCGCTGGGGGTGTCACTGATCGGCAGGCGCACGCTGCGGCCCTGGCCGAGTTGCCGGGCGGCGTAGACCAGACGCTTCAGTGGTTGGTTGAGCTGGCTGACGAAAATCCAGGCGGACGCCGTGGACAGCAAACCGATCGCCAGGAACCAGCCGAGCACGTTCCAGATTTTCTGGCCACGCAACGGGTGTGGATACAGTGGCACTTTCAGCCAGCCGTCACCGAGGCTCGGCGCACGAACCCACAAGGCCGGCGGCGAGTGCATGCGCAAGCGCACTTCGGTGTCGGCCCCCAGCTCCGCCTGCATCTGCCGCTGGTAGATTTCGCTGTACGGCCAGTGCTGTTCGCCTTCCGGCACACCGGCGCCCACCACCCGGATCAGCGTGGCAGCATCGGCGATTTTCGCGCGGTTTTCTTCGTCGGCAGCCCAGTAGGCGCGCAGCGTCAGGGCGACGCCATGGCTGTATTGGCGGTCCACCAGCACGTCCTCGTTCATCAACAGATAAACCAGGGTCAATGCCTTGGAAAACAATACGACGATCAGCACCAGCCACAGGGTGCGGGAGAAGAAACTTTGGGGGAACCAGACGGGGGTTTTCATGGATAACCGCTACACACTTGCAGGAGCGAGCAATGCTCGCATATTGCGGATTGCGAGTCTGCGCGGACGGCGTTTCCGACCGTTTCCCGCAGACCCGCTCCTACAAATCACCCATCACTTGGTGGAGTTGCCATCCGGCACGAACACGTAGCCGACACCCCAGACAGTCTGGATGTAGCGCGGCTTGGAAGGATCGGGTTCGATCATCCGGCGCAGACGGGAAATCTGCACGTCGATGGAACGCTCCAGGGCATCCCACTCACGGCCACGGGCCAGGTTCATCAGCTTGTCGCGGGTCAGCGGCTGACGGGCGTTCATCACCAGGGCCTTGAGTACCGCAAACTCGCCGGTGGTGAGCATGTGCACTTCGTCGCCGCGTTTGAGTTCGCGGGTGGCCAGGGACAGCACGTAGTCGCCGAACGTGACGTTTTCTTCTTCACTGCCCGGCGCGCCCGGCACCGGCGCGGCCTGACGGCGCAGCACGGCTTTGACGCGAGCCATCAGCTCGTCCGGGTTGAACGGCTTGGCCAGGTAGTCGTCGGCGCCCAGTTCCAGGCCCTTGATACGGCTCAGCTCGTCACCCTTGGCAGTGAGCATGATGATCGGAATCTGATTGTTCGCGCCACGCAGGCGGCGGCAAGCGGTCAGGCCGTCTTCGCCCGGCAGCATCAGGTCGAGGACGACCAGGTTGAACACTTCACGCGACAGCAGACGGTCCATCTGCTCGGTATTCGGTACGGCGCGGGCACGATAGCCCTTGCTGACGAAAAAGCGTTCCAGCAGGCTGCTCAGCCCCGGATCGTCGTCAACGATGAGAATTTTTTCGCCTTCAGCAGTTTGTGCAGTGCTGCTCATTGGATGCTCCTTTTAGCTCGGCGCGCATTATGGCGTAGCTGCCGTTATACGCACCGTGTGCATTGTTAGCAGATTTTTCCTTCACTGCCAGAAAACCGGGGCTTGAGCCTACAGACTGTGTCGCCCCCGAATGACAGAACGCTGGTTATAATGCGCGGCCTTTTGTGTCAGGCAACGTCTGAATCGTTACCGAAGGTGGCCGTCCCTTATTTTCATGGGCGCCGCAGTAATTGTTCGATTTCACGGGTCAATGGGATGCCTTTTGACCCAGGCAGCGGCCAGCATCAAGCCGCCCCACCAGACTCCGGGCCTTCATTTACGCGCCTGCGAGCCTGCTTTCACAATTTGTCAGGTGGTTTTATGGACAGCATCAACAGCCGCATCGCCGAGGAACTCGGCGTACGCCCACAACAGGTCGAAGCGGCCGTCGCGCTACTCGATGAAGGCTCTACCGTTCCCTTCATCGCCCGTTACCGGAAAGAAGTGACCGGCAGCCTCGATGACACCCAACTGCGTCATCTGGAAGAGCGTCTGCGCTACCTGCGAGAACTCGACGAACGGCGCATCAGCATTCTTTCCAGCATTCAGGAGCAGGGCAAACTCACCCCTGAGCTGGAGCGCGAAATCAAACTCGCCGACACCAAGACCCGCCTCGAAGACTTGTACCTGCCGTACAAGCAGAAGCGCCGCACCAAGGGCCAGATCGCCCTGGAAGCCGGCCTCGGCGAACTGGCCGACGGTCTGTTCAACGACCCGTCGCTGGCCCCGGAAGCCGAAGCCGCGCGCTTCATCGACGCCGAAAAAGGCGTGGCCGACGTCAAGGCAGCGCTGGAAGGCGCCAAGTACATCCTCATGGAGCGCTTCGCCGAAGACGCCAACCTGCTGGAAAAACTGCGCACCTACCTGAAACAGGAAGCCACCCTCAGTGCCCGCGTGATCGCCGGCAAGGAAGAGGAAGGCGCCAAGTTCCGTGACTACTTCGAACACGACGAACCGCTGAAAAGCATGCCGTCGCACCGCGCGCTGGCGATTTTCCGTGGCCGCAACGAAGGCATTCTCAGCTCCGCGCTGAAAGTCGGCGAAGAGCTGCCGGGCACCCTGCACCCGTGCGAAGGCATGATCGGCCAGCACGTCGGCATCCAGAACCAGAACCGTCCGGCCGACAAGTGGCTGAGTGAAGTGGTGCGCTGGACCTGGAAGGTCAAGCTCTACACCCACCTGGAAACCGACTTGCTCGGCGAGCTGCGCGACGGCGCCGAAACCGAAGCGATCAACGTGTTCGCCCACAACCTGCACGACCTGCTGCTGGCCGCCCCGGCCGGCCCGCGCGCGACTCTGGGCCTCGACCCGGGCCTGCGCACCGGCTGCAAGGTTGCGGTGGTCGACTCCACCGGCAAGCTGCTGGATCACGCCACGGTTTACCCGCACGTGCCGCACAACAAATGGGATCAGACCATCGCCATCCTGGCCGCCCTGTGCGCCAAGCACTCGGTCGACCTGATCGCCATCGGCAACGGCACCGCCAGCCGTGAGACCGACAAGCTGGCGATCGAACTGATCAAAAAATACCCAGCGATGAAAATGACCAAAGTCATGGTCTCCGAAGCCGGCGCATCGGTGTATTCGGCATCGGAACTGGCAGCCAAGGAATTCCCGGATCTGGACGTGTCGATCCGTGGCGCGGTATCGATCGCCCGTCGTCTGCAGGATCCGCTGGCCGAACTGGTGAAAATCGATCCGAAATCCATCGGTGTCGGCCAGTACCAGCACGACGTGTCGCAGCTGAAACTGGCGCGCGGTCTGGACGCCGTGGTCGAGGACTGCGTGAACGCCGTGGGCGTGGACGTGAACACTGCCTCCGTGGCGCTGCTGGCGCGGATCTCCGGCCTCAACGCGACCCTGGCGCAGAACATCGTGGCCCACCGTGACGAGCACGGCGCGTTCAAGACTCGCGCGGCGCTGAAGAAAGTCGCGCGTCTGGGCGAGAAAACCTTCGAACAGGCCGCCGGCTTCCTGCGTGTGATGAACGGCGACAACCCACTGGATTCCTCGGCCGTTCACCCGGAAGCCTATCCGCTGGTGCAACGCATCGCCGCTGAAACCGACCGCGACATTCGCTCGCTGATCGGCGACGCCGCGTTCCTCAAGCGTCTGGATCCGAAGAAATTCACCGACGAGACCTTCGGTCTGCCAACCGTTACCGACATCCTGCAAGAGCTGGAAAAACCGGGCCGAGACCCGCGTCCGGAGTTCAAGACCGCCGAGTTCCAGGAAGGCGTCGAGGACCTGAAGGACCTGCAACTGGGGATGATCCTCGAAGGCGTGGTGACCAACGTGACCGCGTTCGGTGCATTCGTCGACATCGGCGTGCATCAGGACGGTCTGGTGCACATTTCGGCGCTGTCGGAGAAATTCATCAAGGATCCGCGCGAAGCCGTGAAGGCCGGCGACGTGGTGAAAGTGAAGGTCATGGAAGTCGACATCCCGCGCAAACGCGTCGGCCTGTCGATGCGCATGAGCGACACCCCGGGCGAGAAGATCGACGGTGCCCGTGGCTCGCGTCCGGGCTCGGCACCACGCCAGTCGCAAGGTTCGGCGCCACGCAAGGAAAGCACCCCGGCGGCTCCAGCCAATAACGCGATGGCGTCGTTGTTTGCCAACGCCAAGCAGTTGAAGAAACGCTGATGGATATGCCGGCCGGGCTCGTCGAGAGCGCGTTTTTCAAGCTGTTGGGCTGCCGCCTGCACAGCCTGGAAACCGGGGTGGCGCAAGTCGCCCTGGTGCTGGAACCCGAACTGCGCAACCGCGGTGGCAAGCTGCACGGTGGCGCGTTGTTCAGTCTGGTGGATATCGCCATGGGGCTGGCCTGTTCCAGCACCCACGGCTTCGACCTGCAGAGCGCGACCATCGAGTGCAAGATCAACTACATCCGCGCCGTCTCTGAAGGCGAGGTGATGTGCACGGCGCGGGTGATCCACCCGGGCCGGCGCACGCTGGTGGTCGAAGCCGACGTGATGCAGGGCGACAAACTGGTCGCAAAAGCGCAAGGCACGTTCGCTGTCCTGTAGATGTTGTTCATCATTTTGAGTTAATTTCGGCGCTGTGATCGCAGCGTCGGAGTTTTCCTCGCCCGCGTCTGCCAGATTCAGGGACTGAAGTTGGCGTTTCCAATGGGGCTTTCATGGCCCGAAAACCAGGCGAAAACGCCAGTTTCAACTTCACCCTTGTAGACCGTCCTGCCCACCCCCATATTGGGGCGACTGACGCGTGAAGGAATCCAAATTGAGCGAACTTCTCAACCGCCGCCTGGCTCTGCTCGGCGAGCGCGCTAACCTCTCTCTGCTTGAGCAGTGCCTTCACGGTATCGAACGTGAATGCCTGCGCGTGACCGGCGAAGGCCGCCTGGCCCAAACGCCGCACCCTGAAGCCCTGGGTTCCGCGCTGACCAACGAACAGATCACGACCGACTATTCCGAGTCGCTGCTGGAGTTCATCACGCCCGCCCTGCCAGACCCTGCCGACACCCTGGCGAGCCTGGACAAGATTCATCGCTTCGCCTACAGCAAGCTCGGCAACGAGTACCTGTGGAGTCCATCGATGCCGTGCCCGTTGCCGGCCGAGGAAGACATCCCGATCGCCTATTACGGTACCTCCAACATCGGTCAGCTCAAGTACGTCTACCGCAAGGGTCTGGCCCTGCGTTACGGCAAGACCATGCAGTGCATCGCCGGGATTCACTACAACTTCTCCCTGCCGGAAAAGCTCTGGCCGCTGCTCAAGGAAGCCGAAGGCTTCGTCGGCACCGACCGGGATTTCCAGTCGTCTTCCTATATCGCGCTGATCCGTAACTTCCGCCGCTACAGCTGGCTGCTGATGTACCTGTTCGGTGCTTCGCCGGCGCTGGACGCGGGTTTCCTGCGCGGTCGTGCGCACCAGTTGGAACAGCTGGATCCGGACACCCTGTACCTGCCCTACGCCACCAGCCTGCGCATGAGCGATCTCGGTTACCAGAGCAACGCCCAGGCCGGTCTGACACCTTGCTACAACGACCTGGCGAGCTACACCGACAGCCTGCGCAAAGCGGTGGCGACGCCGTACGCGCCGTATGTCGAAGTCGGCACGCACCAGGATGGCGAGTGGGTGCAACTGAACACCAACATCCTGCAGATCGAAAACGAGTACTACTCGAACATCCGCCCGAAACGCGTGACCTACACCGGCGAGCGTCCGATCCAGGCCCTGATGGCCCGTGGCATCCAGTACGTCGAAGTGCGCTGCCTGGACATCAACCCGTTCCTGCCAATGGGCATCGACCTCACCGAGTCGCGCTTCCTCGACGCGTTCCTGCTGTACTGCGCGCTGAACGAAAGCCCGCTGCTGACCAACAACTCCTGCGGCAACGCCACCTCCAACTTCCTCAGCGTGGTCAAGGAAGGTCGTCGTCCGGGCCTGCAATTGCAGCGCGACGGCCAACCGGTCGAGCTGAAGGAATGGGCCGCCGAACTGCTGGAAAAAATCGCTCCGCTGGCGGCGCTGCTGGATCAAAGCCACGGCGGCGATGCCCACAGCAAGGCACTCGATGCGCAACTGGCCAAGGTTAAGGATTCGTCCCTGACGCCTTCGGCCCAGGTGCTGGCGGCGATGGCAGCGCACAAGGAAAGCTTCGCGCAATTCTCCCTGCGCCAGAGCCAGGCCCATGCCGAGTTCTTCCGCAGCGAGCCGTTGGCGGCTGAGGAACAGGCGAAGTTTGAAGAACTGGCGCGGTCTTCGCTGGCGCAGCAGGCTGAGCTGGAGCAAAACGAAGTTGGCGATTTCGACGTGTTTGTCGGGTCGTATCAGGCGAGCATTCTGGCGATCAGTAACTGATCGCTTCCATCCGTGATCTTTGATCGTTCCCACGCAGAGCGTGGGAACGATCACCTTCTCTCCCAACTATCACGTTCTCTCCCTTAGATTTTTCCGCTCATAAGCTCATTCTAAAAAGTTATTTATTTTTAGATTCTTAGATCATTTAGTCTCCTTTCACGCCGACGCTCGGTCGCCTGATATGGAGCTCTTCAATGAAACTGAATTTCCCGCTTCGCCTGCTGGCCGTGGCCTCTCTGGCCGCTGCGAGTTTCCTGGCTCAGGCCGCCGACCTCACCGTCGCCTACCAGACCACCGTTGACCCGGCGAAAGTCGCCCAGGCCGACGGTGCCTACGAGAAAGCCATCAAGGCTGACATCAACTGGCGCAAATTCGATAACGGCGCCGACATCATTGCCGCCATCGCGTCCGGTGACGTGCAGATCGGCTACCTCGGTTCCAGCCCGCTGACCGCCGCGATCACCCGCAAAGTTCCGGTGGAAACCTTCCTCATCGCCACCCAGATCGGCGCCGCCGAAGCACTGGTCGCCCGTGACGGCTCCGGCATCAAGACGCCGCAGGATCTGGTCGGCAAGAAAATCGCCGTGCCGTTCGTGTCCACCGGTCACTACAGCCTGCTGGCCGCGCTGAAGCACTGGAACATCGATCCATCGAAAGTCACCGTCCTCAACCTCGCCCCGCCAGCGATCATTGCTGCGTGGAAACGCGGTGACATCGACGCCACCTACGTCTGGGATCCAGCGCTGGGTGTGGCCAAGGAAAACGGCAAAGTGCTGATCACTTCCGGTGAACTGGCCAAGTTCGGCGCGCCGACCTTCGACGCCTGGATCGTGCGCAAGGACTTCGCCGAGAAGCACCCGGAAATCGTCACCGCCTTCGCCAAGGTCACCCTCGACGCCTACGCCGACTACCGCAAGGATCCGAAAGCCTGGCTCGCCAACCAGAGCAACGTCGACAAGCTGGTGAAGCTCTCCGGCGCCAAGGCCAGCGACATCCCATTGCTGCTGCAAGGCAACGTCTACCCACTGGCAGCGGATCAAGTCAGCGACCTCGGCGCTCCGACCACCAAAGCCATCACCGACACCGCCACGTTCCTCAAGGAGCAAGGCAAGGTCGAAGCGGTACTGCCGGACTACGCGCCGTACGTCAGCGCCAAGTACATCACCAACTGATCGGGAGTGAATCGCGATGGCCTTGCTACAGCTGGAGCGCATCAGCGCACAGTATCCCGGCAGCCCGGAACCGGTACTGTCCGACATTTCCCTGACCCTCGGCCCTCAGCAATTGCTGGTGGCCCTCGGCCCCTCCGGCAGTGGCAAGACTTCGCTGTTGAACCTGATTGCCGGTTTCGTCGAACCGAGCGCCGGCCGCATCACCCTCGACAACGTGCCGGTCAAAGGCCCGAGCGCCGAGCGCGGCGTGGTGTTCCAGGACGACGCCCTGCTGCCCTGGCAGGACGTGCTGGCCAACGTTGCCTTCGGTCTGGAACTGGCCGGTGTGGCCAAGGACAAACGCGAACAGCGCGCCCGGGAAATGCTCGCGCTGGTCGATCTTTCCGGTTTTGAACACCGTCGCATCTGGCAGCTTTCCGGCGGCCAGAAGCAGCGTGTCGGCCTGGCCCGCGCCCTCGCGGCGGACCCGCGTGTGTTGCTGATGGACGAGCCCTTCGGTGCTCTTGATGCTTTCACCCGCGAGCAGATGCAGGAGCTGTTGCTGCAAGTCTGGCAACGCACCGCCAAACCGGTGTTCCTGATTACCCACGACATTGAAGAAGCGGTGTTCCTCGCCACTGACCTGATTCTGCTGGCGCCGAATCCGGGGCAGATCGTCGAGCGTCTGCACCTGGACTTCGGCCAGCGCTACGCCGCCGGCGAATCGGCGCGGGCGATCAAGTCCGATCCGCGCTTCATCGAAACCCGCGAGCACGTGCTGGCCAAAGTGTTCTCGCAACGCAGCGCCGTTCAGCGGCAGGAGCGCGCATGAGCAGTTACGACGTTTCCGCTACCGCCGTGAAACCCGCCGCCACGTCGGTGGTGATTCCCGTGCGCCGCAGCCTCAGCACCCGCTGGATCAGCCTGCTGACCCTGTTCGCATTGTTGGTGATCTGGTGGGCGGTGACGGCCAGTGGCCTGATCGAGCCGCTGTTCTTGCCGCCACCGTCCGCCGTGCTGCAAGAAGGCTGGTTGCTGGCGACCACGGGCTATATGGATTCGACGTTGTGGCAGCACTTGGCCGCGAGCCTGAGCCGCATCGGTCTGGGCCTGGGTTTTGCGATTCTGACTGCCGTGCCGGTGGGCATCGCCATCGGCGCCAACCGCATCGCCCGTGGCGTGCTGGATCCGCTGATCGAGTTCTACCGGCCGATTCCGCCACTCGCCTATTTGCCGCTGATCGTGATCTGGTGCGGCATCGGCGAGTTGTCGAAAGTGCTGCTGATCTATCTGGCGATTTTCGCCCCGATCGCGATTGCCACCGCCACCGGCGTGCGCACCGTCGACCCGGCCAAACTGCGCGCCGCCCAGTCGCTGGGCGCCACTCGCGCACAACTGATCCGCCATGTGATTTTGCCAAGCGCCCTGCCGGACATTCTGACCGGTGTGCGCATTGGCCTGGGTGTGGGTTGGTCGACGCTGGTCGCCGCCGAACTGATCGCGGCCACCAGCGGCCTGGGCTTCATGGTGCAGTCGGCTGCGCAGTTCCTGGTCACCGATGTGGTGGTGCTGGGGATTCTGGTCATCGCCCTGATCGCCTTCGCGATGGAGATGGGCCTGCGCGCCCTGCAACGCAAACTGGTGCCGTGGCACGGCCAGGCCCACTGATTTTTCAGCACTGACTACCCCGACAGTTTCGGGGCCCCGGAATTGAAGAGAACCACCATGAGCAGCCTGAACATCACCCCGTTAAGCTCGGCCCTCGGCGCACAGATCAGCGGCGTCGACATCAGCCAGCCGCTGAACCAGGAACAGCGCGACGCCATCGAGCAGGCGCTGCTCAAGTTTCAAGTGCTGTTCTTTCGCAATCAGCCGATCGAACCTTCGCAACAGGCGCGCTTCGCCCACTATTTCGGCGACTTGCACATTCACCCGATCTACCCGAACGTGCCGGAACAACCGGAAGTGCTGATCCTCGACACCGCCGTCACCGACGTGCGCGACAACGCGATCTGGCACACCGACGTGACCTTCCTGCCGACCCCGGCCATGGGTGCGGTGCTCAGCGCCAAGCTGTTGCCGGAGTTTGGTGGCGACACGCTGTGGGCCAGCGGGATCGCTGCGTACGAAGCGCTCTCGGCGCCGATGAAAGCGCTGCTCGAAGGGCTGACCGCGACTCACGATTTCACCCGCTCGTTTCCGCTGGAGCGCTATGGCAACACGCCGGAGGCACTGGCGCAGTGGGAAGAGGCGCGGCGCAAGAATCCACCGCTGTCGCATCCGGTGATTCGCACGCACCCGGTGAGCGGACGGCGTTCGTTGTTCGTCAACGAAGGGTTCACGTCGAAGATCAATGAGCTGTCGGAAACCGAGAGCGAAGCGGTGTTGAAGTTCTTGTTCGCGCATGCGACGCGGCCGGAGTTCACCATTCGCTGGCGCTGGCAGAAGGACGACATTGCGTTCTGGGACAACCGCGTGACGCAACATTACGCGGTGGATGACTACCGGCCGGCGCGGCGGGTGATGCAGCGGGCTACGGTGTTGGGGGATGTGCCGTTTTTTCGCTGAGCCTTTAACGCCAGAGCAAAATCAAGAGCCCCCCTCACCCTAACCCTCTCCCGGAGGGAGAGGGGACTGACCGAGGTGTTTTGTCGCTATACACCGACCTGAAATATCGAATCGAACTCGGGTTTGAAAAGCACGGAGATTTGCTCCCTTTCCCCCTCGCCCCCCCTTGGGGAGAGGGCTGGGGTGAGGGGGGATCTATCTGACCCGCCCCAGTTTCGATCACTCCGCCGTCGAAGGCTTCTCCCAAAGATTGATCCCGCCCTCCTGGGCAAACCGGTCAATCTCCGCCAGTTCCTCAGCACTGAAGCTCAGATTCTTCAACGCCCCGACGTTCTCGACAATCTGCTCCGGCCGGCTCGCGCCGATCAGCGCCGAAGTCACCCGCGGATCCCGCAGTGTCCACGCCAATGCCAGTTGCGCCAGGCTCTGGCCACGACGCTTGGCGATCTCGTTCAGCGCCCGAACGTGAGCGATGTTGGCCTCGGACAAGTGCGAAGCCTGCAAAGAACCACCGCCCGGACGGTTGACCCGCGCATCCGCCGGCACGCCGTTGAGGTATTTGTCGGTCAGCAGACCCTGCGCCAGCGGGGTGAAGGCAATCACGCCGGTGCCGAGTTCGTCGGTGGTGTCGAGCAGGTCCTTTTCCACCCAGCGGTTGAGCAGGTTGTACGCTGGCTGGTGAATCAGCAGCGGCACTTTCCACTCTTTGAGCAATGCGGCGATTTCGCGGGTTTTCACTCCGGAGTACGACGAGATGCCGATGTACAGCGCCTTGCCCTGCTGCACCGCCGTGGCAAGGGCGCTGGCGGTTTCTTCCAGTGGCGTGTCCGGGTCGAAGCGGTGCGAATAGAAAATATCCACATAGTCCAGGCCCAGGCGTTGCAGGCTCTGGTCGAGGCTGGCCAGCACGTATTTGCGCGAACCGCCACCCTGGCCGTAAGGGCCGGGCCACATGTCCCAACCGGCCTTGCTGGAGATGATCAGTTCATCGCGGTACTGCTTGAAGTCTTCGCGCAGCAAACGGCCGAAGTTGATCTCGGCGCTGCCGTAGGGCGGGCCATAGTTGTTGGCCAGGTCGAAGTGGTTGATGCCCAGGTCGAACGCCGTGCGCAGCAACGAGCGCTGGGTGTCGATCGGCGTGCTGTCGCCGAAGTTGTGCCACAGGCCCAGGGACAGCGCCGGCAGCACCAGACCGCTGCGTCCGACGCGGCGGTAAGGGATGGAGTCATAGCGGTTTTCGGCAGCGGTGTAAGTCATCGAATCCTCTCTTGTCGGTCTTGAATCGGGTGTCGATTGCTACGCAAATCTGTTGCGGGGCCGGGCGAGGCCAAGGTTCTGGCGCAAGGTCCGGCCCTCGTATTCGGTTCTGAACAGCCCACGCCGTTGCAGTTCCGGGACCACGCCGTTGGCGAAGTCTTCGAGCCCGCCGGGCAGGTGCGGCACCAGCACGTTGAAGCCGTCCGCCGCGCCCTGCTCGAACCATTCCTGCAAACGGTCGGCAATCTGCGCCGGAGTGCCGACGACGCTGTAATGCCCGCGACCGCCAGCGATTCTGCGGCCCAGTTCGGCCAGGGTCAGATGCTCGCGGCCGGCCAGTTCGGTCAGCAGTTTCTGTCGACTCTGCTGACCGCTGTCGGTCAGCGGCAACTCCGGCAGCGGCCCGTCCAGCGGGTACTTCGATAGATCGAAGTTGCCCAGCATACGCCCAAGCAGGGCGATGCCCACCTCGGGTTCGACCAATTGCTGAAACGTTTCACATTTTTCCTGCGCTTCGGCTTCCGTCTGCCCGACCACGACAAACACGCCGGGCATGATTTTCAGCGAATCGGCACTGCGTCCGTACTTCGGCAAGCGTCCCTTGAGGTCGGCGTAAAACGCCTGAGCGCTGGCCAGTGAGGTCTGCGCGGTGAACACCACTTCGGCCGTCTGCGCCGCCAGTTCACGCCCGGTTTCCGACGAGCCGGCCTGCACGATCACCGGCTGACCCTGTGGCGAACGCGCGACATTCAGCGGGCCTTTGACCCGGAAGTGCTCACCGACGTGATCCAGCACATGCAGTTTTTCCGGGTCGTAATACGCGCCACTGACCTTGTCGCGGAGAAAGGCATCGTCCTGCCAACTGTCCCAAAGCCCGGTGACCACCTGATGAAATTCCCGGGCGCGGCTGTAGCGTTCGGCATGGCCGATGTGTTCGTCGCGGCCGAAATTCTGCGCTTCGGCGGCGTTGTCGGAGGTCACCAGATTCCACCCCGCCCGCCCGCCGGACAGGTGATCGAGCGAAGCGAATTTACGCGCCACGTGGTACGGCTCGTTGTAGCTGGTGGTGGCGGTGGCGATCAGGCCGATGTGCTCGGTCACTGCGCTCAGTGCCGAGAGCAAGGTCAGCGGCTCGAAATGATCGGAACGGGCCATGCGGCTGGCGATGTCCTGGGTCGGGGCGGCGACGCTGTCGGCGACGAACAAGGTGTCGAACTTCGCCGCCTCGGCAATCTGCGCCAGGCGTTTGTAGTGGGCGAAATCCAGCCCGGCGTTAGCCGGCACATTCGGGTGACGCCACGCGGCGACGTGGTGCCCGGTGGCCATGAGGAACGCGCCGAGTTTCAGCTGTCTGCTCATCTCAGAAGTCCTTGCGCAGTTGCACACCGAAGTAGCGCTCGTCGTCGCGAGGTACGGCGCGGTAGATGTAGTTGCCACCGCTGGCGAGCAATGGCGAATACGACTTGTCGGTGAGGTTCTTGCCCAGCAATGCCACGCGCCAGCCATTGGTGTAATCGGCCAGGGCCACGCTGGCATTCCAGAGACCGTAGGCGGCCTGCTTGGTGTCGGCGTTCTGGCTGATGTCGTACTGCACTTCGCTCTGCCAGCTGTAGTCGGTGCCGAGTTCGATATCCAGGCCGTTATCCAGCGGGATGGTGTAGTCGGCCCGCACGTAGCTTTTCCAGTCCGGGCTGAACGGCAGCGGCTTGCCGTTGACGTTGCACGACGCCGCCGCGCCCGCCGGGCAGGCGAACTCGTCGATGCGGGCGCGGGTGTAGGCCAGCGCGCCGGAGAACTTCAGTTGCTGGGTCGCCTGCAGGGCGAAATCAAGTTCCACGCCCTCGGTGCTGACGCTACCGGCGTTGATCAGGCGCGTTACCACTTGCCCGGCAACGGTGTCGAAAAAGTTCGCCTGGTAGTTGTCGTAGTCGCTGTGGAAAACCGCCAGGTTGGTGGTCAGGCGATTGTTCCAGCTTGAGGCTTTGATCCCCACCTCCCAAGTGTTGGAAGTCTCCGGTTTCAGCGCTTCGGTATCGCGCGGCTGCATGTTGAAGAACACGTTGTAGGCCGGGCCTTTGTAACCACGCGAATAGGTCAGGTAGGTGGTGACGGTATCGCTCAGGTCGTACTGCAAACCGAGCCGGCCGGACCAGCCGTCCTCGTCCACCGAACCGGAGCTGCGAGTGGCCGGTTGAATGCCGCTGACGGTGGTGGCGGACGTGGAGACGCGACGGTGATCGTATTCGAGATCGTCGTGGGTGTAGCGCAGGCCGGCGATGCCACGCAAATCCGAAGTGAAATTCAGCGTGCTCTCGCCGAACACCGCGTAGCTGTCGCTGGTGGTGCTGTAATCGGCAACGCCGCGATCAGTGCGCGTGGTGGTCGTCAGTGTGCGCTGATAGGTCTCGTCGTCCTTGCCGTGCATGTAGAACAGGCCGCCGACGTATTCGAGGAACTCGCCTTTCGGCGACGCCAGCCGCAGCTCCTGCGAGTACTGATCGAAGGCCAGATCGCCCTTGTCCGCCGTGCCGGGGAACGCAGCCGTCACCGTGCCGAGGCGGTCGCCATCCTGATACTGAGTGTTGTCCCAGCCGCGCCACGCGGTAATCGAGGTCAGGGTGTAATCCCCCAGTTGCCAATCGAGCTGGCCGGACAGGCCCTTGTTGGTGTCCTCGACGTGGGAACGGGTGTCGGTGTTGATGTCGCGGTTGTGGCTGGTGGCACTGACCGGGCTCAACGCATTGGCGAAAGCCGGGGTCAGAGCCTTGGTCACGACGCCGTTGGGGCCGTCATCGTGGGACTGCATGTAGTCGGCGATCAGGGTGAAGGTGATGTCGTCGTTCGGGGTGAATTCCAGTTTGCCGCGCACGCCACGATGGTTATAGCCGTTGACCTCCTGACCGTTGTGCTGGTTGTCGACGTTGCCGTCGTACGTGCCGAACAAGGTGCTGATCGAGCCCTTGAGCGTGTCCGGAATCAGACTGCCGCCGATGCCGAAACGGGTGCGGCTTTCGTTGCCGCTGTAGTACGACTGATCGATGTAGCCGTGGGTCTCGGCGGTCGGCGCCTTGCTGGTGATGTTCAGCACGCCGGCCGAAGCGTTCTTGCCGAACAGCGTGCCTTGCGGGCCGCGCAGAACTTCGACGCGTTCCAGGTCCAGCAGATCGAGAGTGGACTGGCCGGGACGGGCATAGACCACGCCATCGATCACCGTGGCCACGGTCGGCTCGACGCCTGGCGAGGTGGAAATCGTCCCCACGCCACGCACGAACAACGAGGTGTCCTTGTTCGATGCGCCGGTGCGGAAATTCAGCGACGGCACTTGCTGGACGATACTCGCCACGCTGTTGCGGTTGTCGCGTTCCAACTGCTCGCCGTCGATCACCGACACCGCCACCGGGACCTTTTGCAGCGACTCTTCGCGGCGGGTGGCGGTGACCGTGACGGACTTGAGTGTCGGCTCCTGATCGGTGCTGTCGGCGGCGAACGCGGCCGGCAGCGGCAGCGCAGCCAGCCCGGTGATTAGCCAGCCCGCAGCGCGGATCGATTGCGCCAGTTTGTGTGTCGCCCCAGGAATGTTGTGCATGTTTGCCCGCTCGGAAAGTTGCCCTGAACCGCTGCCGTTCTGCGACGACAGCGCCTGTCTCGGTGTCTTGGGCATTCGCTCGAGCGAGTAGCAGACAACGCGCATTGTTAGCGCTAACATCGCCAGTATTGGCAAGCCGGACATAGACCGTCCAATACTGAAAGATTACTTTTATATGCGTTTTGGTTTTTAAGAAGGGTCGAGCCTTGAGCGAAGAAAAGCCCCGCAAACGCCGTGGCGCCGGCCGCGTGACCCTCAACGCGGTGGCGCGCCAGGCCGGTGTTTCGGCGATCACCGTGTCGCGCTATTTCAACCAGCCGGAACAGGTCTCGCCCGAGCGTCGCGAACGGATCGCGGCGGTGGTCGCCGAACTGGGTTATGTGCCGAATCTGGTGGCCGGCGGACTCGCCTCTGCACGGGGGAAAATCGTCGGCATGGTGATCCCGAACATCTCCGGGCCGATCTTTGCCAACACCATTCAGGGCTTCAGCGACACCCTCAGCCGTCACGGTTATCAGCTGTTGCTGGCATCGAGTTACTTCAGCACCGAGCAGGAAGAAAACGCCGTGCGGGCGTTCCTCGGCTGGTCGCCGGCGGCGCTGGTGGTCACCAGTCACTTCCACAGCGCGGGCACGGAAAAGATGCTCGCCGAAGCGGATATTCCGGTGGTTGAAACCTGGGATTACCAACCGGATCGCGAGCCGATGCAGATCGGCTTTTCGCACTTTGAAGTGGGGGTCAGTGCCGCTCGTTATCTGCATGACAAAGGCTACCGGCGAATCGCCTTCGTGCAGAACAGCGCACCCGGCGACTTCAGCGCACTGGAGCGCCGCGACGGTTATGCGGCGACCGTGCGTGAGCTAGGACTTGAGCCCTGGGTATTCGCACCCGACACCGATCGAGCCCCGTTCGAGGCCGGCAAGCAAGCGATGCAAGCGCTGATGAACGCCTCACCCCGCCCGGACGCGATCATCTTCGCCAACGACAACCTCGCCGCCGGCGGCCTGCTCGCCGGACAACGCGCCGGCCTTAAGATCCCCGAAGACTGCGCCGTCCTCGGCTTCGGCGACTACCCGTTCGCCGAAATGCTGCTGCCGAGCCTGAGCACCATCAAACCGCCCGCGCTGGAGATCGGTGTACTGGCGGCGACGCGGGTGCTGGAAAGTCTGGGCGTGCTGCCGAGTGATGAGGTGCAGCGGTTGAATCTGCTGCAATGCACAGTCATTGAGCGGGAAAGTATCTGACGAATATGGCGTGGGCGGGTTTGGCTATGCTCTAAATGAAACCGAGGTGGCGCCTTCGCGGGCAAGCCCGCTCCCACAGGTTCTGTGTTGCGTACAGAATCTGTGGAGGACACAGAACCCTTGTGGGAGCGGCGGTGCGACGATTCGACTTGCCCGCGAAGGCGCCCGACCAAACACCGACTATGCCGCAGGCCTCCCCATGCACACCGCAATCATCATCTTCTTCGGCCTGATCCTGCTGGCGCTGATGTTCTACATCGGCGAGCGCATCGGTTTCAGTCGGCAGACGCTGGCCTATGGTTTCGCGGCGTTGTGGCTGGCGTTGACGGTGATCAATGGTGCGGTCGGCGTGGTGCACGCCGGGCAGCCGCTGGGGACGGAGATTGCGATCGGCAGCGCCGTGTATGGCGTGCCGCTGGCGGCGATGGTGTTGTTCATGGTGCTGAGCGCCGAGACCTGAAAGCGTCCCGGCGCCCTGCCCCGATCAACGCACCAGATGCAGGAACTGCATGTGCCGTTCGTACTGGTCGAGGATGTCGTTGATGATCTGCTCTTTGGTGTAACCGACCAGATCGTAGTCCTGACTGCCCTCGCTCAGATGCACTTCGGCGCGGTAGTAGCGGCGATTGTTGAGCTGCTTGGAGCCCATGCCTCCGCGGGCGAACGACGGCGTGAAGTAGCCGCGCATCTGCACCTGATAAATAAACGGGTGCTGCTCGCCGTGTCCGATTTCCAGACTGACGCTGTCGTGCGCCGGATCCGGTTGGGTGACCACGTTCAGGCCTTTCTCGGCAAACACGGCCGTCACTTCTTCGATGGCCGGTTTCACCGTGGTTTCCATGAAGCGGTACACCTCGTCGCGCGACGGGAAGTGCACGGCCTGGCTCAGACGCTGACGCCAGCCGCCCTTGCCACGCCGTGAGCCGGACACCGGCGCCAGGGAATGCAGTTGCGCGATCTGCTTCTGCGACTCCAGATAGAACGCCTTGTGCAGGCCCCACATCATCAGCAGCAGAATCAGCGAGAACGGCAACGAGGTCAGCACCACCGCCGACTTCAGCGCATCGATGCTGCCGGAGAACAGCAGCGCACTGGTCACCAGCGCGGTCATCGCGCCCCAGAACACCCGCAGCCATTTCGGCCCGTCTTCATCCGGGTTGCCGCCCTTGGCCGACAGGGTCGAGAGCACCACGGTGCCGGAGTCGGCGGAGGTGACGAAGAACACGAAGCTGATGAACACCGTCACCGCGATGACGGTCTTGCTCCACGGATAGGTTTCCAGCAGCAGGTAGAGGGTCATCGACGGGTTGTCGAGGGCCGACATGCCCAGCGCCGACATACCGTGGTTGAGCACTTGGTCGATGGCGCTGTTGCCGAAGATCGACATCCACGCCAGGGTGAAACCGAGCGGAATCAGCAGCACGCCGAAGACGAATTCGCGGATTGTCCGGCCACGGGAAATCCGTGCGATGAACAGGCCTACGAACGGCGACCATGCAATCCACCAGGCCCAGTAGAACACCGTCCAGCCGCCGAGCCAGTCGCTCGGTTTGTCGTAGGCGTAGAGGTCGAAACTCTTCATCGGCAACGCGCCGAGGTAGTCGCCCAGATTCTGGATCAGGGTGTTGAGCAAATGCTGGGTGGGGCCGGCGAACAACACGAACAGCAGCAGCGCACAGGCCAGCAGCATGTTGATGTCGGACATGACCCGCACGCCTTTATCCACACCGGAGACGGCGACGATGATCGCTGCGCCCATCATCAGCGTGATCAGGCCGACCTGAATCCACTGGGTGTGGGCGATGCCGAACAGGTAGTCCAGACCGGAGTTGAGATGGAGCACGCCGAAGCCCATGTCCGCACCGAGGCCGAACACCGTGGCGATGATGCCGAAGCCGTCCACCGCGTAGCCGATGGGGCCGTTGATGCGTTTGCCGATCAGCGGGTACAGCGCCGAACGCAGGGCCAGTGGCAGATTGTGCCGATAAGCGAAATACGCCAGCGCCATGCCGACAAAGGCGAACACGCCCCAGCCGTGCAGGCCCCAGTGCAGAAACAGAATCTGCATCGCCTGACGCGCCGCCTCCGGGGTGCCGGCCTCGCCTTGCGGCGGCTGAAGCATGTGGGTCAGCGGCTCGGATACGCAGAAGAAAAACAGCGTGATGCTGATCCCGGCGGCGAACAGCATGCCGGCCCAGGACAGGTAACTGAATTCGGGTTCGTCGTGGTCGGCACCGAGTTTGATCTTGCCGTAGCCCGATAACGCGGTGACCACCACGAAGACCAGATACAGGGTCATCGCGAGCATGTAGTACCAGCCGACCGTATTGGCCGCCCAGTTTTGCGCTTCGAGAAGCCAGGCGCCGGCCTGTTCCGGCATGGCGATGACCGTCAGGCCGAACAGCAGGATCACCGTCGCGGCGAACCAGAACACCGGCGGATTCATGCGCACCAGACCGCTGGCGGGGGTGGACGATGCACTCATGAACGGTGCACCTCAAGGGGTTGGAAAATGGCTGAAATGATCGGACTCAGCAAAGGCAAGCCTCCTGTTGTGAGCGGGCAGCGAACCGCCGGTTTAACTTGAATGAACGTTCAAGTTAAACATGGATAGTACGCTCAGGACTAATCGCAGGGCTCAGCGGTACCTTTCGTACGCTAGCTCAAGAGGGGTTATGACGCTGTGGCGAGGACGATCGTTCCCGCGTTGCGCGGGAACAATCAGACAGAAAAATTACTTCTGCGTCCCGTCATCATGCTGCAGATTGGCCTGGGTCAGGTTGCACCCGGCCGGCACGCTGCGGGTCAGCCACACATTGCCGCCGATGGTCGAGCCTTTGCCGATGGTGATCCGCCCGAGAATCGTCGCCCCGGCGTAGATCACCACATCGTCCTCGACGATCGGATGGCGTGGATGGCCTTTCTGCAACTGGCCGTCCTCGTCCGCCGGGAAGCGTTTGGCGCCGAGGGTCACCGCCTGGTAAATCCTGACGCGCTCGCCGATGATCGCGGTCTCGCCGATCACCACGCCGGTCCCATGGTCGATGAAGAAACTGCGGCCGATCTGCGCGCCCGGATGAATATCGATGCCGGTCGCCGAGTGGGCGATTTCCGAGCTGATCCGCGCCAGCAGCGGCAGACCTGCGCGATACAAATGGTGAGCCAGACGATGGTGAATCACCGCCAGAATCCCCGGATAGCACAACAGCACTTCATCGACGCTGCGCGCCGCCGGGTCACCGTGGTAGGCGGCCAGCACATCGGTGTCGAGCAGGCTGCGCAGGCCCGGCAGTGCGAGGGCGAAATCCTGGATGATCCTGATCGCCTGAGCCTCGACTTCAGTGTCTGCCTGAGCACTGTGACGGGCGACGTAACGCAACTCGAGTCGTGCCTGGGCCAGCAACGCATTCAGCGCGACATCGAGGGTATGACCGACGTAAAAATCCTCGCTCTCTTCACGCAGATCCACCGGCCCCAGCCGCATCGGAAACAGTGCGCCGCACAGGGCTTCAAGGATCTGCGCCATCGCATCACGGGACGGCAATTCGCGCCCGCCCTGCTCGCCGGAAGCACGGCCATTTTGTGCCCGCCACTGATCCCGCGCGGTACGCAGCTGGCTGACGATGGTCTGCAATTGCCAATGGCTGGAACGCTCGCTCACGGTAAAGACTCCTCACGGGCGGCCGGACTGTCTGGCCGCGTCAACGGCGACTACTTTACGGCAAGCCCACGGGCGCGAATTAAGAACCGATAGTGCTGGCCTAAGCACGTTTGGATATAAGCGATTGGCGGTTGCCCCGGTAAATCGGCGTGCCTATAGTCCGGTGATCTTCCTCCGCCAGTACGGAACCATGTCCACACAACCGATCAAACAACAGCTGCAACGCTTCAACCGCCTCGACCTGCTCGGCCAACCGACCCCACTGGAAAAGCTCGAGCGCCTGTCCACCTGGCTCGGCCGCGATGTCTACATCAAACGCGACGACCTGACGCCGCTGGCCATGGGCGGCAACAAGCTGCGTAAGCTCGAATACCTCGCCGCCGATGCCCTCGCCCAAGGCGCCGATACCCTGATCACCGCCGGCGCACTGCAATCGAACCACGTTCGCCAGACCGCCGCGCTGGCCGCCAAACTGGGCCTGGGTTGCGTAGCGCTGCTGGAAAATCCGCTGGGCACCGACGACAGCAACTACACCGGCAACGGCAATCGCCTGCTGCTGGACCTGTTCGACACCAAGGTCGAGCTGGTCGACAACCTCGACAACGCCGACGAACAACTGGCCGCCCTCGCCGTGCGCCTGCGCAGCAACGGCAAGAAGCCGTATCTGGTGCCGATCGGAGGCTCCAACGCCCTCGGCGCGCTGGGTTACGTGCGCGCCGGTCTGGAGCTGGCGGAACAGATCAAGGACACCGGGCTGCAATTTTCCGCCGTCGTTTTGGCCTCGGGGAGTGCCGGCACTCACAGCGGTCTGGCGCTGGCGTTGAGCGAAGCCCTGCCGCAACTGCCGGTGATCGGCGTGACCGTCTCGCGCAGCGAAGAAGATCAGCGCCCGAAAGTCCAGGGCCTGGCCGAACGCACCGCCGACCTGCTGGGCGTGGCGCTGCCGGACAGCTTCAAGGTCGAGTTGTGGGACGAATACTTCGGCCCGCGCTACGGCGAGCCGAATGCCGGGACACTGGCGGCGGTGAAACTGCTGGCGAGTCAGGACGCCGTGCTGCTCGATCCGGTCTACACCGGCAAGGCCATGGCCGGGCTGCTCGACGGCATCGGTCGCGGGCGTTTCGACGACGGCCCGATCATCTTCCTGCACACCGGCGGCGCCCCGGCGTTGTTTGCGTACAAGGATTTTCTCTGACGCGCTCGTTCCCACGCTCTGCGTGGGAATGCATCCCGGAATACGAAAAACACATATTCCACAGATGAATAACAAACGGAAAATTCATTATTTTCCATTCTAAAAGAACCGTCATATAGTCTCGCCGCAGGCGAATTTCGCGAGAGACGCATAAGCTGCTTTAAGGCAGGATAGCGCTGTCGTCCAATTCCCGGATTCGCCAACTTTCCTTAAGCGTCTTCCATAAGAAAACACAGGGGCTTGTCATGATTCTTTCCGCACTACGTCGAAATCTGCTGGTAGGTTCGCTGGGCCTGGCACTGAGCGCCGGTCTGATCAGCAGCGCCGTTGCCGGTGAGCAACTGCAACAGATCAAGGACAAAGGCGTTATCAACGTCGGCCTGGAAGGCACTTACCCACCGTTCAGCTTCGTCGATGCCGACGGCAAGCTGTCGGGTTTCGAAGTCGAACTGTCCGAAGCCCTGGCCAAGAAGCTGGGCGTGAAGGCCAAGATTCAGCCGACCAAATGGGACGGCATCCTCGCGGCCCTGGAATCCAAGCGTCTGGACGTGGTGGTCAATCAGGTGACCATCTCCGAAGAGCGTAAGAAGAAGTACGACTTCTCCGAGCCGTACACCGTTTCCGGGATTCAGGCACTGGTACTGAAAGACAAGGCAGCCGCGCTGAACATCAAATCCGCCGCCGACCTGTCCGGCAAGAAAGTCGGCGTCGGTCTGGGCACCAACTATGAACAGTGGGTCCGCGCCAACGTGCCGGGTGCCGACGTTCGCACCTACGACGATGATCCGACCAAGTTCGCCGACCTGAACAACGGCCGTACCGACGCGATCCTGATCGACCGACTGGCTGCACTGGAATACGCCCAGAAAGCCCCAAAAACCGTCGCTGCCGGTGAAGCCTTCTCCCGTCAGGAAGCGGGTATTGCCCTGCGCAAAGGCGAACCTGAACTGCTGGCCGCCGTGAACAAGGCCCTCGACGAACTGCGTGCCGACGGCACCCTTGAGAAGCTGTCCAAGAAATACTTCAACGCTGACGTCACCCAATAATGGAAGAAGCTTTCCAACTCGCTCTGGACTCCGCGCCCTTCCTGTTGAAGGGCGCGTACTACACGGTAATCCTCAGCCTCGGCGGCATGTTTTTCGGCCTGCTGCTGGGCTTTGGCCTGGCGTTGATGCGCCTGTCGCGTTTCAAGTCGGTCAGCTGGCTGGCCCGCATCTACGTGTCGTTCTTTCGCGGCACGCCGTTGCTGGTGCAACTGTTCGTGATCTATTACGGCTTGCCGCAATTGGGCATGGAACTCGACCCGCTGCCGGCGGCACTGATCGGCTTCTCGCTGAACATGGCCGCCTACGCCTGTGAAATCCTGCGTGCCGCGATCGGTTCGATCGAACGCGGCCAGTGGGAAGCCGCTGCGAGCATCGGCATGACCCGTGCGCAGACCCTGCGCCGGGCCATCCTGCCGCAGGCGATGCGCACGGCGTTGCCGCCGCTGGGCAATAGTTTCATTTCACTGGTCAAGGACACCGCACTGGCCGCCACCATTCAGGTGCCGGAGCTGTTCCGTCAGGCACAGCTGATTACCGCCCGGACTTTCGAAGTCTTCACCATGTATCTTGCCGCCGCGCTGATCTACTGGATTCTGGCCACGGTGCTGTCGCACTTCCAGAACAAGTTGGAAGAGCGGGTCAATCGGCACGACCAGGAGTCCTGACCCCATGATTGTCGTGGAAAAACTGACAAAGCAGTTCAAGGGTCAAGTCGTGCTCAACGGCATTGACCTGGAGGTGAAGGAAGGCGAGGTCGTGGCAATCATCGGGCCCAGCGGCTCGGGCAAGACCACGTTCCTGCGTTGCCTGAACTTCCTCGAGGAACCCACCAGCGGCCGGATCAAGGTCGGCGAGATCGAGATCGATACCAGTCGCCCGCTGAACCAGCAGCAGAACCTGGTGCGCAACCTGCGCCAGCACGTGGGCTTCGTGTTCCAGAACTTCAACCTGTTCCCCCACCGCACCGCCCTGGAAAACGTCATCGAAGGCCCGATCGTGGTCAAGAAGACGCCTCGCGATGCAGCCATTGCCCTGGGCAAGAAGCTGCTGGCCAAGGTTGGCCTGGCGGGCAAGGAAGACGCCTACCCACGGCGCCTGTCCGGTGGCCAGCAACAGCGCGTGGCGATTGCCCGGGCGCTGGCGATGGAGCCGGAAGTGATCCTGTTCGACGAGCCGACCTCGGCCCTCGATCCGGAACTGGTAGGTGAAGTGCTGGCGACCATCCGCGGCCTCGCCGAGGAGAAACGCACCATGGTGATCGTCACCCACGAAATGGCGTTCGCCCGTGACGTGGCCAACCGCGTGGTGTTTTTCGATAAAGGCGTGATCGTCGAACAAGGCGAAGCGAAAGCGTTGTTTGCCAATCCGAAAGAAGAACGCACTCGACAGTTCCTCAGCAAGTTCAGAAACAACGGCTGATCCGTAAACTTTCCTGAATATAAACTTCCATGGATGGAAGTTTGCCTTACGCCCTCCCGAATAAAAACTTAATCAAGTGACCGCATTACATATATATGTCCTGCAACAGTCTCGGCGCGATTAAAGTTTGCCCCCTCCAAGTTTCCAGCCGTATAAACAGACCGACGACAGAACAATAAAATCCGGCAAAAGCTGTGGCCCGATTCGCCAGGTGGAATAGGTAGAGCGCCTTATCTGCGTAGGAAGCTTCTGATAAATCCGTAATTCTTCAATTAACTAACGCTGTCCGTTGACACGCCATTCAGCGAACTTTTATCTAGTCACTCATCACGCCCCACAACATGACCAAGACCCGATAACGAATGGCCGAACGACCCTGTTTTTATTACCGGACAATTCACGCCATTTTAACTTTCAGAAACGGATTTCGCTGCAAGGCTTCAAGGAGAGGACTTCATGACCCGCACTTCGCACATCCCCGAACTGGCCGCGCCGAGCCTGGCGCCATCCCGAAACAATGGCATCAACCTCGCGGCAGCGGCTCATCTGCTGGTCGATGTGCCGCCTTACCCGGAGATGGACACCGGCGACCTGATCGAACTGTTCTGGAACAACTGCTATGTCGCTTCTCACCTGCTGACAGCACAGGACGTCGCGGCCCCAATCAGCCTGCGAGTGCCGGAAAGCTTCATCGCCAGCGGTTCGTCTCGCATCCACTATCGGGTCATGCGGGTCGGGCACGGGCCATCGCTGTCGGCGGCGGCGCGCGTCACGGTGAAACTCGACTGCCCCGGCGGGCAGCCCCCCGCGGTGTGTGGTGACGAAAACCAGCAACTGGCCCCTGTGACCCTGCCCGAGACCATTCGCCGTCAGGGGGTCAACGCGAACCAGATCAAGCGTGGCGTACCACTGACCATCGAGCCGTACCTGAACATGGCTGACGGCGATGCCATCACCCTGCGCTGGGGCGATGTGCGGATGGACCTGGCGCGCATCACCCCTGCCGATGTCGGCCAGCCGATTCAGGTCTGGGTGCCGCCGGCGATCATCACCGAGGCCGGCGAAGACCTGCGGCTGGATGTGACCTACTGCATCCTCGACCGGGTCGGCAACAACTCGCGCTGGGCGCCGCCGCGAACGCTGAAGATCGGTTGCGTGAATCCCTACCTCAAGGTGCCGCTCAAGGAAACGCCGAAGGCAGCAGAGCCGCAAAAAAAATGAGCATCGACGGCCGGTGAGGGACGACTTCCCTCGCCGCCGCACGCTTAACCAACCGGACCACGCCCCCTTCTATACATATTCCTAAAAGTTAGTTTATTTAAATTTTATACGCGCTTAGGGTATATGAACCGGACCACCGGACATTCTTTCGTTCGCCGCACTTTTGCGGCGTTTTTCATGAGATGTGAGGTAGGTAACATGGTCCGGAACACAATCACCCCAGTGCAGATCGCCAGGGCATTGCGTGCAGCCAGGGAGCGGCACTGATGTCCAGTCTGGCAGACGCAAACGTCCAGAGTGACCTGGACATCGCCCCGTTGTTGTTGCCTGCACAAGTGCTGCGCAACGACGCTCAAGCCATCAAGGCCGCCCATGAGCTGGCGCAAGTCGCCCGCGTGCAGGCCGCCAAACGTGATCGCCAGCGCAAGCTGCCGTGGTCGGAAATCGAACAGTTCACCCGCAGCGGCCTCGGCAGCATCGCGATTCCGCGCGAATACGGCGGTCCGCAGGTTTCCTTCGTGACCCTGGCCGAGGTGTTCGCGATCATTTCGGCAGCCGACCCGGCATTGGGGCAGATCCCGCAGAACCAGTTCGGCATCATCAACCTGATCCTCGGCAGCGCCACCGAACAGCAGAAAAAACATTTGCTACAGAGTGTGCTCGAAGGCTGGCGCATCGGTAATGCCGGGCCGGAGCGTGGCACCAAGAACACCCTGGAATTGAAAGCGCGCATCACCGCCGACGGCGATGACTACGTGATCAATGGCCAGAAGTTCTACTCCACCGGCGCCCTGTTCGCCCACTGGGTCGCGGTCAAGGCGCTGAACGATGACGGTAAACAGGTTTTGGCCTTCGTCCGTCGGGGCACGCCGGGCCTGCGCATCGTCGATGACTGGTCCGGTTTCGGCCAGCGCACCACCGCCAGTGGCACGATCCTGTTGAACAACGTGCGGGTCGACGCCGGCCTCGTGGTGGACAACTGGAAGATCAACGAAAAGCCCAACACCCAGGGCGCGGTGTCGCAGCTGATTCAAGCGGCGATCGACGCCGGCATCGCCCGTGGCGCCATCGATGACGCCATTGAGTTCGTCAAGACTCGCGCCCGGCCGTGGATCGACGCTAACGTCGAACGGGCCAGCGATGACCTCTACGTCATCGCCGACATCGGCAAACTGAAAATCGAACTGCACGCCGCCGAAGCGCTGCTGCGCAAGGCCGGGCAGGTACTGGATCAGGTGCACGCCGCACCGCTGACTGCCGAGTCCGCCGCCCGCGCCTCGATTGCCGTGGCCGAAGCCAAGGTGCTGACCACCGAGATCTCGCTGCTGGCCAGCGAAAAACTCTTCGAACTGGCCGGCAGCCGCGCGACCCTCGCCGAATTCAACCTCGACCGTCACTGGCGCAACGCCCGGGTGCACACCCTGCACGACCCGGTGCGCTGGAAGTACCACGCGGTCGGCGCTTATCGCCTCAACGGCAAGTTGCCGGCTCGCCATTCCTGGATCTGACGACCCGAACACTTTTGACCAGATCTCTGGAGAAATACATGACTTTTTCCCATCCCGTCGCGGTCATCACCAGCGACGAGCAAGCCCTGATCGTCGCCAGCGACCTGGCCGAAGATTTCCAGCGCGACAGCAACCTGCGCGACCGCGAACGCCGGCTGCCGCTGCCGGAGCTCGACGTGTTTTCCCGTTCCGGCCTGTGGGGCATCAGCGTGCCCAAGGAGTACGGTGGCGCCGGCGTATCCAACGTGACCCTGGCCAAAGTCATCGCTTTGATCGCCAGGGCCGATGGCTCGCTCGGGCAGATTCCACAGAACCATTTTTATGCCCTGGAAGTGCTCCGGGTGAACGGCAGCCACGAGCAGAAACAACGTCTGTACGCCGAAGTCCTCGCCGGCCAGCGTTTTGGCAATGCCCTGGCAGAACTGGGCACCAGGACCGCCCACGACCGTGTCACCCGCCTCGAACGCGACGGCAGCGGTTATCGCATCAACGGTCGCAAGTTCTATGCGACCGGCGCCATTTACGCCCAACGGATTCCAACGTCCGTGGTCGATGAAAACGGCGTGCAGCAACTGGCGTTCGTCCCGCGCGACAGCAAAGGTCTGACCGTGATCGACGACTGGAGCGGCTTCGGCCAGCGCACCACTGGCAGCGGTTCGGTGGTGTTCGAAAACGTGTACGTCGCCGCCGAAGACGTCATTCCGTTCCAGAGCGCTTTCGAGCGCCCGACCCCGGTCGGCCCGTTGGCGCAGATCCTTCACGCCGCCATCGACACCGGCATCGCCCGCGCCGCTTACGAAGACGCGTTGCACTTCGTGCGCAGCAAGACCCGTCCATGGATCGATTCGGGCAACGACAAAGCCACCGAAGACCCGCTGACCCTCAAGAGCTTCGGCCACTTGAGCATTCGCCTGCACGCCACCGAAGCCCTACTCGAACGTGCCGGCGAATTCCTCGACGCGGCCCAGGCCGAGACTAACGCCGAGACCGTTGCGGCAGCCTCGATTGCCGTCGCCGAAGCACGGGCAATCAGCACCGAAATCTCCCTGGCCGCCGGTAGCACCCTGTTCGAACTGGCCGGCAGCCAGGCCACCCTGATCGAGCACGGCCTCGACCGCCACTGGCGCAACGCCCGGGTACACACCCTGCACGACCCGGTGCGCTGGAAGTATCACGCGGTGGGCAATTACTACCTCAACGATGAAAACCCGCCGCTGCGAGGGACCATCTGATGAGCAAGAAAAAGATCCTGCTCAATGCGTTCAACATGAACTGCATCGGCCACATCAACCACGGGTTGTGGACCCATCCCCGCGACACCTCGACCCGATACAAGACCCTCGAGTACTGGACCGAACTGGCACAGTTGCTGGAGCGCGGGCTGTTCGACGGGCTGTTCATCGCCGACATCGTCGGCGTGTACGACGTCTATCAGAACTCGGTGGACGTCACCCTGAAGGAGTCGATCCAGCTGCCGGTCAACGACCCGCTGCTGCTGGTATCGGCGATGTCCGCGGTGACCAAAAACCTCGGTTTCGGCCTGACCGCCAACCTCACCTACGAGCCGCCATATTTGTTCGCCCGACGCATGTCGACCCTCGATCACCTGAGCCGTGGACGGGTGGGCTGGAACATTGTCACCGGCTATCTGGACAGCGCCGCCAAGGCGATGGGCCTCAGTGAACAGGTCGAGCACGACCGGCGTTACGATCAGGCCGACGAGTACCTCGAAGTGCTCTACAAACTCTGGGAAGGCAGCTGGGAAAACGGTGCGGTGCTCAACGATCCACAGCAGCGGATCTACGCGCAGCCGGACAAGGTGCACAAGGTCGAACACAAGGGCGAGTTCTATCAGGTCGAGGGTTATCACCTGTGCGAACCGTCACCGCAGCGCACGCCGGTGCTGTTTCAGGCCGGCAGTTCGGATCGCGGTCTGCTGTTCGCCGGGCGCCATGCCGAGTGCGTGTTCATCAGCGGCCAGAACAAGCCGTCGACCAAGGCGCAGGTGGACAAAGTCCGGGCCAGCGCCGTCGAAGCCGGGCGCAATCCCGAGGACATCAAGGTGTTCATGGGCCTCAACGTGATCGTCGGCGAGACCGAGGAAGCGGCCTGGGCCAAGCACGCTGAATACCTGAGCTACGCCAGCGCCGAAGCGGGCGTGGCGCATTTTTCGGCCTCCACCGGGATCGATTTTTCCCAGTACGAAATCGACGAACCGATCCAGTACGTGAAGAGCAACGCGATCCAGTCCGCCACCAAGAACTTGCAGAACAACGACTGGACCCGGCGCAAATTGCTCGACCAGCACGCCCTCGGCGGGCGCTACATCACCGTGGTCGGTTCGCCGCAGCAAGTGGCGGATGAACTGGAATCGTGGATCGCCGAAACCGGCCTCGACGGCTTCAACCTGACCCGCATCGTCACCCCGGAAAGCTATGTGGATTTCATCGATCTGGTGATTCCGGAACTGCAACGGCGCGGCTCGTACAAGACCGCGTACGACAGCGGCAGCCTGCGGGAAAAACTGTTTCACGGCGAAGCGCATTTGCCGCCGCAACACACCGGCGCCCACTTCCGACACACCTCCTCGCACTGACTGGAAAACCACCATGACCAAGAAACTGCTGTCCCACCCAGTCAAAGCACTGGCCCTGGCCTTCGGCCTGTTCAGCTCGGCTGTTTTCGCCGCCGATGCCCCGTTGAAAATCGGCACTACCGCCGCCTTCGCGATTCCGCTGGAAGCCGCAGTCGAAGAGGCCTCCAAACAAGGCCTGAAAGTCGAGCTGGTGGAATTCACCGACTGGATCGCGCCGAACGTCAGCCTCGCCGCCGGTGACATCGACGTGAACTACTTCCAGCACATTCCGTTCCTGGAAAACGCCAAGGCCGCCTCCGGTTTCGACCTGGTGCCGTTCGCGCCGGGCATCATCAACAACGTCGGCCTGTACTCGAAGAAATACAAAAGCTTCGACGAGCTGCCGGAAGGCGCCAGCGTCGCCATTGCCAACGACCCGATCAACAGCGGTCGCGGTCTGCAACTGCTGGCCAAAGCCGGTCTGATCACCCTCAAACCAGGCGTCGGCTACAAGGCTACCGAAGACGACATCGTCGCCAACCCGAAGAAAATCAAGATCCTGCAGGTCGAAGCGGTGCAACTGGTGCGCGCCTACGATGACGCCGATCTGGTCCAGGGCTATCCGGCCTACATTCGTCTGGCGAAGACTTTCGATGCCGGCTCCGCACTGCTGTTCGACGGCCTCGACCACAAGGAATACGTGATCCAGTTCGTGATCCAGCCGAAGAGCAAGACCGACCCGCGCCTGATCAAGTTCGTCGACATTTACCAACATTCGCCAGCCGTTCGCGCCGCACTGGATAAGGCCCACGGCAAGCTGTACCAGGCCGGTTGGGAAAGCTGAGGATGACCGCAGCCATCCAACGGCGACTGGACCTTCCAGAGCCACCTGCGCTTGCGCAACGCACCGAACTGCATCCGGAACTGAACCGCGCTCATGTGCGTTTCGTCGGGCTCGGCAAAACCTACGACGGCAAACAAGGCACGGTCGCTGCCCTGCAAGGCATCGACCTGGCGATCCAGCGCGGTGAAGTGTTCGGCATCATCGGCCGCAGCGGCGCCGGCAAGTCGTCGCTGATCCGCACCATCAACCGCCTCGAACAACCGACCTCGGGCCGGGTGCTGATCGACCAGGTGGACATCGGCGAATACGACGAGGATCGCCTCGTCGCCCTGCGGCGGCGGATCGGCATGATCTTCCAGCACTTCAACCTGATGTCGGCGAAAACGGTGTGGCAAAACGTCGAACTGCCGCTGAAAGTCGCTGGCGTTCCGAAGGAACAGCGGGAGAAAAAGGTTCGCGAACTGCTGGAACTGGTGGGCCTGCAAGCCAAGCACACGGCGTATCCGGCGCAGCTGTCCGGCGGGCAGAAACAGCGTGTCGGCATCGCCCGCGCGCTGGTGCATGACCCGGACATTCTGCTCTGCGACGAAGCCACTTCGGCACTGGATCCGGAAACCACCCAGTCGATCCTCGGCCTGCTGCGCGAGATCAACAAACGCCTGGGCCTGACCATCGTGCTGATCACCCACGAGATGGCGGTGATCCGGGAAATCTGCGACCGCGTCGTCGTACTGGAACATGGCCGCATCGTCGAGCAAGGCCCGGTGTGGGAAGTGTTTGGCAATCCACAGCACGAAGTCAGCCAGACCTTGCTCGCACCGTTGCAGCACGCTTTGCCCGAAGAATTGCAGAGCCGTTTGCAGGTGCAGCCGTCGTCGTCCGATGCGTCAGTTGTGCTGCGTTTGCAGTTCACCGGCAGCCAGCAGGATGAGCCGGATCTGGCCGCGCTGTTCGCCGCGCTTGGTGGCCGGGTGAAATTGCTCCAGGGCGGCGTGGAACGGATCCAGGGCCACGCGCTCGGGCAACTGTTGCTGGCGGTCGCTGGTTCACAGCTGAATGCCGAGCAATTGCGTGAGCGTGCCGGCCAATGGGCACAACGCACGGAGGTGTTGGGTTATGTGGTTTGATCGCTTGCTGCAGGGTTTCATCGACACGTTTCTGATGGTCGGCGTGTCGTCGCTGATCGCATTGCTCGCCGGGATTCCGATGGCGGTGATTCTGGTCACCAGCGACAAGGGCGGGATCTACGAAGCGCCGGTTCTTAACCGTGCGCTGGGTGCCTTCGTGAACCTGTTTCGTTCGATCCCGTTCCTGATTCTGATGGTCGCGCTGATTCCGTTCACCCGGCTGATCGTCGGCACCACTTACGGCGTGTGGGCGGCCGTCGTGCCGCTGACCATTGCGGCCACGCCGTTCTTTGCGCGAATCGCCGAGGTGAGTCTGCGTGAAGTCGACTACGGCCTGATCGAGGCCGCGCAAGCCATGGGCTGCCGGCGCTGGCACATCGTCTGGCACGTGCTGTTGCCCGAGGCCCTGCCGGGGATTGTGGGCGGGTTCACCATCACCCTGGTGACGATGATCAACTCATCGGCGATGGCCGGAGCGATTGGCGCCGGCGGTCTGGGTGACATCGCCTATCGCTACGGCTATCAGCGCTTCGACAGCCAGATCATGCTGACCGTCATCGTACTGTTGGTGGCGCTGGTGGCGCTGATTCAGCTGGGTGGAGATCGTCTGGCACGGGGGCTGAACAAGCGCTGAGATCGTCAACGGTTCAACAGGCTTTCAAGCAGCTGGCTGTCTGCGATTCTGGCCAGATGCAGAGCCTGCAAACTGGTAGCGGCGTAGATAATGCTGTCGGCATTGCTTGAGGCTAGCGATGTCCGAACGGTCGGGTGGGCATTGAACAGGTCGACGGCCGTCTGGACATCCAGCTTCTCTGCCAGTCCCAGAGCCTCTCTGACTCCGGCGGTGAAACGGATGTGGTCGCTCGTGAACCCATCCAGGTATGCCACCGTCATGCCGCCCTGCATGATGACTTCCGAAACACCGCGCTCGGCCATGTCGTAAACCGGCACAGGACGACTTAGAGCATTTCCCATGCGCGCGTCCAGATAAAAGAAATCCAGCGCGCCTGGCCCAACGCTCTTGAACCGGTTGACCCTGTTCGTGTGCAGCATCTCATGACCCAGAACGGCGGCAAAATCCCCGGTTTGCAGGTGATTGAGACTGATAAATAAACGGCCATGAAAATCGAACTGGTACATCCACGCCCGGCGATCCTGGTCAAACGCCACACCCACGAACTTTTCCATCCCCCATGGCCCCTGATACTCCTTTGACAGCGCCTCGCCTCGCGACAGGCAATCGGCGAACTTCGCCTTGATCAGTGCATGCTGCGTGCCGAAAAATCCCTGAAAAATACCTGCGACCTCGGCGTAGTTCGCCGCGAGCCCATTGCGAGCATCGGAAAATATCTGGTGCGTGGCGTGCAACTCGGTTCGCAGGGTGGCTGCGTGCCGGGATTCAAACTGACTCAGTCCACGGGCAACGATCGTCACGGTGAGAGAGGTTTGACGCTCGAACCGGTCATCCCGGCCTTCATACAGTCGACCCTGCGCAGCTGTTGCATCCCTGCCGATTGAAGGCTTGAGGCCGATAAGCTCGGAATCGGGTCGGGCGCTCATGGCGTTGCCGATGTCAGCCAGAATCGACAGTTGTTCGGTTTTCCAGAGCTTCGTCCGCTGATCAAGAACAAGTCTCGGCCCCGAGGCGGACTGTTCCGACGGGAGCGTCGCACGGTATTCACCCGTTACGACGTCCTGCCGGACCTGCACGATTTCACCCGCAGCGATATCGACAAACTCGCGACCCTTGAAACGCCTGATGCCCTGGGTATCGGCAGCTGGGAGGCCACGCGGCAGTCTGAGGCGATACTTTTCAAGCGACATCACTACGGACCGGATAGAAGTATTTTCCGCCAGGGGCAGCCCGGTAATCGTGACCGCGGCGTCAGCAGAAACCGGCATCGCCGGATCTTTTTCCAGCGCTGGAGAGGTTCGCGCAACCTTGATTGCCGGGGCCTCGATGGAAAGGGTATCGCCTGGCCTCGTACGGGGCCGCGTGGCATCCGGTGCAAAACGGGCATGTGATGGCGTGACGTGGGGCTTGCGACCGATGACCATAGGAAATCCTGTTTCTGAAGAGGTCGCCCGAGACGGGGCGGCATCGCGACAATCATCTGTCGCACAGGCGTTATTTCATCCGTTTCGGGATTGCTCAGTGCGGTACAGGGTTATTGCCTGCGCACCCGCCTGAACCTGTATGGCGTATATTCACCAAACCCGAATGCCACCGCAGTCCGACCATGAAACAGACCCCCACCGATCTTGAGCAGATCACTTCGACCACCCTCAGCCACTACAACGCGGTGGCCGAAGATTTTCGTGAAGGCACCCGCGATCACGATGTCAGCCAGAACATCGACGCCCTGTTGCGGCACATCCAGGGTACGGCGCCGTTTTCCATCCTCGATTTCGGCTGCGGGCCGGGGCGGGACTTACAGACATTTACCCGGATGGGACACGTCGCCGTCGGCCTCGACGGTGCGGAAAAATTCGCGCAGATGGCTCGCGAGGACAGCGGTTGCGAGGTGTGGTGTCAGGACTTTCTGAAGCTGGATCTGCCGCCAGAACGCTTCGACGGGATCTTCGCCAACGCGGTGCTGTTTCATGTGCCGTTGCAGGAGCTGCCTCGGGTTCTGAAGCAACTGCACGGGACATTGAAACCGGGTGGCGTGTTGTTCAGCTCCAATCCGCGCGGGGATAACCGCGAGGGCTGGAACGGGCCGCGTTATGGCTCGTATCACGATCTGGAGGCCTGGCGCGGATTGTTGACCGCTGCCGGGTTCGTCGAGCTGGAACATTACTACCGGCCGGCGGGGCTGCCGCGTGAGCAGCAGCCCTGGCTGGCGAGTGTCTGGCGCAAAGCCGTGTAGTTGGCGATAAACGCAAGGCGCTCGCCTTACTGCGCCTCTTTCTTCGGCTCGCGAATCTTGTACCAGGCCACGTATAGCGCCGGCAGAAACAGCAGCGTCAGCAGGGTCGCAATCACGATCCCGCCGATCATCGCGTAGGCCATCGGCCCCCAGAACACTTCCCGGGCGATCGGGATCATGCCCATGCTCGCCGCCGCGGCGGTCAGCAGGATCGGCCGGCGCCGGTGTTCGGTGGCTTCCACCACGGCATCCCAAGGCGCGTAACCTTTGCGTTCGAACTCGTCGATCTGGGTCACGAGGATCACCGAGTTGCGGATGATGATGCCGATCAACGCCAGAATCCCGAGGATCGCCACGAAGCCCATCGGCGTACCGGTCGGCACCAGCGCCAGCACCACACCGATCAACCCCAGCGGCGCAACACTGGCCACCAGAAACAGCTTCTGCACACTGTGCAGCTGGATCATCAGGAAGGTCGCCATCAAAAACAGCATCAACGGCAGCACTTTCGCAATCGGCCCTTGGGCCTTGCCACTCTCCTCGACCGTACCGCCAGTGGCGACCTTGTAGCCAACGGGCAGTTTGTCGGCGAACGCGTCGATGGACGGCTTCAACAGTTTCACCAGATCGGTCGGCTGAATCTCGTCACGCACCGACGCCTTGATGGTGATGGTCGGCAGGCGATCACGACGCCACACCAGCGGCTGTTCCAGCTCATAACGAACGGTGGCGAAGGCCAGCAAGGGAATCGACGTGCCGTTGGGCGTGACGATCTGCAGGTTCTGCAGGGTTTCCGGCGTACCGCGTTCCGAACTCACCGCGCGACCGACCACGTTGATCAGGTAGATGTCGTCGTTGACCTGGGTCAGCGGCGCCCCGCTGACGATGCTGTTCATCAGGTTCGCCACGTCTTCGGACGACAGCCCGAGCTGGCGCGCCTTGTCCTGGGCGATGTCGAT
Source organism: Pseudomonas sp. FG35 (assembly GCF_057809295.1). Classification (NCBI taxonomy): domain Bacteria; kingdom Pseudomonadati; phylum Pseudomonadota; class Gammaproteobacteria; order Pseudomonadales; family Pseudomonadaceae; genus Pseudomonas; species Pseudomonas sp. FG35. The sequence goes on along the minus strand of NZ_JBMDJR010000006.1, from coordinate 116,596 downwards.
GCGCAGGACTTTGCCCGGCTCGTTCCAGTCGTAAATGATCTCGCCGATGTGCGGGTTCTTGTCCAGTTCAGTCGCCAGGTCGATGGCATGCTTGCGCACTTGGTCGATGTCCTTGCCGCTGATCCGGTACTGGATCGGGCGCCCCACCGGCGGCCCCATTTCCAGCGCCTGCACGTAACTGCCGATGCCGACGAAGTCCTTGTGCAGACGTTCGCGCAGGCGCTGACTCAGGGCCTCGCGGGCTTCGAAGTCTTTGCTGACGATCACCAGTTGCGCGTAATACGGGTTCTGCAATTGTTGGTCGAGTGGCAGGTAGAAACGGATCGCACCCTGACCGATGTAGGTGCTCCAGCGCACGATGTCCGCATCGCCCTTGAGCGTGGCCTCGAGTTTGTCGACGGCCTTGCGGGTTTCGTCGATCGAGGCGTTTTGCGGCAGGTTGAGGTCGACCAGAATTTCCGGTCGATCCGAAGACGGGAAAAACTGATTCTGCACAAACCGCATGCAGAACACTGCCAGCACAAACAACAGCACGGTGATGCCGATGGCCCACCAGCGATTGCGCATGCACCACAGCAAACCTCCATTGAACGCCCGACCAACGCGCCCCGGTTCGGCCTCATGGGATTTCACGTTGGTACTCAGAATATGTACGCCGATCACCGGGGCGAAGAACACCGCCACAATCCAGGACACGATCATCGCCACGGCAATCACCGCGAACAGCGTGTAGGTGTACTCGCCGGCAGAACTGGCGTTGAGGCCGATGGGGACAAAACCGGCGACCGTCACCAGCGTACCGGTGAGCATCGGGAACGCGGTCGAGGTGTAGGCGAACGTCGCAGCCTCCTCCTTGCTCTCGCCCATTTCCAGGCGCGTGACCATCATTTCCACGGTGATCATCGCATCGTCCACCAACAGGCCGAGGGCAATGATCAGAGCGCCGAGGGAAATCCGCTGCATGGTGATGCCGCTGTATTCCATGAACACAAACACCATCGCCAGCACCAGCGGGATCGAGCACGCCACCACCAGCCCGGCGCGCACGCCCAGGCTGATGAAGCTGACCACCAGCACGATAACCACCGCCTCGAACAAGGCACTGGTGAATCCGCCAACGGCCTCCTCCACCACCACCGCCTGATCGGACACCGTGTGCACACCCACGCCAACCGGCAGATCCGCGGTCAGTTCATCGATGCGTTTGTGCAGGGCCTTGCCGAATTCCTGAACGTTGCCGCCCTTCTGCATGGCAATCGCCAGCCCGATCGCCGGTTTGCCGTCGAAACGGAATTCCGGCGTCGCCGGATCAGTGTAACCACGAGTGATGTCGGCGATATCCGCCAGACGATAGAAGCGGTCGTTGAGCTTGAGATTGACCTCGGCCAGGTCTTTCTCCGAAGCGAACTGACCCGAAGTCCGCACGGAAATCCGCTCGGGCCCCGCCTCGATGACACCGGCCGGAGTCACGGCGTTCTGCGATTGCAGGCTCTGCACCACCTGGCGCTGATCGATGCCCAGCGCCGCCAGTTTGCGGGTCGAGAAGTTCAGGTAAATCACTTCGTCCTGCTGGCCGATCATTTCGATCTTGCCCAGGCCCGGCACATTGCGGATCTCGGCCCGCGCCTGTTCCACATAATCGCGCAACTGGCGCATGGTCAGGCCGTCGGCGGTGAAGGCGTACACCGAGCCGAACACATCACCGAATTCGTCGTTGAATCCCGGCCCCTGAATCCCTTGAGGAAACTGCCCGCGAATGTCGTCGATCTTCTTGCGCACCTGGTACCAGATTTCCGGAATGTCCTTGGCGCTGGTGGTGTCGCGCAGGTACACGTACACCGTCGATTCGCCGGGGCGCGTGTAGCTTTTCACATAGTCGAGGGAATCGAGTTCTTCGAGTTTTTTCTCGATGCGATCGGTGACCTGCTTGAGGGTTTCCTCCTGGGTCGCGCCCGGCCATTTGGTCTGGATCACCATGGTCTTGATGGTGAACGACGGGTCTTCCTCGCGCCCCAGATTGAAGTAGGAGAACACCCCCATGAGCAACGCGACGAACATCAGATACCAGACGAAAGACTGATGCTTGAGGGCCCATTCGGAGAGATTGAAAGAGCCTTTCATTGACTGTCCTCGTCAAGTTTCACGGATTGTCCGGGTTTGAGACTGTTGACGCCGGCGCTGACCACGCGCTCGCCGTTCTTCACGCCACCCGCAAGTACAACGCTGCTGTCGGTGCGGCTGATCACGCTGACGTCGCGCGGGTTGACGGTTTTGCTTTGGGTGTCGATGACCCAGATCCGCTGTTTGCCATCGGCCTCCTGCAACGCCGTAGCTGGCAATTCGATACGTGGCTTGATCGCCGAGCTGAGGGTGACGCTGATCGCCGTGCCGAGGCGAAAGCCGTCGGGCGTATTGGCCAGGGTCAACCGTGCACGGCGGGTGCGCGTGGCACTTTGTGCCTGCGGTTCGATCTCGCGCAGGGTGGCCGTGGTGTTGATGCTCGGGTCGAGCTGCCCGGCCACCAGAAACACCACGTCGGACGGGATCTCATCGACCAGGGTGTCCGGCAGATCGATCACCGCTTCCTTGATGTCCGGTTGCGCCAGGGTCACCACTTGCTGGCCCGCCGTAACCACTTGCCCGGCCTCGGCGTTCCACGCGGTGACCACGGCTTTGTGATCGGAGCGCAGTTGGGTGTAATCGAGTTGGTCCTTGCTTTGATTGACCGCCGCGCGAGCCTGATCCAGCGAGGCCTGGGTGGTTTTCAGGTCCGTCATGGCAATGTCCAGTTGCGCCTGCGCACCCACGCCCCGGTCGAACAGCGCTTGCTGACGGCGGGCGTTGGCCTGGGCGTTGATCAGTTGTGCCTGAACCCTGGCCAGATCGCCCTGGGCCGAACGCAACTGGTTCTGCTGATCGGTCGGATCGAGCGTAGCGAGCAGCGTGCCCTTCTGCACCTCGGTACCGACGTCGACGTTGCGGCTGGCAATGCGCCCGCCGACACGAAAACCGGTATTGCTTTCATAGCGCGCCTGAATGCTGCCGGCGAAACGCCCGAGGTTTTCCTCGCTCAACGCTTCGACCTTGACCGACAACACCGGCCGTACCGGCTCCGGCGGTGGCTCGCTTTTCGAGCAGGCGGCCAGCAACACGCCAATGGATAACAGCCCCAGACGCTTCATGGCTGTGCTCCCGGCTGCAGATCCTTGTAGGTGTTTTCGGCAATTTCGACCTTCATGCCCGGATGCAGCAACTGCCCACCCGCGACGATGACTTTTTCCCCGCCCTTGAGGCCCTCGCTGATGATGACCTTGCCGATCAGGTAGCGGCTGACGGTGACGTTGTGCAACTGCGCTTCACCTTTGTCGTCGACCATCCACACCGCCGGATCGCTGACGTTCTTGGTCAGCGCCGACCACGGCAATTCAACGGCCGATTTGCCGGTACCCTTGGCCGTGGCGCTCACCACCGAGCCCAGTTGCATCCCTTGCGGCAGGCTGTCGAGGCTGACTTTGACCTGCACCGTGCCGGACTGCGCGGACACCGCCGGGGTGATTTCGCGCACGGTGCCGGTGGTCTTGATGGCGGGGTTGTCGAGCAGGCTGACGACAATCGAACGCTCCGCCGGCCGTTCGGCCAGCAGGGATTCGTAGACGTTGAACACGGCGTCGCGGTCGCCGTCCCGGGCCAGGCTGAAAATCGGTGCCGTGGCCTGAACCACCTGGCCGACTTCGGCCTGACGCTCGGTGATGACGCCGGGCGCATCGGCGATCAGCGCGGTATAGCTCAATTGATCCTTGGCGTTGGCCAACTGCGCCTGCGCTGCACTCAAGGCACTCTGGCTGCTGCGCAATGCAGCCTGCGCGGAATCGTATTCGCTCTGGCTGGTGTAGCCCTTGGGCAACAGTTTCTGCTGGCGGACGAACGCGGCGGCGCTCTGTTTGACCCGCGCCTGCTCGGCCACTACCTGAGCCTGAGCGGAATCGACATTGGTCTGCAAATCCTTCGGATCGAGCTTGGCCAGCACTTGTTTGGCCGAGACACGGTCACCGACATCGACCATGCGCTGGATGATCTTGCCGCCGACCCGGAACGACAGTTCGGTCTGCACCCGTGCCTGAACATCGCCGGTGAGGGTCACGGCGGCGGCGTAATTGGCGGGGTTCACCTCCTGCACGAAGACCCGGGGCAGGTATTCCGCAGGGGCCTTTTTCTCGCCGCAGGCGCTCAATAAAGCGAACAGACTGAGCATGACCGCTGTTTTCAATCCGGGACTCGCCATGCAGACTCCTTCCTGTGTACGAACGTGCAAGTGACGATACGACTGTGAGCTTAGAACAGGGTTCAACCTTCGTCCGGGCGATATATGCATTTCTGTGCGGCGAGTATCCTTATCCGGATTTCGGGGCACCCAGGAAGGATTTTCATGCTCAAGACCCTCGCGGTGGCCAATTACCGCTCGATCAATAAATTGGTGATTCCGCTGGGCCGTCTGAACCTGATCACTGGCCCCAACGGCAGCGGCAAGTCCAACCTGTACCGGGCGCTGCGGCTGCTGGCGGAAACCGCTCAGGGCGGCGTGGTCAATGCGCTGGCCCGTGAGGGCGGGCTCGACTCGACGTTCTGGGCCGGGCCGGAAACCATCAGTCGGCGCATGCGCAACGGTGAAGTGCCGATCCAGTCCACCGTGCGCCAGGGTGTGAAACGCCTGCGCCTAGGCTTTGCCGGGGAGGATTTCAGCTATTCGATCGCCCTGGGATTGCCTGAGCCGAGCCTCTCGTACTTTTCCCTCGACCCGGAAATCAAAAAGGAATGCATCTGGGCCGGGCCGCTTTATCGTCCGGCCAGCCTGCTGGTGGATCGCGACGGGCCGATGATCCGTACCCGCGACGGTCGCAGTTGGGACGTGCTGGCCCAGCACACGCCGAACTTCGACAGCCTGTTCGATCAGGTCGGCAGCCTGCGCACCTCCCCGGAGGTGTTCCAGATGCGCGAGTTCATCCGCCGCTGGCGCTTCTACGATCACTTTCGCAGCGACGCCGACGCCCCGGTGCGCCAGCCGCAACTGGGCACGCGCACGCCGGTGCTGCATCACGACGGGCGCGATCTGGCGGCGGCGTTGCAGACCATCCGCGAGATCGGCGATCCCGAGGCGCTGCAGGCGGCGATCAGTGATGCGTTTCCCGGTGCACGCCTGAACATTGCGCCGCTGGCGGGCGGACGCTTCGCTATCGAGTTCTTTCAGGAAGGGTTGCTGCGGCCGTTGTCGGCGGCGGAATTGTCGGACGGCACGTTGCGCTATCTGCTGCTGGTCGCCGCGCTGCTGACGCCACGCCCGCCATCGCTGATGGTCCTGAACGAGCCGGAAACCAGCCTGCATCCGGATCTGCTGCCGGCGCTGGCGCGCTTGATCATCCGCGTGTCGGAGCAGTGTCAGGTGTGGGTGGTATCCCATGCCCGACGATTGATTTCGGCGTTGCAGCAAGACCCGGAATGCAATTGCATCGTGCTGGAAAAAACCCTCGGCCAGACCGGGATCGTCGGGCAGAGGGTTCTGGATGAGCCGGCGTGGAATTGGCCTGATTAACCCTGCCACTTCCCGCCTTCGACAATCACGCTCTCAGGCTTGGTGTCATCACTCAGCTCTTTACGCACGTATTGGTCATACAGCTTGAGCAGATATTTCTCTTCCCCCAGCTTGGCCAATTCCGCATTCACCCAATCGCGCAATTCGATATTGCCCTTCTTCACCGCCGGCGCAATCGGTGCTTCGGCGCCAAGTTTTTCGTCCAGCACACGGTAGCCCGGGTTTTGCTTGGCCCAGCTGAACAGCACCAGATTGTCCTGCGCGTAGGCATCGCCACGGCCGTTGGCCAGGGCTTGCAGGGACTCGGAGTTTTTCTCGAACTTCAGCAGTTTCCAGTCCGGGTGGTTCTTGGTCAGCCAGATATCGGCGGTGGTGCCAGTGGTGACGATGGTGGTGCGGGTTGCCAGATCATCGAGCTTTTTCACATCACTGCTCTGCGGCACCAGCGCCTGCACCGCGACCTTGAGATTCGGGTTGGTGAATTCCACCGCTTCCTTGCGCTCCGGGGTCACGGTCATGTTGGCGAGGATCAGGTCGACCTTGTCGCTTTGCAGAAACGGAATGCGGCTCGCCGGTTCCACGGCCACGAACTCGACCTTGTTTTCATCGCCCAGCAGATCCTTGGCGAATTGACGGCCGATGTCGGTATCGAAGCCGACGTAGCGCCCCGCTTCGTTGACAAAACCGAACGGCGGCTTGTCGGTGAATACGCCGACGATCAGTTTGTCGCGGGCCTTGATCTTGTCCAGGTAACCCGCCGGCGCGGTGCTTTCGCTGGCGACTTTCGGCTTGGCCCGCTCTTCGGTCTTGTTGCAGCCGGCCAGCAACGCAAGGCTGATCAGCGGTAATGCAAATAGGGCTTTGGCAGTTTTCATGGCAGTTCCAGTTCCTTGGTTTGAGGCGTTGTGGGCGAAGTCGTTGAAGTCAGCGCTTCGACGTAGGAGAACTTCTCCAGGAACTGCTGCGCGCGTGCGGTTTGCGGGTTCGTAAAGAAAAGCTCGGGCGGGTTCTGTTCAAGGATGCGCCCGGCATCCATGAACACGATGCGATCGGCCACCGCGCGGGCGAAGGCCATCTCGTGGGTGACAATCAACAGGGTCATGCCTTCGCGAGCCAGCCCCTGAATCACTTCCAGCACTTCCTTGACCATCTCCGGATCAAGGGCGGCGGTGACTTCGTCGAAGAGCATGACCCGCGGGTTCATGCACAGCGAGCGGACGATGGCGATGCGTTGCTGCTGGCCACCGGAGAGCTGGCGCGGGAAAGCGTCGCGCTTGTCCGCCAGGCCCACGCGCTCAAGCAACGCTTCGGCTTGTTGCTGTGCTTCGCGGCGTTCGCGCTTCTGCACCTTGAGCGGGCCGAGCAGCAAATTGTCGAGCACGCTCATGTGCGGAAACAGGTGATAACTCTGGAACACCATGCCGATCTGCTGACGCACTTCGCGCCAGTCGGTGGCCTTGTCCAGCAATTCGCGGCCGGCGAATTTCAGGTGGCCGCTGTGGGCGGTTTCCAGACCGTTGAGGCAACGCAGCAGGGTGCTTTTGCCGCAGCCGCTGGGGCCGAGGACGACGATGACTTCGCCGGATTTCACTTGCAGGTCGATGCCCTTGAGCACCTGCTGTTCACCGAAGAATTTGTTGAAGCCCTGAAACTCGATCAATGCGCTCATGCTTGCGTCCAGCGCCGCTCCAGCACGCGCGAAGCGGCCGACAGCGGGTAGCAGATGAAAAAGAAAAACAGAAACAGCGCGCCGTAGATCAGCACCGATTCGTAGGTACGCTCGATGATCTGCTGCCCAACCTTGATCACATCCACCACACCGATCAGCACCGCCAGGGAACTGGTCTTGATGATCCGCGTGTAGACGTTGACGGTCGGCGGCGTCATGCGCTTCAGCGCCTGGGGCAGCAGCACGTAACCGTAGAGCTGCGCCGCGTTCAGGCCGATCGACAGCCCCGCCTCACGCTGCCCGCGCGGCAACGAATGCAGCGCACCGCGCGCCACTTCGCCGACCTCACTCGCGCCCCACAGCGACAGCACCAGCACCGCGCACCAGAAGCTCGGCAGGCTCAGGCCGAAGAAAATCGGCAGGCCGAAAAACAGCAGGTACAACCAGACCAGCACCGGGATCGCCCGGAACAGTTCCAGATAGATCCGCAGCAGCGCGTTCAACCACCGTACCTTGAGCGTGCGCAGCACGCCGTAGAGCACGCCGCCGACGGTACTGATGGCGATGCTCAGGAACGAGATCGACAGGGTTTGCCCGGCGCCTTTGGCCAGTTGCGGCAACGACACCCAGAGCAGTTCAAGACCCGAACTGGCCATGCTGGAGCCTCCTTTCCAGACGGCTCAACAGCAGCGACAGCGGCAGGAACAGCAGCACGCAGATCAATGTCAGCACGGCGAGCATTTCGTAGGTTTTGTAGTAGAGCGCGATGTAGCTTTTGGTGGTGTAGAGAATTTCCGGCACCGCCACGGCCGAGACCACGGTGGTCTCCTTGAGCAGGAAAATGAAATTGGCGAACAGCGACGGCAGGCTGAGGATTCCGGCTTCCGGCAGGATCACGTAACGCAGCAACTGGCCGTGGGACAAACCGATGGAGCGCCCGGACTCCAGTTGCGCCTGGGGCACCGCATCGACGCCGGCGCGCAGCACTTCGGTGAAGTAGGCACCGCCGAGAAAGGTCATGGTGATGATCGCCGCGGTGAATCCGGAAACCTTGATCCCCAGTGCCGGCAGCGCGAAGTAGACGAAGAACAGCTGGATCAGCAGCGGTGTATTGCGCGCCAGCTCCACATACAGCCCGACCAGTTTTTGCAGGTAAGGCGTGCGGAACACCAGAATCGTCGCATTGAGCAACGCCACCAGCAGCGAGGTGCCAATGGCGATCAAACCGACCTGCAGCGTCACGCCCACCGCTTTGAGAAACGCCGGCAAGGTGCTGAGGATAAATGCGTAATCGAAGGTCATGAAACATCCTGACGCCGCTCGGTAAGCGGCGGTGGTGCAGTCCATGGACAGCGGGTAACTGTCCGGCAGGCACCGACTTTATAGGCATAAGAAAAAGAATTTAAATACCGTTAAAGCATATTGATATCACACAAAAAACTATCCTGCGGGTTTGCCCCGACAGAATAAGAAGGCTATTTTTCCTTTCGCTGTAGGACGGATCTTTTTTTCATGAAAGCCCTCCAAGGACGAACAGCTTTTGGCCAGACTCCCCCGGCCAACCCCATAACAAGGAAGAGAACATGGACGTAAAAGTGCCGCAGCGACCGGACCCGCAGGATTTCGTGAAATGGCTGGTGGCCTTGCGCAGAGCGCTGAAAACCAGCGCTGCCTGAGTCAGCCACACGCAAGAAAAAACGCCGATGACCATCGCGGGTCATCGGCGTTTTTTTCAACCTTGAAGGGGGTTGCTGCTGCGTCGGATCAGAACGCCGGCAGTACCGCGCCGTTGTACTTCTTCTCGATGAACGCTTTGACTTCAGGGCTGGTCAGGGCAGCGGCCAGTTTCTTGATGGCGTCGCTGTTCTTGTTGTCTTCACGGGCAACCAGGAAGTTCACGTAAGGCGAATCCGCGCCTTCGATCACCAGAGCGTCCTTGGTCGGGTTCAACTTGGCTTCAAGTGCGTAGTTGGTGTTGATCATGTCCAGATCGACTTCTTTCAGAACACGCGGCAGCAGGGCCGACTCCAGTTCCTTGAACTTGAAGTTGTGCGGGTTCTTGGCGATGTCTTTTGGCGTGGCCAGGGCGTTCTTCGGATCTTTCAGTTCGATCAGGCCAGCCTTCTGCAGCAGGATCAGTGCGCGACCGCTGTTGCTGCCTTCGTTCGGAATGGCGATGGTGGCGCCGTCCGGCAGTTCAGCCAGGGTCTTGTACTTGCTCGAGTAGCCACCGAACGGTTCAACGTGCACGCCTTGCACGGTCACCAGGTACTTGGCCTTGTCATCCTTGTATTTGCCGGCGTTGAAGCTGTCCAGGTAAGGCTTGGTCTGGAAGTAGTTGGCATCCAGACGCTTCTCGCCCACCTGTACGTTCGGCTGTACGTAGTCGGTGAAGACCTTGATTTCCAGATCCACGCCTTCTTTGGCGAGGGTCGGCTTGATCAGCTCGAGGATCTCGGCGTGCGGCACCGGCGTCGCGGCCACCACCAGTTTCTCGCCAGCCTGGGCCAGGGAAGCCGTCAGAGCAGCCGCCAATGCGGTAAACAACAGAACCTTTTTCATGCAGTGTCCTTATCGAAAATCGGTCGTCATCGACGACGGCATTAATACGTGTGCCAGCGATGTGCTACTGCTGGCGTGAAGCGGACAATACCGGGATTTTTTATTCCCGGACAATAACGTTTATTCAGCTTCATATTCCATTTTGTTCATGTTGAGCAAAAGGGTTACAACGCCTCGCTCAAGCTCAACAGCCATTCTTTCAATGCCTTACGTTCGTCGACGGTGCCGTTGAGGCTGACGCTCGCCACCTGACGCTCGATCTGAACCTGCGGCCCAGACACCTCGGGCAGGTTCAGGTGCTCCGGCAGGATTTCGTCGCCGGTGCTCACCAGCAACGCAAAATGAATGACGTTTTCCAGCTCCCGGGTGTTGCCCGGCCAACTGTGCTGTTCCAGCACCTGCTGCGCCGCTTCGCTGATCAAAGGCACCGGCAGATCCAGACGCTGGCTGTAAATGCCGAGGAAGTACTCGGCCAACGACAGAATGTCGCCAACCCGCGCGCGCAACGCTGGCAGTTCCAGATGCCCTTCGCTGAGATAGTGATAAAGCCGCTCGTGGAATTTCCCTGCCGCCACCGCTTGCGCCAGATCGATGCTGGTCGCCGCTACCAGGCGCACGTCCACCGGGCTCGGCTGATGCGCACCGACGCGGGTGACTTCGTGGTTTTCCAGTGCGGAAAGCAACTTGATCTGGATCGGCAACGGCAGGTCGCCGATCTCGTCCAAGTACAAGGTGCCGCCGTTGGCTGAACCGAACCAACCGGCGCGACTGCTGGCCGAACCGCTGTAGCTGCCGGCGGCATAACCGAACAATTCCGCATCGGCGTAGGTCGGGCTGATCGCCCCGCAATTGACCGAGACAAACAAGCCGCTGCGATCACTGGCGCGGTGGATGTGGCGAGCGAGCAATTCCTTGCCGGTGCCGGTCTCGCCGCGAATCAACACAGAGATCGAGCGCGGTGCGAGTTGGGCCATTTCTTCGCGCAACTGGCGCGAACGTGGATCGACGAACACCAGCGCCTTGGCGCGAATGCTCAGGGGACTTTTTTCCGCATCGGGAAAGGTCAGCAACGGCTGACCGAAGGTTTCAAGACTCATGGCAGACTCCCGCCCCAAATCGCCGGGAGACGGGGGCGTTGAACAAATAAAAGTGGTCAGGCACGGCGCCGGGCGTGGTGTTCCATGCGGTTTTGCAGGCGATACAGATAAGCGAATCCCTGCTCCCAGCGTTGATGCCCGGACTTCACGTTGATATGGCCGGCGCCCGCGAGAATCCCCGCCTCGGCGCCCCAGTTGCGCGCCAGTTCCAGCGCACGCGGCGCACTGACGGCGGCGTCGTTGTCGGAGCTGACGACCTGGCTCGGGAAGGGCAGCAGATCGGTCGGGATCGGTGCGAAATTGCGCAGTGCCGGCACGCACGCCGGACGCTCGACATCCGCTGGCGCCACCAGCAGCGCCCCCCGCACTTGACGCAAATGATGCAGTGGCGCAGTAGCCGCCCAGTGCGCCACGGTGATGCAGCCCAGGCTGTGCGCGATGAGAATCACCGGCGAGCTGTCGGCGGCAATCGCCTCGGCCAGCGCCGCGACCCAGTCTTCACGACGCGGCGTCAGCCAGTCGGCCTGCTCTACCCGCGCGCTGTTGGGCAGGCTGTTCTGCCAGTGGGTTTGCCAATGATCTTCTGGCGATCCTTGCCAGCCCGGCACAATCAGATAGCGGATTGATTCGTTGCGCATGGGGGAGCTCTCCTGCGTCGTGTCTGTTCCTGAACGAGTATAGGGACGGGATTTATATTCGTTAAGGAATAAGAAGCTATTTATTAAGACCTGAAAAGAATATTAAGCATTGAGCAAAAAAAGGGGCCGCACCCTGCCAAGGAGACGGCCCCGGAAAAACGTGAAACCCTTATCGTGCAGTGATCACCGACAGCTTGGTGATGCCCGCCCGCTCAATCGAAGCCATGGCTCGCGCCACTTCGCCGTAATTCACCCCGTCGTCGGCCTGCAATTGCACGCGCACTTCCGGGTCCTTGGCCTTGGCCGACTTGAGGTTGAACTCCAGCAGATCCGGCTGGATTTCGTCCTTGTTGATAAACAGTTTTCCAGCACCGTCGATACTCACCACCAACGGGTCTTTCTGCTCGACCGGCGCCACCGCTTCGGTCTTCGGCAGGTTGATCGGTATCGCGTTGGTCAAAAGCGGCGCGGTGACGATAAACACCACAAGCAACACCAGCATCACGTCCACCAGCGGCGTCACGTTGATCTCGCTCAGCACCTCGTCGCTGTCTTGCGTGGAGAAGGCCATATCAGGACGCCTCCTTCACTTTTGTTGCGTTGCCCTGGGCCGCAGCCTTGTGCGCGGTCGGGTGAATCAGCACACGGAACGAACTCTTTTGCGCCAGGCTGTAGAAGTCGTGGGCAAAGTCATCCAGGTCCGCCGCCGTCAGTTTCAGACGGCGCAAAAAGTAGTTGTAAACCAGCACCGCCGGCACCGCGACCGCGATCCCCACACCGGTGGCGACCAGCGCTGCACCGATCGGTCCTGCGACCGTTTCCAGGCTCGCCGAGCCCGCCGCGCTGATGCCTTTCAACGCTTCCATGATTCCCCACACCGTGCCGAACAGACCAATGAACGGCGAGGTGCTGCCAATACTCGCGACCACCGCCAGACCGGTTTCCAGCGAACGCCGCTCGCGAACGATCTGCTGACGCAAGGCACGTTCGAGGCGATCCTGATGGTTGATCGCCTGGCTCAGGTCATTGGCCTGCGGCGCCTCGCCCACTTGTATCGCCGCATAACCGGCCTGTGCCACCCGCGCTGCCGCGCCGGGCTGGGTTTCGCTCAACTCGGCGGCGGAGTCCAGACTCGACGCCGCCCAGAAGCGCTTGTGAAATTTGCGGTCCTGCGCCTTCAGCCGGCCGAACTGCACAGCCTTGAGCAATGCCAGGCCCCAGGTAGCGACAGAGAAGACCACCAGCAGCCAGATCACCGCGCTTTCGATGGATTCCAGTGGAGATGCCAGTAACGTCATGATGTGTTCCCTCGTGTAAACGTTTAACGCGAAATTGGTTTCGGTTTAATGAATCTTGAAATCGATGGGTACGCTGACCCAGCCGTCCTGGGCGACATCACCCTGCTTGGCCGGCACGAAGCTCCAGCGCTTCACGGCGTCCAGCGCCGCGTCGTCGAGCTGTTGCCGGCCACTGCTTTTCTGAATCTGGATTTCGCCCGGTTTGCCGCTGGCCAGAACGTGCACCCGGAGCAACACCGTGCCTTCCCAACCGCGACGCTGGGCCAGCGACGGATACTCCGGCGCCGGGTTCTTCAGGTACGCCGCGTTGGCCGAGGCCGGCGTCACCGGCGCAGGTGCCGGTGGTGCAGGTGGCGCGGGCGCGGCGACCGGGGCGGCCGGTTGTGGCGGAGCCGGTGGTTGCTCGACCGCTTTTGGCGCCGGTTTCGGTACGGGTTTGGCGACCGGTTTCGGTTTTGGAATCGGCTTTGGTTTCGGTGGCGGCTTGGTTGCCAGTTCGTCCTCCACCGGGGGCGGAGGCTCAACCACAGGTGCCGGTGGCGGCGGCACAACTACAGGTGGTGCCGGTGGCGCCGGGCGAGAAAACTCGATGGTCATCGGTGGAATTTCCGGCGGCACGATCGGCAGCGCCGGCGTCGGATGCTGGTTGATCCAGTAGATCACCGCGCCATGCACCACCAGCGCCAGAACGCCGAGCAGAATCGTTTCGCGGCGGCTCAAAATGCCCTTGGGCGCGCGCTGCAAACGCAGCTGCCCCAACGGCACGCGATGGGGCCGGCCGAGATCGACCAACTCGCCGCTCGGCGCCTGGCGCCACAGCACCTCCTGTGCGCTGGCGGCGGTCTGGACATTGCCCATTGATTTACTCCCTGCGGTCTCTTTGCGAAAAGCCCGAAGCGTCATGCCTGACATCCCCCGCACAACGTTTCAGTTGGTGAATCATTGATACAGACACTTATTTCTTAAAGTATTTTTTATGACAAAGTATATAACCAAAAAGAATATAAATACCGATTGGTTTTCTGAAAGCCTTGCCTTACAAGGGCTCTGGCCAACATAGCTCTAACCACATGCTTTTAAGGCATGGAAAATATTCGTCAAAGGCAGCTTGAACGATAGAAAAAGAAAATCAGGAATTAGAAGTTGGTCATTATTCCAAAAGATTATTGAAAATCTTCAAAACCTGTAATTTCTGACAGTATCGCCACTGTCAAAAACATCATCAAATGAGGGCGTATTACCTACTACGTTGAGAAACCCTTATGAAACTCAATAATTTCGTTATAGCCCTCGCTCTGCTTTCATCGACCCTGCTGCACGCAGCCGAAGAATCAAAATCTGCCGATTTCAAAACGGATTTCAAGAACGCTTCCCAAGCTCTAACACTTATAGCTAAAATCTACGGACACCCCGATACGAATTTATTACCCGGAGAAAATATCTCTATACCATTCTTACCTGTCGCAGGCGCCATTATTAATGCCTCCGCGAGCGGCAAAATCCAGCACATTTCGATTTCCCGGGTGGGGTGCCCTCAAGAACTGTGCGTTGTCCTGTCTGACTCTAAAAAATCTAATTCATCGTTGAACAAGACTGCGGCTCAACGTCGCATAACCCCTGATTTCGAGATCATCAACAAAGGAACATCAAACATTACGGCTCGTAAAGTAGACGATTTGTCTTGGGTAACCATTCCACCCGGAGGATCAGCGAAAATTGGCAACATCAATGATTCAGGATTTCATATAGATGGGTATATGAAGATAATCCAAATTGACAAGCAAAAGTGCACTCTCGAACACTGCTTTTGGGTTCTAGAGTAGCCAAATCCATTCAAAGCATACTTCAGCCTTACTTATGCCGACCTTCTATGTTAATACTTCCTCGAAATATGCCCTTTCTTAATACATATCAGATACTTGAATGATGATGTCTGTTGTACGTCGTGATACATCTACACGTAATATTCGGCCCCCCCTTTCTGGCAGGCGTAACAGGCGCCCTGCCAGAAAGTGCATTTCAAACCACCTTTAAAAGTCGTATCGACCACTCACACCTAACGTTCTAGGCGTACCGAGCAGGCCTTCATAGCCGCCGTTGCCGCCGGTCCACAGGGTCGTGTAGTAGGTTTTGTCGAAGGCGTTTTTCAGCCACAGCGAGACGTCCCACTGACCCTGATTGAAATCGCCGCGCAGGCCAGTGGAGAGATTGACCACCGCGTAACTCGGGATCTGGCCGTAGTCGGAATCCTCGACCGTGCCCACCGCTTTGGAGCGGAACGCGTAGCTGCCGGTGACATAAGGTTGCAGCCCGTTATCCAGATTCCATTCGTACTTGCCGTTGGCGTTGCCGATCCATTTCGAGGCGCCGACCACCTGATGACCGCTGAGGTCGCACGAGGCCGGAGCACCCGGTGCCTGGCTGACTTCAGGCGGGCACGGCGCGTCCTTGTAGGAGAGATAGCTGACGTCGTTGTACGAGCCGTTGAAGTTCAGCGTCAGGCCACGCAGCGGGATCACGGTGCTTTCGAACTCCACGCCACGTGAGCGCACTGAACCGGCGTTGGTCAGGTATTGCACGCGGTTGACGTCGTCGTAGGCGTTGGTCTGGTAAGCGTTGACCTGGGTCCAGAACACGTTGGCGTTGAGCTGCAAACGGCGATCCCACAGCGTGCTCTTGAAGCCGAGTTCGGCGTTGTTGGCGCGCTCGGTGCCGATCAGCAACGAGTCGGCACCAGCGGTCGGGGCCGAGCCGACCACGAGGTTGACCCCGCCGGATTTTTCGCCGTGAGACAACGTGGCGTAGCCGAGCAGATCATCGGTGAAGCGATAGCTGAGGTTGAGCAATCCGGACGGGCTGGAGCTGTACTGGTTCAGGTCGCCGGAATCGTAGGCGCCAGTCCGGCCGCGTCGCGCGGTGGCTGCGGCACCCGTGACAGCGGCGCCACCGACCGGCGCATCACGATTGACCCAGGCGTTCTTCTCTTCATAGGTGCCACGCACCCCGGCGGTGAAATCCAGACGTGGGGTCAGGTGCCAGGTGCCTTGGGCGAACAACGCGAAACTGTCGGTCTTGATATGACCACGGCCGACGCTATTGACGTTGGCCAGCGCGCCCCGTGGCGTGCCGTTCCAGATGTCGGCCTGCGGGCCGTAATAGGCGAAGGATTTGTTGTCCAGGTCCGATCCGAAATAGTAGGCGCCGAGGACGTAATCGAAGAACTCGCCCTTGGGCGACGCGAGGCGAAATTCCTGGGAATACTGTTTGTCCTCCACCGACACCCCGGCGTTGTAGGTGGCCGGCACATTGAGGCCGTCGTCGTTGCGCGGGGTGAAATTCCAGAAGCGATAGGAGCTGACCGAGGTCAGGGTGAAGTCGCTCGGCAGGGTCCAGTTGGCCTCCACCGAGGTGCCGCCCTGATGCACGGTGACGTGCTGATCGTTGTCCAGGTTGACCTTGCGGTGCGAGCCGTTGACCAGCGTCGCGCCGGCAGCGGCGGCGCGGGCCGAGTAGAGATTGACGCCATTGATGGTCGGTCCGGTGTTGTACAGCACCCGGGTGCCGGCGCTGGAATCCTCTTCGTTGTAGTCACCGATCCAGCGCAGGTTGAAATTCTCGTTGGGCTTGAACAGCAACTGCGCCCGGAAGCCGTCGCGGGAACCACCGTTCAGGTCATGGCCGTTGAATTCGTTCTTGATGTCGCCATCGCTGCGGGTGCGATAGGCCGACAAACGCCCGGCCAGCACATCGTTGAGGGGCCCGGAAATGGTGCCCTTGGTCTGGAAATAACCGTCCTCGCCGACCGAGGTTTCGATGCTGCGCTCCGGGGTGAAACTCGGCGCGCGGGTGCTGATGTTGATCACCCCGGCGGTGGTGTTCTTGCCGAACAACGTCCCTTGCGGCCCGCGCAGGACTTCGAGCTGCTCGATGTCCATCAGGTCGAACACCGCCATTCCCGGACGGCCCAGATAAACGTTATCGATGTACAGCCCGACGCTGCCTTCCAGACCATCGCTGGCCGGGTTGTTGCCCAGACCCCGGATCGACACGCTGGACTGACGCGCATGCATGTAGGCGACGTTGACGCTGGGCACCAGTTGCTGAAGATCCTGGATTCGGTAGACCCGTTGCGTCTCCAAAGTCGTGCCGCTCACCACGCTCATTGGCGTCGGCACATCCTGAGAGCTTTCTTCGCGACGGCGGGTGGTGACGGTCACGGTTTCCAGTTGCGAAGTGGCGGTCGCGGTCTTGCCTGCCGGTGCCGGCACAGGGGTTTCGGTTTCCGCAGCGTAGCCGTGGGTCCAACTGGCACTCCCCGCCAGCAACAGGGCCAGGGGCAGACGTTTGAGCCGTCGTGGCGGCGGCGGTGAAGCGAGGTTCAACGGACTCATGGGACTGCTCCTGGTCAAAAAACACGCAGACATCTTCCGTGCCGCATATTCTTTTAAGTTATTTATTTATGTTTTTACAAAGATTTACTGCATAAGAGATTGCCTTTATAAGGAGTCGACCTAATGCATATCCAATGCATTTCCCGGATATTTTTTATGTGAAAAATGCATATCGACTTGCGCCAGCTCAGACACTTCATCGCCCTCGCCGAACAACGCAGTTTCGTCGCCGGCGCGCAGGCGGTGAACCTGTCGCAGTCGGCGTTCAGCCGCAGCATTCAGGCGCTGGAGCACAGCGTCGGTTGTCAGTTGGTGGATCGCGGGCGCAAGGAATTGCCGCCGACCAAACAGGGCCAGGTGCTGCTTGAACATGCGCGGCGCCTGGTCAGCGGTGCGCAGCAGATGGCCAACGAGATCAGCCAGTTCAACGGGCTGGAGGCTGGGGAATTGCGCTTCGGTTGTGGCCCGGCGCCGGCAGCGGGATTAATCCCGCGAGCGATCGGCAGCTTCATCGGCCGCTACCCGAAAGCGCGGGTGCATTACCAGGTCGATGACTGGCAGAGCCTGAGCAAACGGCTGCTGAGCGAAGAGTTCGAATTCTTCGTTGCCGACACCCGACATTTCGAGGCCGACCCGGATTATCTGACCCACCGCTTGCGGCCACGCAAATGGCATTTCTGCTGCCGCGCCGGGCATCCGCTGGGCGCTTTCGAGCGAGTCACGGCAGAGCAACTGATGAGTTATCCACTGGCCGTGAGCATTCGCCCGCCAAACCTGCGCAAGGTCATCGTCGACCTCAGTGGCCGGCCGGATTTCGTCCCGAACGTAGAGTGCGAGAACAGCGCAAGCCTGCTCGGCGTGGTGCTGCGTTCGGATGCGATCGGCATCGTCGGTGCCTATTCGGATGCGCTGCATCAGGCCCGGGGTGAGTTGGTGTGTTTGAAGGTCGAAGGGTTGGCGGATGATCTGGAGGAGCTTTACACCCGTTATGGAATCGTCAGCCGCGCCGGGTATCGGTTGTCACCGTTGGCCGAGGCGATGATCGAGCAGATCAAGGCGATCGATGCGGTGGAAGAAGAGGTGTGCTCACTGGCGAACCTCGCCGTCTGAGCCCATGCGTTTCATGCATCGCAAGCATTCCCCGAATGCACTTGCCGAACACCCTCGCCGAAAGCGAAAAACCTCGCCTGTCTTTCTGACTGGTGAACCCCATGTCCAACCCGCAAAACCCCGTGCGCAACGTGCTGTACATCATGTGCGATCAACTGCGCCGCGATTACCTGTCCTGCTACGGCCACCCGCACCTGCACACCCCGAATATTGATCGCCTGGCCGCTGCCGGCGTGCGCTTCAGCCGCGCCTATACACAGGGCACGATCTGCGGGCCGTCGCGGATGTCGGCCTACACCGGGCGCTATGTCAGCAGCCATCAGGTGGCGTGGAACGCGGTGCCGCTGCCGCTGGAAGAACTGACCATCGGCGATTACCTGCGCCCCCACGGCATTCGTACTGCGCTGGTCGGCAAGACCCACGCCACGGCCAACGTGGACGCCTTGCAGCGGTTGGCGATCAACCCTGAAAGCGCCCAGGCCGAAGTGCTCAATGAAGTCGGCTTCGAGCCGTACTTTCGTCACGACGGCATCTTCCCCGACAACCCGCTGTTCGATGACAAACGCGAATCCGCGCCATACACCCACTACCTGCGCGAGCAGGGTTTCGAAGGGCGTAACCCCTGGCACGACTGGGCCAACGCGGCCGAAGGCGACAACGGCGAAATCCTCAGCGGCTGGAAAATGCGCAATGCCCATTTGCCGGCGCGAATTCCCGAGCAACATTCAGAGACTGTCTACACTACAAATCGAGCCATCGACTTCATCGGTGAGCAAGGTGAAAAACCGTGGTTTTTACACCTGTCCTATATCAAACCCCACTGGCCCTACATCGTACCGGCGCCGTACCACACTTTGTACAGTACGAAATCGATTCTCGAACCGGTACGTAATGCATCTCCCAGCGACCACCCGGTCTATCAGGCCTTTCGCCAGCATGAGGAAAGCCTGAATTTCTCCAAAGATCCGGTAAGACTGAATGTGATCCCGACGTACATGGGCCTGGTCAAACAGGTCGATGATCAGTTGGGGCGGCTCTTCGATTTCCTGCAAAGCAACGGCCGCTGGGAAGACACGCTGATCGTGTTCACCAGTGATCACGGCGACTTTCTGGGCGATCACTGGCTGGGCGAGAAGGAGTTTTTGCTGGAACAGGCGGTAGGCGTGCCATTGATCGTGCGCGACCCGCGTGCGGCGGCGGATGTCACACGGGGCACGGTGGACGAACGTCTGGCGGAAACCATCGACGGCGTGCCGACCTTTCTCGAAGCGCTGGGCGTGACGGGGGCGGAGCATCGCCTGGAAGGTCGCTCGTTGATTCCACTGCTGCATGGTGAAAACCCTGACTGGCGCCGCTATGCGATCAGCGAATACGACTACGCCTTCCAGGCCCCGGCACGGGAGCGGCTGGGCCAGCCGATCGACCGTTGCCGCATGACCATGGTGCGCAGCGAGCGCTGGAAATACCTGGCGTACGACGGCTTCCGGCCGCAGCTTTTCGATCTGCTGAATGACCCGCAGGAGCTGCAGGATCTGGGCGCTGATCCGGCGTATGCAGCGGTGCGCGAGGAGCATGCGGGGTATCTGTTCGAGTGGGTGCGCGGGCTGAAGCGGCGCACGACGATCAGTCATCAGGAGATTGATTTGCGTGGGCAGCGGTTTCGTTATGGGGAGCCGGAGACCGAGAAGCTCGTTCAGATTGGCGTCTGGTGATCGAGATTGGTGTTGATCGTTCCCACGCTCCGCGTGGGAATGCAGCCCGGGACGCTCCGCGTCCCAAAGCGGACGCAGAGCGTCCATTGAGGCATTCCCACGCAGACGGTTCGACGCCTCGACGTGGGAACGATCAGTTATCAAACGCCGACGATCTCAGCCCCTTTGATGGTCTGGCTACGCTGCCCATTCGCCCCGACCGGCACTTCCCCTTTGAGCGTCACCCGACGCACCACCCGATCCTGAGTGCCGTAATCATCAATCGCATAATGTTGAGTCGAGCGGTTATCCCAGATCGCCACGTCACCGGCCTTCCAGCGCCAGCGCACGACGTTCTCCTGGCGGATCACATGACTTTGCAGCAAGCCGAAGAGGTGCGCCGAGTCGGCCTGGGAATAGCCCTTGATGCGTTTGACGAAGTGACCCAGCAGCAAGCTCTTTTCGCCGCTGATCGGGTGCACGCGGACCACCGGATGCTCGGTCTCGTAAACGGTCGAGGTGAAGATCTTGCGATAGCGCTCGAGCTTCTCCGCCGACACGTCCGGCTTCACGGCGGCGTAGTCGTATTCGTTGCTGTGCACGGCCACCAGTTTGTCCGCCAGCTCACGCAATTCGGTCGGCAGTTCGTTGTACGCGGTCGCGGTGTTCGCCCACAGCGTGTCGCCACCGAACGCCGGGGCCACCACCGAGCGCAGGATCGAGGCTTTCGGGTAGGCATCGACGAAGGTCACGTCGGTGTGCCAAGAGTTGGCGCGCTGCCCTTCGGCGCCGTCCAGTTCCAGCAGATAACGGGTGCCCTCGCGGGACGGCACGGTCGGATGCGCCACGGGCTCGCCGAGCAGGTGCGCAAAGGCTTCCTGACGTTGATCGTCGAGCTGGGTCTGCTCACGGAAGAACACGACCTTGTACTGGATCAGCGCCTGTTGAATGGCTTCAACCGTCGCGGCATCCAGCTCACCGGACAAGTGCACGCCACGGATTTCGGCGCCGATACGACCGGCCACCGGATGAATGTCCAGCGCGTGGACAGCGGGTTTTACAGCGAGTGCGGCATTGCTCATGGGTAGACCCTCATCGACTGCTTGCGGTTGGACGGCAGCGAAACAACGCTCTATCTATATTCCATTTACATCTAATAGATATTCACATGCTTCGTTGACGGAATAAGAGCTTGCATTTAAAACCTCAAGCAACCTCGTCGCAAATGCCTTCGAGCTATTTTTAGGATGCCGGAAAAGCATATGGATCTTCGCCAGTTGCGCTACTTCATCGCCCTCAACGAACACCGCAGTTTTGTCCGCGCGGCCGACGCCATGGGCATCACTCAACCGGCGTTCAGCCGCAGTATTCAGGGGCTGGAGCAGGAGTTCGGCTGCGTGCTGGTGGATCGCGGCAACAAGGATCTGCGCCCGACACCCGAAGGCCAGGTGGTGCTTCAGCACGCCCTGACCCTGGTGCAGGGCGCGGCATTACTCAGCGCCGAAGTGACGCAGATGACCAAGCTCGATGCCGGCGAACTGCACTTCGGTTGCGGTCCGGCACCAGCGGTGAAACTGGTGCCGGACGCGGTGGCGCAATTCATCAATGCGCACCCGAAAGTACGCACCTGCTTTCAGGTGGATAACTGGGAAAAACTCAGCCGCGCCCTGAGCCGCGAGGAGATCGAATTCTTCATCGCCGACATCCGCCATTTCGAATCCGACCCGAACTTCCAGACCCAGCCGCTGACACCCAAGCGCGGGGTGTTTTTCTGCCGGCCGGGGCATCCGCTGCTGGCCAAGGAAAGCCTGTCGACCAACGACATGTTCGACTACCCGCTGGCGACCACGTTGATCCCGCCGGGCATTCGCAAACTGCTGGCGAATCTCAGCGGCCGGATCGATTTTTCACCGACCATCGAGACCGAGCATTTTCCGGCGCTGGTGAAAGTGGTGCTGCAATCCAACGCGATTGGCGTCGGCACTGAAGAGGCGTTTGTCGAGGACATCGCCCAAGGCTCGCTGGCGCTGCTGCACTGGCGCAATCTGCCGCAGAACCTAGAGAGCATGAATGCGCGGTGCGGGATTGTGA
Organism: Pseudomonas sp. FG35; assembly: GCF_057809295.1. Lineage (NCBI taxonomy): Bacteria > Pseudomonadati > Pseudomonadota > Gammaproteobacteria > Pseudomonadales > Pseudomonadaceae > Pseudomonas > Pseudomonas sp. FG35. Next base: position 94,462 of record NZ_JBMDJR010000006.1, on the reverse strand, counting down.
GCCGCACGGGGTTCCGGCTGTCACCGGCGGCGCGGGCGATGATCGAGACGTTGGTGGCGGTGGATAAGCAGGCGATCAGCGTCGCGGTATGAGGGTCATTCCCACGCCTTGCGCGGGAATGACCGCATGACTCAGAGCTTCGCAGCTGCCAGCTCAGGCGCCACCCACTCGTTGACCTTGAACGGCTTGCGAATCAGCTTCTGCTGCGCCGCCAGATCCACCTTGCCCTGCAGGTTTTCGAGGAACAGCGGATCCAGTGTCGAAGGGAAGACTTCGCTCAGGTTCTGATCCTTCAGATCCTGGGTGAGGATCACCGGTGGATAGCTCGCCAGCCCCGACACAAGCTGCACATAGGCGTCCTTGTTGCTGTCCTGCGTCAACCACTCCACCGCCTGCTGCTGCGCCTTGAGCAGCTTCGCCACGGCTTCCGGATGCCCGTCGACAAACTTGCCGGTGCCCACCAGAACCGACTGCACACTGCCGGCGCCACCGAGATCCTTGGTATTCAATGGCAGCTCAGCCAGTCCTTTGGCCTGCAATGCAGTCAGCCCGGAGCTGCCCCACGATGCATCGATCTGCTTCGCCGCCAGTGCAGCAACCGCTGCGTTGAAATCGAGGTTGATCACCTTCACGTCCTTCTCGCTCAAACCGACGCTGGCCAGCGCCGCATCGAACGACAACTGGGTCGCAGTGCCCCGGAAGATCGCTACGCGCTTGCCTTTGAGATCCTGCAGCGTCTTGATCCCCGAACCCGGCACGACGCCGAGATATTGCTTCACACCCCGGGCGCTGGCGCTGAGCAGACGCGTGTCCAGACCGTTGGACTTGCCGATGATGGCCGCCAGATCTCCGAGATAGGCCAGATCCACCTGGCCGTTGGCGAATGCCTCGTTGATCACAGGTCCGGCGCCCTTGAAGAAGCTCCACTGAATCTTGATGCCTTGATCGGCGAAGGCCTTTTCAAAGATCTGCTGATCGCGCAGCACGTCCACGATGCCCCCGCCGCTGTGCTGGGTACCGGCGCTCAGATCAGGCACGGCAATCCTGATTTCCTTGAGCTCGTCGGCCTGGGCAGAGAACGCCAGCAGACCCGCCAGTGCCGGCGCGGCAAACAGACTGATGACACGTTTGAAGGGAAGGTTCATGGGTGCGGCTCCTGATCACGGCGGGCATTGAGGAGCCGAAAGTAGGCGCAATCCATATCAGCACTTAAATACTTAAAAAGAACATTTTTATAGCTTTTCACGCTAAGCCAGCAAAGTAGGGACATGTAGAGCCGTATGCATGGAGAGCATCGAAAATATTCTTCGAATGCATTGGATGCGCGCAGGGCTGGAGGCCTTAAATGGCGCTGCTTATCTCCAAAATGATTATTTTCAAACTCAATTATAACAATTTGTTTTTAGCTAATTCCGCTGACTCGATCCAACCCGACAACGGAGGTCACCATGGCCCGTGAATCCCTGCTCAGCCTGCCACTGGCCGCACCGCCGTTGAAAAGCCGGCGTACCTGGCCAAGCCTGAGCCACCGCGTTTTACCCTGGATATTGCCGCTCGGACTGTTCGCCCTGTGGTGGCTGGCGGCGCGTAATCAATGGATGAGCGAACAGATCCTGCCGGCGCCGTCACTGGTGTGGAACAGCGCGATCGAGCTGTCCCAGGGCGAGTTGTGGAGTCACTTGTGGATCAGCCTGCAACGGCTGTTGTGGGGCCTCCTGGCGGGCGTTACCGCTGGTGCGGTACTCGGTGCGGCGCTGGGCTTCAGCCGTCGCCTCGAACGCCTGATTTTCCCGACGTTCGCCGGCCTGGCCCAGGTGCCGACGCTGGCGTGGATTCCGCTGTTCATGGTGTTTTTCGGCATCGGCGAAACGCTGAAACTGGTGGTGCTGGTCAAAGCCATCGTGGTGCCGGTGACCTTGCATACGCTGGTCGGCGTGCGCGATGCGCAACCCAAGCTGCGCGAAGCCGCCGCTGTTTTACGTTTGCCTCCACGACTGTTGATCCGCCGACTGGTGCTGCCCGCCGCCCTCCCGGCGTTCATGGCTGGCGTGCGTCTGGCGCTGGCCGCTGGCTGGACCTCGTTGCTTGCGGTCGAGCTGCTGGCCTCCAGCGAAGGCATCGGTTACCTGATGGTCTGGGCGCGACAGCTGTTCATGCTCGACATCGTCTTCGTGTGCATCGTGGTGATCGGCCTGATCGGCGTGGCGATGGATCGCGGCATCGGTCTGCTGGACAAAAAACTGGTGCACTGGCCGCACCCGGCCACGGCGGAAATTCGTCGCGGCCCACGTTATGAAGGCTGGCAGCGCGTGCAGCCATGGCTGCTGCCACTGGCGCTGTTTGCATTGTGGCAACTGGCGGTCGACCAGCAATGGATCGATGCCAACATTCTGGTCAGCCCGTGGGTGGTGCTTGAGGCGACGAAAAACGGATTGCTCGACGGCACGTTGATTTCGGGCATGGCCCTGAGCCTGGGCCGCACCCTCGGCGGCTTGTTGATTGGCGGTGGCCTCGGCCTCGGGCTGGGTTTGTTGCTGGGTCTGTCGCGTACCAGCGAACGCGTGCTCGGCCCGACCCTCGCCGCCCTGCGCCAGATCGCGATTTTCGCCTGGGTGCCGCTGCTCACCGCGTGGTTCGGTCTGGGCGAACTGGCGAAATGGGTGTTCGTCGCCCTGGCCGCTTTCTTTCCGTTGTTTGTCGCGACCCAACGCAGCGTCGTCAACCTCTCGCCGCAACTCAACGAAGCCGCGCAGGTGCTGCGCCTGAGCCTCGCCCAACGCCTGCGCCGACTGGTGCTGCCGGGGGCCGCGCCGGGGATTTTCGCCGGCCTGCGCCTGAGCCTGATCTACGCCTGGCTCGGCACCATCGGCGCCGAATACTTCATGCCGTCCAACGGCGGCATCGGCAGCCAGATGATCGGCGCCCAACAACTGCTGCGCATGGACCTGATCATGGCCGGGATGCTGCTGGTCGGCCTCACCGGCGCCCTGCTCAACCTCATTGGCCAACGCCTGGAAATCTGCGCCACCCGCTGGAGACACGCATGAACGCACCGATTGTCAGCTTCAACCATGTAGGCAAATCCTTCGACGTCGACGGCTTCGAACTGGAGGCGATTCGCGAATTCAACCTCGACATTGCAGAAGGCGAATTCGTCGCCATCGTCGGCTCCAGCGGCTGCGGCAAATCCACCCTGCTGCGCTTGCTGGTCGGCCTCGATACGCAGTTTCGCGGGCAGATCAGCGTCGATGGCAAAGCCGTCAGCGGCATCGGCGGCGAGCGCGGCATCGTATTTCAGGAGCACCGTTTGTTCCCGTGGCTGACGGTGGCCGACAACATCGGCCTGGGCCTGGTCAACGAGCCGCTGGCGGCCTCCGAAAAGCAGCAACGCGTCAACGATTTCATCGAACTGGTGGGCCTGCGCGACTTCACCCGCGCCTACCCGCATCAACTCTCCGGCGGCATGGCCCAGCGCGTGGCGATTGCTCGCGGACTGGTAGCGAGCCCACGAATTCTGTTGCTCGACGAACCCTTCGGCGCCCTCGACGCGCTGACCCGCCAGCAGATGCAGGACGAACTGCTGGCGATCCGCGAGCGGGCAAAGATCACCACGATTCTGGTCACCCACGATGTCGAGGAAGCGATTTTCCTCGCCGACCGCGTGGTGGTGATGGAACCGCGTCCCGGCCGGATCAAGCAGGTGGTGGACATCGCCCTGCCCCATCCGCGCCAGCGCAGCAGTTTCGACTTCCATCAGCTGCGCGAAGAACTGCTGCACGAGCTGACCAGTGACGATCATTACCAACCGAGCGCACCGGTACAGATCCGCGATCTGCCGCTGTCGTTCATTGCCTGCTGAACAGGAGCCTGTCGATGCCACAACGTCCCAACTTTCTGGTGATTCTGGCCGATGACCTCGGCTTCTCCGACATCGGCGCGTTCGGCGGCGAAATCACCACGCCGAACCTCGATGCCCTGGCCAACAATGGCCTGCGCCTGACCGATTTTCACACTGCACCAACCTGCTCGCCGACCCGCTCGATGCTGCTAACCGGCACCGATCACCACATCGCCGGCATCGGCACCATGGCCGAAGCGCTGACCCCGGAGCTTATCGGCAAACCGGGTTACGAAGGCTATCTCAACGATCGTGTCGTCGCGTTGCCGGAGTTGCTGCGCGAGGCCGGTTACCAGACCTTGATGAGCGGCAAATGGCACTTGGGCCTGACTGCCGAACTGGCGCCCCACGCCCGTGGTTTCGAGCGCTCGTTCTCGCTGCTGCCCGGCGCGGCCAACCACTACGGATTCGAACCGACCTACGATGAACACACGCCCGGCCTGCTGAAATCCACCCCGGCGCTGTACATCGAGGACGACACGTTCATCGACGAATTGCCCAAGGATTTCTATTCCTCCGACGCTTTCGGCGACAAGCTGTTGCAGTACCTCAAGGAGCGCGACCAGAGCCGGCCGTTCTTCGCCTATCTGCCGTTTTCCGCGCCGCACTGGCCGTTGCAGGCGCCCGCCGACATCGTCGAAAAATATCGCGGCCGCTACGACGCGGGGCCGGAAGTGCTGCGCCTCGAGCGTCTGGAAAAACTCAAGTCACTGGGCCTGATCGAGCCGGATGTCGAACCGCATCCACTGATCCAGCTGACCGCGCAATGGGACGCGCTGAGCGATGAACAAAAACGGATTTCCGCCCGGGCGATGGAGGTCTACGCGGCGATGGTCGAGCGTATGGACTGGAACATCGGGCGCGTCGTCGATTACCTGCGCCAGCAGGGCCAGCTCGACAACACCTTCATCCTGTTCATGTCCGACAACGGTGCCGAAGGCGCGCTGCTGGAAGCCTTCCCGAAATTCGGTCCGGAGCTGGTGACCTACCTGAGCCAGCACTACGACAACAGCCTCGACAACATCGGCCGCGCCAATTCCTACGTCTGGTACGGGCCGAACTGGGCGCAGGTGGCGACCGCGCCGTCACGCCTGTTCAAGGCGTTCACCACCGAGGGCGGGATTCGCGTTCCGGCGCTGCTGCACTATCCGCAACTGCCGCTGAAGGGACAGATCAGCCATGGTTTCGGCACGGTGATGGACATCACGCCGACTATCCTCGATCTGGCCGGCGTGCGCCATCCCGGCAAGCAGTGGCACGGCAAACCGGTGGCGCCGTTGCGTGGTAAATCGTGGCTGGGTTTCCTGTCCGGCGAGACGGCGCAGGTGCATGACGAACACACCGTTACCGGTTGGGAATTGTTCGGGCGCCGGGCGATTCGGCAGGGTCAGTGGAAGGCGGTGTGGATCCCCGGGCCCGTGGGGCCGGCGACCTGGCAGCTTTACGACCTGGGGAGTGATCCGGGGGAGATTCATGACCTGGCGTCGAGTCAGCCGCAGAAGCTTGAAGCGCTGATCGAGCATTGGCAGCGGTATGTGGAGGAGACCGGGGTGATCTTGAGTGAGTCGCCGTTTCAGCCGGATTGAGATTTAGCTCAAGAGCTGCCCTCATCGGAACGCCGCCCGCCCAGCCCTCTCCCGGAGGGAGAGGGCTGGGGTGTTCCGCGTTATACATCGACCTGAAATACCGAGTCGATTATGGATTCGGCACATCAAGATCACGTCGGCGTACTTCCCCAATATCCCCCAATCAGTCCCCTCTCCCCCGGGAGAGGGTTAGGGTGAGGGCTGGATCTCCAGCCGAAAACACAAAGTCAGTTCACCTCGATCGCCTTACCCGCCAACCCTTCATTTTCCTTGCGAACAAACCTGTTCGCCCGCCCGAACGTCCCGAAATCGTTGAACCGAACCCCCATCTCCCGCATCACCTTGTGCGCCACCGGCACCGTCAGCTGGCGAATGTAAAACGGCTCCTTCACCACAAAATGATGAATCCCGTGACTGCTGCCGAAGTTGAAGCAGAACGCCTGCAACGGCCACAGCCACCACGGATTCAGCACCTGACATTGCTGAAGCACATTGCCCGGCTCCACATCCCCGTAGTAATGCATGTTCGAACTGATGAAGTGCAGGCAAAACGTGCGTAACACGTTCGGGCCAATGATCACCACGGCGGCGATATCGATCACTTGCATCACCGACAACGTGGTCGCCGACCATTCAATCGGCGAGCCCATCAGGTAGGCGATCCCGTTGGCGGCATGGAACCCGAGAAACACATACCACGCGCCCCAATGCACCAGTGCCAGCGGCGCGTAGACCTTCAGCGTGCGTTTGATGATGCTGAACTTGTGCGCCCAGGTCTTGGCCCGCAGCATGCGGATGAACGCTGACATCACGTTGTCGCCGACCATCAGCAACCGCGCGAAACCCCAAGGCTCGCCATTGGTGATCGCCCGTTCTTCCATGTCGGTTTCGGTACCGGACACCTTGTGATGATTGAGGTGCAGATGGCGGCGGATCCACGGATTGATCGTGCTCGGCCGCGCCAGCCACACCAGGCCCATCATCAGGTTGTGCGGCACCCGCTGTTTGCGGAAATACATGCTGTGGATAAGGTCGTGCTCAAGCTCATGGGTCAGCGAAGCGAAAAACGCGTTGAGCAACAGACACGCCCACCACGCCATGTGCCCGGTGACGTAGAGCGCCGCTGAACCGATCATTCCGGCCAGGGCAAACACCAGAATCCCCGCGCCGAGGGCGTCCTGATGGTTGAGAATCGGGTAGCGCTCGCGCAGCTCGACGCCTTTGGCAAGCACCACTTCGCGAATATGCGCTGATCGCTGGGCAGCATTGTGTCGCTGGGGACTTGCAGAAGTACGGTCCATGCTTCCATCCTCTGGTTATTGATGTTCGTATCCTGCCCCGCGCAGGGTCCGGACGCGGTAGCCGAGAACGCCAACCTGTTGACCGGAAGCGCCAACCAGCATGAAGGAACCGACTTCTCTCGCCAGCTGGACCCGTGCCCTGCGCAAGCAACTCGACGCGCTGGGGCTGGACAGCACTGCCCTGTGCCAGCAGGCCGGGCTCGATCCGCAATTGATGGACGACCCGAATGCCCGCTATCCGTTGTCCGCGACCACACGCCTGTGGGAAATCGCGGTGCAGGTCAGCGGCGATCCGGCAATCGGCTTGCGGGTGTCGCGGTTCGTCAGCCCCACGACGTTTCACGCATTGGGCTACGCGTTGGTGGCCAGCGGCAGCCTGCGGGAAGTGTTCGAGCGGATCGTGCGTTATCACCAGGTGGTCAGCGACGCGCTGGAACTGGAGCTGACCCGCACCGAGGACCGCTACCGCTTTCGCCTGAAAATCCCGGTCGGCAATCCGGCACCCGCCTTCGAAGCCATCGACGCGTTTGCCGCGATCTATGTGCGCACCTGCCGCAATCGCCTCGGCCGCGACTACGCGCCACTGGCGGTGTACCTGCGCCGCCCGGAACCGGCCGATGCGCATCAATGGCACAAGGTGTTCCGCTCGCCGGTGCACTTTTCCGCCGAAGAAGACCGGATCGAATTCGCCCTCACCGACTTTGACAGCCACCTCGACGACGCCAACCCGGAGCTGGCCGAGCACAACGAAGCGGTGCTCAAACGCACCCTCGCCCAGCTCAAGCCGCTGACCTGGGAGCGCAAGGTACGCGACGCCATCGAAGAACAACTGCCCGAAGGCGAACCCAGCGCCGAACGCATCGCCCAGGCCCTGCACTTGAGCCTGCGCAGCCTGCAACGGCACCTGGCGGACGAGGGTTGTCGCTTCGACACCCTGCTGAATGAAAGCCGCGAGAATCTCGCACTGCTGCACCTGCGCGATCCGCAATGCTCGCTGAGCGAGGTCAGTTATCTGTTGGGATTTGCCGACACCAGCAGCTTCAGCCGCGCGTTCAAACGCTGGACCGGGATGACGCCGGGGCAGTTTCGGGATCAGTTGCGCTGAGCGCAAATGGGTCGCTCAACCCTTGGTCAGACTGCGTTCAATCCCGGACTCCCACTGCTCGATCATTGCCGTACCCACCTCGGCGAATGACTGATGGGTTCGGCAATGCTCGAGCATTTCCGCCATCGCCGTCTGCATGCCATGAACAACCTGCTGCAGTAGTTCATTGCACCGGCCTTCAGTGAGATTGCACGCCGTACGGCCGAAGCGGATGAGCGCCTTCTGCTTGGGCCATGCCTTCGACCCGCCCAGCAGCAAGGCCAGGCTGTCGTTCCTGATGTAAACCGATGTGGTGATGATGTCGTAAGCCGGGGCCAGCCGGATCGAAGCCTGCGCACCGCAATGGTCATACAGCACACCGAAGTTCTTCAGGTGCGCATCGCCGTTTTTCAGTCCCGCTGACAGCGCCACGATCTTGAAAAAAGCCTCCAGCGCCTGACTCAACAGCGCAGGCGAAACAAAGGCCTTGATCTGTCGGGCAGCGCCTTCGTAAGAACCATCGTATTTGGCTCTGGAAGGCCAGCCGTTGAGTACGCAAAAGTCCTCGAAACCCAGATAGCCGTGCTCAATCAGGTCAAAACGCTCGACCACCAAAAACTTGCCCTGCTCACTCAATTCAAACTTTGGCACTTCAAGTCCGCTAAGCGCTGCGGCGCGCATACAGAAGTACTCGTTGGTCGCCAGCTCGGGAAACTCTTCGGGACGGAAGGCTTTGACCAGATGTGTGGAGCCTCGGTGAGTCAGGCGATCAACTGCTGCCGCACTGTCGCGCACCAGAACTTTGGGCTGCACGCCCGAAACCCCGGAGTATTGGCCGTACTTCTGTAGCAAATCATCGAACAATCCCTGGGCACCGTCATGCACCAAAAGCTCGGCCAATGATGTTTCGGGCTGACGCTCGGTTGCCGACTCGCTGGTAATCGCCAGCCGTCCCAACTGATGCGGTCCGACGATAGCGAGCAAGGCGAAATCATCAAAACCGCGCACTGCTTTACTGAAGCGTCGAACCAGTTCATCGCGCAGCGCGCCTTCCGGCAGATTCATTTCGAAGACGGGATGAATGCCCCGCTCCCAGCCGTAGCTCTCCAGCCGGGTCGGCATTGTCAGCGACACTGCATTCTCGTCGATGGCGTCCTCGCGATAACTGAACACACTGTCCATGCCCGGCTGCCCTCGACCGAGCGTTCCGACCGGGCTATCAGCGACGGTGATGTGCAAGCGATCTGTCGGCTCAGTCATGGAAATTGGCCTTCTGCAACGCGTCGAGTGTCGGACGTTGCGCTCTCACGGGAACCGCCGTCAGCTCATAGCCAAAGCCGTTGAGGATCGCCTCGACTTTGCGCAGACCAATTTCAGAAATCGTATTGTTTTCGATACCCGAAATGGTGGCGCGGCTCATGCCGTAACGTTGCGCCAACGCCTGTTGCGAGAGTTTTTGCGCTTTGCGCAGAGTTCTGATCAGTTCGCCCAACTGTTCCATGACGCACCCGTGCATTATATACAGTGCAAAAAATCGTAATTCTACGTTTACGCATCGCATTTGATGCCAATTCAGGGCGAGTCTAGCTCAGATGAAACGGCATGTGCGGGTCGATTAGCGACTGGTTACAAATCCAAGCTCAAAAACCGTACCCGTTGCATCACTGCTGACCCGCACCCGGCCCCCATGCAACTGCATGATCGACTGCACGATCGCCAGTCCCAATCCGCCGGAGTCTCCTGGCTCCGCGCGGGACGGGTCGACGCGGTAGAAGCGGTCGAACAGTTTGCCCAGATGCTCATCCGCGATCACCGGGCCGAGGTTGTGGACTTGCAGCCAGCACAGGCCTGGCTCATCGCGTCGGCGCAGGCTGATGACCGAGCCGGCATCGGCATGGCGTACGGCGTTGGCCAGCAGATTGCCCAAGGCGCGTTGCAGCAGTTGCTGATCCGCCAGCAATTCTCCGCTGAACGTGTTTTCGAGGCGGATTTCCCAGTCATCCGCCAGGGCTTCGAAGTAGTCGCACAACTCATCGCCGATTTCGTGCAGTTCCAGCGTGCGCAGATCGAGCGCTCGCTCAGCTTGCTCGGCGCGGGCGAGAAACATCAGGTTTTCGGCCATGCGCTTGAGCCGTTCAAACTCTTCCATGTTTGAAGCCAGCACTTCCTGATACTCGGCGCTGCTGCGCGGGTAATTCAGTGCCTGGCCGTTGCTCGCGAGCAAGGTATGCAGGGGCGTGCGGATTTCGTGGGCGAGGTCGGCGGAAAACTGTGAGAGGCGCTGGAAGCCGTCGTCCAGCCGCCCGAGCATGCCGTTCAACGCATGCACCGGCTCCAGCAATTCCGCTGGCGTGCCGGCGGTGGGAACGCGTTGGTCGAGGCTGCGCAGGTCGATGCCGCGCAGCGCTTCACTCAGCTTGCGCAGAGGCCGCAAACCTCGGCGCAACAGCACCAGACCCAGCGTGAAGGCGAGCACGGCACCCAAGCCGACGGCCAGATACAAGCGCAGGCGATAGCTGCCGAGCATCTGCTCGCGCTCGCTCAAGACCTTGCCGGCGATCACGGTCAGTGCTTCGCCGTTCGGCCCTTGGGCCTGACCTGACAACAGGGCCAGCTCGACACCGTCCGCCGCCTGCCAGGTCAGCACATCGCGGCGTTGCGGCGGTTGATCCCGGGGGATGGCCTGCACGGACGGCAGTGCGCGTTGGCGAGGGTTGATCGTGATCACGTTCGAGCCGTCCGCTCGTTGCACCAGCAGCAGACTGTCGAGGTTGCCGAGCATGTTCTGGTACAGCCGTGGCCGCGCCTGCAGGGCGTCGAGGCTGTCGCTGTCGGCGAGCAGCGCGCGCACCTGTTCCAGGCGACCGAGCAACGCCATGTCGTCGCGCCAGGCGATTTCCGCAGCCAGCGAGCGATACAGGAACACGCCAATCGCACTGAGTACCAACGCACAGACAGCAGCGAACGCCAGGGCCAGGCGCCAGGCAATCGACCTAGCGCGCATCGTCGGGCGCTTCGAGTTGATAGCCGACCCCGCGCACGGTGTGAATCAGTTTGGGCATGTACGGATCATCGACTTTCGAACGCAGCCGGCGCACCGCGACTTCGACCATGTTGGTGTCGCTGTCGAAATTCAGGTTCCACACCTGCGAGGCGATCAGCGTGCGCGACAGCACTTCACCCTGACGGCTGGCGAGCAGATGCAGGAGAGCGAATTCCTTGTTGGTCAGGGCGATGCGCTGGCCGCCCCGGCTGACCCGGCGGCGCAGTACGTCGATTTCGAGATCGGCGATGTTGTACGACTCGGCTTCACGCAGGGGGCCGCGCCGCAACAACGTGCGCACCCGCGCCAGCAATTCGGCGAAGGCGAACGGCTTGAGCAAATAGTCATCGGCCCCCAGTTCGAGGCCGCGCACGCGGTCTTCGATGGCGTCCTTCGCCGTCAGGAACAGCACCGGCGTGGCGCCGCGCTGGCGGATCAGCTGGAGCAATTGCCAGCCGTTGAGGCCCGGCAGCATCACGTCGAGGATGATCAGGTCATATTCCTGCTGCTCAATAAAGTAGCGACCGTCGAGGCCATTCAGCGCCACGTCCACGGCAAAACCCGACTCACCCAGCCCTTTGGCGATGAAGTTCGCGGTTTTGGCTTCATCTTCTACGACCAGCAAACGCATGGCACACCTCGATTGATCAGAGTCACAGGCTAGGCGCCTTCGGCGACGTTGCCCATTACAAACTTGTAATCCGACTGACGAGGTTTCGACGGGGACCGGCGGATAAGGTGATGGCCTTCGCTTTTGGAGCCTGCCCATGTCCGTCAAATACCTGCTTGCCAGCCTCGCGATCGGCCTCAGCGGCGCGGCGCACGCCACGCCTGAGCTGCCCCGTCACGCCGATCTCGATCTGAAAACCGCGCGGCTGCTGGCCGACGCGGCGCTGGAAAACTGCACCGCCACGGTGTCGGTGCTCGACCGTGGCGGCAATCTGCTGGTGACCTTGCGTGGCGACGGTATCGGCCCGCACAACACCGCCGCCAGCCAACGCAAGGCCTACACCGCGCTGTCGACGAAAACCCCGACTCGATTGTTCGCCGAGCGCGCCCGAAACAACCCGGAAACCGCCAACCTCAACACGCTGGACGAGTTGCTGTTGCTCGGCGGTGGCATCCCTTTGTTTGCCGGGAAAGAACTGGTCGGCGCCATGGGCGTGGCCGGTTCCGGCGGCGGCGAACAGGACGAAACCTGCGCAATCAAGGCCGCCGAAATCGTCGATCTGTCCATCAACCGTACTTGAACCGAGGAGTATCACCATGACCCCACTGCGCATGACTTTCACCGCGCTTGGATTGAGCGCCTTTTCGAGCCTGGCGCTGGCCGCCGGCAACCCGCTGAGCGTACACGTGCTCAACCTGGAAAACGGCCTGCCGTCGCCGGGCATCAACGTGACGCTGGAACGTCATGTCGGCCAGAACTGGCAGCCGCTGGCGCAGGGCACCACCAATGAACAGGGACGGATCGCCGAGCTGTTCCCGGCGAACAAACCGTTCGAGGCCGGTGAATATCGAGTGGTGTTCAAGACCGGTGAGTACTTCGAGAAGGCCAAGCACGAGACGTTTTTTCCGGAGATTCCGGTGATTTTTAAAGTGAAGCAGACGGATCAGCACTATCACATTCCGTTGCTGCTGAGCCCGTATGGCTTCTCCACTTATCGCGGTTCGTAAAAACAACATCGATCCAATGTGGGAGCGGGCAAGCCTGCTCCCACAGGGGAACCCGTATTCTTCAGAGGGTCGCCAGTGCCCGCAATCGCGCGGCGTCAAGGATTTCGATCTCGCCATAACTCAGTCCGATAACCCCCTGCCCCTGCAACTCCTTGAGGATCTGGTTGGTGGTCTGCCGCGACAGCGACAGCATCGACGCCAGCTGTTCCTGAGGCAGTTGCAGCACCCGGCGTGGCGGATCGAGTTCGCCGTAGCTTTCGGCGATCATCAGCAAGCGATGAGCCAGACGCGCCGGGGCCGGCAGCAGGCTCAGCTGTTCGAGATTGATGAAGGTCAGGCGCAGTTTGTGGCTCATCAACAGAGCGAGATGCCGCCAGTAGACGGGTTGCTCGTCGAGCATTTTCAGCAGCGTGGCCTGGGGAATGTTCAGCAAGGTGCAAGACCCGACCGCGTAGGAATCGTGGGTGCGGGGCTGGCCATCGAACAGGCAGATTTCGCCGAACCAGTGCGGCGCCTCCACCAGACTCAGCAAAGCCTCCTTGCCCTGCTCGCTGACCGCGCCGATGCGCACTGCGCCGTCGAGCACCGCGTACAACCCGCACGGCGCATCACCGCGCTGAAACAGCCGCTGCCCCGCCGACAGCCGCCGCTCCCGGGCCGCCGCCAGCAGACTATCCTGAAAGGACGAAGGCAGATGACTGAACCATTGCCCGGTCAACAGGCGCTCGCGCCAGACCTTATCCATGCGTTCTCCGAAAGATTGTCGCCTGCCTGACAGAGCGAGCCGTGAACCCGGGGCATGATTCGATCACCCTACAGGAGGAACAACAATGAAAAGCCTCGTCGATCATTTGAGTCAATACGCCGCTTACCACCGTGACCCGCGCAACATCGCCAGCCACTTTATCGGGATTCCGCTGATTGTGGTGGCAGTGGCCGTGCTGTTGTCGCGGCCGGAATGGTCGGTGGGCGGATTGTGGGTTTCCCCGGCGGTGATTGCCGCCCTCGCTTCGGCTTGGTTTTACCTGCGTCTGGAGCTGAAGCTCGGGGTTCTGATGACCGTGTTGATGGGGCTGTCGGTCTGGGCCGGGCATGCCCTGGCGCAGCAGAGCACCATGGTCTGGCTCAGCAGCGGTCTGGCGATGTTCGTGATCGGCTGGGTGATCCAGTTTGTCGGGCACCACTATGAAGGACGCAAACCGGCGTTTGTCGATGACTTGAGCGGACTGATTGTCGGGCCGCTGTTTGTGGTGACCGAGCTGGCGTTCATGCTCGGGATGCGGCATGAGCTGAAAGAGCAGATCGAGGCGCGGGCGGGTGTGGTGCGGGTCAATCCGAATCGTGCGGCTGTCTGAACCACTGCCCGGCTCGCTCGTTCCCACGCTCTGCGTGGGAATGAATCCCGTGACGCTCCGCGTCACAGTGGACGCGGAGCGTCCATAGCGGCGTTCCCACGCAAAGCGTGGGAACGAGCGAGATCAAACGTTGGCGATTTTCTGCCAGACCTTCGGCTTGAAGAACAACGTCTCTCCCTTCGCCAACCCGGTCAGGCTGTCGTGGTCTTTCACCACTTCCGCCTCGATCAGATCGGTTTGACCTTCAACCTTCAACGTCACCCGCGTGGTCGCGCCCAGCGGCCGGATATCGCGGACTTCAGCGGCGTGGTGATCCTCCAGCTCATGCCGCGACAGCGACACTTCGTGCGGGCGGAACAGCACGTGGTTGTCATCGCCCAGATGCAGGCGGTTCGAATCGCCGAGGAAGTGATAGACGAAATCGCTGGCCGGGTTTTCGTAGACGTCGCCCGGTGAGCCGATCTGCTCGATCACACCCTTGTTCATCACCACGATGCGGTCGGCCACTTCCATCGCCTCTTCCTGGTCGTGGGTCACGAACACCGAGGTCAGGTTGATGTCTTCGTGCAGGCGCGCCAGCCAGCGGCGCAGCTCCTTACGCACCTTGGCGTCGAGGGCGCCGAACGGCTCGTCGAGCAGCAGCACTTTCGGCTCTACCGCCAGGGCGCGGGCCAGGGCGATACGCTGACGCTGGCCGCCGGACAGTTGCTCCGGATAACGATCCGACAACCAGTCCAGTTGCACCATGTTCAGCAGCTCGTGAACCTTGGTCGCGATCTGGCTTTCAGTCGGGCGCTGGTTTTTCGGCTTCATGCGCAGGCCGAACGCGACGTTGTCGAACACCGTCATGTGGCGGAACAGCGCGTAGTGCTGGAACACGAAACCGACGTTGCGATCCCGCACGTCGTGGCCGGACACGTCTTCGCCGTGGAACACGATGTTGCCGTTATCCGGGGTTTCCAGACCGGCAATGATGCGCAGCAGGGTGGTCTTGCCGCAGCCGGACGGGCCGAGCAGCGCCACCAGCTCACCGCTGTGGATGTCCAGGCTGATGTTGTCCAGCGCCTTGAACGCATTGAAATTCTTGCTGACGTTACGCACTTCGATCGACATGAATTATTCCTCCGCGGCGCTGGCGCGCAGGCGGTTGATACGGTTTTCGCTCCACTGCTTGAGCAGCAGGATGAAGAGCGCCAGGATCAGCAACAGGCTCGCCACGGCGAACGCGGCCACGTGGTTGTATTCGTTGTAGAGGATCTCGACATGCAGCGGCAAGGTGTTGGTCACCCCGCGAATGTGCCCGGAGACCACCGACACCGCACCGAACTCACCCATGGCCCGCGCGGTACACAGCACCACGCCATAGATCAGGCCCCATTTGATGTTGGGGACGGTCACGTGCCAGAACATCTGCCAGCCGTTGGCGCCGAGCAGGCGCGCGGCTTCCTCTTCCTGAGTGCCTTGTTCCTGCATCAGCGGGATCAGCTCACGGGCCACGAATGGCACGGTGACGAAGATCGTCGCCAGCACGATGCCCGGCAGGGCGAAGACGATCTGGATGTCGTGATCCTGCAGCCACGGCCCGAACAGGCCCTGGGCACCGAACATCAACACGTAGACCAGACCGGCGATCACCGGCGACACCGAGAACGGCAGGTCGATCAGCGTCACCAGCATACTCTTGCCGCGGAACGAGTATTTGCTCACGCACCACGCGGCGCTGACACCGAACACCAGGTTCAGCGGCACCGACACCAGCACCGCAATCACGGTGAGTTTCAGCGCCGACAAGGCATCCGGTTCAAAGATCGCGGTGAAGAACGCGCCGAGACCATTCTTCAATCCCTGCGACACCACGATGAACAGCGGCAGCAGCAGAAACAGAAAGAAAATCAGCCAGCCGAGGCCGATCAGGATCCGCCGCGAAGTGGCGCTGCCACGGCGGGCGGCGTTGGCCGAGGACGCGGCCGCAATAGACGATTGGGACATGGTTCGCGCCTCCTTATGGGGTTTCGATGCGCCGCTGCAGCAAGTTGATCAGCAGCAACAGGACGAAGGAAACCACCAGCATCAATACGCCGATGGAGGTAGCGCCGGTGTAATCGTACTGGTCGAGCTTGACCATGATCAGCAGCGGCAGGATCTCGGTTTTCATCGGCATGTTGCCGGCGATGAAAATCACCGAACCGTACTCGCCAACGCCCCGGGCAAACGCCAGGGCAAAACCGGTCAACCAGGCCGGCAACAGCGCCGGCAGCAGGATGTGGCGGAACACCTGCAACGGTTTGGCACCCAGGCACGCGGCCGCTTCTTCGACTTCACGCGGGATGTCGGCCAGCACCGGCTGTACCGTGCGCACCACGAACGGCAGGGTCACGAAGGTCAGCGCCAACGTGATCCCGAGCGGGGTGTAGGCGATCTTGAAACCGAGGTCAGCGGCGAACTGCCCGACCAGCCCGGTCGGCGTGTACAGCGCCGTCAGGGCAATACCGGCCACCGCGGTCGGCAGGGCGAACGGCAGATCGATCATCGCGTCGATCACCTTGCGCCCCGGGAACGTGTAACGCACCAGCACCCACGCCAGCAGCGTGCCGATGATGCCGTTGATGATCGCGGCGCACAGCGCGGTGCCGAAGCTCAGCTTCAGTGCGGCGAGGACGCGGGGCGCGGAGATGATCGTCCAGAACTGATCCCAGGTGAGTTGGGCGGCGTGGACGAACATCGCCGCCAGCGGGATAAGCACAATCAGGCTGAGGTACACCAAGGTGTAGCCCAGCGTCAGCCCGAAGCCGGGTATGACGGGGGAGATACGACGCGACATAAAAGTCCTTGGTTTGAGAACGCACAAAGCCCCGACGGTTAAATCGGGGCTCGTTTATGACCTATTTCAGATTACTGCGCCTGATAGATCTGGTCGAACACGCCACCGTCGTTGAAGAATTTCGGCTGCGCGGTTTTCCAGCCGCCGAAGTCCTTGTCGATGGTCACCAGCTCCAGTTTAGGGAACTGCTGGGCGTACTTCGCCGCCACGTCCTTGTCACGCGGACGGTAGAAGTTCTTCGCCGCGATTTCCTGGCCGGCCGGGCTGTACAGGTGCTTGAGGTAGGCTTCGGCGATCTGCTCGTTGCCCTTCTTCTCGGCGTTCTTGTCGACCACCGCCACCGGTGGTTCGGCGAGGATCGACAGCGAAGGCACGACGATGTCGAACTTGTCCTTGCCGCCGTCTTCTTTCAGCGCCAGGAACGCTTCGTTTTCCCAGGCCAGCAACACGTCACCCTGACCGTTGTTGACGAAGGTGATGGTCGAGCCACGGGCGCCGGTGTCCAGAACCGGTACGTGTTTGAACAGGGTTTGTACATATTCCTTGGCTTTGGCTTCGTTGCCGCCATTGGCTTTCAGGCCGTAGGCCCACGCCGCGAGGAAGTTCCAGCGTGCACCGCCGGAGGTTTTCGGGTTCGGGGTGATCACCGAGACGTCATTCTTGATCAGATCGCCCCAGTCCTTGATGCCTTTCGGGTTGCCCTTGCGCACCAGGAACACGATGGTCGAGGTGTAAGGAGTGCTGGCGTCCGGCAGACGCTTCTGCCAGTCGGCCGGCAGGGTCTTGCCGAGCTTGGCAATTTCGTCGATGTCGCCGGCTAGGGCCAGGGTTACGACGTCGGCGCGCAGACCGTCGATCACCGCACGGCCCTGCTTGCCCGAACCGCCGTGGGATTGCTGGATTTTCACAGTGTCGCCGGCGTGCTCTGACTGCCAGTACTTCACGAACTCGGCGTTGTAATCCTGATACAGCTCGCGCGTCGGGTCATACGACACGTTGAGCAGTTCGTAATCCTTGGCAACCGCGGAACCGGCAAACACAGCGCTGGCCAGGGCGGCCAAAGCGTAACGGCGAATCGACGACATGGTGAAAGCTCCTGGAATTCTTGGTGGTGGCTTTTTCTTATGGATTGCTGGAATCGGGTTGCTCGTTCAACGACCGCAGCCTGTGGCAGCTTCTGCCAACAGCTCCCCGCAGGAGCTGCCGCAGACTACGAATCAGGCCGGTTTGTTACCCGGTTGCTGCAGACGGAATTTCTCTTTGCGTTCGATCTGGACCACCTGGGCGTTATGCACAGTGATTTCCACCGCGCCGAAACGCAGGTCGCGCAAGGCGCTCTGGATTTCGCGCAAGATGGTGCTTTCGTCCTGACCGTCAACGCTACGCAGGGATGCGCTCATGGTGCTGCTCCTTTGTATGGGATATGCCTGGCAGTGGGCGGCACTGCATTCGGCGTGGGAGCAATATAAGAGAGGCGCGGATATTCTTAAAAAGACTATTTAAGAATGTTTATATAACTGGAAAACATTATGTGATGCAGCAAGGGTTTGCGGCGGATTTGCCCGCCGGCAAACCCGCCGTACGCCCTCATCAACCGATCAAGGGCGCCCGGTTCCAGTCGATTTGCGCTTCCGGGACCGGCCGCCCAAACCAGTAGCCCTGCCCCAGATCACAGGCCTGGCCCAGCAGGAACGCCGCCTGTTCCACCTGCTCGATGCCCTCGGCATGCACCTGCATGCCCATGCTGCGGGCCAGGGCGATGATCACCCGGACGATCGCAGCGTCGTCCTCGTCCCACGGCAGGCCGGCGACGAAGCCCTGATCGATCTTGAGCTTCTGCACCGGCAGGCGCTTGAGCCGCAGCAACGACGAATAACCGGTGCCGAAGTCATCGATGGCCAGACGAATGCCCAGCTCGCGCAGCCGATGCATCTGCTCCAGCGCGACTTCCGGATCGTCCATCACCGCGCTTTCGGTGACCTCCAGTTCCAGATAAGCCGGATCCAGGCCGGTGTCGTGCAGCACCTGCGCCACCTGCTGATACAACTCGCGGCGGGCAAACAACCGCGAGGACACGTTGACCGCGACAAACGACAGCACCACCCCGGCCTGCTGCCATTGGCACATCTGCCGACAGGCCTGCTGCATGACCCAGGCGTCGATTTCCGAGATCAGCCCGGTGCGCTCGGCAATCGGGATGAACTCCGCAGGGGAAACCAGGCCTCGCTGCGGATGCTCCCAGCGCACCAGCGCCTCGACGCCTATCAGGCGACTGGTTTGCAGGTCGTGCACCGGTTGGTAGTAGACCCGCAGTTCCTGCTGCTCCAGCGCGCGGCGCAACTCGAAGGCGATTTCGACCCGCTGCTGGGCGTGGGCCGTGAGTTCTTCGGTGTACAGCGCGTAGCCGTTGCGGCCGCTGCTCTTGGCCTTGAACAGCGCCGCATCGGCGTTGCGCAACAGTTGTTCGGCGCTCAGCGCATCGCTGGGAAACAGGCTGATGCCGAGGCTGGCGTTGATGAACAGTTCATGGCCGTCGAGGCAGAACGGCTCTTTAAGCGCATCGAGAATGCGCTGAGCCAATGCTGCCGCCTGCGCCGGTTGTGGACAACTTTCCAGCAGGACCGCGAACTCATCGCCGCCCAGCCGCGCCAGGGTGATGCCCGGCCCGAACAACGCCTGCAAACGCGCGGCGACCGCCTTGAGCAAACGGTCACCGATAGTGTGGCCGAGACTGTCGTTGATCAGTTTGAAATGGTCCAGATCGATCATCAGCAGCGCGCAGCCGCGCTTGTGGGTCTGCGCCGATGCCAGCGCCTGTTCGGCGCGGTCGCTGAACAGCAGGCGGTTGGGCAGGTCGGTCAGCGGATCGTGGTGGGCCAGGTGCTTGAGTTCGTGCTCGGAATCCTTGATCGCGCTGATGTCGGAAAACACCGCGACGTAATGGCTGAGCCGGTTGTCATCGTCACGAATGACCCGGATCGTCTGCCATTGCGGGTAGATTTCACCGCTCTTGCGCCGGTTCCAGATCTCGCCGCTCCATTCGTCCCGCGCCTGTAAAGAAGCGAACATCGCCTGATAGAACCCCGGCGGATGGTGCCCGGACTTGAACAGGCTGGGCTGCTGACCCATCACTTCTTCACGCTGATAACCGGTGATTTCCATGAACGCGCGATTGACGTGCACGATCAGCCCCTGCCGGTCCGTGACCAGCACGCCTTCGCGGGTGCAATCGAATACCGCAGCGGCCTGACGCAGGCGTTCGCGATCCGCCTGGCGCTCACGCAAGCGGGCACCGATCCCCAGGCATTCGAACAGCCGCGCCCGGGCGAGGAAGATCAACCCGGCGCTGAGCGCTACGAACAGGTAGCCGTTGATCAGTTGCCAGCGCAGCAACTCGTCAGAGCTATCGAAGAAACTGTTCAATAAATAACCAGTGCCTTGCAGCCAGACCACGGCAAGGACCAGGTAAAGCAGCGCTGCACGCAAGGCATCGCGATAAGTGGCAGACATTCGGTCATCCATGTCCCTACAAAAATGTCGGGATTATAGGTCAAGAAACATCCAGCCATCTCTTATCTGAAAGGGCGACTGGTTTTATCTGTGTGCTTGGTGATAATGCAACGGCTGTTTTTTCTTTATCGAGGGCCCTATAGCCTATGTGGTACGAAGGTTTTCTTGGCTTGTCGGCCTGGTCGCTGGTCGCCGTCACCCTGGCGATGACCCACGTGACGATCGTTGCCGTCACGGTCTACTTGCACCGCTACTCGGCCCATCGCTCCCTGGAGCTGAATGCCGGCCTGAAGCATTTTTTCCGTTTCTGGCTGTGGCTGACCACGGCACAGAACACCCGCGAGTGGACTGCCATCCACCGCAAACACCACGCCAAATGCGAAACCGAAGACGACCCGCACAGTCCGGTCGTCAAGGGTCTGTCCACCGTCCTGCGCAAAGGCGCCGAGCTGTACCGCGAAGAAGCGCAGAACCCGGAAACCCTGCGCATCTACGGCAAGAACTGCCCCGAAGACTGGATCGAGCGCAACCTCTACAGCCGCTACCGATTGCTGGGCGTGGCGATCATGGCGGTCGTCGATCTGCTGCTGTTCGGCACCATCGGCATCACCGTCTGGGCGATCCAGATGATGTGGATCCCGGTCTGGGCGGCCGGTGTGGTCAACGGCCTCGGCCATGCCGTCGGCTACCGCAATTTCGAATGCCGCGACGCGGCGACCAATCTGGTGCCTTGGGGCATCCTGATCGGCGGCGAAGAACTGCACAACAACCATCACACCTACCCCAACTCGGCCAAGCTGTCGGTCAAGAAGTGGGAGTTCGACCTCGGCTGGGCGTGGATCCAGGTCTTCAGCTTCCTGCGTCTGGCCAAGGTCCAGCGAGTCGCCCCGATCGCCCACCGCGTCGAAGGCAAGGGCAGCCTGGACATGGACACTGCCATGGCGATCCTCAACAACCGCTTCCAGATCATGGCCCAGTACCGCAAGCTGGTGATCGGCCCGCTGGTCAAGCAGGAACTGGCCAAGGTCGATCATTCGGTACGCCACCAGTTCCACCGGGCCAAACGTCTGCTCTCGCGGGAAACCAGCCTGTTGGAAGATCGCCACCACGCGCGCATCCAGAACATGCTCGAGCACAGCCAGGCGCTGAAGGTAATCTACGAGAAGCGCCTGGCCCTGCAGCAGATCTGGGTCAAGACCAGCGCGAATGGCCACGACATGCTCGCCGCCATCAAGGAATGGGTCCACGAGGCAGAGGCCAGCGGCATCCAGTCCCTGCGCGAATTCGCTGACCAGTTGAAAACCTACTCGCTGCGCCCTGTCGCCGTCTGAGTGCCGTTGATCGGTGCGCCCGGTTGCCGGGCGCACCCTTCGGAACTTCACCCTCGATCCCCTATCTCAAAGACACTTCGCCACCCCCGGCGGGTTTTCCCGTGGCCGTTGTCGATAGATCGACACGCCCTTTGAGATTCGTGTCGATGGTCAACAACAATCAAAATCAATCATCCCCTCCCCAGTGGCCCGAGGCCGCGCAAACCCTGATGGCATTGATGCATGCCCAGGGCGAAGTCGCCCGCCTGAGCGAACGCGAGCAGCTGTTCAGCTCGCTGCTGGTCAGCGTCAATGCCGTGCTTTGGGCCTTCAACTGGGAAACCCGGCAGGTGCTTTACGTCAGCCCTGCTTACGAGCGGATCTTCGGCCGCTCCGCCGCCCTGCTGTTGGCCGACCACAACCAGTGGCGCGACAGCATCTACCCGGACGATCTGGAATACGCCGAACGCAGCCTCGCCGAAGTGCTGCACAAAGGCGCTGTGGAAGACCGCGAATACCGGATCATCGCCGCCGACGGCCAGATACGCTGGATCAGCGACAAGTGCTTCATCAACCGTCAGGACGAACCGGGGCAACCGGTGATCATCGTCGGCATCGCCGAAGACATCACCGACAAGAAGCAAATGGAAACCGAGCTGCAACGCCTGGCCACCACCGACGTGCTGACCCAGAGCAGCAATCGCCGGCACTTTTTCGAATGCGCCCACCGCGAATTCGAAAACGCCCGCCTGCAAGGCGCTCCACTGGCGTTCCTGCTGCTGGACATCGATGACTTCAAAGTGATCAACGACACCTACGGCCACCCCGAAGGCGACAACGTGCTGCAACGAATCGCCGAATGCGGTCGTGCCTCATTACGCCGGGGCGACCTGTTCGGGCGGATTGGCGGTGAGGAGTTTGCTGCGGTTTTCCCGGGCTGTGCGCCGGACATGGCCATGCAGGTGGCCGAGCGGCTGCAACGGGAAATTCAGCGGCTGAGTTTCAATTACGGTGAACAAACGTTCGGCATCACCGTCAGCCAGGGCCTGACCAGCCTCACCCCGGAAGACGAAAGCCTCGACACCCTCTTCGCCCGTGCGGACGCGGCAATGTACGAGGCCAAGCGGCAGGGCAAGAACCGGATCATTTCCGCCTGATTCCAGATCGGATGCGCAATCAAGCCGCTATTTGCGCATCCGCATCAGCTCCGGCAAGCCGATCTTGAGCAAGCGCGCCGTACGGCTCTTGGCCAGTTCCTCGACGCCTTCATGTTCGGTCAGCCGGGCCATTTGCGCCGCCATGTTCATCACCAGCGCCTCGCGGGAGTACACCCCGCCCCCGAGCTGGTAGACCGAGGCAATCAACTCGCGCAGTTCCAGCGGCAAACGCCAGCGGGTGCGCAACGCCGAGCCGTAAGCCGCACCGAACTCCGCCAGTGCATCGCCGACTTCCTCCAGCTCGTCCAACTCGCCGCCGGCCTGCTTCCACTCTTGAAGACAACGCAGCAACGCCAGATCGCCGAGGCGATGGAGCATGCCGGCGCAGTAGCAGCGCTCCTGATCCAGATCGAGCAACCGCGCCAAGGTGCGGGCGTACTCGGCGGTGTGCAGTGACAGGCCCCAATAGCGCTCGGCGTAGTCGGCCAGGCATGGGTCGCTCAGTCGGGCACTGCGCTTGAGTGCCAGGCCAAGAATCAGGTTCATGCTTTGCCCGGTGCCCAGACGATGCAGCGCCTGCGCCAGGGTCTGCACCGGCGAACCGTGGTGCTGGGCGGCACTGTTGGCGGCGGCAATCAACACCGCGGTGATTTGCGGATCAGTGCGGATTTCCTCCTCCAGCAGCTTCAGGTCCAGGCCGTTGGGGTTGAGGCTGCGCTTGACCGCCACCTGCACGTCGGTCATCAACGGTGCGCCGTCGGCCTGTTCGCGGCGACGTTCGAGGAATACCGACAGCGTCATGCCCGGCGCCAGTGCGGGTACTTCACAGAACACTTCTTCGCCGGCATTGAGCAGCAGCCCCTGCAAACGCTCGGTCAGGCTTTCCATGTTCAGGGGTTTGGCCAGGTAGGCGGTCGGCGCTAGCGGCAAGGCTTCGCGCACGCTGGCGCTGTCGTTGCGGCTGCTCATCAGAATGAACGGCAGCGGCGGCTTGCGTTTGCGCTGGCGGACGCTGCGCAACACGCTCAAGCCATCGACGCCGGGCAACTCCCAGTCGACGATCGCCAGGTCATAGGGCACTTCGCTGAGCAGCGTCATTGCCTCCTGGCCATCGGCGCACAAGTCCAGCCGCGCATCGCAGCGCACATTCAGCAGCACTTGTTTGAGCAGGTCACGAGACCACGGGTCGGCCTCGGCAATCAGGACTCTCGGTACAGCGGGTAAATCGACGGCCGTCATGCTCGCCCTCCCTTGCAATGCTTGAACCTTAGCCAATGCTGGCGTTTCGGTACAACCTGAAAACCGCGCAGGTGTTTCCCGGGCATGAAAAAACCCGCAGAAGCGGGTTTTTTGTCGATCCGATCACACGGTGCTACGGATTACAGCTCCGAGAAGCACTCTTCGATGATCGCCAGACCTTTGTCCAGTTGCTCGTCCGGTGAGGTCAGCGGTACCAGGACGCGCAGAACGTTGCCGTAGGTGCCGCAGGACAGCAGGATCAGGCCCTTGTCACGCGCCTTGGCCACGACAGCCGCGACGGCGGTCGGGTTTGGCTTGTGGCTGTCGCCGTTTTCGAACAGCTCGACCGCGATCATCGCGCCGAGGGCACGGACTTCGCCGATCACCGGGTACTTGGCCTGGATGGCTTTCAGGCCAGTGACCAGACGCTCACCAACAGCCTTGCAGCGGTCCAGCAGTTTTTCTTCTTCGAACACTTCCATCACGGCCAGGGCCGCAGCGCAAGCGATCGGGCTACCGGCGTAGGTGCCGCCCAGGCCACCTGGCGCGATGGCGTCCATGTATTCGGCCTTGCCGCACACACCGGCCAGCGGGAAGCCGCCAGCGATGGATTTGGCGAAAGTGGTCAGGTCGGCAGCAACGCCCATCTGCTCCATGGCGAAGAAAGTGCCGGTACGGCCAGCGCCGGTCTGCACTTCGTCAGCGATCAGCAGGATGCCGTGCTGGTCGCACAGGGCGCGCAGGCGCTTCATGAATTCTTTCGGTGCGACGTAGAAACCACCTTCACCCTGCACAGGCTCGATGATGATCGCGGCGATGTCTTTCGGCTCGGCGTCGTTCTTGAAGATGCGTTCGATGGAAGCGATCGAGTCGTCGATGCTCACGCCGTGCAGTTCGTTCGGGTACAACGCGCGGAAGATGCCGCCTGGCATCAGGCCCATGCCGGCCGAGTAAGGCACGACTTTACCGGTCAGGCCCAGGGTCATCATGGTGCGACCGTGGTAAGCGCCGGTGAAAGCGATCACGCCAGCGCGGCCAGTGGC
This sequence comes from Pseudomonas sp. FG35, assembly GCF_057809295.1. Lineage (NCBI taxonomy): Bacteria > Pseudomonadati > Pseudomonadota > Gammaproteobacteria > Pseudomonadales > Pseudomonadaceae > Pseudomonas > Pseudomonas sp. FG35. Next base: position 69,438 of record NZ_JBMDJR010000006.1, on the reverse strand, counting down.
GGCACGAGCGATCTTCACGGCGTTTTCAACGGCTTCGGAACCGGTGGTCACCAGCAGGGTTTTCTTGGCGAAGTCGCCCGGTACGCGAGCGTTGATTTTCTCGCACAGCTCGACGTACGGCTCATAAGCCAGAACCTGGAAGCAGGTGTGAGTCAGCTTGTTCAGTTGCTCGGTCACGGCGGCGATGATTTTCGGGTGCACGTGGCCGGTGTTCAGTACAGCGATACCGCCAGCGAAGTCGATGAATTCACGACCTTCAACGTCGGTCACGGTCGCGTTCTTCGCGGACTCGGCGAAGATCGGGTGAATCTGGCCAACACCCCGTGGAACAGCAGCGGTACGGCGGGCCATCAGTTCAGCGTTAGTCTTGCTCATTACAGTCCTCATTCGCCGCTCATCGGGCGGCGCGGTTCAAGGATAAAGCGGGAGGAATCGGCGGTGGCAGCATGCGATGATCGACTGCCACGGCGTTCCCGGCCGCAGAGAAAATTCCGGTTTGAAACGACGCAAAGGGACAGCGCTCTCGTGCCCTTTGCGTTTACAGCGATCTTCTACCGAGGCTTAGATGCCCAGGCAGAGGTATTTGATTTCCAGGTAATCTTCGATGCCGTACTTGGAGCCTTCACGGCCCAGGCCCGAGGCCTTGATGCCGCCGAACGGCGCGACTTCGTTGGAGATCAGCCCGGTGTTGACGCCGACCATGCCGTACTCCAGGGCTTCCGCCACACGGAACACACGGCCCAGGTCGCGAGCGTAGAAGTACGAGGCCAGACCGAACTCGGTGTCGTTCGACATCGCTATCACGTCGGCTTCGTCTTTGAAGCGGAACAGCGGCGCCAGCGGACCGAAGGTTTCTTCCTTGGCCACCGCCGCGTCTTTCGGCACGTTGGTCAGGATGGTCGGTTCGAAGAAGTTGCCTTCCATCGGCTTGCCACCGGCCAGAACGGTTGCGCCTTTGCTCACCGCGTCAGCGATGTGCTCTTGCACCTTGGCCACGGCTTTCTCGTCGATCAGCGGACCCGTGGTGGTGCCTTCTTCCAGACCGTTGCCGATTTTCAGCTTGGCGACTGCCACTTTCAGCTTCTCGGCGAACGCGTCGTAGACCGAATCCTGAATGTACAGACGGTTGGCGCAGACGCAGGTCTGGCCGTTGTTGCGGTACTTGGAAATGATCGCGCCTTCGACGGCCTTATCCAGGTCCGCGTCGTCGAACACGATGAATGGCGCGTTGCCGCCCAGTTCCAGGGAAACTTTCTTGATGTCCTTGGCGCATTCCGACATCAACTGACGACCGATTTCGGTCGAGCCGGTGAAGGACAGTTTGCGCACGATCGGGTTGCTGGTCAGCTCGCTGCCGATGTCGCCGGCGCTGCCGGAGACCACGCTGAACACACCTTTGGGAATGCCGGCGCGCTGGGCCAGTTCGGCCAGAGCGAATGCGGAGAACGGGGTTTGCGAAGCAGGCTTGAGCACCATGGTGCAACCGGCGGCAAGCGCAGGACCTGCTTTACGAGTGATCATCGCCGCCGGGAAGTTCCACGGGGTGATGGCAGCGGTAACGCCGATCGGTTGCTTGATCACGATCAGGCGCTTGTCCGGCTGGTGGCCCGGAATCACGTCACCGTAGATGCGCTTGGCTTCTTCGGCGAACCACTCGATGAACGAAGCGGCGTAAACGATTTCGCCCTTGGCTTCGGCCAGTGGCTTGCCCTGCTCGAGGGTCATCAGGCGAGCGAGGTCGTCCTGGTGCTCGATCATCAGTTCGAACCAGCGACGCAGCTTGCCTGCACGCTCCTTGGCGGTCAGTGCACGCCAGGCCGGCAACGCCTTGTCGGCGGCTTCGATGGCACGGCGGGTTTCGGCTGCGCCCATCTTCGGCACAGTGCCCAGAATCTCGCCGGTGGCCGGGTTGTTGACCTTGATCGTCTGACCGCTGTCCGCGTCGACCCATGCGCCATCGATGAAGGCTTGCTGGCGGAACAACTGGGTGTCTTTAAGCTGCATGTCGGCTTTCCTTAACAGCACCGCGCAAGGCGCGGAGCAAAATTATGATTGTAGAAAGGCGCCTCGCAAGGCTGCCGTCAGGGAAATCATTTACCGGGCTGGCACATAAATAGCGCACGACTCAAAACGCGTGCGGCTCAGCACCTGGATAAGGAGCGTTTGAAATCTCAAACGAATCCTAGGTTCAAAGGGGTTGAAGGACAATAGGGCGTTCGAAAAAAAGAACAAAAACGCCGCAATTGCTGAACATTTCAGATCAACGTACCAACAGCTCGGGTCGCAGGGAAACCATAGAACAGCCTCTCAAAAGCGCCAAGCGAGCCTTTTGCAGGACGTTACAGCTTTATGGAATGCAGTGCTTTTCAACCGACACGCGCACTGACAATCCGCACCAAAACCCGGCATGGACGCCCCGAGCCGACCTAGGTATGATGTCGCCCGCTGCACCAGTAGCTCAGCTGGATAGAGTACTGCCCTCCGAAGGCAGGGGTCGTGGGTTCGAATCCCGCCTGGTGCGCCATCGATTTAAACGAGAAAGCCCCGGACTGTGATGGTCCGGGGCTTTTTTGTGTCTGCTGGTTGGCGACTCACTCCGTCGTCCAGTCAAACTCGTCATATTCATCATCGTCTTCTTCGTCCTCGATAAAGTCATCATCGAGAACGTCGTCTTCCAGATCCTCTTCGGCCTGTTTGGCCAGAAGAAACTCCTTGCGACTCTCCGTCACTGCCCGCCGCAGTTCCTCGCCCTTGACCGGGCAGTTGAGCATTTGGGCGATGCGGTCGATTTTTTGGGCCACGGCATCCTCCAGCGCATCGGCAATGACCCGATAGTGCGCGTTTTTGCGGGTCAATGCCAAATGGCGGATGGCTGATACGGTCAGTTCTTGCGGATTTTTTCCAGTCGCAGGTCGAGATTCACGTTCGGGTAGCGCTTGTGCAGGTTGTTGAACAGGCTGTCGGCCGCTTGCGACTGGCCGGACTCGCGCAGGCGCAGGACTTCACGCAGTTGCGCGTCAAGACCGTTGACCGGGGCGGCGGCGCGCTTGCTGACCTTGGCGTCGTCCGCCGTGTCGGCGCTGATCGATTCGCTCTGCATCGGTGCGGCCATTTCCGCCATTGGCGCGGGAGCCATTGCGGGTGCAGGCGCGGAAAGTGCGCCGGCGGGCGCCGACAATGATCGGGCCTCCTGACGGACCACAGGCGCGGCCGGTTTGGCAGCAGGGGCGAAATCGTATTCAGCCACGGGCTCCGGCGCGCGTTGCACCAGCGACAGCATCAGCGCGATGCCGACCAGACTGGCAAAAGCCACCTGGTAGCGCGGTTGCTGGCAGGCCTTGAGCCATCGTTGCCACAGACTCTGCCGTGGCGCCGGGGTTTCACGGCGGGCGACGTTGAGGATCAGTGCGTCGAGACGCGCCGGCGGTTCGGCGTTGTGCTGTTCGCGCACGTGCTTGAGCATTTGCTCTTCGGGTGTCGGGCGGGCGTCCGTCATGTCAGTACCTCCTCGGCCAGCAGCCGACGCAGTTTTTGCTGGGCGTAGCGCAAGCGGCTCTTGACGGTTTCCAGCGGTGTTTCGGTGAGGCTGGCGATTTGCGCCAGGTCGAGGTCGCCGTGGGCACGAAGCAGAAACACTTCGCGCTGGTCGGCGGGCAAGGATTGCAGGGCGCTCTCCAGGCGCAGGCTGTCGCGGCTGAGGTTGAGCAGTTGTTCGGGATCCGAGGCATCGTCGCTGACGGCGTGGAAATGCTCGTCGTAGCTGTCATGCAGCGGTTGTCGGGCGCCGTGCTTGCGCCAGTGGTCAATCAGGCGATTGCGGGCAATCTGGAACAACCACGTACGAAAGGTCGCCCGGCCTTTTGGCTGACTGGTGCTGCGGATCAGGCTCAGCCAGGTCTCCTGGAACACCTCGTCGGCCAGTTCCGGTTTGCCGCTCAACCCAAGCAGAAACCGGTAAAGACTCTGCCGATGGCGGGCGTACAGGATCTCGAACGCCTTGGCGTCACCCTCGCGATAACGGGCCAGCAGCGATTCGTCGCTACTGGCCTCAAGGCTGTCGGCGGAAGCAAACAGCTGTGTGATAAAGACTTTGAGGCGACTCACTATTCAATCCGTCGCTCAGTGGAGATTGCGTTGGAGGCAGTGGAGGTACGCAGGCTCTGCGCCAGTTCCACCAGTTGCACGAACTCGTTACGCAGGCCGAAACGGTCATCGCCGCGTGCACCTCGGGCCAGGGCTTCGGTGTCCTTGAGGCTGAATTCGCCGGTGTAGCGGCCGTCCTTGAGTTGCTGGGAAAACGCAGCGACGGCGGCAGCAAAACGCAGGTCTTCACTGGCCGGCGCCACCTGACTGGCAATCGGCCGCTCGATCAGCAGACTTTTCCCACCCTCAGGCTTCTGATATCGCACACGCAGCATGGCCAATTCTCCTTTCTTCTCGGAAACCACTGCATCGGTTTTTCCGTAACGCAGCGGTTCCAGCCAGCCCTTCTCGCCCGTCGGGACGATTTCATACAGCGCCGTCACCGTATGGCCTGCACCGATTTCACCGCCATCGACCTTGTCATTGCTGAAATCCTCACGCTTCAACGCGCGGTTCTCGTAACCGAGCAGCCGGTATTCGCTAACCTGCGCCGGGTTGAACTCGACCTGCAACTTGACGTTTTTCGCTACCACGGCGAGGGTCGAACCGAGTTGATCCACCAGCACCTTGCGCGCTTCGCGCAGGTTGTCGATGTAGGCGTAGTTGCCGTCACCGGCATCGGCCAGTTGTTCCATCAGGTGTTCATTGTAGTTATCCACACCGAAACCCAGGGTGGTCAGGGAAATCCCGGTCTTGCGTTTATCCACAGCCATTTGTTTCAGGCTGTCGAAGTCGCTGATGCCGACGTTGAAGTCGCCATCGGTGGCCAACAGGATGCGGTTGATGCCGTTGGGGATGAAAGCCTGCTGCGCCATCTGATAAGCCAGTTCGATACCTGAAGCGCCCGCAGTCGAGCCGCCGGCGGTCAATTGCTCGATGGCTGTGCGAATTTTCGCTTTTTCCCGTCCGGAAGTCGGCTCCAGCACCACGCTGGATTCGCCGGCATACACCACCAGCGACACCCGATCCTGCTCGCGCAATTGATCGACCAGCAATTTCAGGGTGCTTTTGACCCGCGGCAAGCCTTCGGGGCGGTCCATCGAGCCGGACACATCCACCAGAAACACCAGGTTCGCCGGGGCCAGCTCCGCCATCGCACGGTCGGAGGCCTTGATGCCGATGCGCAGCAAACGGGTGTGCGGGTTCCACGGTGAAGCGGCCAGTTCGGTGGTCACGCCGAAGGGCGAGCCATCGCTCGGCAGTGCGTAGTCGTAGGGGAAGTAATTGACCATCTCTTCCAGCCGCACCGCGCCTTCCGGCGGCAGGCGACCCTGGTTGAGCAGCCTCCGCACATTGGCGTAAGCGCCGGTGTCGACGTCGGCGCTGAAGGTCGAGACAGGAGTTTCGGCGACGCTGTGGATCGGGTTGTCGGCCAGATTGCCGTACTGCTCGCGCTGTTCGGCGCGATAGCCTTGTGGATAACTTTCACTGGCCGGCATCGGTGCAAAACTGGCGATCGGCGCTGCCCGTACACTGCGTTTGGCCATCGCGCTGCCGGCCATGACCGCTTCGGGCTGCACGGAGGATTTCAGCTCGGTCTGCGTCGGAGGCGGCGCGACGGTGGCTTCCGGGCTGGAGGAAACACCGCAACCGGCGACCACCAGCAACACACTGGCAGCAAGGGGGCGCAGAAGCGTGGAAGGAAGGGACATGGGGGCTGACCTCGGGGAAGAATTGATCCATTCATCCCCTGAGACGGGCAGCCCTTTCAGTTCGGGTTAAACCTCGCCGAAATTTTTTTCAGCGGTGATAACGCCGCACCGCACTGCTGTTGCGCAGCACGTGGCCCTTGATCTTTTCCATCAGTTGGGCGCGGGTCAGGCCGGCGGGCAAGGCGTCCGGGGCCAGATCCAGGGCGTAGATCTGGATGATGTAGTGGTGCGCGCTGTCGCCCACCGGTGGGCATGGGCCGATGTAGCTGGTGGTGCCTTTGCTGTTGGTGCCACCGACGCCTTCAAGGGCCGATTTGGCGCCAACGCCGGCGGCAATCTGCCGGGTCGTGGCCTTGATCCCGTAGTGAATCCAGTGATCGACGCCCGCGCCTTTCTGGCCGTCCGGATCGTGCATGACGATGGCGTAGCTCAGGGTTCCGGCCGGGCCGGCATTCCAGCTCAGGGCCGGCGACTGGTTCTTGCCGCCGCAACCGGCCGCATCGCTGGCCGCCGCCGAGGTGAACAGACGGTTATCCGACACGCCGGGAATGCTGAGGGTGAAACGCTCCTGGGCCTGCGCCGGAAACTGCACGCAAAGGGCGACGGCAACGGCCGCCAGCCAAGGGTTGAGAGAGGTCAATCGGGTCATTCCGGGAGCACCTTGTGCAGTTGGGCCTTCGTCGGCCTGCAAACTATAGCCGTACCGTTCGTGCCGTGGCAGTGGCAAATGGCTGAACCTCGCAATGCGGCCCAAACTCGTAAGAGAAATGCCTGTGAGGAGCACGACCATGACCCTGCACCGTGTCGCCCGTTTCGCCGATGTGCCTGAAGACCGTGGCCTGGAGGTAAAGATCGGCGACTGCAAGATTGTTCTGCTGCGCGTTGCCGGCCAATTGCGCGCCTTTCAGGGGCAATGCCCGCACGCCGGCGCGCCGCTGGCGGAAGGCGCGTTGTGCCACGGCCGGCTGATCTGCCCGTGGCACAAGGCAGCCTTTCGCGCCGAAGATGGCGCCTTGTGCGAGCCTCCGGCACTGGACAGCCTCAAGCGCTATCCGCTGGAACTGCGCGGCGACGAGGTGTGGGTCGATGACCAGCCGCTGCCGGATCCGCAAACCCCGCCGCAGGACGATCCGCGCACCTTTGTCATCGTCGGCGCCGGTGCCGGGGGAACGGCCTGCGCCGCCGCCCTGCGGGAAAAAGGCTTCGGCGGGCGAATCGTGCTGATCGACCGCGAGCCGGACGCCGGCTACGACCGAACGGTGCTGAGCAAATTCGTGCTGTCCGGGGCAATGCCGGCGGCGGAAACCCCGCCGCTGCGCGATGAAGACTTTTACCGCGAGCAGCACATCAACCGGGTTTCAGGCGAAGTCACCGGGCTCGATACCGAAGCCAAAACCCTTCACCTGAGCGATGGCCGCACACTGCATTACGACGCGGCGGTGCTGGCCACCGGCGCAACGCCCAACACGCTGGAACTACCCGGCGCCGACCTGCCCCAGGTGTTTGTCCTGCGCTCAAAAGCCCAGGCGCAATCCATCATGGACGCTGCTCAACCGGGACAGCGCGCGGTGATCATCGGTGACAGCTTCATTGCCCTTGAATGCGCTTCGGCCCTGCGCCAGCAAGGTCTCGAGGTGACGGTGCTGGCGCGTCACGCAATTCCGTTCGCGGCGCAGTTCGGAGAAGCCGTCGGCAAGGCGATCCGGGCGCTGCATGAAGAGCACGGGGTGAAATTCATCAGCGAACACCAAGCCCGGGAGATCACCGGCGACGGCAAGGTCGAGGCGGTGTTGCTCGACAATGGCCTGCGCCTGTCAGCGGATCTGGTGTTGGCCGGAATCGGCGTGCATCCGGCCACCGAGGCCTTTGGCGACCTGCCGCGCGAGAAGGATCAATCCTTGCGAGTCGATGCCGGCCTGCGTGCCGCCGACAGTCTGTGGGCGATTGGCGACATCGCCACCTTCCCGTTGAACGGCCAGGCGCAGCGCATCGAGCACTGGCGCCTGGCCCAGCAGCACGCGCGGATCGCCGCCGCCAACCTGCTCGGTGGCGATGAGCATTACCTCGATGTGCCGTATTTCTGGACCTGGCATTTCGGCCGTAACTACGACTACCTCGGTCACGCCGAGCGGTGGGACGAAGTCGAATTTATCGGCGAACCCGAACAGCCGCCGTTTATCGGGCTGTTCGGGAGCAAGGGCGTGGTGGTGGCGGCGATCGCCTGTGAGCAGGAGCGGGCGATGGCGCTGCTGGCCGAACGCATGAAACAACCCCTGCCGATGGATGAAGCCTGGCGGCTGATTCGCGCCGTCAGGTGATCCGGTTCAACGGCTCGCGGTTGTCGTCGTCCTCGGCGCCCAGGAAGATCACCCGAGGATGCTCCAGCGGCGCCAGCGGTGGCGGCAGCTCTTGCGGCTGAGCCGGCCACAGATGCGGCACCACATGACTGACATCGCCGTCCTGATCGTTGTGGATGGTCATCACGCCCGGCCCGCGCAGCTTCTGAAAGCGGTCGTCATTCAGTTTGAAGCTGCGGCTCAGTCCCTCATCGTCGACCACCGGGGACGGCAGGCGGCGCTGGGCGAAGCTGCGGCTCTTGCGTTGCTGATAGCGCGCCCAGCCGATCAGGATCACCGCGTTGACCACCGCCACCCACAGGTAAATCTGCAAGGTGCCGAGGGCTTCGAACGCCGAGTTGTCGAGACGTGGCCCACCTTCGTGAGTATCAATCAGCGGCCACAGACCGCGTACCAGCAGATACAGCAGGCCGATCCAGGCCAGCACGGTGAAGAACGCATCGAGCAGCACCAGAAACGGTCGTTGCCGGGTCCGGATGATTTTCATTTGATAACCTCCTCTTCATCGTCCCCGAGCGGCTTGATACCCCGGTCGGGACTGACCCAGCGCGCACGTTTCTGGTGTTGGCCGAACAAGACTTTGGGGAAACTGACCAGCGTGGTCAGCAGGCTGACGAGCCAGAACGCGATCGGGTACCACACCACCCAGAACATGGTCCTGCCCAGTCCCGGCTCATAACGCCGGTCGATGACGATGCTGACCGCGAACTGCACCAGGCAGACAAACGCCAGCAGCAGACCGGTGAACGCCGGGGGCATCAGGTGATCGACCGCAATCGCTTCAGGCATGACCACGAACTTGCCGACGGCCCAGAAGATCACCGACAACAGGAACGTGAACGCCCAGCCGGTCGACAGGCAATATTCGAACAGCAGCGGCCACAGGTAACGATGGCGGTACTGCCAGATCCCGCGAATGTTCTTGAACAGCACTTCGGCACCACCCTGGGCCCAGCGCAGGCGCTGCTTCCACAGACCGCGCAGGGTTTCCGGCATCAGGATCCAGCACAGGGCACGGGGCTCGTAAAAGATGCTCCAGTGGTCCAGTTGCAGCTTCCAGCTGATGTCGATGTCTTCGGTGATCATGTCCGGGCTCCAGTAGCCGACCCGGTTCAGCGCCGTGCGGCGGAACGCAACGATCACACCCGACACAGTGAAGATCCGCCCGAACACCCGCTGTGTGCGTTTGATCAGCCCGATGATCGACGAGAACTCGCCGACCTGAACCCGCCCGACCAGAGTCGAACGCGTGCGGATCCGTGGGTTGCCGGTCACCGCGCCCAGTCGTGCGTTGTCGAGCATCGGCGCTACCAGATAAGCGGCGGTGTTCGGCGCCAGCAGCGCATCACCGTCGATGCACACCAGATATTCGCTGCGCGCCGCGATGGCGCCCATGCGCAGGGCCACGGCCTTGCCCTGGTTTTCCGCCAGATGCAGCACCCGCAGCCGTGGGTCTTCCTTGGCCAGCGCATCCAGCACTTCGGCGGTGTTGTCCCTGGAGCCGTCGTTGATCGCGATGACTTCGATGTTCGGGTAATGCTGCGCCAGCGCCGCGTGGATAGTGTCGGCGGCGTTATCGCCCTCGTTGTAGCAAGGGATCAGGATCGAAATCAGCGGTTCGCCTTCCAGCGGTGGCGGCAGGGTGTCGTCCTTCCACGGCCAGTGCCGTTCCCAGTGCAGCCAGAAATACAGGCCACCGGAAATCCACAACCCGGACATGAACAGCGGGTAGAAGAACACGAAGTCCATCAGGAATTGCCCGGTGACCAGGAAGATCAGCCCCAGCGGCACGCCGAGGACGATCGCCAGAACAAGCAGGGCCAGCAGTCTATCCAGCATGTCATGGGTTCCATTTGTTGGAGAGCGCAGGCCGCACGGTTTTCAGGTCCGGCAGGTTCTCGAGAAAGTTGTCCGGGTAGTAGCCGAAACTGGTGGCGCCCTGACGCTTGAGGCGGCTCATCCAGTCGGCCAGTTTCGCGCCGTCGATATCGGCCTGGTTCTTTTTCGTCCAGTCCCGGGCCTGCAATTCGAACACCGTGCGATCCAGCGCACCGGGGCGCTGTTTGATCTTCGCCACCAGTTCTTCGAGCCACGGGCCGGACTGCGCATACGTCTGTTTTTCCATGAGCGGCATGGCCATCGGCGCCGTCCAGTCGTAAGTCCCGAGGAAGTCGTCGAGGTTCTGCGCGAACCACGCTTCGCTGTGCGGATTGAGCACCGGCTCGGCGAAGATGTTGCGCGCGGTGAGCACTTGCGGGCCACGAATCGCGCGCACCTTGGCGGTCAGCTCATTGGTGAAGTCGATCAGGTAGCGGCTCTTGAAGCGCGTCCAGCGCTGCATGGCCGCCGGATCGTCACGCAGGGCGGCGATCGAGTCCGGCAAACCGTTCGCGGCATAAGCCTTCAGCGCCTGCGGGCCGGCGTCTTCGAAGTCCGAAAGCACTGCGTCGTCGTGATAGAGAATGCCGTCGACCGAAGTCAGGCGTGCCACGTCTTCGTAGATCTCGCCGATGATCCGCCGCACTTCGGGATCGAACGGCGACAGCCGTTTGTATTGATCCGGGTCGACTGCGGTCGTGCCGGTCTTCGGATCCCAGCGCGTCACCCGTGGCAACTTCGAATCCAGCTCGAAACTCAGCACCGGCATCCACGCGAAAACCTTCACGTGAGCCCGGGTGCGCAATTGCCAGGCGACGCGGTCGAACAGGTCGGCGCGCATCGGCAGATGACGGTTGGGGAAGTACAGCGAATGGACCAGGCCATCGCCCTTCGGATCGGCGAAGGCTTGCAGGAACACGGTGTTGGCGCCCATGTCGGCCATGCGCTGGATCAATTTGCCGAGGTTGATTTCCTGCTGCGCCGGGTCCGGGTCGTAGACGTTGTCCAGATCGACGTGGACCACGCGCATCACGAAATCCGCTTGCACGCCGACCACGCTGTTGGCGAAGTGCTCGCCGTCAGGGTCGGAAGCCACCAGGAAACGCGGCCCGCTCATCAGGTTGTCGAGGGCATCGAGGCCGTCATCGAGGGTCAGGGCCATTTCATAGCCCTCTTCGCTGACCACGGTCAGCGAGGTTCCGTCAGCCGTCCCGTAAGGCCAGACCCAAATGCGCGGTTTTTTACCGGTGTTCTTGCGGATCTTCTCCGAGATCGCCTGCACGTCGGCGCGGATCCGCGCCTGGAAATCGGCTTCGGATTCGTAGCGTTTGCTCACCGGATCGTAGCGTCGGGTCGCGGCCGCCGGCTGCAGGTTGCCTTGCGGGTTGGCGAGGATGCCTTTGTGGCTGGCGTCGGTGTGGGCGGCGATTTCCACCAGGCCCGATTGCGAGATTTCCCGCACCTGAGCCCAGGTCAGGAAGTCCGAGCGCGGACGCGGTGTACCGGCGAAATCCACCGGTTGGTTCAGCGGCGTGTCGATCCAGGTGCCGACCGGCGCCAGCAGCGCATGCCAGTTGTAGGCGCGCAACACCGGCAACACTCGGGTGTAGAAGCTTGAGTAACCGTCGTCGAAACTGAGCAGGATCGCCTTGGGCGGCAGTTCCGGCCCGCCTTTGCGCGCGGCCATGATCTGATCGACCGTCACCGGTTGGTAGTTGTTCTCCCGCAGCCAGGCGAGTTGCTCAAGCAGGCGCTCGGTGCGCACCGCCACCACCGCCTGATCGGGGTCACGGTCTTCGACGTCGTGGTAGGCAATGCCCAGCACGTGATTTTTCGGCCAGGGCTTTTCATTGGCCGCCAGCGGTCGCTCGGACGGCGGCACGAAGGCCGGAGCTTGCTGGGCGCAGGCGCTGACCAGCAGCACTCCCAGCAGAAGGATGAAACGCGAAATCAAAGGCATCTTCAAACTCTTCTAGAAGCGGAAAGTGAGGTCGACGAGCAGACGCAGATCGGTTTCCCGGTCACCGTCGTAGGGCCGGTTGATCACGCTGAACAAACCGCCCACCTCGAACACGTCGTTCCAGGCGTAGCGCTGGCCGTAACCGAGCAATGCCATGCCGCCGGTGCCGTGATCACGCTGGCTGTAAGTCCCCGCACCGGCCTGGAACTGCTGGCTCCAGGCGGTTTCGTAGCGGTGGTACAGCACGTGATTGACGTTGAGCAGCGGCATGACACTGAAGTCCGACTTCGGGTTGAAGTACGGCACGTCATCGGACTTGGAGTTGTGGCTGGTGCCCACTTCCAGGCCCGCGTCGACTTGCAGGTTCGGCGCGCTGTAGACGCCCTCTTTTCCGGTCAGCAAGGCTTCGACGCGGTTGTTGCCGTCGCTGAAGTGCGACGGGCTGACCGCCAGCCGCCACTCGCGGCTCTCGTTGGCGCGCCAACGGATGAAACCGCTGCCGCCGTTGGCCTTGATGTCGCTGTTCAATGCCCGCAGCGGGGTTTCGGCCGAGAGGTATTCAAGGCTGCCGCCGTATTGCCAGTGATCGTCGATGTCGCGGGCAATCGCCAGGCGAGCGCCCTGCTTGTCGCCGAAACCATAGGAATGGTTCGACACCTCGGCTTCAAGGGTCATGTCGCGGGTGCGACGTTCCAGGCCGACACGCTGGAAGCGGTGGTGGCCGGTGCCTTCGGCAAAATCGCCGGTGGCGTATCCGGCCCCGGCGAACACTCGCCAGTCCTCATCGATCGGCGGGCTGTAAAGGGTGGTCTGGATGCCGAAATCCCGGCTACCGGAGACCGCGCCGGCATCGCCACCGCTGCCTCCGTTAGCCTTGCCGCCATAGGCTTCGACACGCAGCTCGGACATGTCGTGCACTTCACGCTCGCGGGCCAGACGCTGGACCTGACGGTTGTCGGGGAAGCGCGCCACCACGTCATCGGTCAGCGCATCCATTTGCCGCCATTCCTGCAAGTCCATCGCGGTGCGAGCCTGCGCGACTTCCAAACCCGTGTCGCGCGGCGCGATGCTCTCGGTTTCCTTGAGCTGGTTTTCAGCGCGGCGCGGCCAGTTTCGGGCCAGGTACAGATCGGCCTGGGCCAGGCGCAGGCCGATGTTGCCCGGCGCCTGATCCACCAAGGTCTGCAAGCGCTCCTCGCCGTGAGGCAGGTCGGAGCCATAGGTGCCGGCCTGTGCCGCCAGTTGCTGGGCGTCCATCCATTCGTCGTTGGGGTTGCCGATCGGCAGGCCCTTGAGTTCGACGCGCGGCTTCTGCGCACTGGCCTGATCTTCAGCGACTTTGCGCGCCTCTTCAGCGCGGTCGCTTTCCAGCAGCGAGTAATACAGCGCCGTGGTGTCTTCGAGTCGGTCACCGACATCGGCATCTGGCGCTGCCAGCACCTGACGGTAGAGATCGGTGGCGATTTCCGGCTGGCGCTGATCCAGATAGGACGCCGCCACCCAGCGCAGGGCGTAGGTCGGGATCTTCACGCCTTCGGCTTGCAGCTTCTGATATTCGCTGATGACTTCGGCGGTGCGCGCCCGTGCCTTGAGTGCGCCCAAGCGGTCGATGCGCCAGCGGGTCACGTCGTCGTGGGCGGTGGCGTCCGGAGTCCAGGTGGCGAGGAGCTGGTCGTAGTCGGCCAGGGCGCGGTCGGCGATCACGTAGCGTTCTTTTTCGCTGCGGGTGGCCAGTTCGGCGAGGCGCACGCGTTCAGCGGCCAGATCGCCTGCCAGACGCCGCAAGGTGACCGGATCGATCAACCCCGGACGCTGTCTGGCAAGACGCAGCGCCGGCTCCGGCAGACGCGCCTTTTGCAGGGCGACCACGTATTCGCGGGCGACCTCGGGTTTGTTGCCGGCGCGGATGAAGGCCTGGTCGTATTCGAACAGCGCGTCGTACGGCTTGCCGGCGCGATTCAGGGCGTAGCCCAGCGCCAGTCGGCGGGAAGGATCATCGGGTTTGGCGGCGACCAGCGAACGGGCGCGGATCACCCCTTCGTCAGGCTTGCCGGAGTCGGCCTGGGTCAGCGCCAGACCGAGTTGCAGGTCAGCGTTGTCCGGCTCCAGCGTCAGGGCCTTGTTGTAGACCTGGATCGCCTGATCCCAGCGTTTCAGGTTGCGGTAAGCCCGGGCGGTGGCGGTCAGCGCCTGAACCGGCAGTGCACGCTCACGGCCCTGAGTCTCGTAGACCTGCACCACTTCGGCGTCGAGCCCGGCCCAACTGGCGATTTGCAGGTGATCGCTGACCTGGCCGGTGCTGGCCTGGGCCGGCGGCACCTGACGCAACACGCTCAGCGCGGGCGTGTAATGCCCGGCCCGGGCGTCAAGCACCATTTGATCGTAGGCCGTGTCGGCGAACGCGAACGCCGGCCAGAGCAACTGGCTGCACAGCGCGACTCGAAACAAAGGGCGTAAACCACGATGTAATACAGGACCATCAATACGCGGCATTCGTCAGCATCCTTACATGGCCAGCCGGGTAGCAACGCCCCCCTTGCCCAATTCGTAACGGAGGCCAGGTCGATTTGCCTGGCCAAGCTTATCCAAGCAGTCTTGCACGCAAGCGTAGGTCAATATTCAGAACACAATAATTGTTCAGATTCGTGACGATGGCTGGCCCCGGCTAACCGTTAACCCGGATGCCAGAAAGCAAAACGCCCGGCGTCTGCGGGTGCAGAGGCCGGGCGTTTCGGTGACGCGTGGGGCGTTTACTGAGGCTGTTCGATACTGCCGAACTTGCTCATCAGGAAGCCCACGAACTGCTCGACGGTCATCTTCTGGCCGTTGAATTCAACCTGATTGGCGGCGTAATGCAGCTTGGTGACAACGTTGGTGCCATCCAGTGTCGCCAACTGCGAACCAACGGCCATGCCGGCGAACATGTCAGCGCCAGCGCTGGCCTGGTCAACGATGGCCTTGGCATCGGTCTGGCCATCGATTTGCGCCTGCACGCTGAGCAGGTCGACCAGCATCGGCTTGGACACCAACACATTGATGTCCAGCAGCGCGATCAACTGTTTGCCCAGTTGATCCGGTGGCAAGTCCATCGACGCAGGCTTGGTCAGATCAAGCACCAGATTCGCCCGGCTTTCGCCGTTGGCGGTTTTCAGCGACAGGTCTTCCAGCGCCAGTTGCGGCCCGGCCGCCAGCAGTTTCTGCAGGTCGGCCTTGACCTGGGTCGACTCGGCCTCGGTCAGGTTCAGCTCCGGTGCCGGCAGGCCGGCGGCGGTGGCTTCGGCAGCGGCTTTTTCGTAAGGCTGCAGCTTGGTCTGGTAGATCTGCATCAGCGACATCGCCGACGGGATGTCGAGGTTTTTCAGGCTCATGGCCAGGTTGGCCGAACCGATCTTCTTGTCGTTGAGGGTTACTTCAGCGACCTTGTAGTCGGCACGGCCGGAGGCGTTGCTGCCGTTCTCTTCGGTACGGTTCTTCATTTCGAAGTTCTTCACACCCAGCACCGACTGCTTGGCGCCGAAGGTGGTCTTGCTGCTGGTCAGTTCCAGGGTGTTCTCGCCGGTGTAGTAGCCGTAGGTGCTTTTGGCGAGATTGCTGGCCAGGGTCAGGCCATTGAGTTCGATCTGCACCGGCGTCTGGTCTTCGGCGACCGTGCTCAGGTGCAGGCTGTCCATGTAACCGTTGGCTTTGACCTTCTGGGCCTGGGCGCTGGCGGAAATATCCATGTTCAAGCCGGAAAACTTCAGGTTCGACTTATCATCCAGCGCGGTTTCCAGTGGCAGCAGTTCGAGGTTGCCGGTGGTGGACTGGTCGTAGCCGATATTGACCACACCTTTGAGCGGCGCCGCGCCCTTGGTGGCGGCAAACCATTTTTCGGTGATCGGGGTCTTTTCCAGTTCGAAGTGACTGGTGGCCATGACCGGCAGCCATTTCAGCGAAACCAGACGCGAGAACGGCAGCGGGCCGTGTTCGATGTGGTCGACGAACAGCAGCTCGACCGGCGCTTCGCCGAACATTTCACCCTCGCCCTTGAGGCGATAGTGCGCGGTGCTGCTGAAGGTGTTGCGCTCCAGCGACACCAGCTCCAGCGATGCACTGCCGTTGGAGCCGGCCATGGCGGTCTGCAACTCGCTGTTGGCATTGGCGACGGCATTATTCAGCACGCCTTCGATTTTGGTGCCGGTGTACCAGGCCCCGCCTACGCTGATGGCGCCAATGGCCACAACAATTCCGAGAAGCACGCCTGCTGATTTATTCATGAATGACCTGATCGATTTCCGTGGCTGAAAGTGTGGTCGTCTTCCCTGAACCCGTGACCGGGCCGTGGCGCGACTCCGCTGAATTTAGCGGTGGAGATTAGCACCGGGCGCGCCTGGTAGCCCAATGTTTAAAGGTTAAAGAGTGTCGACAAGACATGGACAAACAAAAAGATCGCCGGGTTCGGCGATCTTTTACTGATCAGGAATATTGCACCTCGATTTCATCGAGCTGATGATCGAAGCTTTTCAGCCGCGCGGTCCAGGTGTACACCAGCACTTCGAAATCCCGGTCGATCACCGCTCCGCCCGGCCCGTCGCTGCGCGGGTCGCAAAAATCCAGTTGATAACGCTCGCGGGCCATGGCTGTGGCGACGTCCGACAGTTCGCGGGCGTTGTTGAGCCAGTGCCAGCCGTCGCCGGCAACTTGTCGGTCGAGGGCCAGACATTGTTTTTTCAGGGCTTCGAGGCTTTTTTCCAGCGGCGTGCCAGTGAGCTCGCCCATGACTTCGGCGAAGGTACGCCCCGGCTGCCAGTAGCCGCCCCAGAAATAGCGGTCGAACACGGTTTCGACTTTGCGCAGCGCAACTTTGGTGTCCCAGATCAGCAGCAGTGTCTTGCTTTGCTCGAGCTGGCGTTTCTTGAGTCGTTGGGTCTGCACCAGCGCCGACGCCACGACCACGATCGCCATGACTGCGATCAACGCCACGGTGCTGTCGAGGAAGACCATTGCCTTGTCAATCTGATGAGCCAGCATGATGCCGTAGAAATAGGTGGCCGACAGCAGCACCAGGGCTACCAGGGCGCACCAGAAGCCGAGAGCGTAAGGGTTTTTCATTATTGGTTTCCCCTAGACCTGCGCTAGCGATGTGCACTGAAAAGGCGCCTGGTTCGGGGCGCCCTTTCAATACTTCAAAGCATAGCAACGGCCTCAGGGTTTGCTGGCGCTCGAGGCTTGCGTTCGTCCGCTTTCCCAACCGCCGCCCAGGGCGAGGAACAAATCGATCTGGCTCATGGCAACCTGGGTGTTGGCCGCGGCCAGTTGCGCGGTGACATCGGTGTAGGTGCGGGTGGCCTGCAGGTCGGCGAGGAACGACTCGCGGCCGGCCTGGAAGAAGCGGTGCGTCTGGTCCGCCGCCAGTTTTGCCGACTGTTCGGCATCGGCCAGTGCATCGCGGCGTTGCAGCAGCGCGGAGTACTGGGACAGACCTGTCTGGGTTTCGCGGATGGCGTTGAGCACCACGCCGTCGAAATGCGCCAGCGCGCCCTGGGTCGTGGCTTCGGCTTCACGGATGCGGGCCCGGGCGCCGTTGGTCGGCACGCTCCAGCTCAGCGACGGGCCGAAGCCCCAGCGGTTGGTGGACGGTTTGCCCAGGTTGTCGAGAATGCCGACGGTGCCGATCGTCGCGCCGAAACTGATGTCCGGGTACAGCTCGCCGGTGGCGATGCCGATACCGGCGGTCGCGGCCGCCAGACGCCGCTCGGCCTGGCGGATGTCCGGCCGGCGCTTGAGCAGCGCGGCGCCGTCACCGACTGGCACCAGTTGGGCGATTTTCGGCAGCTCGGCACAGGTCGCGGTGCCGGCCGGCAATTGATCGACAGGCTTGGCCAGCAGCATCGACAGCCGGAACAACCCGGCCTGCCGCGCCGCCTCATAACGCGGCATGTCGGCGCGCAAGGATTTGAATTGGGTCTGCGAACGGGTCACCTGGGTTTCGTCGCCGCGCCCGGCATCGCGCAGACGCTGGATCAGGCTGGTGCTCTGGGATTGCAGGTCGAGGGAATGCTGGGCGATTTCCTGTTCCTCGTTGGCCGCGCAGACCTGGGTGTAGGCCCGCACCACGTCGGCGACCAGAGTGATGCGCGCGGTATCGGCCGCGGCCTGGGTCGCGTCGGCGTTGGCCTTCGCCGCTTCGATCCCGCGTTGCAACGTGCCCCACAGATCGAACTGATAGGACGCACTGATGCCGATATCGCCGATGTTGGCCACCGGCACTTTCTCCGGCAGCAGGAATGCCTCGCCGGATTCCTGCAAGCGTTGCGCGCCCATCTTCACGCCGCCGCTCCAGCCACCGGCCGCTTCGGCTTCATCGACCTGCGCACGGGCCCGCGACAGGTTCGCCGCCGCCACCCGCAGATCGGTGTTGGACGCCATGGCCTGCTGCACCAGTTGATCCAGACGCGGATCCTGATACAGCCGCCACCAGTCCGCCGGCACCGGGGCCGACACCACCGGTTTGCCGGCCACCGCCAGGTCGCCCTGGAAATCCTTGCGCTGGATCGCCGCGTCTTCGGGCACGTGGTAGTCCGGCCCGACCATCGAGCAGGCCGACAGCATCATGCCCAAACCGGCGATCATCAGAGCCCTGCTCATTTGGCGGGCTCCTGCGGTTGATCGTCGATGATCGACACAGTGGCGGTACGCCCGGCGATCATGCGGAAGTCATCCGGCACATCGTCGAAGGCAATGCGCACCGGAATCCGTTGCGCCAGACGTACCCAGCTGAACGCCGGATTGACGTTGGGCAGCAGGTTGCTGCCGCTCGAACGGTCACGGTCTTCGATGCCGGCGACGATGCTTTCGACGTGCCCGCGCAGGCGAGCGCGGTCGCCGATCACGCGGATATCCACCGACTGCCCGACATGGATGCCGTCGAGTTTGGTCTCTTCGAAATAGCCGTCGATGTGGAACGAATTGCTGTCGACCACCGACAACACCGGACGCCCGGCGGTGACGAATTCCTGCGAGCGTGGCGCACGGTCGTTGACGTAGCCGTCCACCGGGCTGCGGATCACCGAGCGATCGAGGTTGAGCTGAGCGCTGTCCACCGCCACCAGCGCTTCGGCCAGGGCCGATTGCGCGCGGGCCACTTTCGACAGGCTTTCTTCCAGCTGTTCGGCCGGCACCAGATTGCCCAGACCACGGTTACGCTTGGCTTCACGCTGCGCCTGAGCCAGGGTTTCTTCGCGATCGGCGACCGCCGCCCTGGCCTGGCGCAGCGCCAGTTTGAAACGGTCCTGGTCGATGCTGAACAGCACCTGGCCGCGCTTCACCAACTGGTTGTCCTTCACTTCGACCTGCTGGATCAGCCCGGACACGTCCGGGGCGATCTGCACGATGTCGGCGCGAATGTGGCCGTCGCGGGTCCAGGGCGCGAACATGTAATACATCACCATGCGCCAGACCACGACGACGGCGAAAGTCACGATCAGCAGCGTCAGGACGACGCGACCGAGGGTCAGAAACGGTTTTTTCATGTCATCAGGTATCGACTGAGTGAATCCACGCCGTACAGCATCACGGCGTAGAGAGCCACGTTGAACAATGCCCGGTGCCAGACCAGACGGTAGAAATGCAGGCGTGTGAGCACGCCGTGTACCAACACAAACAGCACATAAGTGATGCCCATCAACACCAGCAGGGTCGGCAGGAATATGCCGCTGATGTCCAGATCACCGATCATAGGGGCGCTCCTTCGGGCAGCGGTTCTTCGGGCTCTGCGTTGGAAACGAATTCCACGCCGGGCAACAGCGCCAGGCGCAAACCGCTCAAGGCATGCAACAGGTTGAGTCGGGTGTCTTCATCGCCGTGGCCGCTGAGCGCACGGCGGGTGCGATCCATGGTCATCAGCAGGGCGCTCGGCGCCGGCAGGCGTTCCCCGGCCTTGAGACAGGCCCGGAAATACTCGCCAACCTCAGCCACTACTTGCTTGAGCAGCGCGTTCGGCGCGCCCGTCACTCGCGGCGTATAGGCGAGCAGGTCGAGCAGGTTCAGCCCCACGCGCACTTCGCGCATGGCGATGCCGGTGTCCTGCCCGGTCAGCGCCAGACGCGGCAGGTGCTGCATCAGGCGGTCGAGCAATTGCACGCCGAGTTGTCGATGTTCGGCGAGGTTGGCCGGTTCGGTCATGCTGACGATGTCTTTCCAGCTGAAACGGGTCAGGCGTTTGGCCGCCAGTTCGGCGCCGAACGGCCGGGCGATCAGGGTCCAGATAAACGCGAACAACAACCCAATCGGGCCCGCCAGGTTGGAATTGACGAAGGCAAAGAAGTCCGCGTCGTAAGCACCGGAAATACTGATGAACGACGAGGTGTTGACCAGCGTCAGCAGCATGCCGAGGTAGAAACGGGGCTGCACCGTCAGGGTGCCGACACAGATGAACGGCACCGCGAACGCCAGCACCAGCATCGGAAAGTCATGCAGGTTCGGCAACACCAGAAACAGGTACAGGCTGGCGAACAGCACCGACATCCCGGTCCAGAAAAAGAACCGGTAGATCTGCGGCGCCGGGTCGTCCATCGAGGCGAAGAAACTGCACGACACCGCCGCCAGAATCACCGCGCTGCCGCCGTCGGTCCAGCCGAGCAGGATCCACAGTACCGAGGCGACGATGATCGCCAGGATGGTCGAGGCCACCGAATACAGCATCAGCCCACGGTCGATGAATGGCGTCAGGCGACCGAGGCGCCAGTGGCGATAGACCGCGCGCCAGCTGTCCTGGCGCTCGCACAGGATCGCGTCCTGCAGGCTGCGACAGTCCTGCCACAGGTCGATAAATTCACCGAGGCGGTACAGCGCGTTGGAAAACAGCAACTGTTTGCGATCTTCGAGGGCTTCGGCGCTCGGTTGCAGCGCTTCGAGCTGATCCCGCAGGGCTTGCCAGCGGCCGAGATCGGCGTCTTTGTGGTCGAGCCATTCGCGGGTCGCAGTGAGCAGCGGCGCGAACTTTTCCACCAGCTCGGGCGTGCGCCGTTCGAGGGCGTAAAGCGAGTCTTCGAGGGCATCGATCACCGGCAGCAGGTGAATCATCCGCCCGCGCAGTTCCTTGGTGTTGCGCACCGTCTGCGGCCGCGCACCTTCGTGCGGCAACTGGCCGATCATCAATTCCAGGCTGTTGAAACTGCCGACCATGGCCATGCGCAGGGCGGTGACTTCCTCGGGCTGCACGTCGCGGCTGAGGAATTTCAGGCTGTAGGTCGTGGCGTCGGCGAACCATTTGCCCACGGCATCGTTGAACACCGGTGCCAGGCGTCGTGGCCAGAACATCGCACCGACCACCGCCGCCACGGCGATGCCGAGAAAGATCTCTTCAGTCCGCGACTCGGCCACGTCCCACACCGCCAGCGGGTTATCCACCACCGGCAGGGCGATCAGCGGCAAGGTGTAGCCGGCCAGCATCAGCGCGTAGTTGTTGGCGGTGCGCAGGTGCAGGGACAAGAACAGCAAAATCCCCGTCCACAAGGCGATGACCACCACCAGCACATACGGGCTCTGGACGAACATCGGCACGAACAGCACCGCCGCCGCAGCACCGAGAAACGTGCCGATCGCCCGATACAACGCCTTGGAACTGGTCGGCCCGAGGAAAGGGCTGGAAACGATGTACACCGTGGCCATCGCCCAGTACGGGCGCGGCATCTGCATGAGCAAGGCGATGTACAGCGCGGTCATCGAGGCCGCAAACGTGCGGACCCCGTAGAACCAGTCCCGCGCCGGGGGCATGCCGGAAAAGAACCCGTTCACGGATTGATCACCGTTGGCGGAGTGGCCGCCTCGAAAGCTCTCAGTACTCGAAGCGTAGCCTCCAGATCGCGCTGGTCGATGCCTTCGAGCACTTCATGACGCAGACGCACCAGTTGCGCCTCCACCGCTTGCACCAGCTCACGGCCGGTGTCGGTCAGGCTCAGGCATTTGGCGCGACGGTCCTGGGCATCTTCGGTGCGGCAGACAAATCCGGCGTGACACAACTGATCGAGCAGGCGCACCAGCGACGGCGACTCCATCCCTGCTGCCTGCGCCACCTGCACCTGGCGCACCCCCTCGCCCAGCCGCCCGATCATCAACAACGGGACGGCGCAGGCTTCGGAAATTCCATAGTTGACCAGCGTGGTCTGGCAGATCTTCCGCCAATGCCTGGCGGCCACCACCATGGCACTGCTGATGTTCATCTGGAGAGCGTCGAGGTTATTCGGCACGAGGGAATGCACACACTGTTAGTTTGCTAACTATCAATATCGCATTGGTGGGGAAATTCAGTCAAGTTTTGAAACAAATTCATGTCCGAAGGCGAATTCAGAAAAACTATCTCAACCTGACTTTTGCGCTGATTTTTTTACAGCTCACAAATTTTTTTACATTTCGGTCTTTTCGATCATTTTTTTTACATTCCCCGCCCCTTCCTCAACATTACATCCAACTGATCCACCACCTCCGCCCAATCCGCATCATCGAGAATTTCGTCCCGCAGGAAATCCGCCTGGCTCTTGCTCCAGAAAAACGCGTCGCACAGGTGCAGTTCCGGTTTGAGCGGGGAATGGGTGGCGATGAACTGGTCGATGCTGACCGGGTCGTTGTCCAGGCCGAGTTGCTTGAACAAGGATGGGAGGCTGTGCGTCGGGTTTTCCATGTCGGAACTCCTGCGAGATTTATAGGGTGTGAAAGATTTTTCGCGAGCAGGCCCGCTCCCACAGGTTTAGCGCAGAACCTGTGGGAGCGAGCTTGCTCGCGATGGCGTCGGCACAGACGCTAAAACAGCTACTGACTCAACTCCCGCACCTGCGCATGCGGCACCATTTTCAGGAATTCGGGCATGCTCATGTGCAGCAGGTTGTTGTGGTTGCCGGCTTCCAGGTAGATGTCTTTCTGCCGGGTCAGCAGCGGGTCGATGACCATGTCCAGGCCGTATGAATCGCCCAGTGGCGGTACGGCACCGCGTTCGCAGTCGTCGAAAATGTGCGCCAGATTGCTTTCGCGGGTGATTTGCCATTCGCCGCTGCTGCGCACCTTGCTCAAGTCCAGGTGGCGGCTGGCGGGCAGCACCGCCATCAGGTAGTGCCCGTGACGGTCGTCCAGGATCACCGATTTGGCCACCCGCTCTGCGGCAATCCCGGAGACCCGCGCCGTTTCCAGGCTGCTGGACGAGTGCGGGTGGGTGACGATGTCATATTCGCATTGCGCCCGGTTGAGGCTGCTCTGCACTTTCTTGGCCATACGCATGATGCACCTCGGTGCCCGCCGACGCTGCGCGGCGGACGGTAATGAAACGCTGTGGCTGTCCTTCAAAGTCTAGTCCCGTCGGCCGCGCACACCGGGAAATCCGCCCACTGGCGGGGCGGGGAGAATTGATCAAAATTCATCCAGCCACAGCCTCAACTAGACTGTAAGAACAACCCCTGACTCTCGCGGAGGGTCACGTGAACATCCGTTGCTGTGCGTTTGCCCTGGTGCTGCTGAGTGGATCGGTGGTTGCGGCAGATACCCCGTTTACCGCTGTGAACCCGGTCGGTCTGTGGCTGATCACCTTGGGCATCGCGTTTCTGATCGCCGAAGCCGCGCTGCCCAACTACGGGGTGATCGGCCTCGGCGGCATCGTCATGTTCGTGATCGGCGCGCTGATCCTGAGCAACGCCGAACTGCCGGTACCGATGATGATCGGCCTCGGCCTGGTCAGCGCCCTGTTGCTGATCGCACTGTTGATCCGCGCCCTGAAAACCCGACCGCGCCACCCGGTCAGCGGCGATGCCGGCCTGCTCGGCAGTGTCACGGCGGTGACCGTGGTGCAACCGGAAGACAGCCGCAACGGCTGGGTGCAGTTGCAGGGAGAACGCTGGCAGGTGCTGAGCGCCACGCCGCTGCACACCGGGCAACCGGTGCGGGTGGTCGGGCGCAAGGGTCTGTTGCTGCAAGTGGCCGCGACTGACGCGGCACCGCTCGGAGAGTGATCATGGGTCTGCAAATCGGTTTTGTCGCGCTGCTGCTGTTGCTGATCGCCCTGGCCGGCTCGACGTTCCGCATCCTGCGCGAATACGAACGCGGGGTGGTGTTCCAGCTCGGACGCTTCTGGCAGGTCAAGGGGCCAGGGCTGATCCTGCTGATCCCGGTGGTGCAGCAAATGGTCCGGGTCGACCTGCGCACCATCGTCCTCGACGTGCCGCCACAGGACGTGATCACCCGCGACAACGTGTCGGTGAAGGTCAACGCGGTGCTGTACTTCCGCGTGCTCGACCCACAGAAAGCGATCATCCAGGTTGAAGATTTCCTCATGGCCACCAGCCAACTGGCCCAGACCACCCTGCGCGCGGTCCTCGGCAAACATGAGCTGGACGAACTGCTGGCCGAACGCGAACGCCTGAACATCGACATCCAGCAAGTGCTCGACGCCCAGACCGACGCCTGGGGAATCAAGGTCGCCAACGTCGAAATCAAGCACGTCGATCTCAACGAATCGATGGTGCGCGCCATCGCCAAGCAGGCCGAAGCCGAACGGGAGCGGCGAGCCAAAGTGATCCACGCCGAAGGCGAATTGCAGGCCTCGGAAAAACTCATGCAGGCCGCCGAAATGCTCGGTCGCCAGCCCGGCGCCATGCAACTGCGCTACATGCAGACCTTGAGTTCGATCGCCGGCGACAAGAGCTCGACCATCGTCTTTCCGTTGCCGATCGAACTGCTCAAGGGTATGGCGGATCTGTCGGCGAAATCGTGAGCGCACGCAAGCGTTCCAGCGCGACATAGGGCGCACGGGCGCAATCTTCGATCCGTGCCCGCAACAGCGCCGATGCCTCCCGGCGTTTGTGTTCGCCATCGACGACAAAGGGTTGTGACGGCTGCTTCGCGTGCTGCGCCGTCGCTGTCAGCGCCTGTTCACACTGCGTGGCGCTGAGCCCGAAAAACCGCGCCAGCCGCCCGCTCATCGCGTCGGGCAATTCGCTGTAATTGACCGCCAGCCCGGCAGACTCACGACAATGCACCCACCCCGCCTCCAACAGGCGCCCCAGGCGCCGGGCGATGAAGTCCTCACGCCCCTCGAAGGGCAAATCATCGTCCAGCACACAATCGCCGAGCGCACCCGGCACCATGTGCAGGCCGGGGCGGCGCAGGTGCGAGACGGCGATTTCCAGCGGATCGCGATAGACAAACAGCCACGGCGTATCGGCAAAACACTCGCGCAGCAGCGGCCATTCGCCGATGTTCCAGGCGTCGAGCTTGATCACCAGCCGCTGCTCCGTACCGCGCCGCCGCTGACCGTACGCCGAGAGCAATCCGGCGATGGCCGCGCGGCGTTCTTCGTCCGGAAGACCACTGCGTAGCAAGGCATCAAGGGGCGGCGGCTCCGAGACCACGATGTGATCGTCGAGCCGGGCGAGCATCTGGCTGATCAGCGTCGAACCGCAACGCGAGGCGTGCAGGATGAAGGCGCTCGGCGGCAGCCCCGGACTGAGCGCTTGCCAATCCATGAGCGCCGACAAGGGTGTTTGCCGGCGAAACGCCTGATTGAACGGCAGGTGCAACGCGTCTTCGACGGCCTCACGAAAGAACGGCTGATGCAGCGGCGTGTCACCAAACCAGCACCAGTCGACCTGCCATTGCCCGGCGGTTTTCCAGACGCGGATCGGCAACCAGCCGTCGAAATTCACAGGCGCCATTGTTCGTTCCATGACCGGCGACCGTTGCGCATCGCCGCCAGCAGTTCTTCACGGGAAAAGTGCAGACCGCGTTCAGCGGCCAGCGCCAGCGTCTGAGCGGTGAATGCGTCAGGGTCGTGCAGTGCCTGCAACGTTGCGGACAGCAACGGATCCGTGACCAGCAACCGTTGAAAACGCTGCAGCGCCGTCTCCGCGCCATCAGGCAGCGGAGTGCTCGGCAAACCGTCAACAATCATCTGCTCCAGCCAGGGCGCGGGGCGGCAATCGAGCACCAGATGAACCCGTGCCGTGCGGTCGCGATTGTCGACCCGATGCGGCCGGGCAAGATCAAGAAACCAGCATTCCCCGGCCCTCATCGGCATCCGCTGGCCGTCGAGCCAGAAGTCCACGGCAGGCGGACTGAGCAGCGGAATGTGCAGGCGCAAATCGGCGTCCGCGCCCTCAAGGTCGTAGTCGCGATGTTCATGAATCTGTCCGCCCGGTCCCAGTCGCAACAGCCGAGCACTGACGATTTCCAGCGGCAGATCCCGCAGGGCCTGCTGCCAGCGACGGTCATTCAGCCAAGGGGGGCGTTGAACGGGTTCGGCACTGCCGGGGGACAGTTCGGTCAGCGCGTCGGCGGCGGAAATCAGCGCCACACCGCTCCAGTCGCCGGCGAAATAAGCGGTGTTGAAATGACCGCGCCAGGCAGCGTCGTCAATCGCCGCCAGCGCCTGCAACAGCAATGGCAGATCCGCGGTCAGCGGCAACCGTGAGAACGCCGGCCGGCTCATGCCTTGGGCAACACCGCGGATTCGCCGAGCCAGGTCAGCAACCGGTCGAGACAGGATTCGACCGTCAGCGTGCCGGTGTCGAGCACCAGCGAAGCCTGGGCCGGCGCCTCGTAAGGCGCCGACACGCCGGTGAACCCGGCCAGCTCGCCACGCCGGGCCCGGGCGTAATGCCCTTTCGGATCGCGCTGCTCGCACACTGCCAGCGCGGCGCTGCACCAGACCTCGCGATAATCCTCGCCCAAACGGCGGGCAAACACTTCGCGCAGTTCCGCCAACGGCGCGATCATCGCCAGAATCACGATCTGCCCGTTCTCCACCAGCAACGCCGCCAGCTCACTGGCGCGGCGGATGTTTTCCAGGCGGTCGGCATCGGTAAAACCCAGGTCACGGTTGAGCCCGACGCGCAGGCCATCGCCATCGAGCACCACACTTTGCAGACCACGACTGAACAACTCGGCATGCAACGCCTGGGCAAGGGTCGATTTGCCCGCCGCCGGCAAGCCGGTCAGCAGCATTGCCGTGCCGCGATGGCCGTTGCGGGCCTCGCGTTGGGCACGGCTGATGCTGGCGGTCGGCGCCAATACGTCACTGCGCGGCGGCATGGGCCACCGGCAGCGAAATATCCCCCGAGGCCCACGCGGCTTCGCGGTTGGCCAGCGCGGTGGCGATCGACTGGACCTCGGTCGACTGCACCTGATCCGGCAGCGGATCGAGGCCAGCGCTGGCGAAGATCTGGCCATAGGCGTTGCGCAGATCGGCGTAGGACAGATCGCGACGCAGATCGGCCTGCAAGGTGTTGAGTTCGCCCTGAATCAGGTCCAGCTCACCAATGCCGTCGGCCTGACGACGGTTGCGCAACTGACCGACGATTTGCCCGTCGATGTCCGACAGTTGCTGGTTGGTCTTGAACTGGCGCAGCGCCTCCTGATAGTTGGCGTTGGCCACGTAGAGCTGCGCCAGCACTGCAATCGACATCGCCTGACGCCGCGCGGTTGCCACTTCTTCACCGGCCTTCGCCACATCGATGGCCGCCGGGGCAGAGATCACGTTGAACAGGTTCCAGGTGACTTTGACGCCGTAGTCGGCCCAGCCCTGTTCGACCAGGAACGAGTTGCTGTCGTAGTGCCCGCCGGCGGAGAACTCCAGACCCGGCAGCAGACGCAGCATGGCCTTGCGGGTTTCGGCGGCGCTGATCCGGGTCTGGTAATCCTGCTCGCGCAGTTCCGGACGGCTGGTCAGGGCTTCCTGTTCGAGTTTGCTCAGATCGACCTTGAGTTCCGGGATCCGGTAACCGTCATCGGTGGCCAGGGTCAGGTTGGTGCCCAGCGGCAGGTTGATCAGGGTCGCCAGTTCGGTTTTCGCCAGCGACAGCGCGCGGCGTTGTTCTTCCAGTTGCCGGGTCGCTTCGATCAGCGAACGCTGATAACCGAGCGACTGCACCGGATCACCGATGCGCTGTTCGCTCATGCTTTCGCTGTTACGGCGGGCGGTGTCGACTCGCGCCATCAGGCTGTCGATCTGCTTGAGCAGACGTTCGGCAGCCATCGCCCGCCAATAGGCCGAGCGCACGTCCTGAACGATGGTGTTGATCACCTTGCGTCGGCGCTCCTGAACGATCAGGCGCTGGTCGCCCTGCTGCTTGGCGCTGATGTAGCTGACACCGAAATCGAGGACGTTCCAGACCATGGTCAGGTCGGCGACGTCACGGTCGCGGTCCTGTGAGGTCGACGGTTCCAGAGACTGAGTGCCGGTACGCACACTCTGGCTGCTGGAGGCGCTGACGTTGTTACGCCCGACGTAACCGGCGTCCAGCGCCATGCGCGGCAGCATGTCGAAACTGGCGAGGTCGAGCTGCCGCTTGGCCAGCGCTTCCTCCATGATTTTCAGGCGGCCTTCGAGGTTGTATTTCACCGCGCGGGCCATCGCCTGGTGCAGGGTCAGCGGCCCGCTCAGCGGTTCCTGGCCCTTGTACATGCTTTGCAGGTCGGCCCGGGCCCTTTGTTCGCTGACACTGCGCTCGATCGGTTCACTGGTCACTGCACATCCGCTGATCGCCAGCGCCAGCAGGCTGGCGCCGAACAACTTCTGACTTTTCTTCATCCCTGGATCGCCCCTAGGTCCCGCACATATGTGAGTTGTTGTGTGTTGTCAGGCCGGCATTTCGCTGATGCCGACCTGTTGCAGCGCCGCCGCCAGGTTGTCGACCCGGTGCTGCTCGCTGTCCTTGATCTGTTGCAGTTGCTGGCCCAGGGTCGGCGCGCCGAACACACCGCGCAGGCCCTGGGAAATATCGCCGCCCTTGATCGACTGGCTGCCGAAGGCATTCAGCGAATCACGCTCGGCGCTGCTGTCCTGATTGAACAGACTCGACAGCGTGCTGCTGCCAAACACCCCGCCATCGCCACCGCCAAACCCGAGGAAGCCATGACCGGAGCCGTCACCGCCGTTGTCACTGCTGGTGAACACCTGGGCAATGAAGCTCGGGCTCAGCGCACCGCGATTGATGAAAATATCCCCCAGTGGACGGATGCCGTTGCCGATCACCCGTTGCTCGAACAACGGCGCGAAAGTCAGCGGTGAACCGAGGTCGCCAGTGGGCGCGGTGAAGACGATCGGCTGCAGCGGAACGTTCGGCGGTGGCGGCGGCGCGACCGGATCGCTGCTGCGGAACTCCGGATCCGGTGTCACCACGATCAACGGAGTAGTCGGTGTCACAGGAGGCACAGGCACCGTGTTGATCACGTAATTGCCGGAACTGCTGACGCTGCTGCCGCTGTTGCCCGACAGGTCGCTGACCCCGGCCGTGTTGATGCTGATCGCATTGCTGGCGCTGTTGACGTTGGCGTTCGGCGTCAGGGTCGCGGTCCAGGTCTTGCCACCGTCGCTGCTGCTCAGGTTGGACAGAGTGCCGTTGGCCACGCTGAGGTCCGACAGGTCGAAACCGCTGACCGCTTCGTTGAAGGTGATGGTCACCTGCGAAGTCTGACCGACGCCCAGGTTCGGATTGGCGATCACCACCGTGGCGGTCGGCCGTTCGCTGTCGAGGGCGTAGTTGTTCGACACCGCCACCGTGCTGCCGGCGTTGCCCGCAAGGTCGGTGACGTTGCTGGTGTCCAGCGCGATGAAGTTGCTCGGGTCGGTGACATTCGCGGTCGGCGTGAAAGTCGCGGTCCAGGTCTTGCCGCCGTCACTGCTGGTCAGGTTGCTGAGGTCACCGTTGGTCACGCTAAGGTCGGACAGGTCGAAATTGCTCACCGCCTCGCTGAAGGTGAAGGTCACCGTGGTGCTCTGACCGATGCCCAGATTCGGATTGGCGACCACGATGTTCACCGTCGGCCGGGTCGCGTCGAGAATGTAGTTGTTGGAGATGGCGATGCTCGCCCCGAGGTTGCCGGCCAGGTCCTGGACGCCGCCAGTGTCGATCAGGATCAGGTTGGTCGGATCGTTGACGTTGGCTGTCGGCGTGAAGGTTGCGGTCCAGGTCACGCCGCCGTCGCTGCTGGTCAGGTTTGACAACGAACCATTGGCGACGCTGATGTCCCCCAGATCGAACCCGATCACCGCTTCGTTGAAGGTGAAGGTCACGGTGGTGGTTTCACCGATACCGAGGCGGTTATCGGCAACCACAATGGTGGCGGTTGGCCGCGCGGTGTCGATGGCGAAGTTGTTGGAATCGGTGGTGCCGATACCGCTGTTGCCTGAGACGTTGGTCACTCCGGCATTGTTCAGGCTGATCAGGTTGGTGGCGTCAGTGACATTGGCAGTCGGGGTGAACGTCGCGGTCCAGGTGATGCCGCCGTCACTGCTGCTGACGTTGCTCAGCGTGCCGTTGGCGATGGTCAGGTCACTGTTGTCGAACCCACTGACCGCTTCGCTGAAAGTGATGGTCACCAGCGAGGTTTCCCCGGCCTTGAGCGCAGGGTCGGCTACCACGATGGTGGCAGTCGGCACCTGGGTCTGCACTTGGTAATTGGCCGAGTTGGTGGTGCCAGTGCCGGTGTTGCCGGCCAGGTCGGTGGTACCGGTGTTGTTCAGGACAATCAGGTTGGTCAGGTCGCTGACACCGATGTTCGGCGTGAAGGTGGCCGTCCAGGTGAGGCCGCCGTCGCTCGACGAGACATTGCTCAGGGTGCCGTTGGCGACGCTCAGGTCGGAGTTGTCGAAACCGGTCACCGCCTCGCTGAAGGTGATGGTCACCAGCGCGGTTTCGCCGGGACGCAGGTCAATGTCGCTCATGACGATGGTCGCCGTCGGACGCTGACTGTCGACCGCATAGTTGTTGGAATCGGTGGTGCCGCTGCCGGCGTTGCCTGCCAGGTCGGTGATGCCGGTGTTATCCAGGGTGATCAGGTTGGTGGTATCGGTGATGCCCGCCGCCGGCGTGAACGTCGCCGTCCAGGTGATGCCGCCGTCGCTGCTGCTGACCGCGCTCAGCGTACCGTTGGCGATCGTCAGGTCGGCGTTGGTGAAACCGGTCACGGCTTCGCTGAAGGTGATGGTCACCAGGCTCGTCTGGCCGACGCCGAGTGCTGTGTCGGCGACCACGATGGTGGCGGTCGGACGCACCGTGTCGATTGAATAGTTGTTCGAATCGGTGGTGCCGCTGCCGGCATTGCCCGACAGGTTCTGCACGCCAGTGTTGTCCAGCGTGATCAGGTTGGTGGCGTCGGTGATGTTGGTGGTCGGCGTGAACGTGGCCGTCCAGGTAATGCCGCCGTCGCTGCTGCTGACCGCGCTGAGCGTGCCGTTGGCGATGGTCAGGTCGGCGTTGGTGAAACCGGTCACGGCCTCACTGAAGGTGATGGTCACCAGCGAGGTTTCGCCGATTTTCAGCGCGTTGTCGGCAATGACGATGGTCGCGGTCGGCAGCACAGTGTCGATGGTGTAGTTCGGCGAGTTGGTGGTGCCGGTACCGGTGTTGCCGGCCAGGTCGGTGATGCCGGTGTTGTTCAGGACGATCAGGTTGGTGAGGTCGATGACGCCGATGTTCGGCGTGAAGGTGGCCGTCCAGGTGATGCCGCCGTCGCTCGACGAAACGTTGCTCAGGGTGCCGTTGGCGACGCTCAGGTCGGAATTGTCGAAACCGGTCACCGCCTCGCTGAAGGTGATGGTCACCAGCGAGGTTTCGCCAGCACTGAGGGTGTTGTCGGAGAGCACGATGGTCGCCGTTGGACGCTGACTGTCGACCGCGTAGTTGTTGGAGTCGGTGGTGCCGCTGCCAGCGTTGCCCGCCAGGTCGGCGATGCCGGTGTTGTCCAGCGTGATCAGGTTGGTCGTGTCGGTGATGCCCGCTGCCGGGGTGAAAGTTGCCGTCCAGGTGATGCCGCCGTCGCTGCTGCTGACAGCGCTCAACGTACCGTTGGCGATGGTCAGGTCAGCGTTGGTGAAACCGGTCACCGCTTCGCTGAAGGTGATGGTCACCAGCGTAGTCTGGCCGACGCCCAGGGCGGTGTCGGCGACCACAATGGTGGCGGTCGGACGCACGGTATCGATCGAGTAATTGTTCGAATCGGTAGTGCCGCTGCCGGCATTGCCCGACAGGTTCTGCACGCCGGAGTTGTCCAGCGTGATCAGGTTTGTCGCGTCGGCGATGCTGGTGGTCGGCGTGAAGGTCGCCGTCCAGGTAATGCCGCCGTCGCTGCTGCTGACCGCGCTGAGCGTGCCGTTGGCGATGGTCAGGTCGGCGTTGGTGAAACCGGTCACGGCCTCACTGAAGGTGATGGTCACCAGCGAGGTTTCGCCGATCTTCAGACTGGGGTCGGCGACGATGATGGTCGCGGTCGGCAGCACAGTGTCGATGCTGTAGTTGTTGGAGTTGGTCGTGCCGCTGCCGGCGTTGCCCGCCAGGTCGGCGATGCCGGTGTTGGCCAGGGTGATCAGATTGGTGGCGTCATGGATGCCCACGGTCGGCGTGAAGGTCGCCGTCCAGGTAATGCCGCCGTCGCTGCTGCTCACTGCGCTCAATGTGCCGTTGGCAATCGTCAGGTCAGCGTTGGTAAAGCCGGTCACCGCTTCACTGAAGGTGATGGTCACCAGTGAGGTTTCACCGGCGCTGAGGTTGCTGTCGGCGACCACGATGGTCGCGGTCGGCCGTACCGTATCGATCGCGTAATTGTTCGAATCGGTGGTACCGCTGCCGGCGTTGCCCGCCAGGTCGGCGATGCCGGTATTGTCCAGGGTAATCAGGTTGGTGGTGTCGGCGATGCTGGCGCTCGGCGTGAACGTCGCGGTCCAGGTGATGCCGCCATCGCTGCTGCTCACCGCGCTCAACGTGCCGTTGGCGATGGTCAGGTCGGCGTTGGTGAATCCGCTCACTGCCTCGCTGAAGGTGATGGTCACCAGCGTGGTTTGACCGATACCAAGGGCCGTGTCGGCGACCACGATGGTGGCAGTCGGACGGACCGTATCAATCGCGTAATTGTTCGAGTCAGTGGTGCCGCTGCCGGCATTACCTGACAGGTTCTGCACGCCGGAGTTGTCCAGCGTGATCAGGTTGGTGGCGTCGGTGATGTTGGTGGTCGGCGTGAAGGTCGCCGTCCAGGTAATGCCGCCGTCGCTGCTGCTGACCGCGCTGAGCGTGCCGTTGGCGATGGTCAGGTCGGCGTTGGTGAAACCGGTCACCGCCTCGCTGAAGGTAATCGTCACCAGCGAGGTCTCGCCGATTTTCAGCGCGTTGTCGGCAATGACGATGGTCGCGGTCGGCAGCACGGTGTCGATGCTGTAGTTGTTGGAGTTGGTCGTGCCGCTGCCGGTGTTGCCCGAAAGGTCGGCGATGCCGGTATTGGCCAGCGTGATCAGGTTGGTCGCATCGTTGACACCCACGTTCGGCGTGAAGGTGGCCGTCCAGGTGATGCCGCCGTCGCTGCTGCTAACGGCGGTCAGCGTACCGTTGGCAACCGTCAGGTCGGCGTTGGTAAAGCCGGTCACCGCTTCGCTGAAGGTGATGGTCACCAGTGAGGTTTCACCGGCGCTGAGGTTGCTGTCGGCGACCACGATGGTGGCGGTCGGACGCTGGGTGTCGATGGCGTAGTTGTTGGAATCGGTGGTGCCACTGCCAGCGTTGCCCGCCAGGTCGGCGATGCCGGTATTGTCCAGCGTGATCAGGTTGGTGGTGTCGGTGACGCTGGCGCTCGGGGTGAACGTCGCGGTCCAGGTGATGCCGCCATCGCTGCTGCTGAGCGCGCTCAACGTGCCATTGGCGACCGTCAGGTCGGCGTTGGTGAAACCGCTGACCGCTTCGCTGAAGGTGATGGTCACCAGCGAGGTTTCACCGATCCGCAGGTTGTTGTCGGCCACCACGATGGTCGCGGTCGGGCGCACGGTATCGATGGCGTAGTTGTTGGAGTCGGTGGTGCCGCTGCCGGCGTTGCCGTTCAGGTCTGCAATGCCGGTATTGTTCAGCGTGATCAGGTTGGTCGCGTCGGTGATGCTGGCGGTCGGCGTGAAGGTCGCCGTCCAGGTAATGCCGCCGTCACTGCTGCTGACCGCCGTCAAGGTGCCGTTGGCGATGGTCAGGTCGGCGTTGGTGAGCCCGGTGATCGCCTCACTGAAGGTGATGGTCACCAGCGAGGTTTCGCCGATCCGCAGGCTATTGTCAGCCACCACGATGGTCGCGGTCGGACGCGCGGTGTCAATCGCGTAATTGTTGGAATTGGTGGTGCCGCTGCCGGCGTTGCCGGCCAGATCGACGACCCCGGTGTTGTCCAGGGTGATCAGGTTGGTGGTGTCGGTAATGTTGCTGGTCGGCGTGAGCGTGACGGTCCAGGTGATGCCGCCGTCGCTGCTGCTCAGGCCGCTCAGGGTGCCGTTGGCCACGGTCAGGTCGGCGGTGGTGAAACCGCTGACGGCTTCGCTGAAAGTGATGGTCACCAGCGAGGTTTCACCGGCCGCCAGATTGGTGTCGGACACCACAATGGTTGCCGTCGGCCGCACGGTATCGATCGCATAATTGACCGAATCGGTGGTGCCGGTGCCGGCGTTACCGGCAAGGTCGGCGATACCGGTGTTGTCCAGGGTAATCAGGTTGGTGGTATCGCTGATGCTGGCGGTCGGGGTGAACGTTCCGGTCCAGGTGATGCCGCCGTCGCTGCTGCTCACTGCGCTCAACGTGCCGTTGGCGATAGACAGATCGGCGTTGGTGAAACCGGTCACCGCTTCACTGAAGGTGAAAGTCACCAGCGACGTATCGCCGATCTTCAACGCCGTATCGGACATCACGATGGTCACGGTCGGCCGCGCGGTGTCGATGGCGTAGTTGACGGAGTTGGTCGTACCGACACCCGCCACGCCGTCGTTGATCGCGGTCACCCCGGTGTTGTCGAGGGTGATCAGGTTGGTGCTGTCGGTGATGTTGTTGGTCGGCGTGAAGGTCGCCGTCCAGGTCAGGCCGCCATCGCTGCTGCTGACCGCTGTCAGCGTGCCGTTGGCAATCGTCAGGTCGGCGTTGGTGAAGCCGGTGACCGCTCGGCTGAAGGTAATGGTCACCAGCGAGGTTTCGCCGATTTTCAGGGCCGTGTCGGCCATCACGATGGTCGCGGTCGGCGGCTCTACGTAAGCGGTGTTGAGCGTGCCGCCGTTGTTATAGATCGCCGCGAAGGCCAGCGGTACAGAGCCCGTCACGCCGCCACCCAGTTCTGCACCACCGGAGCCGCTGCCGGCCGCGTTGCCGCTGATGGCGCTGAAGTTGGCGGCGGTGATCAGTACCGTGCCGCCCTGGTTCCAGATCGCGCCGACACCTCGTCCGCCGTCGCCGCCGTTCAGGTTATTGCTACCCTGGCCACTGCCACCACCGCCACCGCCACCCGCGCCGATGTTGTTGCTGATGACCGAGGTGCCGACGATTTTCAGCGTGCCGGTGGAAGCGTTGTAAATGCCACCGGCGGCATTGCCGCCGGCGCCGCCGACCTTGTCCCAACCGGCGCCGCCACCGCCGCCACCGATGGAAATCGTACCGTTGCTGGCCGTGCCGCCATTGCCGCCGTTGCTGTAATAGGACACGCCCACACCGCCCGCGCCGCCAGTGGTCGAGCCGCCGCGCCCGCCCATGTGCGTCGCGTCGTAGCCACCGCCGTAGCCGCCGACACCAGCGCTGCCGGCCTGGCCGCCCAGCGTACCGGTGCCCGGCCCGGCCGTACCGCCATGACCACCGCCCTGACCGCCAAGACCACCGCCACCACCACCGGCACCGCCGTAGAACGCACCGGTGACACCACCGCCACCGCCGCCACCGGCCGCCGCGTTGCCGGTGACCGAGACGTTGTTCAGGGTCAGGATGCCGGCGTTGAAGATCCCGCCGCCCATGGCGCCGGTTGCGCCGTAGCCGCCATTACCGCCGTTGCCCGAAACCAGGCCACGGGTAATGACCAGACCATCCAGGGTCACCGTGCTGCCGGAGGTTATTTCCACCACTCGGGTCCGGTATTGGCCATCGAGCGTGACGTCGGCAACCCCGTCGTTGTTCAGGTCACCATCGACGGTGACGTTCTTGTTGATCAGCAATTCCGAGGTGAGCTGCACCGTCATCCCGGAGCTGAAGGTCACGATGTCGCCGTTCTGCGCAGACGCCAGCGCTGCGCGCAGCGAGCCGACCCCGGTGTTGGCATTGTTGGTGGCGGTCCAGGTGGCCAGGCCCCACTGGTATTCGCTCATCGCCTGGGTCGACAGCACGTTGGCGCTTTCGATGTTGCCGGTGGCGATCTCCAGATCCCAGTCGCCGCCCACCCCGGTGCGATTGTTCGAAGCGGCCACATCGCGGCCGGTCAATTGCGCCAGCGAGTCGACGAAGCTCAGGCCACGATCGCCTTCGGCGGTGTAGCAGCCGTAGATCAGGATGTCGCCGCCGACGTTCATGTCCTTGCCGATTTCCGCCAGGATCGCGCTGCGCTGGGCGACGTTGTCGGCCGACAGATAACTGTTGCCCAGCCACAGGTCACCGGCGTTTCCGTGGGCGATGATCTGCACCGAGCTCACGCCCTGATGCTGATCGAGGTAATCGGCGATCTGCTGCAAACCGTCCTTGCCCGCATCGAGCTTGACCACTTGGGTGCCGGGGGCCACGCCCTTGAGCAGGCTGTCGGTATCCTTGACCCGGGAATCGACGAACACCACGCTCTGCCCCGGCACCGCGACCGGGCTGGCAGCGGGCGTGGCGTCGGCCTGGCCATGGGTGTCCTTGCTGGCGCTCGGGTGGTCGGCGGCCGGTGCTTTCGCGGCATCGGCGGTGGCATGGCTGTCAGCCTGGGCGGCGGTGTCGGCGACGGTGGCCGCGACGGCGCCGTCGAACAGCATGCGCGGTTCGAGCGACATGATCATGGGCGCCGCCAGCGTCCGTTGGCCTTCGGTAACCCGCGACTTCTGCTTGCTCCACCACATGTTGCTCACCCGGACTCGAACACAGTTGTTGACGCATCAATGAAAAACGCCGCGATCAGCTGATCGCGGCGTCGGACTTCATACGAATGACATTGGCAGCGCTGGCTGAGCCATCGAGCCAGAAGGACAGATCGGCGTATTGCTTGAACAGGTCCGGCGGCAGGATCGTGCGCCGCGACTGCAGGGCGACCTTGGGTTTGACCTTGTGCAGGCCGGCCACGCCCAAGGCCTGGTCGAACTCCGGCGCGTCATAGGCCAGGTGCTCGAAATCGTGCTCGAACCAGGGTTCGCCGATGAAGTCGTAGACCAGCCGCAGCACCCGCTCCGGAGCCTGGGTCAGCAGGTCATAATCGACGATCAACAGCGAATCGGCGTGCTCGCCGTAATAGGCTTCCTTGAGCGCCGCCCAGGCAAAACCCACCAGGCGATTGCGCTGGGCCAGGGTTTCGCAGCGGCTGTAGACGGTGTTGCGCTCGACCGCATCGCCGAACAGCTTGGTGTTTTCAAAAGGATTGGCGCGGTACAGCCGCTCGAGGCTGTCCATCACCCAGGCGACGTTGCGCACACAGGCGATGACCTTGGCTTGTGGGAACAAATCGTTGATGGCCGGCAGTCGCGCAGACCACTGGCGGTTGGTGTCGAACACCACCGGTTTGTCGGCCTTGTCGGCGTAGTAGGAATCGAACAGGCCGCGCAACAGGCGGCGGCGCATGTCGGTATCGATCACCGCGCCGAATTCGCTGCCGGCACTGCATTGTTCAAGGACACCGGAGAACAGCGCGCCGACCGGACTGGTCATGCCGGCATGAAAACGCGGGTTCTGCAGGAGGATTGCAGAAAGGAGGGTAGAACCTGAGCGCGGCAAGCCGGAGATAAAGTGGAACTGCTGCAATCCCTTCACCGTATTTGTAAGTCCTTTTGTCTGATGAGCGTAATCCAACAATACCCATTCGACTAGTAGTGTTTTGATATCAGAAAAGAGCAAAACGGACTTAAAAACTTCGTATTTATCGCGAATAAAATGGTGAAGCGTTTAAGTCAGTTTTCTCCCGCTCCATTGGGCGTCTGCAACGAAAAAAGTCGCGCTTTCGCACCACCCGCCTGCACCTGATCCCGCAAGTGCCAGGCCGCTGGCAAGGGCAGGAATGGATCGGGTACATCCACGTCCTGATCGCCGATCAACCAGACCCGGGCACTGTCCTTCGGCAGGTCGCCCAACCGATCAAGGTAAACCTCATCGGACACCAGCGTGCCGAAACCGTAATGGTTCGGGCGAGTCGAGCGTCCCTCGGCAGTGGGCGGCGTAAACAGCCGGACTTGAGCCTCAGTGCGGTTGTAATAGACGTAACTGAGGTACCAGAGCATGTCGCTGGTGACGATGCGGTCGCCGCTGGCGAAGTGGCGGTTGACGTAATCGACCATGACGTTGAACTGGTCGTTGCGGTCGACCGTGGCGTTGTTGTTCAC
This sequence comes from Pseudomonas sp. FG35, assembly GCF_057809295.1. Taxonomy (NCBI): domain Bacteria; kingdom Pseudomonadati; phylum Pseudomonadota; class Gammaproteobacteria; order Pseudomonadales; family Pseudomonadaceae; genus Pseudomonas; species Pseudomonas sp. FG35. The sequence continues at coordinate 31,161 of NZ_JBMDJR010000006.1, read as the reverse complement.
CCCGATCATCTCGACCCCGACCAGCGACAGCAGCACCGCCATCGCCAGCACGCGCACGCTGCTGCAGAGCCGGTCGATGCCCAGCGCCGCCAGCATCGGCAGCCCCAGCGCGTAGGCAGTCAGGTAACGCTCGATGAACACCGGCGTAATGAAAGACACGGCGAACACCAGCAACAACGGCATGCCGGTGTAGACCGCCAGCAGCACGCTGCCATGGTTCACGCTGCGATCACGGGCAACGGCGACCCCCGCCAGCACCAGCAAAGCCAGGGGCACACCGCCGAACAGCAGCAACGGGAGATGTTCGCCCTCGTCCTGAATCAACCAGAGCCAGATCATCGACGGCAGCGAAGACAGGGTCACCGGATCTTCCCAGCCTACATCGCCGCCGGCCTTGAGCGCGTCCATGTGTTGCAGCAGGTCGATCAGGTTCGGTAGCCACGGCAGGTAGAGCACGACGATGGCGAGATTGGCCAGCCACCAGTCCTTGCGCTGGAGATGCTTCAGGCGATAACCCGGCAACAGGCGGATCAGCCCCAGATACAGCCAATGGCTCAGCGCCGCCAGCACGGCGAAGTAGTGGGTGTACAACGCCGCCGTCATCAGCAGCGCGTAGATCAGCAGATAGCGGTGACGCTGCGGGCGCCGGATCCACTTGACCAGCACCAGCGTCGCACCGATCAGGAGCAAGCCAAGCAACGCGTACATGCGCACTTCCTGGCTGTAGCGTACCGCCGTCGGCAACAGCGCCAGCAACACCCCGGCGATGATCGCCGCGCGGCGAGTGGCCAGCCGGTCGACCAGGCTCACGCCGAGTCCGACCGTGGCGATGCCGGCCAGCGCACTGAAACTGCGAATGGCCAAGAGGCCGTCGCCGAACAACCCGATCCAGCCGTGCAGCAACATGAAGTACAGCGGCGGATGCACATCGAACGCGGCATGCGTCCAGATCACGCCCGGCGAATAGCGCGCCAGCAGCAGGCTCGAACCTTCATCGCCCCAGATCGCGGCAGCGGTCAGATCATAAAAGCGCACCGCCGTGGCCAGCAGCAGGATCGGTATCAACCAGTGCTCGCGCGCCCAGCGCAACAGGCGCCGGACACCGGCATTCGGTGCAGCGAACGGGTCCTGGGTATCCCCCAGCGGCGTCTCGCGAAGGACCTCCATCAACCTCCCCTCAGCGTTTTTTGCGAACTCGATTTGCGTCATTGACTGCGAACACTGTAGGCCAGCGCCGAAGTCGATGCGCGGCCGTGACGACGTCCGGCAAGTCCGTCGATCCGGGTCTACGCTACGGCGTGGCGTGACCTGCCCGCGCAAAAGGAAGGAGTCAGCACAACGTTTCGACCGGCCCGACAACAAGGGCGACCGCGCGGCGCGCCGACCACACAACAGAAGGATGAGGAACCATGGAAGTCTTTATGGGTACGATTCAACCGTTTGCCTTCAACTTCGCCCCGAGTGGCTGGGCCTTGTGCAACGGGCAAATCCTGGGCATCTCGCAATACCAGGCGCTGTTCGCCTTGCTGGGCACTTACTACGGCGGCAATGGCACGACCAACTTTCAACTGCCCAACCTGCAAGGTCGCGTGCCTGTCGCACAAGGCACCGGACTGGGCCTGACACCGCGCGTCATCGGTCAGGTGTACGGCACCGAAAACGTCACCGCCACCATCGCCAACATGCCCAATCACACCCACGCCATGACCGGCCTGACGGCCAACACGGCCCTTTCGCTGGCAGTACCCGCCAGCAATCCGGCGACTGTGCCCACCGCCACCAATTCGTACATCGGCGCGTCCGGCGGCGGCCCTGGTTCGGCGAATATCTATTCCGACGCCCAAGGTGCCACACCGGTACCGCTCAAGGGTGTGACCACCACCGTCACCGGGGACATTTCCTCCACCGGCGGCAGTCAGCCATTGCCGATCCTGAACCCGGCCCTGGTCCTCAACTTCAGCGTTGCCCTGAACGGCCTGTTCCCGTCACGCAACTGAGCAAACGCCGGGGGCTTCACGGCCCCCGGCCGTTCTTTTTTCACTGGAGTCAGACCATGCTGCAAGCGGTTCAGATTCAACACGTCCAGCCGTTGCTCGGACAGCAACGCACGCTGCACCTGCCCGATGGCACGGCATTGCCGATTCGGATCGATCACCTGGATGAGGTCCCCGCGGCGAAAACCCGCTACAGCGAACGCATGCCCTTCTGCCTCGAATTCAACAGCCTGGTGCCGACCGACTTCGTCGACGGCTTATGCGCGCTGGACTTGCCGGAACTCGGCCGGGTGGAGGACATTTTCGTATCGCGGGTGCCGGCGATGGGGCGGGATCCGCAATTGGGGTATTTCTGCATCTCCTTCAACTGATTTGCCACTCTGCAAATCTTGTAGGGCGATTCCGTAGGGTGCGGTTTCAGACGTTGTAATCCAGGCTTTTAAACCGAAGGACTTGGGAAACGTCCGACATAAATTCGCGGGTCATCTTGTTAGCGTTGTTCCGAATCTGTCACAGGACAAGGAACAACGGATGTTCAATGCCAATGCTCGTTTGCGCCTCATCAGCGACGCCTTTAAACACGACCTGCAGGTGCTGTCCTTCACCGGCACCGAATCCATCAGCCAGCCCTACTCCTTTAACGTCAGACTGGTCAGCCCGAGACCGGACATCGATCTTCCAGACCTCATGCAGCGGCAGGCCTTTCTGGCCTTCGATGACAACGGGCATGGCGTTCATGGACAGATCCAGCATATTGGCCGGGGCAAAATCGGGCACCGGTTGACGCAATACCACCTCACCCTGGCGCCATGGCTGGCGAACCTGGGTCATCGTTTCAATCAGCGGATCTTTCAGAATCTCAGCGTGGCCCGGATCATCGGGCAGATCCTTGCGGAACATGGCATTCACGCAGATTGCTATCTGTTCCGGATCGGTCAGCCATTGCCGGATCGTGAGTATTGCGTGCAGTACAACGAATCCGATCTGCACTTCATCCAGCGCCTGTGCCAGGAAGACGGCCTGCATTACCACTTCCGGCACAGCCTCGACAGGCACCTGCTGGTGTTCGGGGACGACCAGACCGTGTTTCCCAGGCTCGCTCGGCCAACGCCGTTCAAACCGCGTAATGCAATGGTAGCCGACGGGCCGGTGATCCACCGTTTCGAAAGCGGGCTCAATACCCGCACCCATCGCACCAGTCGGCGCGCCTACGACTTCAAAAAGGCGCGCATCGTGCTGGAATCAGATGCCCGGATGCTGAACGAAAACCGCCAGACTGATCTGGAGGATTACGCCTATCCAGGACGAATCATCGACCGGGAGCACGGCAAACTGCTGGCCCGACGAATCCTGGAACGTCATCGCAGCGATGAGCGCGTGGCCCACGGCGACAGCGACGAACCGGCGCTGGTGTCGGGGCATTTCCTGTCGCTGTCAGAGCACCCCGACCCCGCATTGAATGACCTTTGGCTGCTCACCGAAATCGAGCACGAAGGCAAACAACCTCAAGTGCTCGAAGAAAACGGCAGCGACATCGTCGTGAAGAATGACGGCGACTTCATCCAGGGCTACCGCAACCATTTCGAAGCCACACCGTGGGATGCGATCTTTCGCCCGCCGTTGCGCTACGGCAAACCTTCCATCGGCAGTACCCAGACCGCCGTGGTTACCGGCCCGGAAGGCGAAGATATCCATTGCGACGCGTATGGCCGGGTCAAGGTGCAGTTTTTCTGGGACCGCGAAGGCCGGCACAACGACAAGAGCAGTTGCTGGTTGCGGACCACCACGAACTGGGCCGGCAACGCCCATGGCAGCGTGATCATTCCGCGCGTGGGCATGGAGGTGCTGGTGACGTTTCTCAATGGTGATCCCGACCATCCAGTGATCAGCGGTTGCCTGGCCAACAGCGCCAACCCGGTGCCCTATGAATTGCCGGCGCACAAGACCCGCAGCGTGTTCCGGTCCCGCAGCACGCCCGACAGCAATGGCTTCAATGAGCTGATGATCGAAGACCGCGCCGGTCAGGAGCTGATCTATCTGCGCGCCCAGCGTGATCTGCAGCAGAAGATCGAGCACGACAGTCACCTGGAGGTCGGCAACGAACGTCGGGAAAGCATCCGTGGCAACAGCGTCAGCGTGCTGCACGCAGAAGAACACCGCACCCTCACCGGTCATCGCAAGACCCATCTCAAGGCCAGCGATCATCTGCACGTCAGCGACAGCAGTCACACCCGGATCGGGCAATCACTGACGATGGAAGTCGGGCGGCAGCTCTGTTTCAGTGCCGGGGATCATTTGGTGCTGGAGGCTGGAAAGAGCATCAGCCTGAAAGTCGGTGGCGAGCATTTCGTGCTCGATCACGGCGGTCTTTTCGGGAGCAGCGACCTGCTGATCGGCGGCGTGCCCATACCGTTCCTGCGCGCCCGATTGTTGCAGCCCGAAGGCATTGAAGACTTGTCGGCGCCCGCGCCCTTGCCGCCACTGGTGGCGCCCTCACAACAGGCATTGATGGCCGCGAGCAAAAGCCTGGGCGCGGATTTCTGCCCGATCTGCGAAGCCTGCCGCGCGGGCGAGTGCGCCATTGCGGAGGCCGCTGCATGACCGACTCGGTTGTACAACGCTGGCTGTTTGAACAGCACCATGCCGATCGTCTCCTGTGCCTGGTGCTCGACTCGCAGAACGAACGCGACATGCGCCAGCGCTGGCTGAAGAGCAGCCGTTACGAGCAGTACGCCAGCGTCTACGGTGAAACCGTGGTCGCCGAACTGGCGGACACCGGCCCGTTCCTGTTCACCTTCGACCAGCCCGACGACCGTCGCCTCGACGCCCTGCTCGACAGGCCCGACAGCCATTGGGGCTGGCTCGCCAGCCTGTGCCAGGGCGAACTGAACGCATGGGTCAGGCACTGGCAGGAGCGGCTGCTCGTCGGCACCCGTCCGCATCAGGCGCTGTACCGCTTTCACGACAACCGGGTACTGGCCCGAGCACTGGAGCATCTGCCGCCCGAGGCGCTACCGGCGTATCTCGGGCCGGCGATCAGTGTGTGTTACTGGCAGGGTTCGCACTGGCAGAGCACTGACAACCCTGCGCCCGGCACTTACCCGCTGCCGGACTCGCCGCCCTGGCTGCACCTGCCGATGCCCGACGAGCAAGCCATGGAAATCCGGCTGGCCAACGCCCACCGCTTTCTGCTGGCCGAGCATGTGCAGGCCTACGCCGGATTGGCGTGCACGCAGGATCCGCACATCTGGCTACGTGAGCGACTGGCTCAGGCCCAGGCCTGGGGCTGGCTGGCGCCGGAGCGGCTGGAATTTCTGCTGATCCAGAGCCTGCACACCCCGACCCTCGTGCCTCACTGGCAACCCCGACCGGACGAAACGCCGGATGAACACTTTGATCGGGTTTACCCGCTTTCGACGAGCTGGAGCGGGGAGATACCTTCATGAAGATTCAGCTCAAGAGCATCGTCCTGATCAGCGCCTTCGCGGCACTGGGGGGCTGCCAGGGCAAACCGCCCAACACCTTCAAATTCACAGCCGATCTACCACCGGGGTTTGCCTACGTCGCAGCGGTTTATTACGTACCCGAGAAAGGTCAGACCTGCACCCTCGACAGACGCGACAACCTTGCCCCGGTGTTCAACAGCAAGTGGCGGACGGACTACAAGCCGGATGCCGAGATCACGATTCGCAAGATTGTTAAGGGGTGTCCGTTGGTCGTGAGGCGAATCGAGCTGGAGATCAACTCGAGCTATGGCAAAACACGGGGCGACTTCAGTGGTGACGAAGCCATGGTTTTCATCCGCGATGATCTGGAGGAGCAGTTCAAAGGCGTATTCAACGAGGCCGGTCAAAGCACCTTCCACGGTCAGTGCGAGTGGTGGTTTCGCACCTCGGGCAAACCGCGAATTCTAAGAAAAATCCTGGATTGCAGAACGGTCGATGCCCAAGGAGCACGTGCCTACGGGAAGACCTTCGGGGCTTTTAACCCTGATCAACTGCCGGGCAAAACGGTGAGGATGAAGATCACCTTGGCAGCGGACGAGCGACCGGCCATCAAGGACACCTGGGTCAAGGTCACTAACGGCTGGAAACGCTGCATGGGCGACAACTTTGAGGATCAATACGCCTTCTGTTACGGCAACTACACCGACTTCAGCACTTTCACCATGCCGGATGGCCAAGTCTGCACCATTTATCCGGGTTGCACGGAATAAGGAGATTTCGCCATGAAGTCATTGGAAAAGGATCTGCATTCACCAGCGCAGACTGCCCTGAAAACCAGACTCACGCAGCGTGGTGCAACTTTGGGCTGCTGCCTTGTCTTGATCGCAAGCTGTAAGACCGAACCGCCCAACACCTTCAAATTAACAGCCGATCTACCACCGGGGTTTGCCTACGTCGCAGCGGTTCATTACGTACCCGAGAAAGGTCAGTCCTGCACCCTCCACAAACGCGACAACCTTGCGCCGGTGTTCAACAGCAAGTGGCGCACGGACTACAAGCCTGATGCCGAGATCACGATTCGCAAGATTGTTAAGGGGTGTCCGTTGGTAATCAGCAGGATCGCGCTGGAGATCAACGCGAGTTACTACAAAGCACGGGGAGATTTTGGGGGTGACGAAGGCATGGTCTTTTTAGGGAACGATATAGAGGAGCAGTACAAAGGCACTTTCAATGAGGCAGGTGAAAGTACTTTTTACGGTCAATGTGAATGGTGGTTCCGGACAGCTGGCGCACAACGCCGCATCGTCAAGATCCTTGATTGCAAGACATCTGATGCCCAAGGAGAGCGTGGGAAAGGAAAGACTTATTCTGCTTATGGGCTCGACCAACTACCGGGTAAAACCATAAAGATGAAGATCAAATTGGCAGCGGAGGAGCAACCGGCCATCAGGGATACCTGGGTAAAAATTCGAAATGGCTGGAAACGGTGCATGGGTGACAACTTTGAGGATCAGTATGGCTTTTGTTACGGCAACTACACCGACTTCAGCACTTTCACCATGCCGGATGGCCAAGTCTGCACCATTTATCCAGGTTGCACGGAATAAGGAGATTTCGCCATGACGTCATTTGAAAAGGATCTGCAATCTCCGTTGGGCAGTCGCATGCTGACATGTCCTGCAGGTGGAAGATGGACAAGTTTCCAACTCATCGACGAGTTCTGTTCGGGTGAACCCTATGCCGGGTTGGCTTACATCGTTACCGACTCGGAAGGCCATAAGTACACAGGCCGCTTGGACGAAGCGGGCAAGGGCAAAGTGAATAATCACTTTGCGGGACCAGTAACGCTGCTGTTTGATCAAGCATACGAAGGCAAGGAAAAGCTCTACTCATATTTGCAAGGCAGACCACATTACCCTCTGAAAATCACCGAGCTTCAGGTTCGCGCCGAAGCAACCCATTACCTGGACCCTAATGCCACTCGTACGCGGGAACGCCCCGAAATCGCAGACGGTGGGGATTACTTTCAAGTCGAAGTCCGTCACCTGGTCAGACATGCCTCCCACCTTCCACCGGAGGTTTATCGCGATTACCCCCTCGATTCCGGGTGCGCAGCCATCATGCGCGAACACGGCAAACTCGGGGTCGCCCTGATGCCGCAACGTCACACCATTCTGGAAGTGCGACCGCTACGTGCGTTGCGTCCGATGTTATCCACAGCTCCGGCATTCTGTGCACTCAACCTGTACCAGCTCGCATTGATGGCAACCCTGAGTTACTGCCCTTTCGGCCAGAAACCCAAAGTCCCTTCCGTCGAATCCAGATCCGTTAAGTTCCCGCTGCAACCCAGCGTCGGCAACTGGTTCGGCGATGCACTGCCCAAGGGGGAAGAACTGTGGAAAGTCGACAGCGCCCAGACCAAAGCCTATTACCCGCTCTACGAAAATGTTCCGTATTCCGCAAGGTTGGAAATCATCCCGTTTGACCCGAGCCTCTATGCAGTCAACAGACATACGCCAGAACGTGATCCTGAGCACCCGGCCAGCGTTCACTTCCTCGACGACATCGGTAGTAAAGACAGTACAGACACCCAAGCCTTCATCACCCACAACGACGAACTGATCCTGATCGCCGTTCGCGGCACCGCCGAGATCGTCGCCGACGGTTTGCGCGATGCCGATGCCCTTCAAGTTCCATTTGAGGAAGGCGCCGGCCAAGTACACCGAGGCTTTTACGAAGCCGCGAAAAAAACCTATGACTTCGCCGTCAAATACCTGGAAAAGTTCTACACCGGCCAAACACTCCTGATCTGCGGCCACAGCCTCGGTGGCGCAATCACGCTGCTGCTGGCCGAAATGCTCCGCCGTAGGCCTGAGGGCTACAAAATCCAGCTCTACACCTACGGCGCCCCCCGCGCCGGCGACGCGGATTTCGTCAAGGGCGCAGCCGATCTCGTGCATCACCGCATGGTCAACCACAACGACCCGGTGCCCAGCGTGCCCGGCAGCTGGATGAACACCAAGGCCGATATCTACGGCACCGGGGCAGCGCTGACCTTCGTGAATGTCCCGCTCGGTCTGTCGGTGTTCGTCGCGGGCATCACCAACTGGACCGGGGAAGCCTACGACCACCACGGCCGTTTGCGACACGCCATGCCGGTGGAGTTCGGCCGCCAGCAGGTGTCGTCAATCCTCTGGGAGCCGGGCTGCGACACCATCACCCAGCACGCAGCCTGTGATGTGGCGATCCGGCAGCGGCACGGCCTGCCGGATCGGCCGACGTTGCTCAAGCAGATCTTCGACGCCGGGCACCATTCGATGACCGGGGCCTACATCCCGGCGTGCTGGGCGGTGTTGCGGCGTTGGCAGGAGGCACAGGAGTCAAACCGCACGCTGGTTACCGAGCGAGAATTCGCGCTGGTTGAGACAGCGCTGCAGCGCATCACCGATCAGTTGCGCCGCCAGCGCAGCAATTTGCCGGGACGGCCGGACAGCTATGTGCGCAGCCGGAAAAACATCGTCGAAGCGCTCAATCATGAAATCGAGAACATCCGCACGACCCGCGAACGGCTGGCCAGTCTGCGGCACCGGCGCCTGACGACCACGGATGTTTATGGATCGCTGGCAGAACAACCGGAACGCCTGGCCGAAAGCCTGCCGCGCTGGCAGCTGCATCCGGAAAACCTCGCAACGGAACAACTGGCCATGGCACCGGAAGCCGCCGAGGATGACCCGCTGCTGGTAACGCTCTACGGTCACAGAATCGGCGCGCCCCACACTTTCGACATTGACTCGATCATCTGACTCAAGCCTGTGGATACCACACCAGCCGCTCCGCCGCCGGGTTGCGCTCCTCCACCGCAAACCCCAGCGCCAGGTAGTGCTGGCGCGCATGGGAGTTGTTGGCCCAGACCACCGTCGCCACCGGGCAGCGCACTTGCTGCGCGGCTTTTTGCACGCCTTGCAGCACGGTTCGCCCGTAGCCCTTGCCTCGGGCCTGGGGAATGAAGGCGAGGTACAACACGCGGATTTCATTGACGCCGAAATCAGTGCTGAGTGCACCGATGGCCGTGCCGAGTTTTTCCACGATGTAGTGCATGGCGTTGGGATGGTTTTCCCCCATGCCCTGCTCCTGCACCTGAAATTGCTGGGCGACGATTTGCTGCACCTGTTCCTGCTCGCCATCGATCCATTGCAGATCCGGGCGCGCCGATTGATACAAGCTTTGCAGAAACGGCCCGTCCGACGCCCGCGAAGGCCGCACCACCAGTCCGTCCGCCGCCAGGTTTTCCGTCATCTTCACGCTCCCTAGAAACCGCTTTCCCTGACCCCCAGCGCCGCCATCCGGCGCCAGGCCACGCCGAGCACCGACTCGCCACTGCCTTGCAACACCACCACGCCGCGCAGCGGTTGCACCGGGGTCGCTGCCTGATCCAGCGTAGTCAAACGCACGCCATATTGCGCCTGCACCGGTTCCGCTCGTTGCTGTTGATCGCGGCGCACGGCAATCGGCCCGTGGTGATCGGAAGTCAGCGCTTCCTGATCGACATAGGCCACACCGTTGGTGTCGATTTCATTGAGTTGCACCGCGATGGCGGCATGCATCGGGTCGTCGGCGATAAACCGCCCGGTGGCGCCGGGCTTGACTCGCCACAGTTCGGCCTCGGCCAGATAACCGCGCAGTCGCGTGCCCTCTTCGACCACCCGCGCCAGCGCATCCTTGCTCGACAGCCAGCGGCCCGGCGTCAGGTTCGGCAGCAGATCACGCACGGTGCCGGCGTGGGGCGCGCGTAACAGCAGACGTTCGCGTTGGGCGGTCAGGCCGCGATATTCCGCCACCGCTTCGGCGAGACGCTGCTCGACGATACCCGCGTCGGCAGCGGTTTCACTGCGGCCGGCCTGACGGCGCATCAGCAATTGCTGAATGCGGATTTCCCGGCGGACGATGGCCTGCCGCGAATCGAGGTCCGGCGATTCCAATTCGATCAGCACGTCGCCCTGAGCCACGGTCTGACCATCCGCCACCCTCACGGCTTTGACCCGCGCCGCCGTCGGCGCGTGCAAGGCACTGGCGCGACCGCCCTCGAGCATCGTCGGCAATTCGACCGAGCTGCGCCACGGCACGATCAGCACCAGCAACAGGCCGAGTACCGCCAGGCTGCTGAGCACCACGCGAGGGCCGTGAGCCTGTTCGCGGCGGCTCCACCACTGGCGCCACTCACTCATGATTGGCAGGAAGATGAACCACACCAGCTCGACCAGCATCAGGAAGATCCCCAACACCTTGAAGAACAGGTGATAGACCGCCAGCGCGATCCCGAAAAACAACGCCGCACGCCATAACCACGAGCCATACCCCCAGATCAGCAAACGCCGCTGCATCGTCGGCGACCAAGGCTCCGGCGCCGGCGCGCCATAGCCGAACAAGAACTCACGCAGGCGCCAGCGGCAAAAGGCAAAGGCGCGGCCCTGAAGGTTGTCGACCTCCCACAAATCGCTGAGCAGAAAGTAGCCATCAAATCGCATGAACGGGTTGAGATTGACCACCAGCGTGGTGATCCAGGTCGCGCTGGCGAGCATGAACGCCGCCGTGCGACCGGGCCCGTCCGGCAGGAACGACCAGACCAGCAGCGCGATGCTCGCCAACAGCAACTCCGCCAGCACCCCGCCGGCACCGATCAGCAGTCGCGCGCGTCGATCATTGACCCGCCAGGCATCGCTGACATCGGTGTAGAACATCGGCAGCAAGACCATGAACGCCACGCCCATGCTTTGCACCCGACACCCGGCGCGCTTGGCCATGAATGCATGACCGAATTCGTGACAGAGCTTGGCAAAAAACAGCGAGATGCCGAACGCGATCGCGCCACCGAGGCTGAACAGATGCGGAAAGGTGCCGACAAACCGCTGCCAGTCCCGCGACACCAGAAACACCCCGAGCGCCAGGGTCGCCGGCAGACCGTAGCGCAAAACCCTTGGCCCAAAGCGCTCCAGCCACGGCCACGCCCGATTGAGAAAGGCATCCGGCCGCCACAGCGGAATGCGGAAAAACAGGTATTGATGCAGCAGGATTGTCCACAGGCTCTGGCGTTGCGCGAGGGCCTTGAGTGAGTAACTGGCGCGTTGCTGATCGTCGAGGGCGCTGATCAGGTCATGCCCGCGCAGGAACGTCAGCAGTTGCTCCAGCTCGACGCCGTCCAGCGGCAAACCCGGTTCACGATTGGCAGCGCGCAGCACTTGTTCGGGATCGCCCAGCGACCAGTGACGCAACAGGCGCATCGCCGCCGCGCCAAGCTTGAAGTAGCGCCCGCGCACCGGGTCGGCCAGGGTCCAGCGCGGCGAACCGTCCAATGCCGGCGCCGCGGGCGACAATTGCAGGTCGGCACGCAGGTTCGGCAGGGTCATTTACAGACCTACGCTCTGGCGCAGTCCGGCGAGCGGACGCCGCAGCAGGTACAGTGCCAGCGGCGCACGCTCGCCGAAAATTTTTGCGGTGCCGCGCAGGCCGATACGCGGCGGGGCGTCGGCGAAATTGGCGTCCAGCCGATAGGCCAACTGGCCGCCGGCGGTGGGCTGTGCCTCGTAAGCGGAACGCTCGAGGGTGGCGAGGTGGCGTTGCAACGGGTCGCTGTCGAGAAACAGCGCGACTTCGGCGCCCGGCTCCAGCGAGATCGCGTCGCCCACGGCTAGTTCGATGCGCAGTTCGGCCTGGCTCGGGTCGGCGATTTCCATCAGCCGTTCGCCGGTCTGCACTGGTTTGCCGGTCCAGCGCTCGGCATCGGCGAACACCGCAATGCCGTCGCGCTCAGCGCGTACTTCGCTGCGGTTGAGCAGTTCGCGAGCGTAGTCGCGTTCGGCGCGTTTCTGTTCGGCGCGGGCGGCCAGCAGATCGACCCGGGAGCTGGATTCGGCATCAACGAACGAGCGCTGGGAATTGGCTTTGAGTTCCGCTTCGGCAACTCCGAGTGCACGCTCGGCGACATCGGCCTGAGCCTTCAGCGTCGTGCTTTCAAAACGCAGCAACAGGTCGCCGGTTTTCACACTCTGGTTGGGTTTGACCAGAAACTCGGCGATCACCCCGTCCAGCGGTGCGGCGACAACCCGCCCGCCCTGAGGCACCACTTCGGCGGGCGCCAGCACCGACTGGCGCACCGGGATCAACAGCCCGAGCAACAACACGGCGACCAGCGCCACCTGACGTTTGCGGGTCCAGCGCAAGCGCCACGGCTTGCGTGGTTGCAACGCCAGCCAGGCATGGCTGTAGGTGTCGCCCAGCTGCGACAGCAGCACTTGTTCGGAAGGGTTCCACGGCAGATCACGGGCCAGCCACAAACCGCCGAACACCTGATCCTGACGGTCGATCAACGGCAGCCAGAACACTTGCATGGCCGACAGACTGCGCCAGTCGGCCTGAATCGATTCACCGACCATTTCCGGCGTGATCACCCGCGCCTGTTTCAGCACATCCTGCTTGAACAACTGCGCCACGGCCTGCTCGACGAATGCCACGAACGGCGCATTCGGCTCCACTGCGCTGACCCCGGTCACCGCCTGCACCTTGCCGGCGATCAACAGCGCCGCATGGCGAAAACCGAACAGCGACTGACCGTCATTGACCAGGCTGTAGGCCAGTTGCGAAATATCATGAGCGGCGCGGGTCTGCCGTTCGAGATCGAGAAACCGCGCGAACACCTGCTCGGCGGCGCCGCTCACCGGGGCGTTCACTTAAGCTCCGGAAAATGCGCGGTGCCGCTCATGCCGGCGAGCAAGCCTTTGGCTTCGGGGAGTGTTGCTACCAACAACAGCGTCTGGCTGCCTTCATCGATCCGCGCACCGAGGCGCTTGACCGTGGCGTCGATCGGCTGACCGGTTTCATCGGGCACGAAGCTGAACGACTGACCGGGCTTGAGCCTGGCCATCCAGCGCGACGGCACCAACAGATGGATTTCCAGGGTGCGGTTGTCGACCACATCGAGCAGCGGCGCACCGGCCGGCACGCTTTCATAACGCTGCACCTTGCGTTCCACCACTTGCCCATCGAACGGCGCGACCACGCTGCAACGTTTGACCTGGACTTGATAAACCTGAGATTGCGCCTGGGTTTCGCTGACCTTGGCCTCGGCCCGGGCCACTTCGAAACGCCCGACGGAATTGAGCGCCGCCAATTGCCGGTTGTGCGCCAGCTCTTCACCGGCGCCACGGCTGGCGGCCTGCGCGGCATTCAACTGGGCCTGATAGGCCGAACAGTCGAACCGCGCCAGGGTATCGCCCTTCTTGAACGACTCGCCCTCGCTGAACGGCAACTCGACGATTCGCCCGGACAACTCGCTGGCCAGCGTCGCCTGATCCCGCGCCCGCAACACCCCGCGCGCTTCACTGCTGGCCGACGCATTCGCCGCCCCGCCGTTATCCAGCAGCGGATCGTCTGGCGCGGGCGTTTGAGCCTGAACTGCACACGTTACAAAGGTCAATCCGACAACCCAACCACGAAAACGCCGCATAACCGTTACTCCCTGACGGATGCTCGGAGTCTACGACAGCGGCGATTAGCGTCAAGCGAAAGGCCATCATTCGGGTGGGAGAATTAACGCTGCGCCATCTCCCCCACCGGATACACCGACTCCCATCCCCCGCCCAACGCCCGGTACAGCCCGATCATCGCCAGTGAAACGCCGGTGGAGCTTTCCACCCATTGTTCCTGGGTGGCGAGCAGTGCGCCTTGCACGGTGAGGACGTTGACGAAGTCGACCACGCCTTCGACGTATTGCTGTTGCGCGGTACGCAGGGCGATCTGGTTCTGGCGCACGGCTTCGGCGAGGCTGTCGCGGCGGCGCTGGCTGGCGTTGTAGGCGGTCAACTGGTCGTCGATTTCGTGCCAGGCGCGCAGGACGGTCTGTTGATAACCGATCGCCGCTTCCTGCTGTTGGGCTTCGCGCAGTTGCAGCACGCCGCGCAAGCGGCCGCCGTCGAACAGCGGCAGGCTGAATTGCGGGCCGATGCCGAAGGCGCGTGAGCCCCAGGAACCGAAATCACTGAGCTGCATGGCTTGCGAGCCGAGATTGCCGGACAGAGTGATGCGCGGATAGAAATCGCCCTTGGCCACGCCGATGTTGGCGGTGGCGGCATGCAACCGGGCTTCGGCCTGGCGGATGTCCGGGCGGCGTTCAGCCAGTTGCGACGGCAGGCCGATGGCGACTGTCAGCGGCGACTGTGGCACTGGCGCATCTGTGGATAACTCTTTGGTCAGGGCCTGCGGCGGTTCGCCCATCAACAGGCTGATGGCATTGATCAGTTGCGCCTGACGCTGCTCCAGTGCCGGCAGCCGCGATTCGATGGCCGCCACTTGCGCGGCCGCTTCGGCGACGTCGAGATCGGTGGCCACGCCGTCGTTGAGGCGCAGTTGTGAAAGCTTCAGGCTGTGTCGCGCCACATCGAGGTTCTGCTCGGTGACCGCGCGGGTGTTCTGTACGCCGCGCAGCTGGATGTAGTTCTGCGCGGTGTCCGCGAGTACCGCCAACAGCACGCCGCGACGGTCGTTTTCCGCGACTTCGAGGTTGGCATCGGCGGCTTCGGTCTCCCGGCGCACGCGGCCCCAGAAATCCAGCTCCCAGGAGGCCGAGAAACCGGCATCCCACAGGTTGAAGGCCGAATCGCCATTGTGCCCGGACGGGTCGTTCAGGCCTTCGCCGCTGTTGCGTTTGCGGGCATAGCTGCCGGTGGCGGCGGTCGTAGGATAACGGTCGGCGGTGATCACCTGACGGGCGGCGCGGCTTTGTTGCAGGCGGCTGCTGGCCAGTTGCAGGTCAAGGTTGCTGCGCGAGGCGCGCTGGGTCAGGGCCGAGAGTTGCGCGTCGTGAAAGACTTCCCACCAGCGCTCGTTCAAGGGTTCGCTGACGGCCTGGCTGACGGCGGTTTTTGAGGGCTTTGCCCACTCGGCAATCTGCGTGGCTTGGGGTTTCTGGAAGTCCGGGCCGACGGTGCAGGCCGCCAATGCCGACAGACTCAGGACCACTGTCAGGGACTGAAAGCGCTTCATCGCTGCGTCACCTCACGCACCGACGTCGCTGAGCTTTTGGTATCAATGCTCGCCTCCACCGACATCCCCACCCGCAAGCGTTCGGCCAGCGGCTGACCCGGATCCAGCAGAACCTTCACCGGAATTCGCTGCACAACCTTGGTGAAGTTGCCGGTGGCGTTGTCCGGTTTGACCGCCGCGAAGGTCACGCCGGTCGCTGGGGCAATGCTCTCGACGCGGCCGGTGAGGGCTTCGCCGCCGAGGCTGTCGACCCGCACCACAACGTCCTGCCCCGGCTGCACGTCGGTGAGCTGGGTTTCCTGGAAGTTGGCGACCACATAGGCCTGCTTCAACGGCACCACCGCCAGCAGCTTGCTACCCGGTGTCACGTAGGCGCCGACCCGTACGGCACGCTCGCCGATCATGCCGTCCTGGGGCGCGGTGATGCGCGTGTAGGACAGCTCGAAACTGGCGATTTCCAGCGCGGCCTGCGCGTGTTTCAAACTGCCTTCGGCGGCATCGCGCTGCGCCGTGAGGATTTCCACCTGCTTGCGTTCCGCTGCCAGTTTCGCGGTGGCCGTGTCCAGCCGCGCAGAGGCCTGATCGATCCGGGTGCGCGCCTGTTGCGCGTTCTGCACGGTGCCTGCACCGACGCCAGCCAAGTGGCTATAGCGGTTCAATTCCTGCTGGGCGAAAGCCATTTCAGCCTTGGCCGACACCACCGACGCCTGCGCCTGAGCGATCACCGAGGACTGGCGCTCAAGGGTGGCCTTGGCGTTCTGCAACTGCGCGCGGGCGACCAGGGTTTGCGCATCGGCGGCTTCGGCAGCGGCGCGCAAGTCGCGGTCATCGATCAGCGCCAGCAACTGCCCGGCCTTGACCTGCTGGTTGTCTTCCACCAGCACCTCTTTGATGAACCCCGCCACACGCGGCACCACCAGGGTGAAATCGGCGGAGACGAACGCGTCGTTGGTGTTCTGCTGAGTGCGCTTGCCGAACAGGCCGGGCATCGCCAGATACACCAGCACACCGACCGCCAGCGCAGCGGCCACAGCCACCGCGAGTTTTTGCTTTGCTTGAGTCGTCATAAAAAACCTTCTGTTCCAGTCAGGTTGGCGCGCGAGGCGGATAGATCCGCGTCGGCAGCCAGAGAATCAGCAGGATCAGCGCCACCGCGACGCCGGCCATGCACAGATAAAGATCCGAAGAAGTCAGCACCACCGCCTGTTCGTGCAGGCGATGGGCGAGGCCGGGGTCGTTGCTGGCGGCCAGCGGCGAGTTGCCGAGGCGATCGACCAGCATCGTCGAGTGAAAATGCAGGCGCGAAGTGGTCAGCGCCTCGATCACGCCGGTGGCGACCACCGCCGCCAGACCTTTTACGGTGTTGAACCACGCCGAGGCGAAAGGCCCGTCCTGTGGCTGGATGCTGCCGGTCGACAGC
Organism: Pseudomonas sp. FG35; assembly: GCF_057809295.1. Taxonomy (NCBI): domain Bacteria; kingdom Pseudomonadati; phylum Pseudomonadota; class Gammaproteobacteria; order Pseudomonadales; family Pseudomonadaceae; genus Pseudomonas; species Pseudomonas sp. FG35. The sequence goes on along the minus strand of NZ_JBMDJR010000006.1, from coordinate 14,266 downwards.
ATCAGCAACGGCAGCACCGCCATCGGCTGGCCGAAAATCTGCAGCCATTGCAGGACATAGAAATCGTCGCGAATCCATTCCGAGGTCAGCTGCGATCCGCCCAGACACGAGAGCGTCAACATGCCCAAGCCGATGCCGAGCACCCAGCGACAATCGACCCAGCGCAGGTTGCACAACGCCGCCACCAGCGGCAGCGCGATCAACTGCGGCAATGCCGCGATCAACATGATCGGCGCAGTCTGTACCGGCCGGTAACCCTGAACCTGAGCCAGGTAACTCGATGGAATCAGCACCACCGCCAGCAGCACAACCAGCACCCCGGCCAGCGTCATCAGCGCGAACGACAGGTTGCGGATGCCGAGCATCTGCAACTTGAAAAACGGAATCGGCTGCGACCATTCATTGATCAGAAACGCCACCAGCAACAGCGAACCGGCGCCGAGCAAAGCGCAGATCAGGTTCGACTCGAACCAGTCCAGGCGATTGCCCTGCAACAGGCCGATCACCAGCATGCAGATCGCCGGAAAGCCCAGCAGCAGGCCTTTCCAGTTGAACGAATTGAGGCGTTCCAGACGCAGCGGATCCTGTGGAATGCCCCAGGCAACCATCGCCATGGCAATCAGGCACGGCACGATGATTTGCCAGAACGTCCACTGCCAGCCGACGTATTCGGTCCACAACCCGGCCAGCGGCGTGCCGAGACCGGGACCGAAAGTCGCGGTCAGGGCGTAACCGGCGAGGCCGTAAAGCTTGATGTTGGCCGGCAGGAATCGCAGCGCAACGGTCATCAGCATCGGCGGCAACGCACCGCCAGCCAGGCCTTGCAGGATGCGCATCAGCAGCAGGCTTTCGTAGTTCGGGGCGAACGGGCAAAGCACCCCGAGCAGGGTGAACACGCCGATGGCGCACAGGGTGAAGCGACGCAGGGAAAAGGTCACCGAGCACCACGGCGCGAATGCCATGGCCGCCACCGAGGTCGCGGTGTAACTGGCGACCAGCCAGGTGCCTTCGTCGTAACCGATGCTCAGGGCGCCGCGAATGTCGGCCAGGGCGACCTTGGTCACCATCTCGTTGAGACCCGACACCAGCACCGCCAGCAGCACGCCGACCAGACCGATGATGATCCGCGCCCCGAACACCGGTGGCGCGGCGGCCATCGGAGCGGCAGTGGCAATCGGCGCCGTGACCGTCAGGGATGTCATGCAGGCAAACTCCGGAGGGAAAAATACCGGAGCATGGTAGTAGGGCTTAGTGCTGACGAAAATTGACTTCTTGGCAGTTTATAAGTGCACCGGACGCAATTGTCAGGGCTGTGCCGCCAGCCAGGTTTCGTCGCAGCAGGTCTTGAGGGTTTCCCGCAGCCAGCGGTGGGCCGGGTCCTTGTCAAAACGCGGGTGCCAGGCCTGGGTCAGCATCAGCGTCGGCAGCGGGATCGGCAGGTCGAACGAGCGCAGCTTCAAGCCCAGCCGCCGCACGCTGAGCAGCGCTTCCTTGGGCACTGGCAGGATCAGGTCGGAGTCCGGCAGGGCGAACATCGCCGCGTGGAAACTCGGCGCAATCACTGCCACCCGCCGCTCCAACCCCAGGGCATTCAAAGCAGTGTCGATGGGGCCACGGGCGATGCCCCGGCGGGACATGCTGATGTGGGAAAACCCGGCATAGCGTTCGGCCGTGATCTCGCCGTCCAGCAGCGGATGATCCTCGCGCACCAGACCGACGAAGTGGGTGGAAAACAGGTTCTGCACTTTGACTTCCGGCGTCACCGGGCGCGTATTGCTGACACTCAGGTCGATGCGCCCTTCGCGCAGCGCTTCATCGTCGCCATCCCCCTCGGGAACGAAACGCAACTCACAGTGCGGCGCCAGTTGATCGAGGGTGTCGAACAGCTTGCCGCCGTACACGCCAACGAAAAAATCGTTGGCGCGAATGCTGAAGCGCCGGCGCAACGTGCCCAGTTCCACCGCATCGGCCGAGCGAAACAGCAGCGCCGCCTGCTCGACCACATCCCGCACCTGCTCGCGCAGTTCCAGGGCCTTGGGCGTCGGCACCAGACCGCGGCCGGCACGCACCAGAATCGGATCGCCAATGGCTTCGCGAATCCGCGTCAGCGTGCGGCTCATGGCCGCCGGGCTGAGGTTCATCCGCCGCGCGGCGCCGACCACGCTGCCCTCGTCAAGCAAGGCGTCGAGGGCGACCAACAGGTTCATGTCCGGGAGTTGCATGCTGAGCACTCGTGACCGATCAGGATTGATTCGCACGCAATGCTAGCAGATCAGAAAATCAGCGCTGCATCCCCCAGCGTTTCACCGTCACCCGCTCCAGCGTGTCGAACACCAGGTTTTCCACCAGCAAGCCGATGAGGATCACCACCGCCAGACCGGCAAACACCTTGTCGGTGTACAACTCATTGCGATTCTGGAAGATGTACCAGCCCAGGCCACCCTTTCCGCTGGTGGCACCGAACACCAGTTCGGCGGCGATCAAGGTGCGCCAGGCGAAAGCCCAGCCGATTTTCAGCCCGGCGAGGATCGACGGCAGTGCCGCCGGAATCAGGATGAACAACACGAAGCGCATGCCCTTCAAGCCGTAGTTGCGCCCGGCCATGCGCAGGGTTTCCGAAACGCCGAGAAACCCGGCGTAAGTGTTCAGCGCCAGCGCCCACAACACCGAATGCACCAGCACGAATATCAGGCTGTTCTGACCCAGCCCGAACCACAGCAACGCCAGCGGCAACAGGGCAATCGCCGGCAGCGGGTTGAACATTGAGGTCAGGGTGCTGAGCAAGTCCCGACCGACCTGGGTCGAAACCGCCAGCGTGGTCAGGGCGAAGGCGAGGACGATGCCGATCAGGTAACCCTTGATCAGCACCACCAGCGAGATCCAAACCTTGCCCAACAATTCACCGCTGAGCAGGCCGTCATACAGCGCGTGACTGGTCTGCAAGAAGCTCGGCAGCAGCAGGTCGTTGTTCTGCACCCGGGCCACAACCTCCCAGAGCACGGCGAGCAAAATCAGGATCACGCTTTTGCGCAGCCAGCCCTGTTGCCACAGACGCTGGCCCAGCGGCAACTCGCGCTCCACCGGGACGCTGGTCAGCGGTTGCAGATCGTTTTCGAATTCTTGACGTACGGATGATGAATGGCTCATCGGGCAATCCTCCAGGCGGCTCAATAAGCGATGCGGATATCAGTGAAATCCAGTTCGCGCTCGGTTTCCGGCGACTGCCCTTCATCGAACAGCAATCGGTGAATGCGCCGCGCCGATTCCTGAAACGCCACACTGCCGAGGCTGTGCAAATCGTATTGATGACTGTGCACTTCCGCCCTCACCCGCCCCGGATGCGGCGACAACAGCAGGATCCGATTGCCGACCACCAGCGCTTCTTCAATCGAGTGGGTGACGAACAACAAAGTGAAACGCACCTCCTCCCAGAGCAGCAGCAATTCCTCCTGCATCTTGCGCCGGGTCAGGGCATCCAGCGCGGCGAACGGCTCGTCCATCAGCAGGATTTTCGGCTGCATCGCCAGCGCCCGGGCAATCGCCACCCGCGCTTTCATGCCGCCGGACAGGGTGTGCGGATAGGCATCGGCGAACGCCGCCAGACCGACTTTTTCCAGATAATGCAGCGCGCGCTCTTCGGCTTCCTTTTTCTTCAGCGTGCGCGAAGCCAGCAGCGGAAACATCACGTTCTGTTTGACGGTTTTCCACGGAGGCAGTTGATCGAACTCCTGAAACACCACGATCCGGTCCGGCCCCGGCGCGTCGACGCGCTGGCCCTGCAGACGGATCTCGCCCTCGCACGGCGTAATGAACCCGGCGACGGCTTTGAGCAAGGTGGATTTACCGCAGCCGGACGGGCCGAGCAGCACGAAGCGATCTTGTTGATCGACTTCGAAACTGACCTGGTGGGTGGCCCGCACGACGCGCTGCGGCGTGCGGTATTCGAGGCTGACCTGGTCGACCGCCAACAGCGCTTGCGCGGTGGCGATCGGGTTGCTGGCCGCGTGGCCTTGCAAAGGGGCGTTCATGTCGATCAGCTCCCTTGCAGCGGTTTGGCGTCCTGGAAGAAGTAGTCCTTCCACGATTCGGGTTTGTTCTTGATCGCGCCGACGCGGTAGAGGAATTCGGCGAGCGGGTAGGTGTTTTTCGGCGTGACGCTGAATTCGAACTGCGGGTTGTCGATGATTTTCTGCAACGCGGCGCGGTCGATCTTGGCCTTGGTCACACGGATGTAGGTGTCCGCCGCCGCGCCTTTATCGTTCTGCGCAAATTGCGCGGCTTCGGTCAGCGCTTCGACGAACGCCTTGTAGGTTTTCGGGTTCTCGTTGCGGAATTTCTCGGTGGCGAACAGCACGGTCGGCGAGTTCGGGCCGAGCACGTCATAGGAATTAAGCACGACGTGGACGTTTGGATTCTCCAGCGCCTGATCCTGGAACGGCGGGTTGGAGAAATGCCCGGTCAGCTCGGTGCCGCCGGCGATCAGCGCCGCAGTGGCGTCCGGGTGCGGGACAGCGATGGTGTATTTGTCGAGGCGATTGAATTCCTTGTCGCCCCACTGCTTGGCGGCCGCGTATTGCAGGAAGCGCGACTGCACGGAAACGCCCACCGCCGGCACCGCGATGCGGTCCTTCTCGGTGAAGTCGGCGATGGTTTTGACCTTGGGATTGTTGCTGACCAGGTAGTACGGGAAGTTGCCCAGCGAGGCCACGGCTTTGACGTTCTGCTTGCCGTGGGTGCGATCCCAGATGGTCAGCAACGGCCCGACGCCAGCGCCGGCAATGTCGATGGAACCGGAGAGCAGCGCATCGTTGACCGCCGCGCCGCCGGACAACTGGGTCCAGTCGACCTTGATGTCGAGGCCTTCCTGCTTGCCGTACTTCTCGATCAGTCCCTGATCGCGCACCACGTTGAGCAATAAATAGACAATGCCGAACTGTTCGGCGATGCGGATTTCACCTTCGGCGTGGGCCACGGTCGGCGCCACCAGGCTGCCGGCGATCAGGCTGAAACCGAGGCCGATGGCCGCCGCCAGCGGTGCGAATGGAAGACGTTTGGACATGATCGGATCTCCGGCAAATCAGAAAGGCGCGTCGCCCTGGATGGTGGTGCGATACAGCTTGCGGCGCAGGTGCGCAGGGCAACCGGCGGCAAGGTGGATCAGCGAGCGGTTGTCCCAGAACACCAGGTCGTGGGGCTGCCATTGATGGCGATAGATGTTCTGCGGCAGCACGCTGTGGGCGTAGAGCTCATCAAGCAGTTGTTTGCTCTCGTCTTCCGGCAGGCCGACGATGCGGGTGGTGAAACCTTCGCTGACGAACAACGCCTTGCGGCCGTTTTCCGGGTGGGTGCGGACCACCGGGTGCACGACCTCGGCGACCTGGGCCAGTTGCTCCGGGGTCAGGGTCGGGCGCCAGTTGCCTTCGAATTTGGTTTCGCTGTAACGCGCGGTATAGGAATGCGCAGCCGAGCGGCCTTCGACGGCTTTGCGCAGCGCGTCGGGCAGGCTGTCCCAGGCTTTGTGCATGTCGGCGAACAGGGTGTCGCCGCCTTCGGACGGCAGCTCCTGGGCGTGCAGCATCGAGCCGAGGCTCGGCAGCTCTTTATAGGAAAGGTCCGAGTGCCAGAATTTGCCGGCATCGCCGAGGCCGATGTTCTGGCCGTTTTCGACGATGTTGGAAACAATGAGGATTTCCGGGTGATTGGCCAGCAGGAACTGCTTGAGCACGTGGATCTGCAACACGCCGAAGCGGCGGCTGAAATCAATCTGCTGTTGCGGGGTGATGCGCTGGTCGCGGAACACCACGACATGGTGATCGAGGTGCGCGCGGTGGATGCGGGCGAAGTCTTCATCGTTGACCGGACGGGTCAGGTCGAGGCCGATGATTTCGGCGCCGACGGCACCGCTGAACGGGCGGATCTCGAAGGTTTGCGGCGCGGCAGTCGCGGCGCTTGGGGTAGCAGTAGCTGCGGACATCAATCAATCTCCCACGCACGGCGCGCTCATGGGCGCGCGCGTCGATCAGAAACTCACGCTGGATTGCGTGTTGGTTCGTGTCGTGCGGCGCGCCGATTGGTCGGCAGGTACGCAGGAGGCTGACTTTATAGCTATAAGAATTGGAAATTAAATACCGTTAACGAATAACGATATGGCGATTGCTTAGGAATGGACTGGATGGTGAGTGACCATTTGTGTCACTTCTGGACGGAATGCGTTGGTGCGACGAACACCTCCGCGAATCCCGCGGAGGCGTCCGTGAAGCTTTACCGCTCGTGCAACGCCTCGGCCCGCGCGCGGATGATCGGTTTGAGCAGATAGCTCAGCACGGTCTTCTTGCCGGTGATGATGTCCACCGACGCCACCATCCCCGGGATGATCAGCAAAGGCTTCTCGTCAGTGCCGAGATGGCTGCGTTCGGTGCGCAGTTTGATGATGTAGTAGGTGGTTTTCTTGTCTTCGTCGGTGATGGTGTCGGCGCCGATCTGCTCCAGCTTCGCCTTCAGACCGCCGTAGATGGTGTAGTCATACGCGGTGAATTTCACCGTGGCTTCCTGGCCCGGATGCAAGAACGCGATGTCCTGCGGACGAATCTTCGCTTCGACCAGCAAGGTGTCGTCCAGCGGGACGATTTCCAGCAGGTCGCTGCCCGGCTGGATCACACCGCCGATGGTGTTGACCAGCATCTTGTTGACGATACCCCGCACCGGCGAAGTGACGAGTGTACGGCTGACCCGGTCTTCCAGCGCCTTGCCGGTGGCCTGGGCCTTGTTCAGATCGGTGCGCGCTTCGTTGAGCTGAGTCAGGGCTTCGCTGCGGAATTTGCCGCGCGTTTCGTCGATCTTGCGCTGCACTTCCTTGATCGCCGACTCAGCACGCGGGATCGCCAGGGTGGTGGCGTCGAGCTGACCACGGGTTTCCACTTCGGCACGCTTGAGTCGCAGCACTTCCACCGGCGATACCGCGCCCTGGGCCACCAGCGGCTCGGACATGTTGATTTCCTGGCGTTGCAGGCCGAGTTGCTGGCGGTACTGCGCCTGTTTCGAGGTGAATTCGCGCAGCTCTTGCTGACGCTGGATCAACTGTTCCTGCAACCCCCCAACTTCATCGTGCAGTTGCTGGCGACGGCTGATGTACAACGACTCTTCGCTCTTGGCCTGACCCGGCACGGCTTTGAGCACGTCCTCGGGGAAATTCAGCGGGCGGTCATCGACCTCGGCGCTCAGGCGCTCGACCCGCAGCAGCATCGACAGGCGATCCGCTTCGGTCTCGCCGACATTGGACGCAAAACGCGTGTCGTCCAGGCGAACCAGCGGCGCGCCGGCCTCGACGATCTGGCCTTCCTTGACGAACAGCTCGGAGACGATCCCGCCCTCGAGGTTCTGGATTTTCTGGATCTTCGACGAAGGAATCGCCTTGCCGTCGCCCTTGGTCACTTCGTCGATGACGGCGAAGTTGGCCCACAGCATCAGGAACACGAAGAAACCGATGATCGCCCAGATCGTCAGGCGCACCACGCGTGGCGCGTCCTCGATCAAGGCCTTGTTGACCTCCGGCAGCGGCTGGCCCTGCAGCGATGCCGAGCCTTTGAAGTAGCGGCGGATCGAATCCTTGAAACCCGACTTAAGCAACACTGATCTGCCCCTTCTTCAACGCTTCCATGACGGCCGCTTTCGGGCCGTCGGCGAGGATCTGTCCACGGTCGACCACCAGCAGGCGGTCGACCAGCGACAGCAGCGATGCCCGGTGCGTCACCAGCACCACGGTCTTGTTTTCCACCACCGCCGCGAGGCGTTGCTTGAGGCGTTCTTCGCCGGTGTTGTCCATGGCGCTGGTCGGTTCGTCGAGCAACAGGATCGGCGGATTGAGCAACAGCGCCCGAGCCAGGGCAACGTTCTGGCGCTGACCGCCGGACAGGTTCTGTCCACGCTCGCCGACTTGCAGTTCATAACCCTGCGGGTGCAGTCGGGCGAATTCGTGGACGCCGGCCAGTTCAGCGGCCTGCAAGACAAGTTCGTCTTCGACGTAACGGGCGCCGGAAATCAAGTTGTCGCGCAAGGTGCCGGCCAGCAGCTGGATGTCCTGCGGCACGTAGCCGATGTTGTAGCGCAACTCGCTGACGTCGATCTGGCGGATGTCGACGCCGTCCACCAGCAACGCACCGTCGTCCGGCTGATAGAGGCCGACCAGCAATTTCGCCAGCGAACTTTTGCCCGAGCCGCTGCGGCCGATGATGCCGATCTTCTCGCCGGGACGGATCACCAGGTTGATGTTCTTCAGCGCCGGATTCTGTTGCTCCGGGTAGGTGAAGCTGAGCTGGCGGCATTCGATCGCGCCTTGCAGCACCTTGCGGCTCAGCGGGCGCTCTTCGAAATTGCGCTCTTGCGGCAACTCCATCATCTGGTCGACCGAGGTCATGGTCACCCGCGCCTGCTGGTAGCGGGTCAGCAGACCGGACAGCGACGCCAGCGGGCTGAGGGCGCGGCCACTGAGCATGTAGCAGGCGATCAGGCCGCCCATGCTCAGGTTGCCGGCGATGATCTGGTACACGCCGAAGACGATCATGATCACGCCGGCCAGTTGCTGGATCAGCAGGGTGATGTTCATCGCCAGACCGGAGAGCATTTTCACCCGCAGCTCAAGACGGCTGAGGGTGCCGATGGTTTGCTCCCACTGGTACTGGCGTTCGCTTTCGGCGTTGTTGACCTTCACCGCGTCGAGGCCGGCGAGGGTTTCGATCAGGCTCGACTGACGCTCGGCGCCGAGGGCCATGGTGCGTTCCATGGTTGCCACCAGCGGCTTCTGCAACGCGTAGCCGATCAACAGCGCAATCGGGAAGGCCAGCACCGGAATCCACACCAGATGCCCGCCGAGTATCGCGATGACAATGAAGATCAGGAGGGTGAACGGCAGGTCGATCAGGCTGGTCAGGGTCAGCGACGCGAGGAAGTCGCGCAGACTCTGGAACTCGTGGATGTTCTGGGCAAAGCTGCCGACCCGCGCCGGGCGGTATTTCATGGCCATGCCGACGATGCGTTCGAACAGCGTGGCGGAGATGATCAGGTCGGTTTTCTTGCCGGCCAGATCCAGGCACAGGCTGCGCAGGCTCTTGAGGATCAGGTCGAACAGGTAGGCGCCGGTGATGCCCAGTGCGAGCACCCACAGGGTCGCTTCGGCCTGGTTCGGCACCACGCGGTCGTAGACGTTCATCACGAACAGCGGCGCGGCCATGGCGATGATGTTGATCAGGAAACTGGCAGCGATGGCGTCGGCGTACAGCCAGCGCGAACGCTTGAGGGTGTCGCGAAACCACGAGCGTGCACGCGGGATCAGCGTGCCGTGGTTGACGTCGAATTTGTGCTGGGGCTGGGCGAAGAACACTTTGCCGGTGTAGTCGTCGGCCAGCAGTTCGCGGCTGACCAGAGACTCGCCGCCGTCGCTTTCGCTGAGCAGCACCCGCGCTTCGTTCTCACCCTGCCAGCCGAGCAGGACGGCACTGCGGCCATCCTTGAGCAGCAACAGCGCCGGCATGGCAATCGCCGGAATTTCTTCAAGCTTGCGTTGCAGGACTCGCCCTTGCAGCCCGGCGCGCGCCGCTGCACGGGGCAGCAGCTCGACACTCAGGCGTTGTTTTGGCAGCGGCAGGCCGGTGGTCAGCATGGCCGCGCTGGCGGGTTTCTGATGCAGCATGCAGAGAGCGAGCAGACCATCCAGTAACGGATCGTCGTGCAACGCGCGTGGATCATGACTGAGATGAACTCGACTGACTTCTGATTCCACGCTCGACACTCTTTAGCAGTTGAAAAGGGACAACTCAATTCATCCCAGGCAGCTGGACCTTGGGCTTCACGTCGTTCTGCACAACGGATGCCAAGGGTGCGACCACTCCCTGGCTCTTGAGTAACTCGCCCATGGTCGCCTTGATTCGATACTGAGTAAATAACTGAATGTTTTTGATCTCGGCCAGACGGCGCGAAGCGGTGAACAACTCGTTTTCGCTGTCGAGCAAATCCAGCAGGGTGCGTTCACCGAGGCTGAACTGACGCTGGTAAGCGGTGCGCACCGAGGTGCTGTGATCAACGTACTGCTGAGCGATCGGCACTTGGGCGTTGGCGTTGTTCAGGGCGTTCCAGGCCAGGCCCAGTTCTTCATTCAATTGGCGCAAGGCGTTGTTGCGGATGTCCAGCGCCTGGTTCGACAGGTAGGACTTGGACTCCAGGTCCGCCTTGTTGCTGCCGCCCGAATACAGGTTGAAGCGCATGCGCAGCATGGCCTGCCATTCGTTGTTGTGACCGTTCTGGCCATCGAGGTCGTTGTCGGCAGTGCGGCCCAGCTCGGCGTCGAAGCGCGGGTAGAAGGTCGACTTGGCGGTCTCGTACTGCTTCTCGGCCGCGGCGATATCGGACTCGGCCGAGCGCAGGATCGGGCTGTTTTCCAGCATTTGCTGGCGCGCTTCATTCAGGTTGGCCGGCATCATCGCCATGAACGGCGCCGGACGCTCCAGTTGATCGGGCATCTGGCCGACGGCACTGAGGAAGTTGGTTTCCGAGTCGGCGAGGTTGGTCTGCTCGGTGATCAGGTTGTTGCGGGCCTGGGCCATCCGCGCTTCGGCCTGGTCAAGGTCGGCACCGCTGCCGACGCCGCGCTGGGTGCGCAACTGGATCTGGTCGTAGATGCGCTGATGGCTCTTGAGGTTTTCTTCGGCCAGACGCACGAACTCGCGACGGGTCAGTACATCCAGGTAAACCTGGGCCACGGTCAGCGCGGTGCGTTCGGAAGTGCCGAGCAGGGAATACGCGCGGGAGTTGACGGTGGCTTGTTGACGCCCCACTTCGCTGGACGTCGCAAAACCGTCAAAAACCATTTGCGACAGACGTAAACTTGACTCACTGCGGTTCAGGGTTTCCCAGTGATTGCCGCCACCATTGGCACGGGTGGTGACGCTGTCGGTGCCTTCACGGCCATAACCGCCCAGCAGATCGACCTTGGGCAGGTATCCACCTTTTGCAGCCTTTAATTGATAATCCGCGGCCAGTCGGCTGTTGACCCCTGCCTGGATTTCCGGATGGACATCCAGCGCCTGCTGCATGGCTTCTGGTAAGGATTGTGCTTGGACGAAAGACGCGGCGAGAGCGAAGGGTAGAGCCTTGAACAGGTGCGAACGCATGGTAAAGATTTCCCAGAACTTCTTGTCTTGAATCACAGCAAATTGGTGAGCTGCGTCGGAAGATGGCAACCGGAATGACCGTATGTCGGAAAGTTTAAAACCGGAACTGGATCACACGCTGAAGGGCAGGTCGCCGCATAAATATCAATGTGACATTACTGGGGCGATTGTTTAGGATGGCACCCAGAAGGTCAATAGTTTGGCATAAAGTTAATAGCGAAAGAATCTAGCCAAAATATTGACGAATGCCAGCGTCAACTTTGTTTCACCTTTTTTTAAAGTACGTCCAGACTGAATCGGCGCAGATCGCCATCAGGTCTATGGAAGTCAACTGAACGTGACACCCGGAGAGTCTTCAATGAGCAGTGTTGTTGCCATCGTCAAAAGCATTGTCGGTCAGGTTTTCGTGGTGTCCCCAGAGGGCGTCCGTCGCGTACTCGTTGAAGGCGACCGGCTGTTTGCCGGCGATCAGGTCGACACCGGCGTTTCCGGCGCCGTGTCCCTCGAACTGGCCGATGGCCGCACGATCGATCTGGGCCGCGACACTCAGTGGAGCGCCGACACTCCGGATTCCAGCACTGACCTGGCCGAAGCCACCGCGCAAGCCGCGCCGTCGGTGGAAGAGCTGCAACAAGCCATCGCCGCCGGTGTCGACCCGACTACCGCCCTTGAATCCACCGCAGCCGGCCCGAGCGCCGCTGGGACTGGCGGTGCCGCTGGTGGCGGCCACAGCTTCGTGATGCTCGATGCGACCGCCGGCCGCGTCGACCCAACCATCGGTTTCCCGACTGCGGGCATCAACGCTGCAGGCCAGGCCGCGCAAAACATCACCGGCGGGCAGAACACCGACACCACCGCCAACGCCCTGCGCGAATCGACCCTGAGCCTCAGCGCCACGCCGAGCATCACCGAAGCCGGCGGTGTGCTGGTGTACACCGCGACCCTGACCCAGGCGCCGCTGACCGACCTGACCATCACCCTGTCCAACGGCGCGGTGATCGTGATTCCGGCCGGTTCCACCACTGGCACCGCCAACGTGCCCCTGGCACCGAACGACACTGTTTATAACGACCCGACCCAGATCGACGTGACCGTCACCGGCACCACCGGCGGCAGCGGCATCACCGTGACCCCGCCGACCACCCCGGCCACGACTCAGGTCACCGACACCATCGACACCACCACCGTCACCCTGACGGCCGGCCCAAGCGTGACCGAAGGTGGCCAGATCACCTACACCGCCACGCTGACCAACCCGGCGCAGACGCCGGTGACCGTTACCCTGTCCAATGGCTCGACCATCACCATCGGCGCCGGCCAGACCACCGGCACCGTCAACGTGCCGACCGCGCCGAATGACGTCTATAACAACGGCAGCACTGTCACCACCACCATCACCGGAGCCACCGGCGGCAACTTCGAAAACCTGGTGCCGAACCCGACACCGGCGGTGACCACCATCACCGACTCGATCGACACCACCGGCCTGACCCTGACTGCCACCGGCACCGTGGTCGAAGGTGGCCAGATCACCTACACCGCGACCCTGACCAACCCGGCGCAGACCCCGGTGACCGTCACCCTGTCGAACGGCTCGACGATTACCATCGGCGCTGGCCAGACCACCGGCAGCGTCAACGTGCCGACCGCACCGAATGACGTCTACAACAACGGCGGCACTGTCAGCACCACGATTACCGGTGCCACCGGCGGCAATTTCGAGAATCTGGTGCCGAACACGACGCCAGCGACCACCACCGTCACCGACTCCATCGACACCACCAACCTGTCGCTGAGCGCGACCGGTTCCGTGGCCGAGGGCGGTTCGATCGTTTACACCGCAACCCTGACCAATCCTGCCGGCACCCCGGTGACCGTGACGTTGAGCAACGGCTCCGTCATCACCATCGAGGCGGGTAAAACTACCGGCACCGTGACCGTTCCGGCGCCAGCCGATGACGTCTACAAAGACGCCGGCAAAATCGAAGTCACCATCAAGGACGCCACTGGCGGCAACTTCGAGAACCTGGTGCCAAGCACTGTTCCCGCTGTCACCGAAGTGACTGACACCATCGACACGTCGACGGTCAAACTGACGGCTGATTCTTCGGTTGCAGAAGGCGGCACCGTTACCTATACCGCTACGGTTGGCGCACCAGTCACCGGTTCGCCGGTGACTGTCACTTTGGCCAACGGTCAGACCATCACCATCGAAGTCGGCAAGACCACCGGCACCGTGACCACCACCGCGCCGAATGACGCATTGGCTGGCAACGCACCGCTGACCAACTCGATCACCGGCGTTTCCGGCGGTAATTACGAAAACCTCGTGGCCGACAAAACTCCGGTTTCGACCACGGTTACCGACGTTGCCGACATCACCAACCTGACGCTGAGCGCCACTGGCACCGTCGCCGAGGGTGGTTCGATTGTTTACACCGCGACCTTGACCAATCCTGCGGGCACACCAGTGACCGTGACGTTGAGCAACGGCTCCGTCATCACCATCGAAGCTGGCAAAACTACCGGCACCGTGACGGTTCCGGCGCCAGCCGACGACGTCTACAAGGACGCCGGCAAAGTCGAAGTGACCATCAAGGATGCGTCCGGCGGCAACTTCGAGAATCTGGTTCCGAGCACCGTTCCTGCCGTCACGGAAGTGACCGATACCATCGACACCTCGACCGTGAAGCTGAGTGCCGATACATCGGTGGCTGAAGGCGGCACCGTCACCTACACCGCGACGGTGGGCGCGCCAGTGACCGGCTCGCCGGTGACTGTCACTTTGGCCAACGGCCAGACCATCACCATTGAAGTCGGCAAGACCACCGGTACCATCACCACTACCGCACCGAACGATGTGCTGACCGGCCATGCACCGCTGACCAACTCGATCACGGGCGTTTCGGGTGGTAACTACGAAAACCTGGTGGCCGACAAGACTCCGGTATCGACCACGGTTACAGACGTTGCCGACACCACCAATCTGACCCTGAGCGCGACCGGCACTGTCGCTGAAGGCGGTTCGATCGTCTACACAGCTACCCTCACCAACGCCGCCGGCACTCCGGTGACCGTGACCTTGAGCAACGGCGCCGTCATCA